>CAMEWH010000068.1:0-11937 GCA_945940335.1 uncultured Clostridia bacterium | reverse complement strand
TCTCCCAAAGGGAGAGCCAAGGGGCGCTGCCGTATCTGCCCGCCAAATTACAATTCGTCAATGTGTTTACAAAACCGACAACGCAACGGCGGGTTATTTCCCGCCGTGGATGTATTTGTGGTCCCAGTCTGCGTCGAACAGGCGGTTGCCCTGCTCCATGGGGCAGCCGGTCCACATATCGTCGGCCAGCTCCCGGAGGGTATCGGCGGGCTCCAGGCATTCCAGGTAAAATTCCGGCAGGGCGGCTTCTCCCTGACGCAGGCCCAGCAGGGCACCGGCCACCGCGCCCACAGCGGAGCTTCGGCCGGAGTGGTTCACGGCAATGATCATGGCGGAGTCGAATTCCTCTCCTCCGGCAAGACAGGCGTACACCGCTCCCGCCAGCACCTGGGCGGCGCTGTCGCAGTGGAGCTTTTCCATCACGTCCCAGGTGGCCAGGCTCACGTCATGCTCCATGGCGATCGCCAGCCGCAGCAGGGTGGTCAGCTCACTGCATTGGGCGGGATATTGGCGGGCAAACTGGGCGCAGAGCATCTGCACCGTCTCCTGCACCAGCTGGCGCAGGGGGAGCCTGGGCTCGTACAGGCTGCGGCTGATCATATGGGCCAGGGCCGCACCGGTGAGGAAGGCCAGCGGACCGCCGTGGGTCAGCGCCACGGTTTCCGCCCCCAGCCGGTCCAGCTCCGGCTGCTTCATCCGGTCCGGGTGATGAAAAAGACCCACGCCGATGGCGGTGGTGAGGCTGCCGGGGGTGGTGAAGGAATTCACCGGGGTCTCCGGGGTGCCCAGATTTTCCCGGCTCAGGGTATCCAGCATCCGGGTGTCCATGCAGTAGCGGCGGCAGATGTCCGGCCGGCGGAGAAGCCAGCAGAAGGTGCGCTCCGGCCGCCCCCAGGGGCGCTGGGAGGCCAGCCATTCCCGGCTGGAAAGTCCTACATATTTTACCAGTGGGGCCATTCTGCCCATCATCTGTCCCCGGGTCAGGGCGATGAGCAGTCCGTTGCAGGTGAAAGCCGCCAGCTGGGTATAGGAGGTCACGTCCGCGTAACCGTTCACCAGGTCGTAGCCCAGAAGCCCGTTTGGGCCGTAATTTTCCCGGATTTCGCTGAGCCGCAGGGAATCCACCGGATAACCCATGGCATCGCCCACAGCCATTCCCAAAAGGCACCCCCGATAGGCCGCCTGACTGAGCCGCATACGTTTTCCCTCCTTTGGTTTGTAATCATGGGATGTAAATTGTAATTTGAAGCGCAGGGCGCTTCACCCCAATGCGTGCTCGGCTGGTCTGTTGTCGTTACACTCCTGGGTACCGCTCGGTTCGTTTTTGCACGCCGTGATTGGATAATGCGTCATTTTTCCTGTGCAGAAACGTTACCGGGCGCTGCCCAGGAGTCCCGGATTTCACACCAGCCCGGTGCGCCATTGGCCGCGGGCACTGCCCGCCAAATTATAATTTACCATCCGAAGTATGCACTCATTATAAAGGTTACGCTGCCGGAATGCAAGCGGGACTAGGGATTTTTCATGGCCTGCTCCAGCCGCTGCAAAGCGGCCTCCAGCTGCTTCTCCTCCAGGCCGGAATAATTCACCACCAGGCAGTGGAGGTCCCCGGGGTCGGAGGCGTGGTAGAAGCTGCTTAAGGGCTGTATCCGGATGCCCAGGTCCATGAGCCAGCCGGTGAGGCGGGCGTCGGACCACCCGGTATCCACCTGCAAAAGAAAGTGGAGTCCCGCGTCCTGCTCCATGATGGTCAGCTTGTCTGCCGCGGCGCAGTGGGACAGGGCTTCGATCACCAGGTTGCGCCGCTTCTGGTAAAACCGGCGCATCCGGTTGATGTGCTTTTCAAAATGCCCGCCGCTTAAAAACCTGGCCAGGGTGTATTGCTCGAAGCTGGGCACCGTGCAGCCGTAGAAGCCCAGGCGGCTGCGGAACTGTTCCATCAGCGCCTCCGGCAGCACCACATAGCTGATGCGGATGGAGGGGGCAAGGCTTTTGGAGAAGGAGTTGATGTAGATTACCCGCTCCGGGGCCATGCTCTGCAGGGCGGGCAGGGGATGGCCGGTGAACCGGAATTCAGAGTCGTAGTCGTCCTCGATGATCCAGTTGGTGTTTCCAGCCCAGGCCAGCAGCTCCTGGCGGCGGCTCAGGGGTGTGACCAGACCGGTGGGGAAATGATGGGAAGGGGAGATGTGAAGCACCTGGGCATCCTGCAGCGCCCCGGGGCATACCCCTTGCGCGTCCATGGGCACGCTGATGCAGCCCACGCCGCTGGCGGCGTAGATCTGGCGGATCTTTCCGTAGCCCGGTTCCTCCACGGCGTAGGTTTTGTCCCGGCCCAGAAGCTGGATGAGCAGATTATACAGAAAGTCCGTGCCCGCGCCGATGAGAATGTTTTCCGGGTCGATGGTCATGCCCCGGAAGGCGGCCAGATGTCCGGCAATGGCGCTGCGCAGCTCCGGGATTCCCTGGTTGGGAAGGGGCAGCAGGAGCTGGCGGTCGTAGTCCAGAATCACCTCCCGCTGGAGCCGGCTCCAGACGGTGAAGGGGAAATGACCGGTGCCGTTGGCGGTGAGGTCCAGCGCCGGAACGGAAGGCGCCCTCGCCGCTTTAACCCGGGGGAGCTGGGGACTCACCGGAGCGGGACGCTCCACCGTTTCCACAAAAAAGCCCACCTTCTCCCGGGAGCAGATGTAGCCCTCGGAGAGCAGCTGGGCGTAGGCGGCCTCCACTGTGATTTTTCCCAGCTCCAGATGCTGGGCCAGGGCCCGCTTGGAGGGCAGCTTCTCCCCTGGCTTCAGCTTCCCGTCCAGAATGTCCTGGCGAATGCAGCGGTAAAGGGCCTCATAGAGCGGCACCCCGGGGGCCTTTTTTAACTCGTAGGTTAACATCACAGCCCTCCTTAAGGAAAGCAGAATTTTTCGCACCGCCCTTGGCTCTCCCTTTGGGAGAGCTGGCAGCCGTCAGGCTGACTGAGAGGGTACCGCAGTCGGCAAAAACCCTCTCAGACTGCCCCTTGCGGGGCAGCCAGCTCCCCCAGAGGGGGAGCCAAGGGGCGGTTTCGGTGCGTTGATGCCCAATATCCCTCATTCCGACGGTGGCGTTTCGTCGGTAACGGCGTGGAACAGTTCATTCAGCCGCTCTGTCTGCCCGGCAAGGTACAGCGCACCGAACAGGGCTTCCAGGCCCGTGGCTTTGGCATACTGGGCGGGGGTGGCACCTTTGGGCACGGCGTGGACGTGGGAATTCTTTCCCCGGCGGTAGTAGGCGGCCTCCTGCTCCGTCAGCAGAGGCAGGAGGCGGTCCGCATATTCCGCCTGGGCAGGAGCCTTTACCATGGCAATGGTGTCGTGGTGGAGCTGGCCCACGGTTTTTTCTCCCCTGGCGCACAGACAGCTCCGGCACAGCAGCTCCCATACGCCGTCACCGATGTGGGCCAGACCCAAATTGG
Source organism: uncultured Clostridia bacterium (assembly GCA_945940335.1). Classification (GTDB taxonomy): domain Bacteria; phylum Bacillota; class Clostridia; order Oscillospirales; family Oscillospiraceae; genus Faecousia. The sequence goes on along the minus strand of CAMEWH010000068.1, from coordinate 8,489 downwards.
AAATGGCATCGATCTGCTGCCGGGTCAGATTCATCTGAAAATAGTTTTCCATAGTTTTCCTCCCCGTTTCACCAGATACTGGGCGCAAAGGCCGGTAAACAGGCCGGTGAAAATGCTGATAACGATCATCACCGGCAGATACACCAGCAATCCTGCCGTCCGGGTGATGGCAATGGCGGCGATCATCTGCCCCACGGAGTGGGCCATGGCACCAAGGCAACCGGCGGCCCAGAGCTGGTTTTCCTTCAGAATTTTCCGCAGTCCGATGGTCACCAGAATGGCACAGGCGCCCCCGGAGGCGGAATAGAGGATGGTGCTGAAATTTCCGGCAAACACCGCCCCCAGGAAAATCCGGCAAATCAGTACCGCCGCCCCTGCCCCCGGGCCGATGGTGAACACGGTGAATACGGTGACGATGTTGGAAAGCCCCAGCTTCACCCCCGGGATGGGAACCAGGGGCGGGATCTGGGCTTCAATCATGAAAATGGTCAGGGCGATGGCGGTGAGCAGCCCCAACTGGGCAATTCTTTTTGCTTTCATAATAATACCTTATGGCTGACCGCACATGGCGAGGAATTCCGCTTCGGAGATGATTTTGGTGCCGAATTTGGCGGCTTTCTGGTTTTTACTGCTGCCGGAATCCTTGTCGTTGGTGATGAGGTAATTGGTCTTGGCGCTGACGCCGGTGACCACCTTGCCCCCCAGCTTTTCAATCTGCTCCACCAAAGCGTCCCGGTTGGGGAAATGATTCAGCTTGCCGGTGATGCAGAAGGTCTGTCCGGCCAGCCCGGCGGAGGCTTCCTCGCGGGGGGTCTCGTCGGCAATGTTGAGCAGGTCGATCAGGGGCCGGATGCGGTTCAGGTTTTCCTTGACGAACCGGTTGATGCCGGCGCTCATCACTTCCCCGAAGCCGTCCAGCACCGTCCAGTCGAACTCCCGCTGTGCCAGCTCCAGGAAGGTTTCCAGAGGATTCCCCTTTTTGACGGCAAAGCAGTGGGCGGCCAGAAGCTTGGCGTTGTTCTTGCCGATGTTGGGGATGCCGATGGCGGTGAGCACATTGCTCATACGGCAATTGCGGCTTTCTTCAATGGAGGACAGCAGATTCTCCACGCTGTCTTTGCCGAAGCGCTCCAGCTCCTCCAGCTCCTGCCGGTGCTCCGATAAATGGTAGATGTCGGCAAAGTCCCGGACGAAGCCCCGGTCAATGAGGACGCTCAGCCGTTCCTGGGACAATCCCATAATGTTCATGGCATCCCGGCTGACAAAATAGGTGATCTGATCCAGGCGGATGGCGGGGCACCGGGGATTCACGCAGTAGAGCATTTCCCGGCCATTGTCATTGCGCAGCTCCAGCTTCTCGCCGCAGCTGCCGCAGTGGGTGGGAAACGCGTAATTTGCTGAGCGGGTCAGGTTGTCCGTGACCATGGGGATGATCTGGTTGGCTTTGATCACGGTGATGGTGTCTCCCAGTCCCAGCTCCAGCTCCTTGATGATGCTTACGTTGTTCAGGGAAGCCCGGGAGACGGTGGTACCGTCAATTTCCACCGGGTCGAAGATGGCCACGGGGTTCACCTGGCCGGTGCGGTTGGTGCTCCATTCGATCTGGCGCAGCACCGTCTCGTTCCGGTCCTGGTAGAATTTGAAGGCCAGGGAGTGTTTGGGATGGTGGCCGGTGCTGCCCAGGCTGACACCGTAGGCCACATCGTCGAAGGAGCCCACGATGCCGTCGATGGGGTAGCCCAGGGCGGCGCACTGCTGCTGCAAGTCTTCCATCTCTTGGTTCAGGGCCGCCTGACGCTCCTGCTCGGAGTCAAAGCAGTTGGGAATGGACCGGTGGGGCACCACTTCAAAGCCCAGGGAGGCCAGAAAGGCGAAGGAGGCGCTGTAGGTGCCGGCTTCGGGGATGGAATTGCCCTTCTCGTCCCGGGCGCTGTGGAGCTTCCAGGCGATGAAGCGCACATTTCGGCCGGCGGCGATCCGGCTGTCCAGCTGGCGCACGGTGCCGCTGACCAGGTTCCGGGGATTTTTGTATTCGGTGTTTTCACGCTGGATGATGGCCCGGAAGGTTGGATAGGTGATGATGCACTCTCCGTCCAGGATCAGCTCCCCGGCAAAGGGGATGCGCTGGGGCAGGTTCACAAAGGTGCGGACGTTGTGGGTGATGTCCTCGCCCACCTCGCCGTTGCCCCGGCTTTCGGCGCTGACGAGCTGCCCGTCCCGGTAGAGAAGGGAGGCGGTGAGACCGTCCATTTTGCCCATGAGATTCAGGGGTTTCCCTTCAAAATAGGCGGAAAATTCCCCGATATCCGTGGTTTTCCCCAGGGACAGCAGGGGATGGTTGTGGGCAACCTTTTGGAGCTTGCTTACGGCGGCAAAGCCCACGGTGGCGGTGGGGGAATTTGCATACACAATGCCGGTTTCCTGCTCCAGGGCCGCCAGCTCATCAAAAAGGGCGTCGTACTCCTGGTCGGAAACCAGGCTTTCGTTCTGATTGTAATAGGCGTCCCGGTATCGGTTCAGCCGGTCCACCAGTTCCTTCATGTTATCCATGTTGTGAATGTTCCTTTCCTGACAGCATGGCCGGAGAATGAAAATATAGAGTCATTATAGCACAATCCACCGCTGAAATACAACGATAATTCTTGGGCAACAGAAAAACGACCTGCCGAAGCAAGTCGTTTTGCGGTGGAGCAGGATACGGGAATCGAACCCGCCTCTGTGGCTTGGGAAGCGACCATTCTACCAATGAACTAATCCTGCATGTTTGATTGAGGGTATTATAGCAGATGTTTTTCAGAAATTCAACCGTTTTTTGTCGCCGGGATAAAAAATGTTTTGTTCCTGCCGGCTTGACCCAGCAAAGTGATAAATTGTAAGGTGCTTATCGGCTTTGCTCAGCAACCCCGCTAAATTGTAATTTGACGGTACGTTGCATGGAACCAGGGAACGATGATTGCCATGCTACTGTAGGGGAGGATAGTATCCTCCCGCGCAGTGTAAGCCCCCAAAAGGCAATCATGTTGGGCGAATTCGTATCCATGTCCAACATTTTCCCATTCAACCGAACACTCAAAAACGAAACCTGGCGGGAGGCTAATAGCCTCCCCTACGGTGACGTGTTCGTCAAATTACAATTTCACGATCGGCCTATTAAAACCGATAACTAAGGGTCTACTGTAAAATCGATTCTTACTGGTGCATATCCGGACTAACGATAATTCATCAGAAAGCCCTATCATAAACAATCTATGAATAAATGTCAAAAAGTTGTTGCTTTTGGTTGAGCTTTCGGGTATCATAGACAAAAAAATGAGGCGATAAACAGCGAACGCTACGAAATAAATATTTGGTTGCGTTCGCGGGCTATAAAACTTACAGTGGAATTCGTATTTTTCATAAAAAGTTTGAAAAATATAGTGTTTATAGGTTAAATACAAAATGTCGGTTAGGGGTTATAAGCTTGTCTATTTAGAAAAGACAAACTGCCATTCTTTGTACTCTGTAGAAACACGGTAAAATTTCAAACCTAATTGTAGCCAATGGCAGAATTGTAATTGATGAAAAAGTATCATTTCTAGTTTTCTATTGGCTACAAGTGACTATATTTATGGGGGGCTATCTATGTATTGTAGATATTGCGGAAATGAACTAGATGAAAATGGATTTTGCGAGAACTGCGGTATAGAATTTGAGAACCACCAACAACCACCTGTAGTGTATGTGAATACCCAGCAGAAAGAAATAGAAGAGCCACGAACTAGTGGTATGGCAGTTGTGGGATTTATAATGGCTATATTACAGTTATTCCTTAATGGGAATATTTCTGTTATATTATATTGGCTTGCTATGATTTTCTCATTTGTTGGTATGTCGCATACAAAAAATGGAAAAATGCGTGGTAGAGGATTTGCTGTGGTAGGTTTAATTATTACATTAACGCCGTTTTTTTTAGGAATGGTTGAGGGTTACCTGTTAGCAAGAGGATATTAGGAATTAAATAGGATCTACTGAAAATACTATTCTTACTGGTGTGATATCTGTACTAACGATAATTCATCAGCAAGCCCTAAGAAGATAAGGTTCAACATGAAGCAGCGCCGTATCCCATTATACGGCGCTGCTTCATATGCAAAAACACAAAAGACGTTCCCTGCCAAAACCTGGATTGGTTTTGTACAAATTACAATTTGCCGCAATGCTGAGTCAAACCGATATGCACATAAAATAATATGCATATCGGCTTGGCTCAGCAAACAGGAAAACTGTAATTTGGCGGTGTGATGGAACGGTGGAAATACCTTCCCCCCGGGGAAAGTATTTCCCGTCCCGTTGGTGCGTAAAATTACAATTTAGCGAGTAGCTGATTAAAGCCGATAAGCACAAATTGTAATTTGACGGGCTGGTGTGGCAGCGCCCTTGGCTCTCCCTTTGGGAGAGCTGTCAGCCAAACAGGCTGACTGAGAGGGTGTCGCAGGAAAGATAGCAACAGCTTTAAATCCAAACTGTGTTGCCCTCTCAGTCTGCCCCTTACGGGGCAGCCAGCTCCCCCATAGGGGGAGCCAAGGGGTGCGTCGGTTCCGGTAGCTAAATTACAATTTATATGGTTACTGCGTCAAATCGAAAGGCATGGGATGCTGCGGCATGATTATTAGCATATGCTAACTAAATACCGGGGAAATACAACAAAAATGCCGAAAAAAAGCTTGGGAAATACTGGACATTTGTGTGGAGTGTATGATATAATCCATGATGTAGTCGTTTGCGTACAAACGAAGAACAAAACGATAAGAAGGTGGTATTTGGTGGATTATACCAAGTATGTGTTAAAGAGCAAGGAAGAGCTGGAAGCGCTGCTTGCGGGGAAGGATAACCTGTTTGTGGTTGCCTGCAACAAGTGCTTCAAGGAATTCGACACCACCCAGGAACCGGAATGTGACGAATTTGTGACCATTGCCCAGGAGCAGGGCAAGCACATCACCGGCACCGTCAAGGTGGATTTCCTCTGCAACAAGGTCCAAACCGAGAAGAAGCTGGCGGGGATCATCCCCGAGGGCACCGAGAATGTGGTGGTCGTCTCCTGCGGTCTGGGCGTGCAGACCGTTGCGGACCTGGAGTCCGTCCCCGTATTCACCGCGACCAACTCCCTGAATTACATCGGCCATCATGGCATGGCCCTGACCAAGAAGACCTGCGGCGCCTGCGCCCAGTGCTATCTGAACATCACCGGCGGCATCTGCCCCATTGTGGACTGCACCAAGAGCCTGGTCAACGGCCAGTGCGGCGGCGCCAAGAACGGCAAGTGCGAAATCGACCCCAAGAAGGACTGCGCCTGGGAGAAGATTTATCAGCGCCTGGAAAAGCAGGGCCGCACCAGGGAATTCCTGGATCAGCCCGTCCAGCTGCGGGACTACTCCGTTTGCAATGTGGATGAGATCAAGGCCTATGTAGAGGCAGCCCGTGCCAAGCGGTACGAGGGCTTCTACGGCGGCGTGCACCCCACCGAGAACAAGGAGTACACCGAGCACCTGGCCCTGCAGAAATTCCCCGAGCCCGACACCGTGATTCTTCCCCTGTCCATGCACATCGGCGCCCCGGCTGCCCCCGTGGTTCAGCCCGGCGACTATGTGAAGGTGGGCCAGGTCATCGGTGAGCAGGCCGGCTTCATCAGCGCTCCCGTTCACTCCAGCGTCAGCGGCACCGTTCTGGCGGTGGAGCCCCACACCCATCCCAACAAGGGCCCCGGCGTGCTGAGCGTGGTCATCAAAAACGACGGCAAGAACACCCTCCACGAATCCGTGGTGCCGAATAAGCCCCTGGAAGAGCTGACGCCCGACGAGATCATCGACATCGTCAAGCAGAAGGGCATCGTGGGCATGGGCGGCGCTACCTTCCCCACCTACGTCAAGCTGAAGCCCGGCAAGCCCATCGATGCCGTGCTGATCAACGGCTCCGAGTGCGAGCCCTACCTGACCGCCGACCATCGGGTGATGCTGGAATACGCCGACGACATCGTGTTCGGTCTGCGGGCCATGATGAAGGCCGTCAGCGCGCCCGAGGGCGTGATCCTCATCGAGGACAACAAGCCCGACGCCATCGCCCTGATGGAAGAAAAGGTTGCTCCTTACGACAATATCCGCATCTGCGCCGCCAAGACGCAATACCCCGAGGGCGCTGAGAAGATGCTCATCAAGAAGGTCATGGGCCGTCAGGTGCCCAGCGGCAAGCTGCCCGCCGATGTGGGCTGCGTGGTGAGCAACACCTCCACCGCCAAGGCCATCTCCGACGCCATCCAGAAGGGGATGCCCCTGACCGAGCGTGTGGTGTCCGTCACCGGCGAGTTCATCAGGAATCCCGGCAACTACCTGGTGAAGCTGGGCACCAGCGTCCAGGAGATCATCGACCACTGCGGCGGTGTAACCGGCGATGATGTGGTGCTGAAAATGGGCGGCCCCATGATGGGTGCTCCCATTGGTGATACCAACGTGCCCATCATCAAGGGCTCCAACGGCATCATTGCCATCGCCGCCGACCACACCGAGCCCCAGGAGTGCATCAAGTGCGGCCGCTGCGTGGATGTGTGCCCCATGGAGCTGAAGCCCCTGAAATTCTATAAATACGCCGCGCTGGGCGATGCCGAGAAGCTGCTGGCGGAGAACATTATGGACTGCTTCTCCTGCAAGTGCTGCGAGTACATCTGTTCTTCCAAGATTCCGCTGGTGTCCACCATTGCCTACGGCAAGAGCCTGGTGGCGCCCCTTCTGAAGAAGAAATAAGAGGGAGGAGAAAGACCTATGTTAATGACCAAACTGAAATCCAAGGATGAGATCCTTTCCCTGACCTCCGGCAGCTTCTTTGTCATCAACTGCCATGGCTGCAAGGAAGTGGGCTTCCCTGAGGAGGAAGCCAAGGCACTGGAAAAGGCGCTGATGGAAGCCGGCAGGCTCGCCGGCACCATCACTACCGATTATGTGTGCAACCCCACCGAGCTGACCCTTCGGCTGAGAAGCTGCCTGGGCATCATCGGGGAGGCGGACGCGGTGCTGGTGCTTTCCTGTGGTGTCGGCGTGCAGACTGTGGCGGAATATCTGGAGGATTACAAGGTATTCGCCGCCTGCGACACCATTGAGCTGCCCGGCTTCCAGGGCGTCACCCCGTTGGAATACGATTGCGGCCAGTGCGGCGAGTGCTTCCTGAATCTCACCGGCGGCATCTGCCCCATCACCGCCTGCTCCAAGAGCCTGGTCAACGGCCCCTGCGGCGGCACCAGCCACAACGGCAAATGCGAGGTCTGCCCAGACATGGACTGCGGCTGGGAGCGCATCATTGCGCGCCTGAAGGCCCAGGGACGGCTGGATGTTCTGAAGTGCCCCACCCAGCTGCACGACTTTAATACGGATGAGGCTACCAAGGCCGCCAAAGAATCTGAATAAATTGAGGAGCGAATAGAATTATGAGAATTACTGAACTGTTTGACAACGGTGAATTTGTGGTTTCCGCCGAGGTCGGCCCTCCCAAAGGAATTCATATCGACGGCATGGTAGAGGAGGCTAAGAAGTACCTCACCGATGTCCATTTTGTCAACGTCACCGATAACCAGTCCTCCGTCATGCGCTTAGGGTCCCTGGCCACCTGCAAGGTGCTGAAGGACGCCGGCCTGAACCCCATCTTCCAGCTGACCTGCCGGGACCGCAACCGCATCGCCCTGCAGTCCGATCTGCTCAGCGCCGCCATGCTGGGTATCGACAACATCCTGTGCCTCACCGGCGACCACACCAAGCTGGGCGACCATCCCCAGGCCAAGCCTGTGTTCGACCTGGACTCCGTGTCCTTGCTGCACACCGCCTCCCTGCTGGAAACCGGTGTGGACCTGGGCGGCAACGCCCTGGTGGGTGAGCCCCCCAAGTTCGCCAAGGGCGCGGTGGTTTCCCCCTGCTCCGACTCCGTGGATGCCCAGCTGGTGAAGATGGAGCGCAAGGTCAAGGCCGGTGCCGAATACTTCCAGACCCAGGCTGTGTTTGAGCCCGAGAAGTTCATCAAGTTCATGGAACAGGCCAAGCAGTTTGGCAAGCCCGTCCAGGTGGGCATCATCATTCCCAAGTCCGCCGGTATGTGCAAGTTCATGAACAACAACGTGGCCGGTGTCCACATCCCCGACGAGCTCATCGCCGAGCTCCAGGCCGACAAGGAGAAGACCAAGGCCGGTATCACCGGCGTGGAAATCGCCGCCCGGATCATCCGGGAGTGCAAGCCCTACTGCCAGGGCGTGCACATCATGTCCCTGGGCTGGGAGTCCAAGATTCCCGCTCTGCTGTCCCAGGCCGGCCTGAAGTAAGCAGCCTTACATCCATCCCCTCTGCCGTAAAAGCAGAGGGGATGTTTTTGTATCTATCGGTATTCACTGTCAATTCGATAAATTGTAATTGAGCGGGCAGATGCGGCAGCGCCCCTTGGCTCTCCCTTTGGGAGAGCTGTCAGCCGAACAGGCTGAC
>CAMEWH010000067.1:0-12121 GCA_945940335.1 uncultured Clostridia bacterium | reverse complement strand
GGCGGAATAGAACCAGGGGGTGGTCATGGTCATGTTGAAGAAGGTTTCGGGCATGTACTCGGCCCAGATGGTTGCGCCTACCACGTAGTGCACCAGGAACCGGGCGGCGCAGGCAACCACGGTTGCGGAAAAATAGCGGCCCTTGAACAGGCCCGCCAGGCCCAGGACCGTGTAGGCCACAATGAAGTCGCCGATGATGCTCTGCCAGCCGATGGCGATGCCGCCTTCAAACAGCATCTGCAGCACGGCGTGGGCAAAGCTCGCCACCATGCCCGGGCCAAAGCCCCAGCGGACGCAGTACAGGATGATGGGCAGCATGGACAGGTCTACGGAGCCGCCCCAGGGCATTTTGTACAGGGGCAGGAAGCTGAGAATTTCCGCCAGAGCGATGCACACGGCACCCTCTGTCAGCATGCGGACTTTACGGTGGGATTGTTCCATTGAGAATACCTCCAAAAAAATATTCGCACTGCAAACCCGCCTGGGTGCAATGCGATACCGAAATGGTATTCTCATCTTTCCCTCCGACGGTATTAACCGTATCAGGTTCACGGGTCAGGGCCAAAAGCCCAATCTCAGCCGGATCCGTCCGGCACCCCGAAGACGTATTTGCTTGTGCTGGGGCTATTGTAGCCAATCCCGCGAAGAATGTCAAGAAGAAAAAATCAGAAGGGGAAATTGTAATAGGGCGTACCGGAATTGATGCACCTCTTGGCTCCCCCTCTGGGGGAGCTGGCTGCCCCATACGGGGCAGACTGAGAGGGTCAGCATTGATTGATTCGGCTTCCATGATCTTACTGTGGCACCCTCTCAGTCAGCCTGTTCGGCTGACAGCTCTCCCAAAGGGAGAGCCAAGGGGCGCTGCCGTATCTGCCCGCCAAATTACAATTTGGCAAGGAAGCATAATAAAAAACGCTGCCGGAAACCAGCAGCGCATTTTATATGCCACAGAAATCAGACGGCCCGCTCTACCTTGTTGGAACGGAGGCATCTGGTACAAGCGTACACATGGCAGGGAGTTCCATTCACGACTGCCTTCACTCGCTTGACATTGGGCTTCCACTCGCGGTTGGAACGTCTGTGGGAGTGGGAAACCTTAATACCAAAGGTAACACCCTTACCACAAAAATCACACTTCGCCATTCATTGCACCTCCCATCCGAATTGATACTTCCATATGGCACCCCATTCGGGCGCTTAGATATGATATCAGACTTTTCCCAAAAAAGCAAGCATTTTTTTGCAAAATTTTTGGATTTCTAAAAACAGGTTGATATTCCCCGGAAGACTGGTATAATAAACCGATAAGAATGATGCAAGCAGGAGGTGCACATATGATTGAAACCTACAGCATTCCCCTGTCCGCCCTGGTGAAGGAATTCAAGATGGAAGTGGCCTACGCTTCGGCGGACTACGAATCCATCCGCCTCACCGTGGAGGATGTGTCCCGCCCCGGGCTCCAGATCGCGGGCTATTTCGACTATTTCGAGCCCATGCGGCTGCAGATCCTGGGCAACGTGGAAATCAGCTATCTGCAAAGGAAAACGCCCCAGGAGCGGGCCACCATCTTCGACCAGCTGTTCTCCTACAAGCCCCCTGCCCTGCTGATCGCCCGGAGCTTCCCGGTGGACGAGCAATGTCTGGCCATGGCCAAAAAGCACTCCATCACCATCCTGCGCTCCCCGGAGGCCACCGCCACCCTGGCCTCCAACATCATCTTCTATCTGAAATCCGCCCTGGCCCCCCGGATCACCCGCCACGGCGTGCTGGTGGAGGTCTACGGCGAAGGGCTGCTGCTCATGGGCGACAGCGGCGTGGGCAAAAGCGAAACCGCACTGGAGCTCCTCAAGCGGGGCCACCGTCTCATCGCGGACGATGCCGTGGAGATCCGCAAGGTCTCCGAGACCTCCCTCATCGGCACCGCACCGGAGCTCATCCGCAACTACATTGAGCTGCGGGGCATCGGCATTGTGAATGTGGCAAAGCTGTTCGGCATGGGCGCCGTCCGTTCCGAAAACGAGATCAACCTGGTGGTGAACATCGTCCCCTGGAACACCCAGGCCGCCTATGACCGGCTGGGCCTGGAGGATCAGTATATGGACATCCTGGGCGTCAAGGTGCCCATGAACACCATTCCTGTCACCGCAGGACGAAACCTGGCCGTGATCCTGGAGGTGGCCGCCATGAACAACCGCCAGCGCAAGCTGGGCTACAACGCCGCCCAGGAATTCTCCGACCGGATCGACCGGCATTTTGAAATGAACGCGGGGCACTGATCCATGAAAGAGTTTACCATCGGTGCCAACGACGCGGGCCAGCGGCTGGACCGTTTTCTGGCTAAAGCCGTTCCCCTGCTCCCCGCCTCCCTGGCCCAGAAATACATCCGCATCAAGCGCATCAAGCTCAACGGCGCAAGAGCGGAGCGGGATACCCGGCTGAAGGCGGGAGATGTGCTGCAGCTGTATATCAATGACGAATTCTTCGACCAGCCCCGGGAGGACAACGCCTACCTCACCGTGGCATCCCCCAAGCTGAACATCGTCTACGAGGATGAAAACATTCTGCTGGTAGACAAGCGTCCGGGTCTGGCAGTACACCCCCACGACGGGGCCGAATACGGCAGAACCCTCATCGACCACATCCAGGCCTACCTGTACCAGAAGCGGGAATGGAGCCCCCGGAGCGAGAATTCCTTCACCCCCGCCCTGTGCAACCGCATCGACCGGAACACCGGCGGCATCGTCATCGCCGCCAAAACCGCCGAAGCTCTGCGGGTGATGAACCAGAAGATCAAGGATCGGGAGCTGGACAAGCGGTACCTGGCCATTGTGGAAGGGACCCCCAAGCCCCGGGAGGGCAGCCTGAAGGGGTATCTGTTTAAAGATGCCAAAAAGAACCGGGTGTTCGTCACCGATACCCCCCAGCCCGGCTCCAAAACCTGCCAGACCAACTACCGGACCCTGGCCAGCGCCAATGGGCTGTCCCTGGTGGAGTGCGAGCTGATCACCGGCCGGACCCACCAGATCCGGGCCCAGTTCGCCCACGCCGGACATCCCCTGCTGGGAGACGGGAAATACGGCAAACTGGACAAGCGCTTTGACCGGAACTACCAGGCGCTGTACTCCTACCGTCTCACCTTCACCTTTACCACCGACGCCGGCTCCCTGAACTACCTGAACGGAAAATCCTTCCAGGCAGCCCAGGTGGACTTTGTGTCGGAATATTTCCCCAGCGTGCATTTTTAGCAGAAAGGACAATCCATGAACGTTTTTATCACCAGCAGCCCCTATCTGGACGGGGCTGACCGGGCCATTCTGAACCCGGAAAACCAGTTTATCCACCAGATCCGTCAGGCCCTGCCCCCGCTCCCCCGGGCCCTGTTTGTGGCCTCGGACCCGGAGCAGCACGAGCTGACCTGTTCGTTTGGCATGGACACCACCATTGCCTTCGCCCAGGCGGGCATCACCTTCAGCGCCTATCAGGTGCTGGACGGCACCAACGCAGAGGATGCCGGGAAGCTGGTTGCCGAAAGTGACTTCATCATCCTCGCCGGGGGCCATGTACCCACCGAAAACGCCTTCTTCCAGGAAATCGGCCTGCGGGAGCTGCTGGAGGATTTTGATGGCACCGTCATGGGCATCAGCGCCGGCTCCATGAACCTGGCGGAAGAAGTATATGTCCAGCCCGAGGAAGAGGGCGAGGGCATCGACCCGGACTTTGCGCGCTTCGCGCCCGGCCTGGGGCTCACCGATGTGAACATCCTGCCCCACTACCAGAAGGTGAAGGACAACATTCTGGACGGCCTGCGGCTGTTTGAGGACATCACCTACCCGGACAGCCAGGGCAATACCTTCTTCGCCCTGCCCGACGGGAGCTATTTCTACCAGAACGACGACACCCTCCTGCTCTTCGGCGAAGCCTACCTGCTCCGGGACGGCGAACTGTCCCAGCTCACCCGCTCCGGCGACTGCCTGGACATGGCGGATTTTGAATGAACGCCCTTCTCCCCGGCCCGCCGGGGAGATTTCATTTTTTGCCATAATTACGCTTGACAATCCCGGAGCGGCATGATATAATAGCCCGCGTGGTGATGAGTTCACCCGAGATTCCATGGGCCTTTAGCTCAGTTGGTCAGAGCCTCCGGCTCATAACCGGATAGTCCCGGGTTCGAGTCCCTGAAGGCCCACCAGTTCATCCAGGCTCTTCGCCTTTTATCAATATAGGGGTATAGCTCAATTGGTAGAGCGGCGGTCTCCAAAACCGTAGGCTCAGGGTTCAAGTCCTTGTGCCCCTGCCAAAATCGGAAATTTGCTTGTAAACGGCAGATTTCCGATTTTTTGTTGCTCTAAAAGTTCGGGGTTTGATTTTCAGCATCTTGCAAAAACGCTTCTGAGCCTACGGTCTTGACAAAAAGAAGCCCCTCCGATGCTGTTATCTTTTGGGACCATGGATCGTTTAGGGCAACACCGCAGGGCCGGTGCGATCATTCGTCCCATCGGTAAATTGGGATTTGGCGGGTACAAATTACATCCACGCCACCGTAGGGGCGGCTACCAGCCGCCCGCGGGGTACAGGCCAAAAATGATGAACCGGGTTGGGCGAATTCGTACAACACCCCGACGAAACTGTAGGGGAGGCTCGTAGCCTCCCGCGCGGTACAAACCCACAATAACGAATCAGATTGGGCGAATTCGTACTGTGTCGGACGTAGTACCATTCAACTGAACACGCAGTTTCATAGCGTGGCGGGAGGCTGAGAGCCTCCCCTACAATGGGTACGGATTGCATGCCATTCAACCAAGCACGCGGTTCCGTTACGTTGCGGGCGGCTGGTAGCCGCCCCTACGGTGGCTGCGCAGGAACGTTACCGGGCTTTACCCAGGAGTCCCGGATTTCACACCAGCCCGGTGCGCCATTGTCCGCGGGCACTGCCCGCCAAATTACAATTTTGTCCAATTGCTGGGTATACCCGATAAGCACAATATTTTCAAATATTTTTCTTTTCCCTGGTGACCTGGGGGATTGGTTTGTCGTCTATCAGGTTGAGAAAGGAAGAGAGGAGAATCTCCCATGGAAGATCAGCAGATCATTGACCTGTACTGGGAGCGGTCGGAGCAGGCCATTGCCCAGACCCACCGGAAGTACGGGCGGTACTGCCATACCATTGCCTACAACATCCTGCAAAACGACCCGGACAGCGAAGAATGCGTGAGCGATACGTATTTCAAGCTCTGGTCCATTATCCCGCCCCGGCGGCCCGGCCTCCTGTCGGCTCTGCTGGGGAAGATCACCCGGAACCTGGCCCTGGACCGGTGCAAGTACAACCGGGCGGAAAAGCGGGGCGGCGGCCAGGTGGCGCTGGCTTTGGAGGAGCTGGCGGAATGCGTGGGCAGCGGCAGCGAAGAAGAACGGATGGAAAACCGGCTGCTGGCAGAGCTGCTAAACCGGTTCCTTGCCGCCCTGAGCCAGAAAAACCGGCAGATTTTCATGCTGCGCTACTGGTATTTCTGCACCGTTCAGCAAATCGCGGACAGCCTGGGCCTGTCCGAAAGCGGCGTGAAGATGAGCCTGCTCCGGTCCCGGCGGCAGCTGAAAGCACTACTGGAAAAGGAAGGTGTTTGCCTGTGAAACAGGAAGAACGGATCCTCCGGGCCCTGGGGGCCGTGAAGGACAGCTATGTGCTGGAATCCGCCCAATATGTGGGCAATCCCCAGAAAGCGGTACGGATTCCGCCCAAAAAGAAAAAATGGCCCGCCTTTGCAGCCATGGCGGCGGCAGCGGCGGTGGTGGTCACCGGAGCGGTGAGCCTGAATCTGCTGAGGAACCGTGCTGTCCAGTCCGATTTCATCCCCCTGTCCAACACCCTTCAAATATCCAACATGACCGTGCGTCGTGTGAGCTTCGTCACCTCCCAGACCCGGAACCCCCGGCCCATTGAGCAGGTACAGGTGTCACTGGGCGATAACGTGGTGCAGACCATTGACGTAAGCAACCTGCCCGAATTCGTCCAGGGCAGCAACGAGGGGATGTTCCTCAGCCTGGTTCCCATTGACGAGCTGCCCAGCGACATCCCGGGGTGCAACCAGGGGCTTTTCTATCAGGATGAGCAGGGGCAGCTTGTCCGCAGTGATGTGGATTTCCGGGATGTGAATTTTGACGGCTATAGCGATTTGGGCCTGGCAGCGGTAAGTGGCTACCCGGAAAATCTGCCTTATCACTATCTGCTCTGGAATCCCGGGACAGAACGATTTGAGTACGGCTTCACCCTCTGCGGCGGCGCGGCCCTGGAGGTGGATGAAAGCCGGAAGATGCTGGTTGAAACCGTGACGGAAAACGGCAGCCGGAGCCAGCGGTATTACCGCTATGAAGCCGGCGGCCTGAAATACGAGCCTGTCCAATTTGATCCCGTAAGCCATGCATCGGATTGGCCCGCCTTCCGGATGGAATACGACCACAGCAAGCTGGAGCTGGTGGAGGGCGTGGGCGGGATATTCCTCTATCCCATTGAATACTCCGACAGTCTGCCCGTGAGTGAGCTGAAAATCGAGTTCCTCCTCGGGCTGCTGCCCTATACCGCCATGGAGCAGACCCGGACAGAAATGGGCGGCGACCTCACCGCCATCCAACAGGACCCGGAAACCGGGCGGTACTCCTTCCGCATAGACCAGGGCACCGATTGGAATTCCGTGGTGAAGGAGGTGACCATCCTGAGCGCGGGGAGCCGGGGCTCCTTCCGGCTTACCAACCAATACTTTGTGGAAGCCACCGAAGGCTGGGGCACCACCTTTGCTCAGATTGTGGACGGCTTCACCTGTCCCCTGTCCGAATCGGCCAATGCGGAGGCGGAGAAGGCGATTATGGACTTCGCGGATGGGTATTTCAGCGGCAACCAGATCGCCATGCTGGCCAATTACTATGGTGACAGCAAGAATTTGTCCGATGTGTACACCCAGGACGCCAGCCGGGTATGGATCGGGTCCCTGGAGGGGCTGGAAGGGACGGACGAGTGGGCCCACGTTTCCCTGGCTTTCCTGGAAACGGAAAACGCCGACTCCTTCACCTACCTGAGCATGGAGGTGATGAAAACCCAGGCCGGGTATCGGGTGAGCTCCTATGGATTGGAAAAATAAAGCCCACGCCACCGTAGGGGCGGCTACCAGCCGCCCGCGGGGTACAAGCCAGAAATGATGAACCGGGTTGAGCGAATTCGTACAACACCCCGACGAAACTGTAGGGGAGGCTCGTAGCCTCCCGCGCGGTACAAACCCACAATATAAATCCAGGTCGGGCGAATTCGTACTGTGTCGGACGTGGTACCATTCAACCGAACACTCAGTTTCATCGCGTGGCGGGAGGCTGAGAGCCTCCCCTACAATGGGTACGGATTGCATGCCATTCAACCAAGCACGCGGTTCCGTTACGTTGCGGGCGGCTGGTAGCCGCCCCTACGAAGGCTTTTGCAACAAGCAAAAAATAGCTGAGCTGTTCCGGTCGAGGGGCCCAGGAGTGGTGCGTTGACCGCCAGGGTGCGTAACGAATTGGCTGCGGGGCCTCCCCGCCAAACAACAATTTTTGCGTATGACAATCCCATATGGACATGCAAAAACCCCTCTGGATTTCTCCAGAGGGGTTTTGAGCACAAATCAAGAGGGGGATTAGTAGTACTTTCTCTTGTTCTTACGGGCAGCTTCGGACTTCTGCTTACGCTTCAGGCTGGGGCTGACGTAATGCTCGCGCTTCTTCACTTCGGCGATGACGCCCTCCTTGGCACAGCTGCGCTTGAAACGACGCAGAGCGCTTTCCAGAGACTCATTCTCCTTGACGCGAATTTCAGACATGGTTTTCCCTCCCTCCGATGCATCCGGCTCAATCCAGGATGCTTTCAGGGCCTTATCGGCTTCGTCCATTATATAGGCTCTTTCCCCAAATGTCAAGAAAGAATCTGCGGTTTTTACAATTTATTTATATAACCCGAATCCCTTACTTGACGATCAGGTTCACCAGCTTATTCTTCACCACAATGGTCTTGACGATGGAGCCGCCCTGCTTTTCCAGGAACCGGGCAATCTTCTCGTCGGCCAGCACGTTTGCCACCACCTGGTCGTTGTCCAAATCCGCGGCCATGGGCACGGTGCCCCGCATCTTGCCGTTGACCTGAACGGCCATGGTCACCTCGTCATCCTTGCACTTTTCCTCACTGTAGGTGGGCCAGGGCTCGTAGGCGATGGTGTCGTTGTGGCCCAGAAGCTGCCACATCTCCTCGCCCACGTGGGGGGTGATGCAGGAGAGCATTTTGATGAAGCCCTCGGCGTACTCCCTGGGGCAGGTGCCGTTCTTATAGACCTCGTTGACGAACACCATCATCTGGGCGATGGCGGTGTTGAAGCCCAGGGTCTCGAAATCGTTTGTGACCTTCTTCACGGTCTGATGGTAGATCTTGGTGAGCTTGCCGTCGTTTTCCTCCGTGATGTTCTGCGGCTCGGTGAAGAAGTTCCACACCCGGTTGATGAACTTCTTGGCGCCCACCACGCCGGTGGTGCTCCAGGGCTTGGAGACCTCCAGGGGGCCCATGAACATTTCATACAGCCGCAGGGTATCCGCACCGTAATCCCGCACCACATCGCTGGGGTTCACCACGAACTGGGGGAAGCGTTTGCCCATCTTGATGCCGTTCTCGCCCAGGATCATGCCCTGGTGCACCAGCTTCTTAAAGGGCTCCTTCACGGGGGAGATGCCCTCGTCGTACAGGAAGCGGTTCCAAATCCGGGAGTACATCAGGTGACCCACGGCGTGCTCCGGGCCGCCCACATACAGGTCCACCGGCAGCCAGTGCTTCAGCAGTTCGGGGTCGCACAGGGCCTTGTCGTTCTTGGGGTCGATATAGCGCATGTAGTACCAGCTTGAACCCGCGGAGCCGGGCATGGTGGAGGTTTCCCGCACGCCCTTGATGCCGTTATGGTCATACCGCTTCCATTCGGTGGCGTTCTCCAGGGGGGCCTGACCGTTGCGGCCCTTGTAATCCTCCAGCTCGGGCAGGATCACGGGCAGCTCCTCATCGGGGAGGAACACAGTCTCGCCGCTCTCGGTGTACACGCAGGGCACGGGCTCACCCCAATAGCGCTGGCGGGCAAAAATCCACTCCCGGAAATGGTAGTTATTCTTTCTTCTGGCCACGCCCATCTTTTCCAGCTTGCAGGTGATGGCCTCCTTGGCCTCCTCCACCGTCAGACCGGTGAACTCCTGGGAATTGATCAGCTTACAGCCCTTGCCCAGGTAGTCCTGCTTCTCGAAGGCACATTCGGACACGTCCCGGCCCTCGATGACCTGGATCATGGGGATGTTATGGACCTGGGCGTATTCAAAGTCACGCTGGTCGTGGCTGGGCACGGCCATGACAGCGCCGGTGCCGTAGTTTGCCAGGACGAAGTCGCCGATGAACACGCTTACCTGCTTGCCGTTGACGGGGTTGATGGCATACACGCCCTCCAGGCGGCAGCCGGACTTGCCCTTGTTCAGCTCGGTGCGGTCCATGTCGCTCTTCTTCACGGTTTCGTCGATGTAGGCCTGGACTTCCTCCTTGTTCTGGATGCGGTCCATCAGGTCCTGGACGATTTTGCCGTCGGGGGCCAGCACCATGAAGGTGATGCCATAGATGGTTTCGATACAGGTGGTGTAGATGGAGAAGCTTCCGCCCCCCACCAGCTGGAAATCCACCTCCACGCCGGTGGATTTGCCGATCCAGTTGCGCTGGATCTCCTTGGTGGATTCGGGCCAGTCGATCTCGTTCAGACCCTCCAGCAGCTTCTCGGCGAAGGCGGGCTGGTCGATGACCCACTGCATCATGTTCTTCTTCACCACAGGAAAGCCGCCCCGCTCGGACTTGCCGTCGATGACCTCGTCATTACTCAGGACGGTGCCCAGCTCCTCGCACCAGTTCACAGGCATTTCGATGCGCTTGGCGTAGCCCTTCTCCCAGAGCTTCTTGAAAATCCACTGGGTCCATTTATAGAAGGAGGGGTCGGAGGTGGCCACCATCTTGGACCAGTCGTAGTCGAAGCCCAGCTCCTTCAGCTGGTTAGAGAAGGTTTCGATGTTCTTCTGGGTAAAGCCGTTGGGGTTGTGGCCGGTGGAAACGGCGTACTGCTCCGCAGGCAGGCCGAAGGAATCGTAGCCCATGGGGTGCAGCACGTTGTAGCCCTGCATCCGCTTCATCCGGGACATGATGTCCGTGGCGGTGTAGCCCTCGGGATGGCCCGCGTGCAGGCCCACGCCGGAGGGGTAAGGGAACATATCCAGCACATAGTACTTGGGCTTGGAGAAATCCCACACATCGGTGTGGAAGGTGTCGTGCTCCTGCCAATACTTGTGCCATTTGGCCTCGATGTTTGCAAAATCATAGTTCATGGCGAACAATCCTCTCTAAAGCCGGGTTATTCCCCGGCAATAATTTCCTTCAGATCGATTTCCTCGGCATCGGCCCACAGCCGCTCCAGATCATAGAACTTCCGGGCCTCCTGGGTGAACACGTGGACCACGATGGAGCCGAAGTCCAGCAGCTCCCAGGAATTTCCCCGGTGGCCCTCCCGGCCCAGCATGGGCTCGCCCAGCTGCTCCATGGTGTACTCGGCGTAGTCGCACAGGGTTTTGACATGGGTGTTGGAGGTGCCGGTGCAGATGAGGAAATAGTCGGCCAGGGAACTGACCTTGGCGATTTTCAGCAGTTTGATGTCCATGCCCTTCTTGGCATCCAGGCATTTGGTGACTTCATAGGCAATTTCTTTGGGGGTTAACATGGGTATTCTCTCCTTTAATACGAGGTGGTATTCAGATAATCAAGGGCCTGCCTGGATTGGCCGGAAACCTCGCTGCCCTGGTTTTTCAGGTGCTCCAGGGTCATTTCCAGCCCCAGCTTCAGGGCGGCACGCAGGTCCGTAAAGGCCAGCGCGCGCAGCCGCTCCACCCCGGGGAAATCCCGGTTGGGCTCCATATAGTCGGCAACATAGACGATGGTTTCCAGGGTGTTCATATTGGCCTTACCGGTAGTATGGCTGCAAATGGCGGAAACCACCGCATCATTTTCCCCAAAGATTCGCTCCGCCACCAGGCTGCCCGTGAGGGCATGGAGGGTTTTGGGGTATTTCCTGGAAAAATCGTCTAACATTTTACCATAAGCGCTGCACAATGTCAATTGCAGGGGGCCGTCCAGGGCCTTGGTGATGTCGTGAAGGAGCCCTGCCCGGGCGGCGTCACGCTCGTCCGCCCCCCAGCGCTTGGCCAGGGCCACGCAGGTATCCCGGCAGCCCAGCACATGGGCCACCCGGTTGGGGTTGAGCAGGCGGACCACAATGGGCTCCAGCTGCTCCATGGGAAGATTCTTCCAATCCGCCGCCGTGTCATACAGGCCCTTTTCCCGGATGTAGCGGGCCACGGCGGGGGCCAGAAATTCGTCCCCGCAGCCGAAGGCCAGCAGGCGGCGCAGCTGGGTGGAGGAAATCTCCGTGATGGGATTTTCCAGCAGGGCAACCTCCGCCCCCCGGGCGGCAAGCTCCTGCCGGGCCAGGGCAATGCGCCCATGCTCCCCTTTTCCGCCCCGGCTGAACACTGCCAGGCGGGCTTTTTTCAGGATGTCGTCGGCGTTTTTCCACTGGCCCAC
Organism: uncultured Clostridia bacterium; assembly: GCA_945940335.1. Lineage (GTDB taxonomy): Bacteria > Bacillota > Clostridia > Oscillospirales > Oscillospiraceae > Faecousia. Next base: position 468 of record CAMEWH010000067.1, on the reverse strand, counting down.
GAGGCTGAACTGGTCCGAGCCCAGCAGCAGGGTGAATTTCGCCCCGGGGAAGCGCTGCTCCAGGGCCAGGAGGGTATCGAAGGTGTAGCTGGTGCCTGCCCGGGTCAGCTCCAGGTCGGACACCTCCAGGCAGGGGTGGCCCTGGGACGCCAGGCGCAGCATGTGAAGCCGCTGCTCCGACGTGGGGGAACCGGCGCTTAAGTGCTTGTGGGGCGCCTCGCCAGAGGGAATCAAAAGAACCCTGGTTAACCCCAGCTTTTCCGCGGCGTGCTCCGCCGCCAGGATATGCCCCACATGGGGCGGATTGAAGCTGCCGCCAAAAATGCCGATTTTTTCCATATGCCTCTTCCTCCCTGCCGGAAATGTGGTTTCATTCTGTTTTGCCGTGATGAAAAATTGTTATTTGGCGTACTGGAACCGACGCACCCCTTGGCTCCCCCTCTGGGGGAGCTGGCTGCCCCGTAAGGG
>CAMEWH010000066.1:0-12121 GCA_945940335.1 uncultured Clostridia bacterium | reverse complement strand
AAGCTGTATGTCACCACGGAGATGGCCCAAAGCGTCAACGCGGTGGTGGCCTCCAGCGGGGATTTTTACGGCTACCGCCGTGCGGGCACTCTGGTATACGACGGGACGGTGCGTCGGGTGAACAACGGGCTGGTGGATACCTGCTATATCGACAAAAACGGCGACCTGCTCTTCACCACCCGGTATGATCAGATGGACAAGGAGCAGTCCCAGCGGTTTGTGGATGAGCATGAGATTCTGTTCAGCCTGGCCTTTGGCCCGGTGCTGATTCGCGACGGTGAGGTGATCACCCCGGACAGCTACGCCGTGGGGGAGATCAACGACTGCTATCCCCGCTCCGCCCTGTGCCAGCTGGGCAAGCTCCACTATCTGCTGGCGGTGGTCAACGGGGAAGATGCCCAGCCGCAGGTGCCCACCATCCACCGCTTTGCCCGGAATCTGCGCCAAAGCGGTATCACAAAGGCCTATGCTCTGGACGGAGGCCAGACTGCCGTCATCGCCATGGACGGCGAGCTCATCAACGCCGTGCTCTACGGCCACCAGCGAAAAATCAGCGATATCATCTACTTTGCCACGGCAATTCCGCGCTGCGACGATGACCCCTCAGGTCCGTGACAGGCTCATCAGCCGCAGCCGGGATTCTTCCCTGGACGTTTGGGAACACCGGTTTTTTTCAGGTGTGCCTATTGATATAAAGTGGGAAATATGTTATTCTGTTACATACAGTCACTTTATTGAGAATATCGAAGGGCGCCTCCGAAAGCTACCCTTTTGTGGTTTGGCCGGACCTTTTGCCTTAACAATGCACTTTGAAAATACCGAAATATACAAAGTATTCCGGTATTTTTGGAACTTTTGTCAGAACAAAATCTCTCCCCCAACCATCAAAATAGTTTTATAGGTTGCCCAAAGAAATAGAACCTGAATTCGGAACATTTTTCCTGGAGGACTATTCATGAAGAAACAATCCGTCTTTCCTGCCATCCTGTTTTTCGCCCTTGGAACGCTGTGCGGGACACTGGCCGTGGCTGCAACGCTTTTTTCCTTGCAGAAACCGGTCTGCCTTTGGAGGGTGCCTGACAAAGCCGTTTCCTGTGCCCAAAAACTGATGGATGGTATTTGTCAGAGTGACTATGACAGTGTCTCCCGGCAAATACAGGGCCATCCGGATTTGGGACTGGAGAAGGAGCCTGACGACGCGATCGCGGCAAGGCTTTGGGAAGCCTATCAGGCGACATGCTCCTACCGATTTGACGGAGACATGTATTCTACCGAAACCGGTCTGGCGCAGGATGTTCAATTTGAGGCGCTGGATTTGAATGCGGTTTTGGCGCGTACCGAGGCGATCTGGCCGGAACTGCTTACTTCGCAGTTGGATTCCATGGACAGCACCAATTCCGTCTATGATGAAAGCGGCAATTTAAAGGAAGAACTGATTCGGCAGATCCTTCTTGCGGCCATTGAACAGGTGCTTCAGCAGGATGCCCCCATGGCTCAGACCAACCTGACGCTTCAGCTCACCTACCAGAATAATCAATGGCTTGTCAAATCCGATGGCTCGCTTCTGAAAATCATCTGCGGCGGAATTGCGGCATAGGGGGAGCTTACATATGAGATATCTTTTGCCTCGTCAACATAAAATCTGCTTTCGGATTTTCGCCAAGCTGCTTGCCGCAGCTGTGATTCTATCCTGCTGTATGGGTACTTTTGCGTGCTCCGGCTATGCGGAGGGCACGTCCCTGAACCTGGGGAGCAAATTCAGCCAGTACATCACCAATTCCGTCAGCGACATCCTCAGCGGCGTGGTGTATATTCCCAAAGAATACCATCTCAACGATGCCGATCTGGTCGCTCCCAAACCTCGCCAGGAGTGCTTTGGCGAAACCTCCAACCCGGCGGAAATGGAGCAGATTCTGCAAAAAGCCCAAGCCCTTTTGGACGGGCAGTCCACGCTGTTCACCCCGCAAACCCCGATCAAGAATGAAACCTCTGTTCAATATTATCTGGATGACACCATCCTTGCCATCACCTGGAAACAGGTCATCGAGAGCGCTGTCTACACATTTTCCGAGGTTAAAATTGCCCATCCCTCCCAGTTTCGCCGGTTCTTCTCCGGCGGTACCTACGGTTCTGCGTCTTTATGCACTGCCACAGAAATGGCGAAAAGCGTCAACGCTGTGGCAGCTTCCAGCGCTGATTACTATGCATACCGTCCCTATGGCATCACAGTAAACAACGGCATTGTTTACCGCCTGGATGAGGATGGAATTCTGGACACCTGCTTCATTGATGACGAAGGGGACCTGCTGTTTGTCCCCCGGGGAGAATTGGTCACAAAGAGCCAGGTGGAGCAGTACATTCAGGAAAATCACGTCCGTTTCAGCCTGGCTTTTGGGCCCGTCATCGTCCAGGACGGGGAGCAATGCACCCCTGTGGTCTACTCTGTGGGAGAGATTCGAGGGACGCTGAGCCGGGCAGCCCTTTGCCAGATGGGGAAACTGCACTATGTGACGGTGTCCGTGAACATGGAGCCCTATGCAGTCAATATGCCCACCCTAAAGCAATTTGCCACCAGACTTCAAGAGCTGGGAATTCCCAGGGCTTACTCTTTGGACGGCGGTCAGACCGCCACCATTGTAATGAATAACACACTGATCAACAGCGTGGACTATGGTGACCAGCGGGACATCAGCGACATCATCTATTTTGCCACAGCCATGCCGGAGGTGAACTGACTTTATGGAGAAAATTGCGTTTATTTCGGACGGCATTGTCATCTTCTGGCGTCCTCTGCTGCTCACAGCCGGAACGCTGACGGCGGTATTTTTCTTCCTTGCCCTTTATCTGATGAAAGCCCGCCGGGGTGTCAGAGCCCTGGTTGCCGTTCCCACCATGGTGGCGCTGGGACTTCTGGGTGCCCGCCTGGTTCACTGGTACTGCAGATTCGGAGAATACGATGGGCTGAGGGACGCGTTGACCCGTTTCTCCGGCGGCTTTGCGCTTCTGGGCGTTTTTGCCGGTTGCCTGCTTGGAGCATTTCTGCTGTGGCTGCTGCGTATTGCTCCCTCTTTGGGTGAGCTTCTGGACTGCGCAAGCATCGCAGGCTGCGCGGGAATCGGCGTGGGCAGACTTGCCTATTTCTTTGATGCCGCCGACCGGGGCTTCCTGCTGGATACCCTGCGGGAGCTTCCCTGGGCTTATCCCGTAACCAATTCCGTTTCCGGCGAAGCGGAATACCGATTGGCAACCTTTCTGCTTCAAGCCATGTGGGCCGGTATGCTGTTTGTTTTGCTGCTGCTCGTCTATCTGATTTTTACACGGCGGGCACGGCTCCGCCCCGGTGATGTGTGCCTGCTGTTTTTGCTGCTGTATTTCTCCGCCGAGATCGTGCTGGACAGCACCCGCTATGACGCGCTGACCTTTCGGAGCAACGGCTTTGTCAATATCACCCAGGTATTCGGTGCATTGACCATTGTCTTCGTGGCGGTGCTGCTTTCTATCCGCATGGTACGAAGACGCGGAATGCGCAAATGGTATGTGGGCCTATGGCTTTTGATTGCCGTCATGCTGGGAACGGCAGGATATATGGAGTACAATGTTCAGCGGCACGCCAGTCAGGCAATGTTTTCCTACTGCACCATGAGCGCTGCTTTGGGCATCATCGTGCTTTCCTCCGTGGTGATGCTGGCAATCACTCCCGCTCCACGGGTCCGGTCCCGGGAAAGCGTTTCACAAACCGCTGCTCCCGCCTTCCGTGCGGAACGCCGTTCGTTTTTCGTAAGGCACCGTTTGGGTTGTTTGATGACGCTGCTGGCTGCCACTTTGGTGGGTGCTTTGATCTTCCTGGGCTCAAGGGTTTTTGTACTGGCAGGAGGGCAGCTTTTACTCCGTAGTGCCGCATTCCTGGACCTGCAGAGCAAATCTCTGACACAGCAGGACTATCTGGACATTCAGCAGGCGCTGCCGGACTGCACAATCGTGTGGAATGTTCCCATTCAGGGGAAGAGATATCCCTCCACCTCCACCCAGATTGAAATCGTCGATCCCGGCCTGGGCGACAGCGCAATGCTCCGCTATTTCTCTCAGCTGAAAATCCTGGATGCCCGACGCTGCGCCGACCTTCCCGGACTTGAAAAATATCTGGCAGCGGCAGGTATGGAAGATTTTCCCTACGTATTCACCGTTGGAGGCGTGGAAGTAGTGAACACCGCCCGGGATATTTCTCTGGAAAATGCCTCCATCGACCAGCTGCGCCAGGCGCTGTCCATGCTGCACCAGCTCCAAAGTGTCTCCCTGGAAGGCCAGCTCCCATCGACGACGGATCGAATCGGGTTGATTGCGGACTATCCCCAGGTTACGTTCAACTGGATGATTCCTCTGGGTAACCGGACGCTGTCCTCCCAGACGGAAACCCTGGACCTTTCCAACCAATCCCTGAGCTTCCAGGAGCTTCAGGATACCTTTGATCAGATGCCCGGTCTTTGCCAGGTCAATCTGCTTGGCTGCGGCCTTTCCAATGAACAGATGCTGGAATTGGCGCAGCGATATCCCCAGTGCGACTTCCTGGGAGAGGTGAGTGTTGCGGGAAAGACCTTCCGCACGGATGCAACAGAGCTTGACCTGTCCGGTCAGCCGGTGGCGTCCGAGGCGGATGTGGAAAAAATGCTGCCCTGCTTCCACCAGCTGACGCGGGTGAATATGTCCGGCTGCGGCTTGGATGACGAGACCATGGATGCGCTGAACCGGCGGTATGAGGACATTCGCTTCGTCTGGACGGTGAAAATCCAGCGCCATGATTTCCCGACGGATTCCATCTACTTCTACCCCTGGAAGATGCAGAATGGCATCATGGTCACCACGGAGGACCTCTATCCGCTGCGCTACTGCCCGGACATTGAGTGTGTCGACATCGGCCATATGTGGGAAGTTGAAAACTGTGATTGGGTGGAATATATGCCCAATTTGAAGTATCTTATCATCGGAGAAACGGGTATTACGGATATCTCCCCCCTGTCCAGCTGCAAGAACCTGATTTATCTGGAAATGTTTACCATCAATGTTACGGATCTGTCCCCCCTGCTGGGCTGCACCGCTTTGCAGGATTTGAACCTGGGCCGGGTCTATGCCTCTCCGGAGCCTTTGAAACAAATGACCTGGCTGAAAAACCTTTGGTGGGCCAATGCGGACGGACTCTACGGCCGTCCCTGCTCCGGTGCCAAAGCAATCCTTATGGAGGCCCTTCCGGACACCCATATGCAGTTCGACGGTGCGCATCCCAGTGCCGCAGGCTGGCGTCAGCTGCCCAATTATTTTGCCATGCGTGATTTGATGGGGATGTACTATTTGCCGTAATTCCGGGAATAATAAACAGGGTATTCGGAATCATACCTGGCCTTGCTTTACCAGCGGCCCCTTTATTTTGCCACAGCGGTGGGAGGCTAAGCCGGATGGATCGGATTGCGTTTATTGTTGGCGGCACCTTTGTCTACTGGAGCTCCATTGTGATAACTCTGGCTGCCGGGGTGGCCATCTGCGTGTTTCTTTCTTGCTATCTGCCCCGAGGGAATGGGAGTGCCGCCGCGGTGGCGGTTCCCATGGCCCTGGTACTGTCGGTGCTTCTGGCCCGGCTGGTGCACTGGTATTTCCGGCCGGACAGCTATACAGGTTTCCTGGATGCCATGGGAGATTTCACCTCCGGCGGCTATGCTTTGCTGGGTGTATTCCTGGCCTGCGGTCTGACGGCGGTGGTGGTGCGGCTGCTCCGGTTGGAGACGGACCTGGAGGGGCTGCTGGATGCCATGAGCCTGGGCGGCTGCGCCGGAATTGCCGTGGGGAGACTTTCCTGCTTTTTCAGCGCTGCGGACCGGGGGCAGCTGCTTCAGAATCTGCGCAGCCTGCCCTTTGTCTACCCGGTGAACAACGTGGTCACCGGTGCGCCGGAATACCGGCTGGCCACCTTTGTGATCCAGTCCATGGCCACGGCGGTGATTTTCGGGGTACTGGTTCTGTTCTTCCTGCGCTACCGGAAAAGGGAGTCGGGGGATGTAGCGCTGCTGTTTGCCCTGCTGTACGGCATGGCGCAGACGGTGCTGGACAGCACCCGGTACGATTCGCTGTATATGCGCAGCAATGGCTTCATCAGCGTGGTGCAGCTGTCCGGTGCCATGGCGGTGGTGACAGTGAGCGCATGGTTCTCTGTGAAGATGGTCAAAGCCCGGGGCTTCCGGGGCTGGTATGCTGCCATCTGGGTGGCCATGCTGGCACTGCTGGGCGGTGCGGGCTATATGGAGTATTACGTCCAGCGCCACGGCGACAAGGCAGTGTTCTCCTACTCCATCATGACCGCCTGCCTGGGTGCCATTGTTGCCCTGGCTCTGTTTACCTTCTTCCGGGCCAAACAGGCAGAAGAATAAAAAATACTCCGAGGGATGAAAAATCCTTCGGAGTTTTTCTATGATGTGCATATCCGCGCAGTCATCGTGATTTGACGGTGGCTTGACCGGTCGCCTGTTGGACGAATCCGTAGGGAACGGCCTGTGTGCCGTTCCGGACTGCCCCCATTTATGGTAGGGTTCGTTGAATGGCATTACGTCCGTCCAAACCGTATTCCATTCAACCGGGCGTTCCGGTTCGTTATGTCGTGGCTGCTGCGCGGATGGAACGGCACGCAGGCCGTTCCCTGCGATATGGACGAACCGTGTTCCGTTCACCCCGCCGCCAGACAATTTGACTAATTGTTTGGCGAAGCAGGTGCTGCGCGGGAGGATGATATCCTCCCCTACGGTTGGGTGCTGTTTTTTGGAGCTATTCGGAATACCCCTGATATTCCAGCAGCTCCAAAACCCGCTGACCCCGCTGGGTCAGGGCGATACTGCCTTGAATGGGATAAGCATCGTAGCGCTCCATGGCGGCACCCTTCAGGGGGGCGTCGTAATCCAGGGAGACGAGTCCTTTCTTTTCCAGAAGCTGGAGCACCAGGGCGTTTTCCTCCTGCTTTTCCGGGCCGTCTTCCAGGTACACCGGGGTCAGGTCGCCCATTTTTCGGGCCACGGGCAGAAAAGCCACCTGGCCCAGCAGGCGCAGAAAGTCCATTTCCTTTCCGGTCAGTTCCAGGGCCCCCGCGCAGCCGGAACAATGGCCGCAATCTCCGCCGCAGCTCATTTGACCTCCTCGTGGGCAGCGATGTGCTTCTTGATGGCCTCGAAGGTCACATCGCTGATGTCATGTTCGATTTTACAGGCATCTTCCACGGCCACCTGCTCCGGGACCCCCAGACTGATGAGCACCTGGGACAGAACGGTGTGCCGCTCATAGATCTTTTCTGCAATGTCCCGCCCCTCCTGCGTCAGGTGCAGGCCGCCGTCCTGCTCCACGGTGACCAGGTCCCCCTTGCGCAGCAGGCCCATGGCCCGGGAGACGCTGGGCTTGGAGTAGCCCAAATACTCCCCAACATCAACAGAACGGACAAAGCCGCTTTTGCGGGACAGCACCAGAATGGCTTCCAGATACATTTCGCCGGATTCGTGGACGTTCATAGGTCTAACACTCCAATTGATTTTGTGTTTATGGGTTTACTTGGCAACTCGTTAACTTGTAATTTAGCGGGCTGAAACAACGGCACCCCTTGGCTCTCCCTTTGGGAGAGCTGGCTGCCCCATAGGGGCAGACTGAGAGGGTAACACGATTTGTATATTTAAGGATGCCGTTATCTTCTTGCGGCACCCTCTCAGTCAGCCTGTTCGGCTGACAGCTCCCCCATAGGGGGAGCCAAGGGGTGCGTCGGTTCCGGTGCGCCAAATTGCAATTTACCTGTTGACAGAATGCAACCGATAAGCACGTTATTTTTTATATTTTATACCATAATTCCGAAAAAAATGCAAGGGTATGAATCGGGCCGTCCCTCCGGGGAGGAACGGCCCGTGATGGGTTACAAATTTTCCTGCAGCTGCATGTCCTCATCCCGGACCACGCGCAGCTCCTTTTTGTTCACGATGTCGTAGATGCAGGGCACCACCAGCAGTGTCATCAATGTGGCGTAGATCAGGCCGCCGATGCACACGACGGCGATGGGCTGCATGATGGCGCTGCCTGCGGCCCGGCTCAAAGCCATATCCGCCAGACCCAGGATGGTGGTGACGGAGGTCATCAGGATGGGGCGCATTCTGGTTTTGCCTGCTTCCAGAATGGCAGCCCGGCGCGCCATGCCGTCGGCGCGGAGCTGGTTGATGTAGTCCACCAGCACGATGCCGTTGTTGACGATGATGCCGGTGAGCATGATGAAGCCCACCAGGGAGATGACGCTGATTTCCATTCCGCACAGCAGCAGAGCCAGGAAGCCGCCGGTGAAGGCCAGGGGCATGGTGAACATGACGATGAAGGGAGATTTCAGGCTCTGGAACTGAGCCACCATCACCAGGTACACCAGCAGCACGCCCAACAGCAGCATCAGCAGCAGCTGTTCCACGGCTTCCATGATGGTTTCGTTTTCACCGGCGAAGGCGTAGCTCACGCCTTCTCCCAGGTCCAGGGCTTCCATTGCCTTGGCGGCCTGATTTGTGATCAGGGTGACGTTATACCCGTCGGCGACTTCCGCGGTAACGGTGAGACAACGGCGCTGGTTCTTCCGGCTGATGGCATCCAGACTGGTGGTTTCTTCGATTTCAGCCACGTCGGTGAGGCGGACGGTGTTGGTTTCCCCATCCGTGCCGGTGGTTTCAAAGGTGTGGGCTTTCAGCATGTCCACGTCCAGTCGGTGCTCCATGGGCCGCTCCACCACAATGTCGGTGGTGGTTCCGCTGAGCACCAGGGTGTGGGCCTGCTGGATGTTGGACAGGGCCTGGGATACTTCCATATAAATCTGGGCAATGGTCAGCCCCTGGGACATGGCCTTGTCCCGGTCCACCTGGATGTGCAGCGCAGGGGCAGCATCCTCCAGGCCGTCGGATACGTTCTGTACGCCTTCCACATTTTCCAGAGCCTCGGCGGCGGCGCGGGCGGCATTCTGCAGCACATCCATGTTCTCACCGTAGAGTTCCAGGGTAATGCCGCTGCCGGTGAGGGCGGACATGTCCATCATAGCGGAGGAAGCGGTGATTTCGCAGGGCAGATCGGCGCATTCCCGGACGATTTTCTCACCCATCCGGGCGCCGGAGGCCTTGTCATCCGCCAATGTGATGTACAGTGTGGCTTCCAGAGAAGTACCGCTGCCGCCGCCCATGCCCAGCAGGGAGCCGCCGCCGGAGGACATCATGGCACCTGCGGTTTCGATGCCGTCCATGGCACTCACTCTGGCCAAAACCTCATCGGCCAGCTCTGTGGCCTGGGCCATGTCGTAATCCTCCGGCATGGTGACGGTGACGTTCACACTGGGCATATCCATGTCAGGCATGAAGGTGAAGCCCCGGGCCACGCTCAGACAGGCGGTGACGATCAGGGCTGCCACCGCCAGGGCAAGCACCAGGAATTTGTGGTTCAGGGAGAAAGAGGCAATCTTCTCATAGCCCCGGAGCAGGGCAGCGAAGAAGCTGTCCTGCTTCTCCTTCTTCTTTTTGCGCAGCATCCCGGAAGCCATGGCAGGCACCAGGGTCAGAGAGACGATCAGCGAAGCAAGCAGAGCATAGGACATGGTCAGCGCCAGGTCGGTGAACAACTGACGGGTGATGCCCTTCACGAATACGATGGGCAGGAACACGCAGACGGTGGTCAGCGTGGAGGCGGTGACGGCACCTGCCACCTGGCCCGCACCGGCCACGGCCGCCTGAATGGCACTGGCACCCTTGCTGCGCAGCCGGTGGATGTTTTCAATGACCACCACGGAGTTGTCCACCAGCATACCCACCGCCACGGCCAGGCCGCTGAGGGAGATCATGTTGATGGTGACCCCGGAGAAATACATCAGCACGATGGCGAAGATTACACTGATTGGAATGGCGCACAGGGTGATGAAGGTGGGGCGCAGGTCCCGCAGGAACAGGAACAGAATGAGGATGGCGAACAGAGCACCCAGCAGCAGGCTGCGCAGAATGTTGTTCACGATCATGTAGATGTAATCGCCCTGGTCCATGAGAGCCACGAAATGGAGCCCGGGATACTGCTCCTCCAGTTGGCGGAAGCGGGCGTTGATGTTCTTGGTGGCGCCGGCGGTGGAGTAGGTGCTCTGTTTTTCAAAGCTCAGGGCGATGCTCTGCTCCCCGTTCAGCCGGGCATAGGATTCGTCCCGGTTGTCCGTCAGGGTCACAATGGCCACATCCTCCAGCCGGATGGGGTCCACGCCGTCCATGCCGGGGTCGAAGAGCAGCAGATTTTTCAGCACTTCCAGGTCGGTGATTTCCTCGCCCACGGATACCATGTAGCTGACACCGTCCTGGGTGACGTAGCCCGCGGGCATGTAGAAGCTCTGGGCTTTGAGAATACTGGAGATCATATCCATGGTGAGGATGTCGTTCAGATCGGCCTTGGCCAGGGCATCCTGACGGCTGGATTCAATGGAATCCAGGCCGCTGTCCATCTGGGCCAGGGCGGCATCCATCTGGGCGGCGTTGGCGGCCAGGTCCGCCATGGCACTGCTCATCTCCAGCAGGCCGGAGGTCTTTTGCTGGCTGAGAACCCGGGAGGCATCCTTCAGCTGCAGCATACCGCTGTCCAGCTGGGGAATCACATCCTGCTCCAGGTAGGCGATAGCCTCATCCATCTGGGCGATGTTCTCCTCCAGCTCCGTGATCTTGCTGCCCAGCAGGCCGACCTCCACACCCAGGTCCGCCAGCTGCTGCTTGGTGGACTCAATGGTGGCTTCGATGTTTGCAATGGCGTTTTCCAGCTCTGCAATCCGGGCATCCAGCCCGGCCAGATCCAGACCCCGGACGGAAAGCTGGAATTCCAGATCGGCCCGGTCGGCCTGGATCTGGGCGTATTCCGGCCCGGCATAAAGCTGGTCCACCAGCAGCTGCTTTTCCTCGTCGGAAAGCTCCGGATTTTCATAAACGGCCTGCACCTGGGCATAGAAGGCGGCTTCACGATATTCCAGGTCGTTGGCTTTCTGCCGCAGGGCGTACAGCTCGTTGAGCTCCACCTTCAGGGGATTCATCTGGTCCAGGGCGGTATTGATGGCACTCTGGATGGCTTTCAGGGGAGTGAGGATCATTTCCATCTGGCTCTTGCTGGATTTCAGCTGGGCCACCTGGTTCTGCAGCTCCGCTTTGGTGGAAACCAGCTCCGCCTGCTGCTGGCTCAGCTCCGCCTCGGCGGAGGCGGTGGCGCTGGACAGGGAGGCCTTGCTGTTGTCCAGCTGGGTGCGGGCGTTGTCGATCTGCTCCTGGGCGCTTTCCAGCTCATCCCGCTTTTCCAGCAGTTCGTCGGCGGCATCATCCAGCTTGCCGTTGATGGCGTTGGCAATCTGCGCATTTTTCAGGTCAATCTTCTGCTGGTCCAGCACCACATGGAGCTCCTGCTCTACGGTGCCGGAGGCGGTAATCCGGGCCACACCGGTGATGCCCTCCAGCTTGGGCATCAGGGTATCGTTCAGAAATTCCGTCAGCTCCACGGTATCCATCCCGTCCATGGACACGGCGGCCACCTCCACGGGAAGCATGGAGGGGTTGATTTTCAGTACATAGGGGGAACCCACCATATCGTCCCAGGAGGATGCCAGGGAGGTCAGCTTCTGCTGGATGTCCACGCCGATGGTGTCCATGTTTACCGATTCCTCAAATTCCAGCAGAACCAGACTGTAGTTCTCGTTGGAGGTGGAGGTGATCTCCTTGATGTGCTCCAGGGTGGACATGGCCTGCTCCATGGGCTTTGTAACCTCGGCCTCCACCTTCTCGGGGCTTGCGCCGGGGTAGGTGGTGGTGATCATGATGTAGGGGAAGTTCATGTTTGGCAGCAGGTCGGGGGTCATCCGCAGATAGGACACCACGCCCAGCACCAGAACAGCGATCACCGCCACAAAGACGGTAAGCGGTTTTTTCACACTGAATTTCGGCATTTCCGGTACTCCTTGTATGTAATGGATGGTTGGTGAGCGAATTACTGAAATTGGGATCGTGAGGCGGAAAATTGTTGTTTGGTGGGCAGATACGGCAGCACCCCTTGGCTCTCCCTTTGGGAGAGCTGTCAGCCGAAC
>CAMEWH010000065.1:0-12200 GCA_945940335.1 uncultured Clostridia bacterium | reverse complement strand
TCAGTCTGCCCCTTACGGGGCAGCCAGCTCCCCCATAGGGGGAGCCAAGGGGCGCTGCCGTATCTACCCGCCAAATTACAATTTGCCGATCAGCAGATCAAACATTTCACTCTTTCATACATAGTAACACGTTTTTGTATAGCTGTCAATCGGTTTTTGAAAAACCGATTGACAGATCAAAAAAAACGTATTAAGATGTGGACAGAAAAAGGAGGCACGGTTTATGAATGAAGAAAACCGGCGCAAGCTGGCAGAATATGTGGAGGACTTCCATCTGCCCCGCTACCGGGAGCTGCCGGACATCGGCCTGCACCTGGAGCAGGTCACCCGGTATGTTGCCCGCTATGTGCCCACCCCCCTCACCGGCTCCATGGTGAGCAACTACGTCAAGCAGAAGCTCATCCCCGGCCCCGTGAAGAAAGCCTACTCCCGGGATTCCATCGCCTATCTGATCTTCCTGTCCTACATCAAGACCGTCATCTCCCTGGAGGACATCCGGCTGATGATCGATCTGCAGAAGAGCAGCTACGAGCTCAGCGTGGCCTACGACTATTTCTGCGACGAGCTGGAAAATCTGCTGCAGTACATCTGCGGCCTGCGGGAAACCCCTGCCAAGATGGGCGTCACCAACACCCAGGAAAAGGAGCTGCTGCGCACCGCCCTCATGTCCATCACCTATAAGGTCTACCTGGACCAGTACCTGAAGCTGATCCGGGAGGAAAAGCAATAGCAGCGCCACTGTAGGGGAGGCTCTTAGCCTCCCGCCAAGTTGGATCATTGAGTGGATGGTTGAATGGTATGATGTCCGACGTGGTACGAATTCGCCCATCCTGGTTCATCATCCCGGGTTTGTACCGCGCGGGCGGCTGGTAGCCGCCCCTACGGTGGCATGGACGTCATTTGTACCCGTCAAATTACAATTTGCTGAGTCAAACCGATAAGCACATGAAAATTTTTCCATTTGGGTCTTTACAATTGCATGCAAATCATGTATATTGATGGCGAACAGAGTAGGAAGCCCTGCGTGAAGTGCTGCCAGAATGGGGAGTTGTGTGGCAGACGAAGGACGGTTCCGTCCGCGATAGGATTTCCGCACCCGCTGCGCCATATGGGAGTTTCCTCCTTTATGTAGCAACGACACTCGGTTGGGCGAACGGAGAATGGCTTTGAAGCTGTCCCTTCCCCACGGGTCAAGTGAATAGCGGTTCTCCCCAGGGGTATTATGCCCGCTGGGGGATTTTTATTTACCGACCCATCGGGGACAGTTTTGTACCCTTATCCGAACGCTCCTACATCAAAAGGAGGATTTTTCATGTCTGCAAAAACCAAATCAACCACTCTGTACCCCCATCCATTTTCGGCAGGTTACTGGCGTGACGCTGCCGCCGAGCTGAAGGACACCAGAATGCTGGTGGTCGCCGCCCTGCTGACAGCCCTTCGCATCGCCCTGAAGCCCCTGGCCATTCCCCTGGGCCCCCAGCTGAGCATCCAGACCGCCATGCTGGCCACCGCCCTGGGCGCCATGGTCTATGGGCCCGTGATGGCCATTCCCGCCGCCATCATTTCCGACACCATCGGCTTCCTGATTTACCCCACCGGCGACTACTTTTTCCCCTTCGTGCTGACGGAGATCGCCAGCACCATGATTTACGCCCTGTGCCTGTACCGGGCCAAGGCCACCCCCACCCGGGTGATGCTGGCACGGTTCTTCATCTGCTTCCTGGTGAACGTGGTGCTGCAGCAGCTGGTTTTCGCCTGGTGGTATGTGTACATCGGCAACCCCGCAAAGGCTAAGGATCAGATTCTGGGTATGATGACCATCGCCCGTATCTTCAAGAATCTGGCCATGTTCCCCATTGAGTCCGTGGTGCTCACCCTGTTCCTGCGGTTTGTGATGCCCATCACCCGGCGGGCAAAGCTGACCTATTCCTCCGACACGGAGATGAAATTCACCACCAAGCAGATCATCACCCTGGCGGTGCTGTTTGTGGTGGGCGTTTCCAGTGCTGTGGGCTACCTGTACTACCGTTACAACACCTCCTCCCGCTCCGCCGACTACTCCAAGGAAGAGCGGGTGGAAGCCAACCACGCCATGGCGGAGGTTGTGCTGGACAACACCGATGCGTGGGATGACCAGCAGGTGGTGTGCATCGTGGACAGCGCCTACCGCGGCCTGTTCTCCTCGGAGACGGATTACACCGTTTCCGTCTATGTGCTGGATGAGGAGGCCTTCGCCGCCGGACAGGCAGAGAACGAAAGCTACTCCATGGACACCCTGTGGGCCTATTCCAAGAGCGGCCCCAGCAAGGATAAGTACCAGTCCCTTGTGAAGGTGGCTACCGCCCAGATCGTGAAAAACGAGAAAACCGGCGAAATCGTCACCTGTGAAGTGAAATAATGCAAAAGAATCCCTGCCCACCGGCAAAACCGACGGGCAGGGGTTTTATCATATGTTTCAGCTGAGCGGTAAATTGTAATTTGGCGGGCTGATACGGTAGCACCCCCTTGGCTCTCCCTTTGGGAGAGCTGTCAGCCGAACAGGCTGACTGAGAGGGTGCCGCAGGAAAGATCGCAACAGCTCTAAGGCAACACCGCACAATGGGAGCTGCAGGCTTCGGCGGATCTTTTGCCCCAATCGTGCAGTATGAAAAATGGGAAATACATCCAGTATTCCCGCATTTTTCATACTTTCGCTTGTGTCAAAATCTCTCGCCGAATCTCCTTGCCCCATTATGCGGTGTTGCCCTAAATCCAAACTGTGTTGCCCTCTCAGTCTGCCCCTTAGGGGGCAGCCAGCTCCCCCATAGGGGGAGCCAAGGGGCGCGTCGGTTCCGGTACGCCAAATTACAATTTGTCGCGTCACTGCGGGAAATCGGGAAATGTCAGGTGCTCACAGGGGGGCCTGCTTGATTTTGGCGTAGCGCCGGGGGTATTGCTTCGGCGTGGGGGCGATTTTTTTCAGGAGGATCAGGCTGTGACCCTCTACGGGGGACCGGCGAACCTCCTCCAGCTTGAGGCCCAATTTCTTGATGGCGGAGCCGCATTCGGCCAGCTCCTCCTGGGCCGCCGCGCCCTTCATGGCGATGACCATGCCGCCCACCTTCACATAAGGGGCGGTGAGCTCCAAGAGGATATTCAGCCGTGCCACGGCCCGGCTGGTGGCGAAATCATAGCTTTCCCGCCGGGTTGCCACCGCTTCCTCCGCCCGGGCGGTGACGCACTCCGCCGAAATCCCCAGGGTGGGGAGGGTCTCCTCCAGCCAGTGCACCCGCTTGCCCAGACTGTCCAGCAGGGTGATTTTTGCCTCCGGGCAGCCGATGGCCAGGGGCACCCCGGGGAAGCCCGCGCCGCAGCCTACATCGATGAGGCTTTTACCCGCCAGGTCTGCCGCCGTCAGCACCGTCAGGCTGTCCAGCAGATGGAGCCTGGCCACCTGGGCATCTTCCGTGATGGCGGTGAGGTTCATCACCTCGTTCTGCTTCACCACCGCCCGGCCAAAGGCGCAGAGGGTGTCGATCTGGTTTTCCGTCAGGGTCAGGCCCAGCTCCGGAAGCCCCGAAACCAGGGCTTGGCGCATTTCATCCATATCAATATCCTCTCGCGTTGACGATGCCGCTGAGATCCACCTGGGTCTCGTCATAGGGGTCGAACCGACTCTCCTCCACGGCGATGGCGGGGAGCACCACTTCCTGAATGTGCCAGTTCACCAGCAGGTCACACACCTGGCCGTAGGAGGCGGTGCCGGAGGCCTCGCCGCTGGCCTTCAGGTACAGATCGTTCACGGTGTCCGCCACGTCGGTGGCGAAGCTATTCTTCCGGCTGTTAAAGAACCTGTCGTAGTCGTCCATATCCTTGCGCAAGTAGCTGTTCACATTGCCGGCGATCCGGTTGGCCTCACTGGCGGCCTGGGCCACCAGCTTGGGATCGATGGAGGTGGACCGGCCCACGCTGTACAGGGCGGTGTAGCAGTAGCGGTAGGCCATGAAGTAGGCGGAATACTGGTACTGCCGGTTGTTGTTAAAGGAGCAGGCCAGGAAGGCCGCGAAATTAGCATCCCGCTCCGAGGCGATGCACATCCGGTGGGCCATCTCGTGGCACATGGTGAAGGGCAGGGCAGAAGCCGGAATCTGGGGATTCACCGCCGCCTCGCCGGTGAGGGGGAAGGTATAGCCGGTGATGCCCATGGAGCTGAACATATCCGCCCAGCCCAGCTTCTTTACCGGTTCGGTGGACCCGGCGAACACCGGGAAGAACCGCTGATAGGTGAGATATTCAAAGCCCTTTCCCGCCCGGGCGGCCAAAGTGCCAAAGTCCTCAAAGGCCAGGCTGCCGCTACCGTCCCGGTTCATCTGAGTGGCCAGGGCGTTGGCCTGGCCCTGGTAATACTCGGTGGCCTCCACGATTTCGCTGATGGTGCAGCCGGAAACGTCCATGCGCAGGTCATCCGCCAGGTCGCCGGCATAGTAGTTCATGCCATAGACAACGGTATGGAGCATAAACACAAAGCTCACCGTGGCCAGCACCCAGCCGAACCACTGGATGATGCTCTTTTTCGTGACGATGAACACCACCAGAACGGCAATCAGCACCACCGCCAGGGCGACGGCCAGGAACTGCCACAGCAGAAAATCCACCTGGCCGCTCCAGGAGGCCAGGGTGGCTTCCAGGGTGCGGATGACGTAGGGGTAGACCATATCAATCAGGGCCGAAAACTGCTTGCCATACAGGGAAAGCACATAGGTAATGCCGGCAAAGATGGCGGCAACCAGATAGCCACACAGTTTTTTCAAGGGGAATCCTCCTCTGTTGCAGATCTTTCTACGGGGACGGAATTCCCCGGAAACAGACAAATCAATCAATTTTACCCGTATGGTATAGTATATCACATTTCAGGGGGATTGTCTGCAATTATTTTTTTAAATTTCCATTGCGATTTCCAGGCGTCCGGCTGAATCGCATCGGATCACAGCCGCCGGATCAACTCCGCAAGCTTCCGGTACAGTTCTTCCGGAGGAACGGACCGGTCCTCCTGGATCAGGTGGCCGGTGTACATGATGCCCCCCAGCACGAAGGAGATTTTCAGATAATCATCCCCGGTATTGTCTTCATAGCGGCGGCGGAGCAGCCGGTCCATCTTCTGGTGCAGTACCTCCGCCCGCCCGTCGAACAGGACAGCCAGCTGGGGAGATAGCTCCGATTCGGAGAAACCCTTGCGCAGGTCCATCAGGAACCGGTATGGGTCATGGAACAGGCAGTCCGGTTCCGGTGCGGTGCGGATGCACTGGGCCAGCATTTCATTTTCCAGCCGGTCGGACAGATCCTGCACATCCCGGTAATGGTTGTAGAAGGTGGAGGTGTTGATCATGGCCCGCTGGCAGATGTCCCGCACCTTCACCTTTTCCAGGGGCAGCTTCCTGCGGATTTCCAGGAAAGCTGCCCGAATGGCTTTTTCCGTTTTCTGAATTCGTAAATCGGTTTTCTGGTCCATCATTACCTCCCGGGCAAATCGACAAAAATCGACACTTTTGTAAAATCGTTGCTTATCCAACAGAAAGGAAAAAATAATGCTTGAAGAAACGGAATCCAAGCTATATAATGAAGCATACTTGTTTTTGGAACAAAAGTCAACCTTTTGCTTCCGTCCGCACTGATTCCTGCGATGGCATGTGTAACCGATTGCGTAGTTGGTACAAGCAAAAATGTACAATGAAGTTTTCAGACCGGAGTATCTGCAGCCCCTGTCTTTCACGGCGAGACTTATCTGCCCGCAGCGGATGAGTCTTGCCGTTTTTATGTTCACCACCCAGCCACTGTAGGGGAGGATCTCATCCTCCCGCGCAGTACAAGCCCATGAATAAAAACCAGGTTGGGCGAATCCGCACCGCGTCGGACATGATACCATTCATCCAAACACTCAGTTAACCAACCTGGCGGGAGGCTGAGAGCCTCCCCTACAGTGGGCGTGTCCATTGATTTACAATTTGCTGAAAACAGCGTTTACAAGACATAGATAGAGGTTCAACATGAAAGAGAAAGAATTTACCGCCGGAATTGATATTGGCTCCACCACAGTGAAGCTGGTGATCCTGGATGAGGATGGTCAGTCCGTATTCGGGGAGTACCGCCGCCACCGCGCCCACACCCAGGAAACCCTGGCCCAGCTCCTTCGGGAAGCAGAGCAGAGCCTGGGGAACGTGGGACTGCGGCTGAAAATCACCGGCTCCGGCGGCATCAACCTGGGCAAGGCGCTGAACATCCCCTTCGTGCAGGAGGTGGTGGCCGTGGCGGCTGCCCTGCAGAAAGTCGCTCCCCAAACCGATGTGGCCATTGAGCTGGGAGGTGAGGATGCCAAGATCATCTATTTCACCGGCGGCCTGGAGGAGCGGATGAACGGCGTCTGCGCCGGCGGCACCGGCTCCTTCATCGACCAGATGGCAGCCTTACTCCAGACCGATGCCCTGGGCCTGAACCAGGAAGCGGCCGACTATCAGCAGATCTACCCCATCGCCGCCCGGTGCGGCGTGTTCGCCAAAACGGACATCCAGCCCCTGATCAACGAGGGGGCCAGCCGGGCGGACCTGGCTGCCTCCATTTTCCAGGCGGTGGTGAATCAGACCATTTCGGGTCTGGCCTGCGGCAAGCCCATTCGGGGCAAGGTCGCCTTCCTGGGCGGCCCCCTGCATTTCCTGCCGGAACTGAAAAAGGCCTTCATCCGGACCCTGAAGCTGACGGAGGAAACCGCCATTGAACCGGAAAACTCCCACCTCTTTGCCGCCACAGGTGCCGCCCTGAGCGCGGAGGATGCCCAGCCCCAGAAGATTCACGATCTGATTGCCGCGCTGGATTCCGGCGTGGAGATGGCCTTTGAAATCAAGCGCCTGGACCCCCTGTTTACAGATGAGGCGCAGTACCAGGCCTTCTGCAGCCGGCACGACCGGGCCGTGGTGGAGAAAAAGAAGCTGTCGGATTACTGCGGCGACTGCTACCTGGGCATCGATGCCGGCTCCACCACCACCAAAATTGCCCTCATCGGCCAGCAGGGCGAGCTGCTGTTCTTCCACTACGCCAACAATCAGGGCAACCCGGTGAAAACCGCCCAGCAGGCCCTGGAAAAGCTCCGCGCCCAGCTCCACCCCGGGGTGACCATCCGGCGCTCCTGCTCCACCGGCTATGGCGAGTCCCTGCTGAAGGCCGCCTTCCATCTGGACGAGGGGGAGGTGGAAACCATTGCCCACTGCACCGCCGCCTCCTTCTTTGACCCGGACGTGGACTGCGTGCTGGACATCGGCGGCCAGGATATGAAGTGCATCAAGCTGAAGGGCGGCGCGGTGGATACCATCATGCTCAACGAGGCCTGCTCCTCCGGCTGCGGCTCCTTTATTGAGAATTTCGCCGTGTCCCTGGGCTATACCGCCGCGGGCTTTGCCCGGGAGGCACTGTTTGCCCAAAACCCCGTGGACCTGGGCACCCGGTGCACCGTGTTCATGAACTCCAACGTGAAGCAGGCCCAGAAGGAGGGCGCCTGTGTATCGGACATCTCCGCGGGCCTGGCCTACTCCGTGATCAAAAACGCCCTGTTCAAGGTCATCAAGCTGGCCAATCCCCAGGAGCTGGGCCGGCATGTGGTGGTCCAGGGCGGCACCTTCTACAACAAGGCGGTGCTCCGTGCCTTTGAGAAAATCGCGGGCATCGAAGCCATCTGCCCGGATATTTCCGGCATCATGGGCGCCTTCGGCGCGGCGCTGATTGCCAGGGACCGCTGCCAGGGCCGGGAGAGCCGGATGCTTCCTCTGGAGGACATTCTGAACCTGACCTACACCACCTCCACCACCCGGTGCCGGGGCTGCTCCAACAGCTGTATGCTCACCATCAGCCGCTTCTCCAGCGGCGAGCGCCATGTCACCGGCAATCGCTGTGAGCGGGGAGCCGGCGGCAGCGGAAAGGCTGCCGCGCCCAACATGGTGGCTTACAAGCTAAAACGCATGTTTGACTACCCGCCCCTGGAAAAACCCACCCGGGGCACCATCGGCATCCCCAGGGTGCTGAACATCTACGAAAACTATCCCTTCTGGGCCACCTTCTTCGGGAAGCTGGGCTTCCGGGTGGAGCTGTCAGCCCTGTCCGACCGGAAGATTTACGAGCTGGGCATGGAGTCCATCCCCTCGGAATCCGAGTGCTACCCCGCCAAGCTGTCCCACGGCCATGTGGAGTGGCTGATCCGCAGCGGGGTCAAGACCATCTTCCATCCCTGCGTGTTCTACGAGCACCAGGAGACAAAGGATGCCCAGAACCACTATAACTGCCCCATTGTGGTGTCCTACCCCGAGAACCTGAAGAACAATGTGGAAGCCGTGGCCGACGGCCAGGTGCGCTACATCCGGCCCTTCATCGCCCTGACGGACGAAAAAACAGCTGCGGGCCGGTTGGTGCAGCTGTGCAAAGAGGAGTGGAACATCCCGGAGAAGGAGACCCGCGCCGCCGTCAGCGCCGCCTGGGGGGAGCAGCTGCAGGCCAAGCAGGACATCCGGGAGGAGGGCAAGCGGGTGCTGGAAGAAATGGAGCACCGCGGCGGACGGGGCATTGTCCTGGCCGGGCGGCCCTACCACATCGACCCGGAGATCAACCACGGCATCCCCCAGATGATCGCCTCCTACGGCCTGTGCGTGCTGACAGAGGACAGTCTGCCCATCGACTTCAATCCCGCCCGCCCCGTCCGGGTGAATGACCAGTGGGTCTATCACTCCCGGCTGTACACCGCAGCGGAATTCGTCAGCCGCAGGAACGATCTGGAACTGATCCAGCTGAACTCCTTCGGCTGCGGCCTGGACGCCGTGACCACGGACCAGGTGTGCGAGATCCTGGAAAAGAGCAACAAGCTCTACACCGTACTGAAAATTGACGAGGTAAACAACCTGGGTGCGGCGCGCATCCGCATCCGCAGTCTGCTGGCCGCCATGAATCAGCGCAGGGACCAGGGCATCACCGCCCGGCCCGCCCCGGTGCAGTACCGGCGGACGGAGTTCACCCGCTCCATGTTTGAGGAGGGCTACACCATTCTGGCCCCCCAGATGAGCCCCATCCATTTTGACTTTCTGGAGCCGGTATTCCGCAAGTACGGCTACAATGTGGTGGTGCTGGACAACGCGGACCGCAGCGCCATCGACACGGGGCTGAAATTCGTGAACAACGATGCCTGCTTCCCCTCCATCACCACCATCGGCCAGATCATGGAGGCGGTGCTCTCCGGCAAATACGACACGAACCGCCTGGCCATCATCATGACCCAGACCGGCGGCTGCTGCCGGGCCAGCAACTATGTCAGCTTCATCCGCCGGGCGCTGGACAAGGCCGGCCTCTCCCACATCCCGGTGATCTCCCTGAACGCCAACGGCATGGAAAAGAACGAGGGCTTCAAAATTCCCGCCAGGCTCCTGCTGGCGGCGGCCAAGGGAATTGTGTACGGCGATTTGTTCATGCGCTGCCTCTACCGGGTGCGGCCCTACGAGCAGGTGCCGGGCTCCGCCAACGAGCTCCATGAAAAATGGAAGGCCATTTGTATCGACTCCCTGGTGAACGACTGCACCCAGTGGACCTACTCCAAGGTGTGCCACGGCATTGTGGAGGACTTTGACCGTCTGCCCATCCACGAGGACATGAGAAAGCCCAGAGTGGGCGTGGTGGGAGAAATCCTGGTAAAATACATGCCCCTGGCCAACAATTTCCTGGTGGAGCTCCTGGAAAAAGAGGGCGCGGAGGCGGTGGTGCCCGATTTGATGGACTTTATGAACTACTGCGTCTACAACGGGGACTACAAGCACAAATTCCTGGGAAAAAGCTGGAAGTCATCCCTCACCGCCCGGGTGGGGGTGGAGGCCATCCGGATGCTGCGCAGGCCGGCATTGGATGCCCTGAAGCGCAGCCGCCGCTTTGAGCCCCCCATGCCCATTGAGCGGGTGGCGGAGCTGGCCAAGCCCTTCCTGTCCATCGGCAACCAGTACGGCGAAGGGTGGTTCCTCACGGGAGAAATGGTGGAGCTGCTGCTGTCCGGCGTGCCCAACATTGTATGCATCCAGCCCTTTGCCTGCCTTCCCAACCACGTGGTGGGCAAAGGCGTGATCAAGGCCCTGCGCAAATCCTACCCCGGCGCAAACATCGTGGCGGTGGACTACGATCCCGGCGCCTCCGAGGTCAACCAGCTCAACCGCATCAAGCTGATGCTCTCCGCCGCCCAGAAAAACCTCACCGGGGAACCCGCCGAAGCGCCGGTGTAACCCCGATCATCGTCCAGCCGCTGCAGGGGAGGCTATTAGCTTCCCGCGCGGTACACCCCACAGCAACAAACCAGGTTGGGCGAATTCCTACAGTATCGGATGTGATCCCATTCGCCGAACACTCCGTTTTCTTTCCTGGCGGGAGGATGATATCCTTCCCTACTGTGGATGGTGCAAAAAAAGCAACCCGTTTCCGGGTTGCTTTTTTGATATGCTTGGAATCAGGCTTCCAGATTGATGCCGGTCTCCTTGGAGAAGACATGGCACACGTGGCCGGCGAAGTTGAACTTCACGTTGGCGCCGGTGCTCAGAGCAGCAACCTCGGCACCGGTCATGTTCATGGTGGAGACCACCAGAACCACGTCGCGGCCCATGGCGGTGACGTGCAGGTGCACGGAGGAGCCCATCATTTCGGACACGTCCACAGTGGCGGCGATGCCGTCCTTGCCCAGCTCAATGTGCTCGGGACGGACGCCCAGGACGACCTTCTGAGGAGCAACGTTGTTCTTGGCCAGGGCAGCCTGCTTCTCCTCGGACAGCTCCACGGTGACGTTATCCAGCTTGACGGCGTACTTGCCGTTCTCCTTCACCAGCTCGGCATTCTCGAACAGGTTCATCTGAGGAGTGCCGATGAAGGTAGCCACGAACAGGTTGTAGGGATGGTTGAACACTTCCTGAGGAGTGCCGATCTGCTGGATGAAGCCGTCCTTCATGATGACGATCCGATCGCCCAGGGTCATAGCCTCGGTCTGGTCGTGGGTAACGTAAATGAAGGTGGTGTTGATGCGCTGACGCAGCTTGATGATCTCAGCACGCATCTGGTTACGCAGCTTGGCGTCCAGGTTGGACAGGGGCTCGTCCATCAGCAGAACCTTGGGCTCCCGGACGATAGCACGGCCAATGGCAACACGCTGACGCTGACCGCCGGACAGAGCCTTGGGCTTACGGCCCAGGTACTGGGTGATGTCCAGGATCTCAGCAGCTTCCTTGACCTTCTTGTCGATCTCGTCCTTGGGGGCGTGACGCAGCTTCAGAGCGAAGGCCATGTTATCATAAACAGTCATGTGGGGGTACAGAGCGTAGTTCTGGAAGACCATGGCGATATCGCGATCCTTGGGAGGAACGTCGTTCACCAGACGGTCGCCGATGTACAGCTCGCCGCCGGAGATGTCTTCCAGGCCGGCGATCATACGCAGGGTGGTGGACTTACCGCAGCCGGAAGGACCGACCAGAACGATGAATTCCTTGTCGGCGATGTCCAGGTTGAACTCCTGAACGGCCACAACGCCCTCGGCAGTGATCTGCAGATTGCTCTTCTTCTTCTCGGGCTCGTCCTTCTTCTTTTTCTTCTTGGCCTGCTTGGCGTCGTCGCCGTTGAAGGGGTAGACCTTCTTGATGTTCTTCAGGGTTAAGCTTGCCATGATTTTTGTGACTCCGTGCAGTCTGAATCCTCAATGGCTGCACTCGCATACTGCCGGGTAAAACAGCAGCAGCATTACGACAGGTCTCCACACTGCCGCACCGTGAGTCGAAACGGGTTTTTCCTCCTTTATTTTAGCTTCCTATGCCTATTTTTTGTGGAGTAGGCATATTCCACCGGAATAACATAATGATAGCATACATTCCTCCAAAGCGCAATCAGAGTATTTGCCAGTTTTTGCGCTCTCCCGTTGTACATTTTGCCGGATTTCCCTCCCACGGCAATCACCCGGCCATTGCAGTAGGGTGTCATATTCAGAGATCGTAATTTGGCGCACTGGCGCGGCAGCGCTCTTGGCTCTCCCTTTGGGAGAGCTGGCAGCCGTCAGGCTGACTGAGAGGGTGCTGCAGTTAGATAATAGCAGCCGAAATCAATATGTTCCCCTCTCAGGGGCGCCCCTTTCGGGGCAGCCAGCTCCCCCAGAGGGGGAGCCAAGGGGGCGTCGTAAA
>CAMEWH010000064.1:0-12330 GCA_945940335.1 uncultured Clostridia bacterium | reverse complement strand
AAGCTCTCCACCTTGCCGTTCTTCCGGCGCACATTGCGAACACCGGTATACATCAACAGATGCCGTCCGTCCGGCATTTCCACGGCGCCGCCGGAGAAGCAGCCGTCCTTGTCGTATTCCATATCCGGGGCCAAAGCAGCGGGAAGACGCTCCCACTTAATAAAGTCCTGAGTCTTTACATGACCCCAGTGCATGGGGCCCCATTTGATATCGTAGGGGTAATACTGATGGAACAGATGGTATTCCCCTTTGTAGGGGGCAAAGCCGTTGGGATCGTTGATCCAGCCGATGGGGGCAGTGACATGGAAGCTGGGCAGCTCCGAAGCCACATAGGGGCTGTATTTTTTCTCAAAATCCCGGGCGCGCTGTAATTTTTTACTGGTCATAGAAATGCTCCTTTCGGGTGCAGATGCACAGAGGCTTTTCTGTGCTTTGACAAAAATCCGGGAATGCGGGTTTTCGTCAAAATCCAGAAGATAGTCTTCGTTCCCTGCCCCCGATAAGGGGGCAGGGATGTGGAAATCATGCGTAGTAGGCATCCAGATATTTCTGGAAGATTGCCAGATAGTCCTTCAGGCCATAGGCATCCAGATCAGACTGAAGCTTGTCCCAGTCCGCATCGGTAAAGCCGTTCATAATCCAGTCTGCCTTAGCGGTGTTGATGCACTTGGAGATGTCCGCCTGGAGGTCGGAAATCTTCTTGGTATCCTCCGTGCTCATGAACACATTGGGGAAGACATACTTGTGGTTCATGTCGGGGGTGTAGATGTCCTTAATCCAGTCCAGACGGTACTGGGCATCATCGGGGCAGGTGACATACACACCGTAGTAGCTGTCCAGAATGGCGAGGGGGCCGTTGACGCTCTCAGCTTCCCGGACTTCCACAGGGGAGGCATCACCCAGAGGCGCATGCTTCAGCATAGGCTCACCGTTGGCGTTGGTGCTCATTTCAAAGATATCGAAATCATCCTCTTCGCCGTAGGTGCCCCAGTTGTTCTGAGGAGACTGGATGGGCGCGTACATCTGATCCAGCCATGCGCAGACCAGAGCGGGATTCTCTGCTACAGCGGTAACAACGCAGCGACCGCGGTCAAAACCGGAGGTGAAGGAGCCGTTCTGGGCCGTGATGTTGCGCACATCCGCGGTCAGAGCGGGCAGGGGTTCCCAACCATTCAGGCTTGCAATGTTGGCAACGTCCCAGGAGAAGCAGACACCGTAGCGGCCAGACTTGCCCTTGGCAACGTAAGTAGACCATTCCTGGGTAAAGGCTTCGGGGTCGATGAGACCCTGGGCATACAGCTCATGGAGCCAGGCAATGCCCTTTTTGAAGCCTTCGGAATTGGCGACACAGACAACCTCCTTGTTGTCGGTGACAGCAATGTGACGGCCGCGGTCGGGATCGCCATAGCCTTCGCCAAAGCCGTTGATCAGGATGCAGGGATCCTGGTCGCCGTCATTGACGATACATGCCATGGGGATAATATCGCCTTCGATGCCAAAGTGTTCCTTCAGGTCGGCAGCGTTATCGCGGAATGCCACCAGAACGGCTTCGAACTCGTCAACAGTGGTGGGCATTTCCAGATTCAGGTACTCCAGCCATGCGGTGTTGATGAAGCTCATGTTGCCAACGGTCTGGATGGCGGTCTTTTCGTAGCCCAGCTGCTCAATCCAGGGCAGTGCCCAGATGTGACCGTTTTCGTCGGTGCACATGGCCTTGTACTCAGGAGCCTGCTCGAAGACCTTGCACAGGTTGGGCATATACTTTTCAATGTATTCTTCCAGATTGATGATGACCCCCTGCTTGGCGTACTTCAGCAGGTCGGTGTCGCCGAAGCCGGCGTTGAACACGAAGTCGGGCAGGGTTTTGACATTGGCCATTTCAAGGGCAATCTTCTCGCCCCACTGGTCGCCCTGAATGGTTTTCCATTCCACATGGACGTTGGTCTGCTCCTCCAGCCGCTTGAAGATGGTGCGGTTGTTGGGCTCGGACTCGGTGCCGGCGGGGAAGTTGGTCAGACCCTTGATGGTTGCGGTTTCCGCCAGGGGGAACTGTAAGGTGGCGGGGTCTACCTCCAGACCGGAGGAATTGCCGCCGATTTCGCCGTTCTTGCCGCCGCAGCCGGCCAGCAGGGACAGGGTCATAACGACCACCAGCGCCAGGGACAATACCTTGGTAAACTTACTCATTGCGATTCTCCTCTTTATTATTATTTTTTCAGGCAGCGGCCTGGGTAAATACGGATGGCTTATCCCTTCACGGCACCTGCCATAATGCCATTGTCGAAATACTTCTGGAAGAAGGGATACAGGATCATCAGGGGAACGCTGGAGATGATAATGGTGGCGTACTTCAGCAGCTCTGCCAGCTGCGCCCGGGCTGCGGTACTCTGCATATCGGAAACCATGCCGGGTTCCGGCTGGCTCTGAATCAGAATGGCCCGCAGCACCAGCTGCAAAGGCTGCTTCGCTGCGTCGTTCAGGTAGATCATGGCGTCAAAGTAGCTGTTCCACATACCCACAAACTGCCACATGGCAATGGTGGCGATGATGGGCATACACAGGGGCAGCAGGATTTTGAAGAAGTAGACCATTTCGGAAGCACCGTCGATCTCGGCGGCCTCCTGCATATCATGGGGGATGCCCGTGTAGTAGGTGCGGGCAATAATCATGTTCCAAACGCTGAACGCGCCGGGAATCAGAATGGCCCAGATGGTGTCCAGCATTCCCAGATTGCTGATGAGCAGGTAGGTGGGAATCAGGCCGCCGCCGAAGAACATGGTGATGACGAACATGACATTGAAGAAGCCCTTGCCCTTGAAGTCCGGGCGGGACATGGGGTAGGCTGCCAGCAGCGTCACCATGACGGAAATGATGGTGAACAAAACAGAGTAGATCATGGCATTCTTGAAGCCCGTCCAGATCTGCGCGTTGGACATGACGCGTTCATAGGCCGTCAGCGTCCACTTGCTGAAATCAAAGGTCAGTCCGCTGTTTTGCAGCGTGATGGGGTCGATAAAGGATGCCAGAATGATGTAGACAACCGGCAGGATAATGGCTGCCATAAACAGGCCCAGTATGGTGTAGGCGAAGATCATGATTGCCTTGTCATAGCCGGTAAACCGGGAGAATTTGGTGTTCATTGCATCTTCTCCTTTCCTCAGATGCCCTTGCCGTCATTGAGTTTCTTCACGATGCTGTTCATGGAGATCAGAAGCACAACATTGATGACGGTATTAAACAGACCCACGGCGGTGGAGAAGCCGTAGTCGCCGTCTATCAGGCCTTTTTTGTAGACATAGGTGGAGATGATTTCGGATGCGTTCAGGTTCAGATCCGTCTGCAACGCATAGGCCTTCTCAAAGCCGACGCTCATGATGTTGCCCACGCTCATAATGAACTGAATCAGCACCGTATCCTTGATGGCAGGCCATTCCACCGCCTTAATCTGCTGGATGATGTTGGCTCCATCCAGAACAGCGGCTTCCTTCAGCTCCTTGCTGGCATTGGAAAGGGCTGCGGTGTAGATGATGGAGGCCCAGCCTGCGCCCTGCCAGATGCCGCTGGCGATGTAGATGGTACGGAAGGCTTCGGGCATCGTCATGAAGTTGTAGTTGGTTCCCAGCAGCATGTTAATCATACCGGTGGGAGACAGCAGGATTCTGACGATACCGCATAGGACGATGACGGAGATGAAGTTGGGCATATACAGTACCAGCTGGATCTTCTGCTTGATGCCGCTGCTGAGAATCCGGTTCAGCAGGAAGGCCAGCAGGATCGGAGCCGGGAACCCCCACAGAAGCCCAAAGATGCTGAGCTTCAGAGTGTTCATCAGATACTGCATAAAGTCCGGGGACGACAGGAACCGGGTGAAGTGGCTGAAACCGACCCACTCGCTTCCCAGGATACCTCTGATGGGGTTGTACTCTGTAAACGCGATCAAAACGCCGCCCATGGGGATGTAGCGGAAAATGACGGTCAACAGAACCGCGGGCAGCATAAAGATTACATACAGCTGCCAATGCTGGCGCATATAAACCAGCGTGTTATGCAGTCCGGATGCTTTGCCCGTTTTTTCAGAGGTGCGTGTCATTGCTCCTTTCATTTGATTCCTCCTTTTTTTATTTTGCCCTCTTAAATTTTACATTTGCACAATTTAAAAAGGCTTTTGACAACTTCATGGTATCACCTGACCTTTCACCTGTCAACAGAAAATTAATATTTGCACAATCTTTGGTGCAAATGCACGATTTAGCACAGCCATATTTGCACACAATGACAGTGGTCAAAATTTGACATTTGCATATGGAATGTGTTATACTATAGTTGCAAAAAACGCGAATCAGGAGGGCTGAGATGAACAAAAAAGTTACCATACAGGATATTGCCGACGCCCTGGGGATCTCCAGAAATACCGTATCCAAAGCCATCAACAACACCGAAGGGCTGGCAGACGCCACCAGAGAAAAGATTCTGCAGAAAGCCATGGAGATGGGCTATAAGCAGTTTTCCTATGCAGGCTCTATTGCAGCCATTTCCGGCGCTCCTGCTGCCCCTGAAACAGAACGCCCTGTATCGCCCGGATATCAGGGAGAAATCGCCCTGCTTACCGGTTCTTTCCTGACACATTCTCATTTCGCGTCCCTGATGCTGGATAAATTTCAGCGGGAAATCTCTCAGCTGGGCTACACCATGAACACCCATCGGATCACGGGGACAGAGCTAGCCAACAAGGCCCTCCCGATTACCATGAACATGGGGCAGATTAAAGCAATCATGTGCATTGAGATGTTTGACTGGGATTACGACGAGATGCTCTGCGGTCTGGATGTTCCCATTCTGTTTGTGGACGGCCCTGCCAAGCGCAGCGGAAGAAGCCTGCCTGCTGACCAGCTCTATATGGATAATACTACCGAAATCGCCCGGTTTGTCAATGATATGTTGGAAAAAGGCTTCACGAAGATTGGGTTCGTTGGAGATTACGACCATTGCCAGTCCTTTTTTGAGCGGTATTCCGCCTATTATCTGACCATGCTGATGGCTGGGCAGAAGGTTGAGGATCGCTTCGTCATCAAACAGAATCATCGTGAGGAGCTCATGGAGATCATTCCGGATATGCCGGAGCTGCCGGAGATTTTCATCTGCGCAAACGATTTTGTGGCAACCGATCTGATGCAGGCTCTGGCCGCTGTGGGAAAGCGGGTGCCGGAGGATGTGCGTCTGTGCGGCTTCGATGATTCCGCCGAATCCCGGCTGAGCAAACCACCTCTGACCACGGTGCATATTCACACCCAGGTCATCGCCTATTCCGCTGTCCACCTTCTGATTTCCAGAATTAAGGCACCATCTCTGGATTATCGTACCATCCACACGGAAACCGACCTGATCTACCGTGAATCCACGGGCACGCTTTGAGGATTGTTATGAGACTGTTTTCTTATGACAGCAAGTTCAGCCAGATCATGCTGAAACTTTGCTACGGATGTTATCTGAATCTTCTGTGGATGGTATGCTCCCTGCCGGTGTTCACTGCGGGAGCCGCCACAGCCGCCCTGTATGACGTGACCCTGCGTCTTGCCCGGGAGGAAGAGCCGCCGCTCACCCGCCGGTTTTTCAAGGCCTTCCGGGAGAATTTCCGGCAGGCGACCATTCTATGGCTGATTTTGCTGGGAGTTGGGGCGTTGCTGGGAGCGGACGGATCCATACTCTACCGCCTTTCCAAAGGCACCACCGGTGTTGTGCCCACGGTCTGCACGCTGGGTCTGGCGCTGATTATTGCGGCAGCCATCGCTTATGTGATTGTGCTGCTCTATGTTTTTCCGTTGGTTGCCAGCGTAAAAAACACCAACTGGGCAATGCTGAAAAATGCACTGCTCATCGGCATTCACTATCTGTTCTGCACAATTCTGGTGTTTGCCATCCATTTTGCCATGTTCTTTGCGGTGGTTGCCATCTACACCCCGCTGATCATCTTTGGCGAGGGCCTTTGCGCTTTGCTCAGCTCCTATCTGCTGGGCAAGGTCATCCGCGCCTGCGCCTATGACCCGGCAGAGGAAAGTGGGGCAGACCAATGAAGCTGTCCCCGGAGGAGCGCCGCCAGCGTCGGGAAATGTTCCGGCAGCTGAGCCGGGCAAAAAAGCTGGAACACATCTGGCTGTACTACAAAGCGCCGATTCTTTTGACCATCCTGGCGTTGGGAATCCTGCTATCCGGGGTGTATCGGGCAGCTGCCAAAAAGGAGCCGGTGGTGTATCTCGCCTACCTGAACGTTTCTGTGGGCGAGGATATGGAAGCCCGGCTGACGGAGGACTATCTGACCTGCCGCGGGTTGAATCCCAAGCGTAACGAGGTGCGGCTCTACCGGAATCTGTATCTGTCCGATGATCCCGCCGCTTCCGATCACGAATTTGCCTACGCATCCAGAATGAAGCTGCTGGCAACCATCAATTCCAAGCAATTGGATTTGGTTCTCATGAACCGGGAAGCCTACGATCTCTGCTCTGCCAGCGGCTATCTGCTGGATCTATCGGATATTTTGGATTCCGCCTGTCTGACTGCCAATCAGGTCATTCTGGAAGACAATGCCGTGGAGTACAATCTGAATGCGGCGCAGGAATACACCGCCGTAACAGAAACCGTGTATAACGCTCTGGAATTGACACAACTATCTGCGTTTCAGAAAGCCGGTTTCTCTGACAGCGTGTATATCGGTATCATTGCCAATACCCCACGACTGCCTGAGTCCCAAGACTATCTTGACTACCTGATTTCTACCGACTGAAACAATACAGGGATGTCCCACCAAAAAGTGATGCAGCCCCTTTTAAAATGTGATTCTCATCTGCTGGCTCACACATGGGCAATAGAGCAATACTACATGGCGCTTTTTGGTTCATTACCCATAAAACATGGCCCCCTGACCTGCTTCGTAAGGGTTTTATAGCAGGTCAGGGGGACTTTCGTCGATGGTTTTTAAAGGCTGCCGAAAAATGGTGTCAATCCGGGGCGAAGCGGTTCCGGGCCTGTTGCAGGGGTGTGAGGCACCTTCAAGCCCGATTATTGGTGGATTACTGCAAATCAGGATAAAATACATCCCCCCCGGGGGCTTCCGCTGACGGTTGCCTGCTGTTATAATGGTGCCATCTCAAGAAAGAAGAGGTGCATTCCTATGCATATGGCAGACGCGTTGCTGGCCCCGGCTGTTGCCGCGGCCATGTATGCCGCCTCCGCGGTGACGGTGGGTGCTTCCGTAAAGACTCTGAAAAAAGATGAAAACCTGGAAAAGCTGCCCACCATGGCAGTGGCCTCTGCTCTGGTCTTCGCGGGCCAGATGATTAACTATACCATTCCCGGCACCGGTTCCTCCGGCCATCTGTGCGGCGGTATGATGCTGTCTGCTCTGCTGGGACCCCAGGCAGGCTTCCTGTCCATGGTGGTGATTTTGGCCATTCAGTGCCTGTTCTTTGCCGACGGCGGATTGCTGGCGCTGGGCGCCAACTGCTGGAACATGGCGTTTTACGGGTGCTTTGTTGGGTACTACTTGCTATGGCGACCAATCATGGGAAGCAAGCTGTTTGGCGGTCTGGGCGCGAAAGCCGCCGGCCGGTCCAAAATTGTTCTGGCTTCTGTCCTGGGCTGTGTCATCACCTTGCAGCTGGGCGCCCTCTCCGTGGTTCTGGAAACCTCCCTTTCCGGCATCACCGAGCTGCCCTTCGGTGCTTTCGTTGGCATCATGCAGCCCATCCATCTGGCCATTGGCCTGGTCGAAGGCCTCATTACCTCCGCTGTGCTGGTGTTTGTCTATGAAGCCCGTCCCGAGCTGCTGATGGACGTTGATACCGGTGATGCGGCTGTTCAGAGTCGGTGCTCTCTGAAAACCACTGTGATGATCCTGGCTGTGGTGGTGGCCATTGTCGGCGGCGGTCTGAGCCTGGCGGCAAGCTCCAACCCCGATGGCCTGGAGTGGTCCATGTTCGGCAACGCGGAGGCCGGCTACAGCGAGAATATGGGCCTGGACGAGGAGGACTACGGTGTGTCCAGTGGCGCCGCTGAGGTGGCTGGCTCCATCCAGGAAAAGACCGCGTTCCTGCCGGACTATGCCTTTGCAAACAGCGACAGCGCCGCCGGTACCACGGTTTCCGGTCTGCTGGGCTCTGCCATTGTGGCCGGTGTGGCTGTGCTGATCTGCATGGGCGGCGGCTTCTTCCGCAGAAAAAAAGCGGATGCAAAAGCATAACAGATATGGTATACTATCGGAGGTGCCGGTTCGGTGCCTCCGATTGCTTTTGAAACGAGGATTTTCTATGGATAAATTGACCCAGGCCCGCTGCGAGCTGCGGGAGATGGATGCCCTGGCGGCGGAGGATTCCCCTGTCCACCGGCTGCACCCGCTGTGCAAGCTGCTGGTGACGGTTTGCTACATTGCCGCGGTGGTATCCTTTCCAAAATATGATTTCACCGGGCTGGTGGTGATGGTGCTGTATCCGATTCTGCTGTTCCAGGCGGCGGGGATTCCGGTGCGAACCTGTTTTTATAAGCTGCGGGTGGTGCTGCCCCTGGTCTGTGCCGTGGGCCTGGTGAATCCGTTTCTGGACCATACACCGTGGATGAAGCTGGGAAATCTCACCGTCACCGGCGGTATGGTGTCCATGGTGACGCTGATGCTGAAGGGTGTCTTTTCCCTGATGGCCTCCTTCCTGCTCATCGCTACCACACCCATCGATGCCCTGTGCGCCGCCCTGCGAAAGCTCCATGTGCCCTCCGTCCTGACGACCCTGCTGCTGCTCACCTACCGTTACATCGGTGTCATGCTGGAGGAGGTTTCAATCATGACCGAGGCTTACAAGCTCCGGGCACCGGGGCAGAAGGGCATCCATATTTCCGCTTGGGGTTCCTTCCTGGGTCAGCTGCTGCTGCGGAGCATGGACCGGGCCCAGGAGCTGTACGACAGTATGCGTCTGCGGGGCTTCCGGGGGGAGTTCCACTATGCCCAGGTGCCTCAATGCCGTTTCTCCGGCGTGGTGTATACGGTTGCCAGCGTGGGCTTGTTCCTTTTTGCCAGAATGGTCAATGTTCCCAATCTGCTGGGAAGTTTGTTTGTGAGGTAAATGTGAAATGATCGAATTTCGGAATGTGTCCTTTTCCTATGACCCGGAGCATCCTGTGGTGGAGCATTTGAACTTCACCATCCAAAGGGGCGAAAACGTCGGCCTGATCGGCGCCAACGGCGCGGGAAAATCCACCATGATGAAGCTGCTGCTGGGTCTGCTCCGGGGGCAGGGGGAGATCATCGTGGATAACCTGCCTCTGAATCAGCAGAACCTTCCGGCGATCCGGCAGAAAATCGGCTTTGTGCTGCAGGACTCGGACAATCAGATGTTTATGCCCACGGTCTACGAGGACATGACCTTCGGCCCCCGGAACTACGGCCTGAGCAAGGAAGAGACAGAGCACCGGGTGGATGAGGTTCTGAACCGCCTGGGACTCTCGGAATTAAAGCACCGCTACAATCACAAGATCTCCGGCGGCGAAAAACGGATGGCCGCCATTGCCACCATTCTTGCCATGGAGCCGGAGGCGATTCTTATGGACGAGCCTTCTACGGCTCTGGACCCCGTGAATCGCCGTACGGTGATCAATACCATCCGCCGGCTTCCTCAAACCAAGCTCATCGCCTCCCATGACCTGGACATGATCCTGGATACTTGCCAACGGGTGTTCCTGCTGTCCCGTGGGCGGATTGTGGCCGACGGCCCGGCGGAGGAAATCCTTTTCGACAAGGCGCTGCTGGAGGCCAACCGGATGGAGCTGCCCTTCTGCCTGCAGGGCTGGAGGGGAAAGAGAAACGATCAATAAACAGGAGGAATATCAATGTCAGAACTGATCATCCGCCCGGAGACGCCCGATGATTACCGTGCCACGGAGTGCATGGTGCAGCGTGCCTTCTGGAACATCCATTGCCCCGGCTGCAACGAGCATGTGCTGGTGCGGCTGATTCGGGAAAGTGAAGATTATCTGCCCCAGTTCAGCCGGGTGGCGGAGCTGGACGGAAAAATCGTGGGGGCCATCTTTTACACAAAGGCCAGGCTGGTGCGCGAAGGGGGCGCCCTGGACATTGTAACCTTTGGCCCTCTGGCGGTGGAACCCACAGTACAGAGCGGCGGCATTGGCCGGAAATTGCTGGAGGAGACTCTGGAGCTGGCCAGGCAGGCGGGTTACCCCGGGGTGTGCATCTATGGCGAACCGGAATACTATCCCAAGCGGGGCTTCCGCAGCTGCCGGGACTACGGCATCACCGACCCGGAGGGGGAACAGTTCGACGCGCTGATGGTCTATCCCCTGGATGAAAGCGCCGATCTCCACGGAAAGCTCTATGAAAGCACGGTATTTGAGCGGTGCGACGACCCGGCACTGCTGGCCGCGGCGGAGACGGAGTTCCCCTGTTATCCCAAAATCAAAATTCAGGAGGGCTTCCTTCAGATTTTCGACTGCCGGTTCGCCACGGTGGCAAAGGCGGAGGGGGAGAAGCTCACCCTGTCCTATTGGGAGCTGACCCTGAATGCCGAAGCGGCACCGGGGGTCCGTCCCAAGGCCGGGGATACAGTGCTGTTCCGACCCGGAACCCCCTGCCTGGTGACCCGGGTGTGCCATAATTTGCTGTAAGGGAGAAAGACAAATGAAAAAAGAGCAAATGGTGGAGAAGGGCTCCCAGGAGTATTATGAGCGCCAGGTGGCCATGGGTCGAAGCACCCTTCTGGTGGTGCTGTGCCTGACAGCGGCAAACCTGCTCCTGCTGATCTCCAATACCAATTTCTATCTGCTGTTCTCCGCCTCCGTGCCCTATTACCTGACCAGCCTGGCCCGGAGCTTTGATCTGGCTGAATTCGGCGGGGTGAATCATGCCTACACCTGGATGGCTTTGGGAGTGAGCGCCCTGATTTTGGGCTTGTTCCTTGTCTGCTGGCTGCTGAGCCGGAAGACACCCCAATGGCTTACTGTGGGGCTGGTGCTGTTTGTGGTGGATACGGTTTGCCTGGCTCTGCTGTGCCGGTTCATCTTCGGCGGCTTTACGGACAGCATCCTGGATCTGGTGATGCACGGCTGGGTGATTTATGAGCTCTTGGTGGGCATCCGCGCCGCCCGACGCCTCCAAAGCGACGTGTAAGGCGATAAACGTTTTGGAAAGGCGCAATTTTACCGGATTGTGTGGGTTTTGCCTTTCTATTCCTTGACAATCTGTTCTCTGATTTATATAATAATAGGTGTATTGTTTGCTTTGACGCAGGCTTTGCGCTGAAAGCGGGGCGTGACCGTAGAAGAGAACAGGAGGAAAAATATGAAAAGATGTTTGGCTTTGACCCTGGCACTGGTCTGTGTGCTGTGCCTGCTGCCGGTTAACGCCCAGGCGGCACTGGATTACGATGAAATCTATGATTTCTGGTTCTGGAACAGCAAGGAGTACGAGAGCTATGCCCAGTGGAAATGGGTAAACGGCGGCGTGGATTTCAAACTCAAGATGAAAAATACTTCCTCGTGCATAGATGTGGATGCCTATACCTTCGAAATCTCCGCGATGGATGCCTACGAGGAAGAGATTCTGCTGGAGTGCAGCGACGGCAGATGCTATAACTCCCTGCTCTACACCGGCGATAAAACCTTCCGGAAGGGAGTCACGGACTACACCGAGTATTTTGCGCTCCGTTCCAATGACAAGATCCGCTATGTTACCGTCAAGTTGGTCAAGTATCATACCGACTACGGTACGGTGGAAGTGAATGAAGAAGACCAGATCGAGTTCACCTTCAAGATCAAATAATTTTGCCTGATATCGCTCTGAATAGAAGGACGCTTTCCGCTGGGAGGGCGTCCTTTTCGCGTTTCCGATACACAGAAGAAGGTATCTTTTTCCCAAAGACGGGGCAGAATAAAGCTGTCCCATCGGGTCCCGGTGACATAGGGGAACCGACGGTATGTCGGAGGAGTTTCTGACGCTGATTCGCTGCCGGACGGACAGATGTGCGTTATATAAAGTCGCCAAAAAAGAGTGAAGAAAATTGTAAAAAGTGCTTGACAAATGGAGTGGGAGGTGGTAATATATGCAAGCTCTCCGATGAACGGCCCTTGAGAGGCCCGGAGGAAGCCATGAAGCCGAAAAAACCTGAAAAAAGATGAAAAAAGCTCTTGACAAGTTGAGGCTTCTATGATAGACTAAACGAGTTCACAGCGAAAGCTTGAACGACTCTGTACCTTGTAAATTGAATAACGTAAAGACAAACTAGAACACCTTGGACAATTAATGGATTGTTTAAGCGTAAGCGAAAAAACAGCCAACGA
>CAMEWH010000063.1:0-12356 GCA_945940335.1 uncultured Clostridia bacterium | reverse complement strand
CCTCTCAGTCAGCCTGACGGCTGCCAGCTCTCCCAAAGGGAGAGCCAAGAGGGCGCTGCCGTATCTGCCCGCTAAATTACAATTTTTCATTGGTTTACAAGAACTTTACCTTGCTGCGATAGTGGAGTTTACATGGCTTTGGTAAGCTATGGATACAGCCAAGGGAAAGCCTGGCTGGGGAAATAGCGAATAAAAAGGAGATTTTGATTATGAAAAAGACAATTGCAATTCTTCTGAGCCTGGTCATGGCGGTGAGCCTGCTGACCGTGGCCGCCTCTGCGGAGAAGCTCAGCGGCACCGTTGCCACCAACGGCTCCACCTCCATGGAAAAGGTGATCGGCATCCTGTCCGAGCAGTTCATGGAAGACAACGACAAGGTGACCATCACCTATGACGCCACCGGCTCCGGCACCGGCATCGAAGCCGTGGCCACCGGTACCTGCGACATTGGCCTGGCCTCCCGGAACCTGAAGGACGCCGAGGTGGAGAAGGGCTTGGCTGCCACCACCCTGGCCCTGGACGGCATCGCCATCATTGTCAATGAAAATTGCCCCGTGGATGACCTGACCGTGGAGCAGATCGCCGCCATCTTCACCGGGGAAGTTACCAGCTGGGCCGACTTCGGCGGCAAGGGTGACATCGCCTGCATCGGCCGGGAAGCCGGCTCCGGCACCCGGGATGGCTTCGAGTCCATCACAGGTACCACCGACAAATGCGTCCTGGCTCAGGAGCTGACCTCCACCGGCGCCGTGATCGCCGCGGTGAAGAGCAGTGAGAACGCCATCGGCTACGCTTCCTACGCCGCCGTGGAAGGCCAGGAAGGCATCAAGGTGCTCACCGTGGAAGGTGTGGAATGCACCGCCGAGAACATCGTGGACGGCAGCTATGTCATCCAGCGCCCCTTCAATCTGGTCACCCTGGCAGAGGGGGAACTGAGCGAAGCCGCACAGGCCTTCTTCGACTACATGCTCAGTGAAGACGCCGCTGAGCTGATCACCATGGCCGGTGCCGTTCCCGCTCCCCAGAGCGAAGAAGCTGCCCAGCAGTAACCATGAGGAGAAAATCGGCCAGACAAGCCGCACTGGAGAACAGCATGAATATGCTGTTCTTCCTTTGCGGTATCATCACAGTGGGCTTTGTGCTGTGTATCTGCATCTATCTCATCCTCTCCGGGCTGCCCGCCATGATTGAGATCGGCCCGAAGGCGTTCTTCCTGGGCAAAATCTGGAAGCCCACCGCCACCACGGTGGAGCCCTCCTACGGCATTTTACCCTTTCTGCTCACCAGTGTCTGCGGCACGGCGGGGGCGGTGCTCATCGGCGTTCCCATCGGCCTGCTGACGGCGATGTTTCTTGCCAAGGTGGCGCCCTCCAGACTGGCCGGGGCAATTCGCACGGCAGTGCAGCTGCTGGCGGGGATCCCTTCCGTGGTTTACGGCCTGGTGGGTATGATCGTCCTGGTGCCGGCCATCCAGAGCCTGTTCCGGCTGTCTTCCGGCGCCACGCTATTTGCGGCCATCATTGTGCTGGCGATTATGATTCTGCCCTCCATCATCAATGTGTCCGAAACCGCCCTGCGCGCCGTGCCCAAGGAATACGAGGATGCTTCCCTGGCCCTGGGTGCAACGGAGCTGGAGACCTATTTCCGGGTCAGCGTTCCCGCTGCCAAAAGCGGCATTGCCACCGCCATTGTGCTGGGCGTGGGCCGGGCCATCGGCGAGGCCATGGCCATCATCATGGTGTCCGGCAACGTGCCCAATATGCCGGAGCTTTTCGGCCCGGTGCGGTTCATGACCACCGCCATCGCCTCCGAAATGTCCTATGCCCCGGTGGGCTCCCTGCAGCGGGATGCCCTGTTCTCCATTGGCCTGGTGCTGTTTTTGTTCATCATGCTCATCAATGTGCTGCTGAATGTATTTGTGAAGAAGGAGCGTTGAACCGTGGATTTTGGAAAAAAGAGAAAGCTCTGGAATCTGGCGGTGAAGGCCGCCCTGTACATTGCCTCCGGCACCACGGCGGCGCTGCTGATCTTTCTCATCGGATACATCTTCCTGAAGGGCGTTCCCTATCTGAGCTGGGACCTGCTCACCACCCAGACCAGCTACTTAAGAAATACCATCGGCATCCTGCCCAATATTCTCAATACGGTGTACATCATCCTGGTGGCCATGGTCATCGTCCTGCCCCTGGGGGTGGGCGCGGCCATTTACCTGACGGAGTACGCCGAAAACAGAAGGGTCTCCGCCCTGATTGAGTTCGCCGCCGAGACCCTCACCGGCATTCCCTCCATCATTTTCGGCCTGGTGGGCATGCTGATCTTCGTCCAGCTGATGGGACTGGGGGCGGGCATTCTGGCCGGTGGCCTGACATTGGTGATTATGATCCTGCCCACCATCCTGCGCACCACCCAGGAGAGCCTGAAAACCGTACCCCAAGCCTACCGGGAGGGGGCTCTGGCTCTGGGGGCAGGAAAGTGGCGGATGATCTGCACCGTGGTGCTGCCCAACGCCGTGGACGGCATCGTCACCGGCTGCATCCTGGCCATCGGACGAATCACCGGCGAGTCCGCCGCCCTGCTGTTTACCGCAGGTTTCGGCCTGAAGCTGAACGGCTTTATCAAATCCCTGCGCACCTCCTCCGCCACCCTCACCGTGGCCCTGTATGTTTATGCCAGCGAGCAGGGAAAAATCGACGTGGCCTTCGCCATCGCCTTGATCCTGATGGTGCTGACCCTGATCATCAATTTCGCCGCCGGTTTTGCGGGGAAACACCTGAAACGGTGAATTGTCATTTATCGCACCGTTCGTAGGGCGGGGGCTTGACCCCGCCGACCCGGTTCTGATTTTTGAATGGTACGTTGAATGGTATTATTTCCGAAATGATCATCGAAAATGTCCCAAAATTGACAGTTGATTTCATTTGTCCAACCTGGCAGGTTTCGTTACCTGGTCGGCGGGGTCAAGACCCCGCCCTACGAAATGAATGCGGTAAGCATGACGATAAAAGGAGCAAATCAATGGAACCGATCATCGAAATATCCAATCTGAATCTATGGTATGGGGAGAAGCAGGCCCTGCGGGATGTGCGGGCTTCCATCCCGGCCCATGAGATCACTGCCCTGATCGGGCCCTCCGGCTGCGGCAAGTCCACCTTCCTGAAAACTCTGAACCGTATGCAGGACCTGGTGCCCGGGGTGAAGATCCAGGGGCAGGTGCTCTATGAAGGTCAGGACATCTACGCCCCGGGGGTGGATGTGACCTGGCTGCGCAAGCGCATCGGCATGGTGTTCCAGAAGGCCAATCCCTTCCCCATGAGCATTTACGACAACATCGCCTACGGCCCCCGGACCCACGGCATCAAGGGCAAGGCCAAGCTGGACGAGATCGTGGAGCGCTCCCTGCGGGACGCCGCCATCTGGGACGAGGTGAAGGATCGGCTCAAATCCTCCGCCCTGGGCCTTTCCGGCGGCCAGCAGCAGCGGCTGTGCATTGCCCGGGCCCTGGCGGTGGAGCCGGATGTGCTGCTGATGGACGAATCCACCTCCGCCCTGGACCCCATCTCCACGGGGAAAATCGAGGACCTGGCGGTGCAGCTGAAAGAGAAGTACACGGTGATCATGGTCACTCACAACATGCAGCAGGCTGCCAGAATTTCCGACAACTGCGCCTTCTTCCTCCTGGGAGAGCTGGTGGAATGGGGAAAGACCGACAAGCTCTTCTCCAATCCCGCGGACAGACGGACGGAGGACTATATTACGGGGAGGTTTGGATAATGCGTTCCAAATTTGACATGCAGCTGGAAGGGCTGAAACAGGAAATGACCACCATGGGAATGCTCTGCGAGAATTCCATCGCCAAGGCATCCCACGCCCTTTTGAACGCCGACCTGGCCCTGGCCAGAGAGCTGCCGGAGGGGCTGAATCAGATCACCCAGAAGGAGCGGGACATCGAAGCCATCTGCCTGCGGCTCCTGCTGCACCAGCAGCCCGTGGCCCGGGACCTGCGCACCGTGTCCTCCGCCCTGAAGATGGTCACCGATGCCCAGCGGATCGGCACCCAGTCGGCGGACATCAGCGAAATCGTGGCTCTGGGCAACATTCGATCCATCCCGGAGGGATTGCCCGTGCGGGACATGGCCACCGCCGTGGTGCGGATGGTGACGGACAGCATCGATGCCTTTGTAAGACAGGATGGAAAAATCGCTCGATCTGTGATAGAATATGATGATGTGGTGGACGGTTATTTCAACACCGTCAAAGCGGATGTGATTGCCCTGCTGAAGCAGCCGAAGGAAAGCGGGGAAGCACTGGTGGACCTGCTGATGATCGCCAAGTACTACGAGCGGATCGGCGATCACGCGGTGAACATTGCCAAATGGGTGCTCTTCTCCCTCACCGGCAATCTGGAAATCCACGAAGATTATTACGAAGAAGGCGGACACGTCAGCGAGAAATGAGGAATCGATGATGATCTATTGTGTGGAAGACGACGACAGCATCCGGGAACTGATGCTCTATGCCCTGCGGGCGTCAAACTACAGTGCGACGGGACTGCCGGATGCCGGAGCGTTCTGGCAGGCCCTGCGGCGGGAAAAGCCGGAGCTGGTGCTGCTGGACGTGATGCTGCCCGACGAGGACGGCATCAGCATCCTGAAAAAGCTCCGCAGCGCTCCGGCCTCGGCGGACATTCCCGTGATCATGGCCACCGCCAAGGGGACGGAATTCGACAAGGTGATCGGCCTGGACCTGGGGGCTGACGACTACCTGGCCAAGCCCTTCGGCATGATGGAAATGGTGGCCCGGGTGAAGGCGGTGCTGCGCCGGGTCGGCCACACCGTTGTGTCTCCGGTGCTTTCCTGCAAAAATATCCA
Source organism: uncultured Clostridia bacterium (assembly GCA_945940335.1). GTDB lineage: Bacteria > Bacillota > Clostridia > Oscillospirales > Oscillospiraceae > Faecousia. Next base: position 7,488 of record CAMEWH010000063.1, on the reverse strand, counting down.
GATGAACGAGGCCTCCCACCGGGTCAGCGTGGATGGAAAAACCGTGGACCTGACGGTGAAGGAATATGAGCTTCTGCGGCTCTTTTTGAAGAATCCCGGGTTGGCATTCACCCGGGAAAATCTGCTTTCTTCCATCTGGGAAAGTGAATTCCAGGGGGAGACCCGGACGGTGGATGTGCACATCGCCTCCCTGCGCACCAAGCTGGGTACGGCGGGGGAGGCCATCCGAACCGTGCGGGGCGTGGGCTATCGATTGGAGGAAAATCCGTGACAAAGAGAATTTTCAAAGCCATCTGCGCAGCGTCGCTGGGTGTCTTTGTGGTGACCATGCTGCTGATCATGGGTGTTTTGTACAACTATTTTTCTTCGGTGCAGCAACAGCAGCTGAAGGCCCAGACCGCTCTGGCCGTCCAGGGCGTGGAGCAGTTGGGCATGGACTATTTTCAGGGGCTGGAGGCGGAGGATCTGCGCATCACCTGGATCGGGGCGGGGGGCGACGTGCTCTATGACAGCGTCACCGACTCCGGTTCCATGGAGAACCACCTCCAGCGGGAGGAGATCCGTCAGGCGCTGGCAGAAGGGTTCGGCGAGAGCTCCCGGTATTCTTCCACGCTGATGAAGCAGTACCTCTACTCCGCCCGGCGGCTCAGCGACGGCACGGTGCTCCGGCTTTCCATCTCCCACAACACCATTTTGGTGCTGCTTCTGGGAATGCTCCAGCCGATTCTGATTGTGATTGCGGTGGCGCTGGTGCTGTCCTTCCTGCTGGCCAGCCGACTTTCCAAGCGAATCGTGGAACCCATGAACAAGCTGAATCTGGATGAGCCTCTGGAAAACGAGGGCTACGACGAGCTGTCCCCCCTGCTTCGCCGGATTTACAGCCAGCAGCAGCATCTGAAGGCCCAGGAGGCTACCCTGGCCCGGAAGCAGAATGAGCTGGATGCCATTGTGGGCCACCTGGAGGAGGGCATGATTCTTTTGGATCAGGATTGCAAGGTGATCACCGCCAACCAGTCCGCCCTGCATCTGATGGATGTGCGCAATCCCAAGGTGGCGGGCATCAGCCTGCTGTCCCTGAACCGGAACCTGGAGCTCCAGGAGGCGGTGCGCCAGGCCATGGAGGGCAGCTCCGTCACGAAAAAAACCACCATGCACGGCAGAACCATCCGGATTCAGGCTGCCGCCGTGGGCCGGGAACAGGAGATGTCCGGCGTGGCGGTGGTGCTCTTCGACATCACCCAGTCCGAACAGGCGGAGCAGCGCCGCCGGGAATTCACCGCCAATGTGTCCCACGAGCTGAAAACCCCGCTGCAGTCCATCTCCGGTTATTCCGAGCTGATGAAATGCGGCATGACAAAGCCCGAAGATGTGCAGCCCTTCGCCCAGCGTATTTATTCCGAAACCCAGCGGCTGATCAGCCTGGTGGAGGACATCATCAACCTGTCCCACCTGGACGAGGGGGACAGCTACGACTGGAAGCAGGTGGACTTGTTTGCCGCTGCCCGGGAGGTGGTGGGAAGCCTGAGGGATGTGGCCGCCGGAAAAGGCGTGGTGCTGAGCCTGGAAGGAAACGCCGCCATGATCCGTGGCATCCCGGAGCTGGTGCGTCAGGTGATTTACAACCTGTGCGACAATGCCATCAAGTATAACCGCCCCGGCGGCAGCGTCACCGTCACCGTCTCCCAAGAGGACGGCTGCGCACTGCTGACCGTGAAGGATACGGGCATCGGCATCCCGGAGGGGGAGCAGGATCGGATTTTCGAGCGCTTCTACCGGGTGGACAAGAGCCGCTCCAAAGAGGTGGGCGGCACCGGCCTGGGGCTTAGCATCGTCAAGCACGCAGCCCTGCTCCACAACGCCAAAATCCAGGTGGACAGCCGCCTGGGGGAGGGAACCACCATCCGCGTCCGGTTTCCGAAATAAGTGAACTGACCCGCAGAACGACACCGTCCTGCGGGTTTGTTTTTGAGAATGGGGATTGGATTATGTAAAACGTAAATTGTTGTTTAGCGTACGGGAAGCGACGCACCCCTTGGCTCCCCCTCTGGGGGAGCTGGCTGCCCCGTAAGGGGCAGACTGAGAGGGCAATACATCGATTTCGTCTGCTATTATCTTACTGCGGCACCCTCTCAGTCAGCCTGACGGCTGCCAGCTCTCCCAAAGGGAGAGCCAAGGGCGCTTCTGCGCCAGTGCGTTAAACAACAATTTACCTGGCGGTTATGCAGGGTATCCAGGTACAGGCTCCAAGGTATTTCCCCCTGTTTCCCCCTTGACATTTCTCCCTGGGACCGGTATAATGAAAACGCTGTTATAAAACGATGTTGCGAATTTTGCTGGGGGAGAGGACGTAATGAAAATCAACATGCAATCCCAAACCGTTCCGGCCATGGCGGCCTGGCTGAAAAATGCCCGGGACAGGGGCGTTCGGGATGAGGCTGCTCTGCGGGAGCTGCTGAACCACCCGGACTATCAGGTGGAATTTGCCCGCTATGGTCAGCCCAATCTGCCGGTGTGCGGTATCCATTATGAAGAGGCGGTGGACTTTTTCCTGCATTTTGACGGGAAGAAATTTGATAATCCCAGGCTTGACTACAAGCAGGAGATGTTTCTGGCCTTTTATCGGGATCTGGACCGGCGGCTGGAGAAAATCCGGATGCTTCAGAGCATTACGGAGCAGGATCTGCTGCTGGTGCAGGGGCTTCTGGAAAACGCGCTGCCCGCCTCCGCCCTGGATGCCATGCCGGAGATTACCATTTTGCTGACTGTTTCCATTGGCAATTCCATGGGCTGGCCCTATGACCACTACGTCCATTTCGATGTGGCCAATCTGGATGCCTTTCAGGACAAAGAGGAATTCCTCCACGTGCTGGCCCATGAGCTTCACCATATTTTCTTCTCCCAGCTGATGCCCGAGGACATGACGCCCCGGCAGTATTTCTTCCTCAATTTTGCCTTCGAGGGGCTGGCAATGCATTTCTGCAACAATGCCGCAACCATGGGAAAGCCCGCCAAATACCCCGGCAGAAGCTACTGTGTGGATGCTGCCGGCTGGGCGTTTTTCCGGGAGCAGCACGAGCCGCTGCTTGCCCGGGTGCTGGCTGACGGGGAGCGGGCCGCCTCCATGACCATGGAGCAGGTGGAGGAGCTGCTGAAATTCTACGAGCAGTTCACCTTCACCTCGCAGAAAACCGGCGTTACCCAGACGGTGCAGCAATACCCCACCTACTACATCGGGTGCCTGCTGTGGGGAAAGATCGATCTGGCCCTGGGCAAGGAGCGGCTGTTTGAGGTGCTGGCTTCCAGGGACGGCTTTCCGGCTGCCTGGGCGGAAGCAAACGTGTAATAGGATTCCGCTGCGCGCTCATCGGTTTTATTCAATAACTCGTTGAGTTATAATTTGGCGGGCAGTGCCCGCGGACAATGTTGCACCGGGCTGGGAGAATTCCCGCAGCACCCCGACGAAACTGTAGGGGAGGCTCGTAGCCTCCCGCGCGGTACAAACCTGCAATGTCGAATCAGCTTGGGCGAATTCGTACTGTGCCGGACGTGGTACCCTTCAACCGAACACGCAGGCCCGGAACAAAAGCGGGAGGCTGCGAGCCTCCCCTACAGTCAAGACGGAACCTGGCCCCGTTCAACCCACCGCCAAATTACAGTTTCCCCGTTTGCTGCGTTAACCCGATTATCAGATTGCATAAAACGACCCGCAGGACGGTTTCGTCCTGCGGGTTCCTTTATATCAGACCGTAAACTTTCAGCGCCTTTTCAATGCCGTCCTCCAGCACCGGGGCGGTGATGTATTCGCAGATTTCTTTCACCTCGTCCATGCCGCCGCCCATGCACACGGTGTGCTTTGCCAGCCGGAACATGGGCAGGTCGTTGGTGCTGTCGCCGATGGCCAGGGTGTTTTCTGCATCCACACCCAGATGCCTGAGAATCAGCTCCATGCCGGCGGCCTTGGAAAAGCCCTTCAGCACCAGCTCATACATGCCGTTCTCCCGGTCGATGATGGTGTAATCCTGCTCCAGCTCCCGTTTGAACCCTGCCACATCTCCGCCCGCTCCGGCGAAGGTGACGAATTTCACAAAGTCCGGCTCCCCCTCTTCCTCCAGGTGGTGGATGGGGAAGCCCGCCCGGCGCAGCCGTTCCACCTCTTTGGACATAATGGGGTGGACGGAATGGATTCCATCCAGCAGGATGCCCCCATCCTGGGTTTCGTAGAAGGAGCACATATGGTACTTCCGGGAGACCTCCACACTTTTTTGCCGCAGGGCGGGGGAGGGCTTTTCCCGCACCAGCCAGGCGCCGTCCAGCAGCACCTCCATGCCGCAGCCGCAGGCAAAGCCCCGGAAGGCCATCCCCTTCACCCGGGGGTCCACCTGGAAGAAGGGCCTGCCGGTATTGATGATGGGAATATGTCCGTTTTCTTTCAGCTGTTCCACCGCCCGAATGGCGGAGGGGGGGATCTCATGGGTATGATCGTCGATGATGGTCCCGTCGATGTCGAAAAAGATGACCATTGTTTCTCCTTTTGTAAATGAATGGGTTATGCTCCGCCGGGAAGACCCAAAGCGGCGGTGACCAGAATCCCCAGGTTATCCCGGTAGATGCTGTCAAACTGGTCGATGGGCAGGGGATTCTCCCCGCTGCCGGCCTCGATGGTAAAGCCCGGGCGGCGGAAATCCTGGATGAACCAATCCTTGTAACCGGCGAAGCTGGATTCGTAGGGGGTGTCCTCCAGGGCGTAGCCGCTGATCCGGGCGAATTCCTCTGCCAGCTCCCGGGCACCTTTTACATAATCGTCCCGGAACTGCCAGTAGATCACCTTGCCCTGGGTGTGGTAGGCCAGCACCACCCGGGGGTCCACCGCTTCGGTGTATTCCGCCAGAGCCCTGGTCTCCCGCTGGGTCAGAGGCGCCCGGCCCACATAGTCCCGGGGACCGGGGTGGGTATACCCGGCGGCGAATTTGATCTCCCGGGCGGTCAGCCACCCGGCGGGATACTGTAAATTCAGATCCACTCCCAGCAGGTTGGCTTTCCAGCCGCTGGGGAATGGAATCCGGGGGTACAATTCCGCCAGCGCCTGGGCTGCCGCGTACTGCAGGGAGCCCGGCTCAATGGCCCCTGTGACCAGGTCCACTCCGTCCGGGTCCACCATGGGCACTGTGTGGATGGTGGTGAGCCGTCGGATGGTGGCGGCGTCCACGCCCCAGATTTTACCGCCCCGACTGATGGCCTCCGCCAGCTCCTCCACAAATTTCAGAAGCACGGGGGTGGTGATCCACTCATTGGCGTGGTGGGCGGCGGTGAAGAGGACATTTCGTTCCCCGTCCCCGATCACCAGGGTTTTCACCGGCCTGCCGAAAGCGGTTTCCGTCAATATTTCGCTGCGGCAGAAGGGGTAAGTCCGGACCAATGCGTCGATGGTCTCACTGCACAGCTGTGCCGTCATCGGTACATCCGTTTTTACAATTGCCAAAATCATCGCCTCCCAATAGGGTATGCCACAGGGGCGGCAATTGTTCTTGTTTGAATTGAGTGAATTGTAGTTTAACGCACTGGCGCGGCAGCGCCCTTGGCTCTCCCTTTGGGAGAGCTGTCAGCCGAACAGGCTGACTGAGAGGGTACCGCAGTGAGACAGCAGCATCAGTGAATCAAACCGTGTTGCCCTCCCAGGCAAGCCCCTTGCGGGGCAGCCAGCTCTCCCAGAGGGAGAGCTAAGGGGTGCCTCGGTTCCGGGACCCTAAACAATAATTTCCTGATTGTATGTTACCTTTGCTCCAGATAAATCAGCAGCACCGCGATATCCGCGGGGCTGACGCCGGAAATTCGGCCAGCCTGACCGATGGACCGGGGGCGAATCTCCTGAAGCTTCTGCCTTGCCTCCAGCCGGAGACCACCGATGGATTCATAGTCCAGATCCTGGGGCAGCAGACGGGCTTCTTCCTTCTTGAATTCCTCCACCTGCTTTTCCTGACGGAGGAGATACCCCGCGTACTTGATCTGAATTTCCACCTCGTCCGTCACCGCCTTGCTCAGGGCCGGGCGGTTGGGGTCAAAGGGGGCGATGTCCCCGTAGCAGATTTCCGGGCGGCGGAGCAGGTCGGCAAGACGGACGGAGTTATTCACGGGGGCGCTGCCCTTTGCTTCCAGCATGGCGTTCAGCTCCTCGCTTCCCGGCAGACCGGTGGCTTCCAGACGGTTTCGCTCCCGGCGGACGGCGTCGTATTTCTCCTCCACCTGGCGCAGCCGCTCCGGGCTCACCAGGCCGATGGCCGCGCCGATTTTCGTCAGCCGCTGGTCGGCATTGTCCTGCCGGTGGAGCAGACGGTATTCGCTGCGGCTGGTCATGATCCGGTAGGGCTCGTCCGTGCCTTTGGTCACCAGGTCGTCGATCAGGGTGCCGATGTAGCTGGTGTCCCGGGTGAGGACCATGGGGGGCTTGCCCAGAATTTTCAGAGCGGCGTTCACACCGGCCACCAGACCCTGAACGGCGGCCTCCTCGTAGCCGGAGGTGCCGTTGAACTGCCCCGCGCCGTACAGGCCGGAAACCGGTTTGGTTTCCAGGGTGGGCAGCAGCTGGGTGGGGTTCACGCATTCATATTCAATGGCGTAGGCAGGGCGCATCATTTCCGCCTGCTCCAGGCCGGGAATGGTGCGGATCATTGCAAGCTGCACATCCTCCGGCAGGCTGGAGGAGAAGCCCTGGATGTACATTTCCTCCGTGTCCAGTCCGCAGGGCTCAATGAACAGCTGGTGCCGGGACTTGTCCGCAAAGCGGACGATCTTTGTCTCAATGCTGGGGCAGTACCGGGGCCCCACACCGGAGATGGTTCCGTCGTACATGGGACTGCGGTACAGATTCTCCCGGATGATCCGGTGGGTTTCCTCGTTGGTGTAGGTCAGGTAGCACACGGCGGAATTGTTCACCTTGTGCTCCGTGCGGAAGGAGAAGGGCTCCGCCGTCTCGTCCCCGGGCTGCAGCTCCATTTTGGAAAAATCAATGCTCCGACGATTCACCCGGGGCGGGGTGCCGGTTTTGAACCGGCGAAGCTCCAGCCCCAGGCTGCGCAGACAGTCCGCTAACCCTACGCTGGGGTGCATCCCGTCCGGCCCGGAGGGGATCACACTTTCGCCGGTGATCACGGTGCTGTCCAGGTAGGTGCCGGTGGCAATCACCACCGCCTTGGCGGTGTATTCCGCTCCCAATTGGGTGCGCACTCCGGTAACGGCTCCGTTCTCCGTCAGAACCTCGGTGATCTGGGCTTGCTTCAGCTCCAGGTTCTCCTGGAGTTCCAGGACGTGCTTCATGTACGATTTGTAGCGCACCCGGTCGGCCTGGGCCCGCAGGGAGTGAACCGCCGGGCCCTTGCCCCGGTTCAGCATCCGGTATTGGATGCAGCTGGCGTCGGCGGCAACGCCCATTTCGCCGCCCAAAGCGTCCAGCTCCCGGACCAGATGGCCCTTGCCGGTGCCGCCGATGGCGGG
>CAMEWH010000062.1:0-12406 GCA_945940335.1 uncultured Clostridia bacterium | reverse complement strand
CCGGCAATGCAGATAATCGAGTTCATGGGGCCTCCTGTTGGGCTGTTCCGAAAAGGAATTTCTTGAAATTACGCTGATCCCGCCCCTGATCAAAGCCAAGACAGCGGTAAAACGAATGGGCATCGGTTCTGCCGGCTCCGGACACCAGGCGGATCGCGGCGGCTCCGGTTTCGCCTGCCCAGCGCTCCACGGCGGAAAGCAGAAGGGTTCCGATGCCTTCCCGGCGGCGGGTGGGATCCACGGCGATTCCCATGATGTTTTTCATGGGAGGGGCGTAGAGTGTTTGATAAGCACAGGCGTGGACATAGCCCACGACCTCGTCACCGGAAACGGCCACATACACCTGGTCAGAGGGGCTTTGGAGAATCGTGCAAAGATTCTCCCGGGTGGCATCCTCAGGGTAATCATAGCCCAGGGACAGTCGGTTTAAGCGGGCGATGGCGAGGGCATCGGCGGTTTCCGCGGTTCGGATGGTGATGGACATGGGACGCCTCCAGGGGGAAAGGTATGGGGAAGAATTGAAACAGATTGACAAATTGGTGTTTATAATTGACAATTAACAATTGACAATTATGGAATCCCTTCGGGATGAAAAATAAAATATTAATGGTCAAAAATTAGGCGTTTTATTTCAATATCGTCCCGTTTATGACACAATAATTGTCAACTGTCAATTGTTAATTGTCAATTCGACGAAGCCGTTCAAACAACAATTTGCATGGATGCTGAGTGTTTCAAATATTTGGGGGTCAGGTCCTCTTAAACTGCTTCTCCAACTGCTTTTTGCTTAGGGAAATACAGATGGGGCGGCCGTGGGGGCAGTATTTCAGGTCCTGGCGGGCCATGACGGCTTCGGCGATGGCGAGAAGCTCTTTTTCGTCGCTGTGCCAGCCGGCCTTGATGGCGGCTTTGCAGGCCACGGTGTGCAGCAGCTCGTCCCGGACGGTGTCCTTGTGCTCCCGGCGGCCATTGAGCAGATCGGCAGCCAGGCTTTCCACCGCCTGGGCGGCATCCTCCGGGCTTAAATCCATGGGAATTTGCCGCAGAAGCAGGGTGTTTTCCCCGAATTCCTCGATTTCAAAGCCCAATTCCTCCAGCATGTCCCTATTTGCCAGCAGCTCGGCAGCGGCGGCGGGATTCAGCCGCACCGGGATGGGGGAGAGCAGCTGCTGACCGGAGATGGCTTCCTGGTTGGATTTTAATTTTTCAAAGAGAATCCGCTCGTGGGCGGCGTGCTTGTCGATGAGGAAGGCATCCTCCCCCTGCTCCACCAGAATGTAGCTGCGGTATAGCTCCCCCACCATCCGCCAGTCCTGCCGGGCGGGCAGGGGCAGTTCCTCCTGCACGGGTTCCGGCTCCTGCTCCGGGGCAGACTGCGGTTCCGGTGCTTTGGGCAGGGGAGCGGTCTTGGAGGGCTCCGGGGAAAATTCCGGCAGCGGGGGCAGAGGCTCCTGCTTGGGCATTTCCGGTTTGGCGGGCGGGGTTTTGGGCGCCGTCACCGGGGAGCGAAGCACGGGCAGCTCCTTTGCCGCTTGCTGCACCAGCTGGGCCACCGCGGCGGCGGCATCCTGCTTTGGCCGCGGGGCAGCCTCCAGGGCGGCGGAGAAGGTTTTGAATTCCTCCGGGGTCATGGTGCGGTAGAAGTCCTGCCTGGGGGCGGATTTTGTGGGGGTTGGCTGCTGGGCAGCGGGCTTTGGGCCGCTTGCTGTCTGGGGGGCCGGGGCGCTCTGGGCCTTGGAAAATTGCACGGCGGGCCGGTCGGCGGTTTTGTTCAGGGCGGCCAGGACGCCATAGTGCACGCAGTCGAATACCGCTTTTTCGTTTAAGAATTTCACCTCGGTTTTCGCCGGATGGACGTTCACGTCCACGGCGGCGGCGGGCAGCTCCAGGTGGAGGACGCAGGCGGGGAATTTGCCCACCATCAGCTGGTTGCGGTAGGCCTCCTCAAAGGCGGAGACCAGCAGCCGGGATTTCACCGGGCGGTTGTTGACGAAGAAGGTCTGCAGGTTCCGGCTGGGCCGGGCCTGGGTGGGCTTGGAGACGTAGCCGGACAGGCGATAGTCGTCCCACTTGCTTTGCACCTGGGCCATGGCGGCAAACTCCCGGCCATACACGCAGTACACCGCCGCCTGCAGGGAGCCGCCCCCGGGGGTGGAGAGTACCTGCTTGCCGTCCCGGAGGAACTGGATAGCCACCTGGGGATGGGCCAAGGCCTGCAGCTGCACCGCGGCGGTGACCCGTCCGGCCTCCACGGTGTCGGATTTCATGAATTTCATCCGGGCGGGGGTGTTGAAGAACAGGTCACGAATGATGATGGTGGTGCCCTCCGGGCAGCCGGTTTCCGTTTCCTCCGTGATCACGCCGGCTTCCAGATGCAGCGAGGTACCGCTGAGGCTGCCCTTCTGCTTGGTCATCAGGTCGATGCGGCTGACGGAGGCGATGGCGGCCAGCGCCTCTCCCCGGAAGCCCATGGTGGAGATGGCGGCCAGATCCTCGGCGGTGCGCAGCTTGGAGGTGGCATGGCGGAGAAAGGCGGTGCGGGCATCCTGGGGACTCATGCCGCAGCCGTCGTCCGTCACCCGGAGGAAGGTCATTCCGCCGTCACGGATTTCCACGGTGATTTTGGCGGCACCGGCATCCACGGCGTTTTCCAGCAGCTCCTTGACCACGCTGGCCGGACGCTCCACCACCTCACCGGCGGCAATCAGGTTGGCAATATGGGTGGGAAGCTGAATGATGGATGGCATGAAATCACCTCGAAGGAAGTTAAAAATGAATGAAGATAAATGGCGTACGGTTCGATCATATCGTAGGGAACGGCCTATGTGCCGTTCCAAATCCCGGATATCATCCGTGTAGGGGGAATGGTATCATGTTCGTCAGCATCGTGCCATTCAACCGGGGATTCCGGCCTGCTGCACGGATGGAACGGCACACAGGCCGTTCCCTACAAACCCCTTTTGGTTTGTACGGATTCATCCAACCTGGTTCAGCATCGTGGGTTGGTGCTGCGCGGGAGGCTGAGAGCCTCCACAGTGGGTGCGGCTAAATGATCTGTACCATACTGATGGCGTTGATGATCATGTGAATCAGAATGGGGACGGCGATGGTGCCGGCTTTTTCAAAGCTCCAGGCGAGAACCAGTCCGGCGGGGAGGTACTGCACCAGGCTCAGCACCAATTGCAAAGGGGTGTAGGTGCCAAGATAGCCCATGACATGAATCAGGGCAAAGCAGACTGCCGACAAAGCATAGGCGCCCAGGCGGCTTTTTTTCAGCGTCTGACCGAACATCAGGCCCCGAAACAGGCACTCCTCACTGAGGGGGGCAAGGAAAATGGTGGAAATGGCCGTCAGGACCAATCCATCCCGGCGCAGGAGGAGGACTGCTGCATCGTTCCGGTTGGAAAAGGCAGACTCCAGCTGCCGAATTGCTGCCGTGACCGCCCAGGCGGCGGCGTAGTAAACCATGAGAGAAAGAACGCAGACCAAAACGCAGCGCTTGGGATGGGCGGCAGCCCGGCGGAAAGCGCCCGTCAGATAGTCCCCCAGAATCAGGGACACCCCCAGAACGCTGAGAAGATGGTAGACAAAATTCACCACCGCGTCGGAGCATACCACGCCCAGAGCATAAGAAATCATTTGGGGCAGCAGCAGGTACTGGAAGGCCATCCAGCACCAGAGCAGCTTTGTCTTGCTTTGGGGGAGAAGGAGGGGTTCGTGTTCCATATCAGTCCAGCAGCTTGCGCAGCTTGTACAGCTCGTTCATGGCTTCGATGGGGGTCAGGGTTTCCACGGAGATGCCCCTGAGGGCGGCAACGATCTGCTGCCCGGCCAGGTCCATCATGCTCACCTGGTCGTCCTCCGGCAGCTTTTCCCTGGGGGCGGGTGTGGGAGCACCGCCGGCTTCCAGCTCCGAAAGAATTTCCCTGGCCCGGGTGACCACGGCGGCGGGGAGACCCGCCAGCTTGGCAACCTCAATGCCGTAGCTGTCGTCGGTGGCGCCGGGGACGATTTTCCGCAGGAAGATCATTTGCTCTCCCCGCTTTTTCACGGCGATGTTGTAGTTTTTCACATTGGGAAGCTTTTCTTCCATGGTGGAAAGCTCGTGGTAATGGGTGGCAAACAGGGTCTTTGCCCCCAGCCGTTTGGGATTGGCCACAAATTCCAGCACCGCCCGGGCGATGGCCATGCCATCGTAGGTGGAGGTGCCCCGGCCGATCTCGTCCAGAATCAGCAGACTGCGGCTGGTGGCATATTTCAGAATGGAGGCTACCTCCGCCATTTCCACCATGAAGGTGGACTGGCCGGAGGCCAAATCGTCGCTGGCGCCGATGCGGGTGAACACCCGGTCCACCAGGCCGATTCTCGCGCTTTTTGCCGGGACGAAGGAGCCCATCTGGGCCATGAGGACGATGAGGGCCACCTGGCGCATATAGGTGGATTTACCGGCCATGTTGGGGCCGGTGATGATGCACACCTGATTATCCAGGCTGCCCAGCGCCGTGTCGTTGGGGACGAACAGGGATTCCTTCAGCATGGCCTCCACCACCGGGTGGCGGCCGTCGGTGATGGAAATCTCCTGGCCCAGGGTGATTTCCGGGCGGCAGTAGCCCCGCTGCACCGCCACGGCGGCGAGAGAGCACAGGCAGTCCACAGCGGCCACGGCGGCGGCGGTGCGCTGCACCCGTTCCGCGCCTCCGGCCAGATCATTTCTCAGGCGGGTGAAGAGCTCGTATTCCAGGGCGGTGAGCCGGTCCTTGGCGGTGAGTACCTGGTTTTCCAGCTCTTTTAATTCCTGGGTGATGTAGCGTTCGCAGTTGGCCAGAGTCTGCTTGCGGATGTAGGAATCCGGCACCTGACTGGTAAAGGATTTGGATACTTCAATATAATAGCCGAACACCCGGTTGAAGCCCACCTTCAGGGTGCGGATGCCGGTTTTCTCCCGCTCCTGGGCCTCAATGGCGGCAATGGTTCCGGAGCCGCCCTCCATGATGTCCCGGAGGTGGTCCGCCTCAGCATTGGCACCCCGGCGGATGATGCCGCCCTCCCGGACGGTGAGGGGAGGGTCGTCCACAATGGTATTTTCAATCAGCGCGGCCAGGTCCTCCAGGGGGTCCATGGCGGCGTTGAGCTTTTGTAAAAGCGGGGAGGCGGCGCTTTCCAGCTGCTGCTTTACCAGGGGCAGGCCACGGAAGCCCCGGGCCAGGCCCAGCAGGTCCCGGCAGTTGACGGTGCCGGTGACCACCCGGGTCATGACGCGCTCCAGGTCCGTCACCTGTTTCAGGGCCTCTTCCAGCTCGCCGCGGATGATGGGATTTTCCACCAGCTCCTCCACGGCGGCCTGGCGGCGGGTGATTTCCCCGGCGTCCAGCAGCGGCTTTTCCAGCCAGCTGCGCAGCAGCCGCCCGCCCATGGGGGTGTGGGTCTTGTCCAGCACCCACAGAAGGGAGCCCCGCTTTTCTTTGGAGCGCATGGTTTCCGTCAGCTCCAGATTTCTCCGGGCGTCCATGTCCAGCTCCATGAATTTGCCGCCGGTGTAGTACTGCAGCTGGCGGATGTGGGACAGGTCATTTTTCTGCAGGGTCAGCAGGGTCTGCAGCAGGGCGCCGCTGGCGATGACGGCGGCGGGGAAGGAGGCAAGGCCCAACTGCTCCAGCGTGGCACCAAAATGGGACTGAAGCAGCTCGGTGCAGGGCTCCAGCCGGAAGAGGCTCCCTTCTCCCTCGTCCACGCAGCAGCTTAAGCGGTGGAACAGGGCATCCTGCAGGAGCTCCCCATCCACGCCGGGGCCGAAGCGCAGCACCTCGCTGGGGGAAAACCGGCCCAGCTCCGAGGCGACGGCGGCATCGTCGGGGCACTGGGTGGCATAGAATGCGCCGGTGGAAATGTCGCAGAAGGCCAGGCCGAATTTGCCCCGGTCCCCATAGACACAGGCCATGTAGTTGTTCTTGTTTTCATCCAGCATGCAGCTTTCCGTCACGGTGCCGGGGGTGACGATGCGGGTGATGTCCCGCTCCACCAGGCCCTTGGCGGTGGCGGGGTCCTCCATCTGTTCGCAGATGGCCACCTTGTAGCCCTTCTGCACCATCCGGGCAATGTAGGCATCCACACTGTGATAGGGCACGCCGCACATGGGAGTCTGCTCCTCCTTGGGCTTGCCCCGATCCCGGGTGGTCAGGGTCAGGTCCAGCTCCCGGGCTGCCAGGGTGGCATCCTCGTTGAACATTTCGTAGAAGTCACCCAGGCGGAAAAACAGCACGCTGTCCTTGTTCTTTTCCTTCAGCGCCCGGTACTGCCGCTGCATGGGGGTGAGCTCTTGATTGGGTGAAGCCATAGGTTCTCCTTTTCTATTCTGTCCGGATGAACGGTGGAATGTGCGTCCATATTGTAGGGAACGGCCTGTGTGCCGTTCCTTTGCGGATACGGGGGGAAATTTGGAACGGCACATAGGCCGTTCCCTACGTGATCATTTTGGGGTTATGGGGTCAGGCCAATTCGCCGGTCAAACTCCAGGTGGTGGCGCCGGTGATGCGCAGGTCCAGGAAGCTTCCGATGAGGCTGTCCTCCCCGGCGAAACGCACCAGGCGGCCGCCTTCGGTGCGGGCGGTGAGAAGCGCGCCGTCCTTGCCGTCCACCAGGCAGCGCTGGGTCGTGCCGATGTAGCCCCGGTGAATCTCCTCGGAGATACCGTTTTGGACGGCGCACAGCCGGTCGAACCGGCGGTTCTTTTCCTCCTTGGGAGTGGGGTCCTCCATTTTGGCGGCGGGGGTGCCGGCCCGGGGGGAGAAAATGAAGGTGAACAGGCTGTCGTAGTGCACCTGCTGGATGAGGGACACGGTTTCCTCGAATTCCTCCTCCGTTTCCCCGGGGAAGCCCACAATCACGTCGCTGGTCAGCACAAGGTCCGGCATCACGGCTTTGGCGTAGTTTACTTTCTCCAGATAGACTGCCCGGTCATAGTGCCGGTTCATGGCCTTCAGCACCCGGCTGGAGCCGGACTGGAAGGGCAGGTGGAGCTGCTTGGCAATTTTCGGGTAGCGCGCCATGGTGTCAAAGAGCTTGGCTGATGCGTCCCGGGGATGGCTGGTCATGAAGCGAATGAGAAACTGGCCCGGAAGCTGGGCAATCTGGGCCAGCAGGTCGGCAAAGTCCACCCCACGGTCCAAATCCTTGCCGTAGGAATTCACGTTCTGGCCCAGGAGGGTAATGTCCTTCACACCGCTTTCGATGAGGGTGCGGCATTCTTCCAGAATGCACTCCGGCTGGCGGCTGCGCTCCCGGCCCCGGACATAGGGCACGATGCAGTAGGTGCAGAAATTGTTGCAGCCGTACATGATGGACACCCAGGCTTTTAAGCCGGAGGAGCGGATCTGGGGAATGCCCTCGGCAATGGAGCCGGGCTCGTCGTCCACGAAGAACTGCCGCTTGCGCTTACTCAGCACATTCCACAAAATCTCCGGGAACTGCCACAGGTGGTGGGTGGAGAACACCCCGTCCACATGAGGGAAGCTCCCCTTGATCCGGGTGACCACCTTTTCCTCACCGGCCATGCAGCCGCACAGGAAGATTTTCTGCCCCGGGTGGCGGCGCTTGGTGTGGGTCAGGGCGCCCAAGTTACCGAAAACACGCTGCTCGGCGTGCTCCCGGATGGCGCAGGTATTCATCACCACCACGTCCGCCCCTTCGGCCTCCTGGGCGATGGAGTAGCCGCACTGGGCCAGTAACCCCCGGAGCTTTTCGGAGTCCGCCTCGTTCTGCTGGCAGCCGTAGGTTTCCACGTATGCCTTGGGAGTCAGCCCCTGCTGGGCCCAGAAGGCGGCGATACGATCGCAATATCCGAACTGGCGGTCCAGCTCTTCCTGGGAAATAATGGTGGTTTTTGTATTCATGGCGATTCTCCTGAAATAGAAAGCTTTTCAACGATAAATGATATCATTTATTTCGCCGTTTTTCAAGGAGAATCTTTTGGTATCCTCATTGCGGGCAGAAAGACAAATTGTAATTTGGCGGGCAGATACGGCCGCACCCCTTGGCTCTCCCTTTGGGAGAGCTGTCAGCCGAACAGGCTGACTGAGAGGGTACCGCAGTAAGACAGCAGCATCAGCGCATCAAACCGTGCTGCCCTCTCAGTCTGCCCCTTACGGGGCAGCCAGCTCCCCCAGAGGGGGAGCCAAGGGGAGCGCCGGTTCCAATACACCAAATTACAATTTGCATGTCTGCCGGGGTGGAATACGGAAAGAACTGGCAGGGGTCAGAAGGAGCAAAACGCTTGACATTTGCCCAAAAATCGATACACTGATACTGAGAATCGGAAACGGAGAAAAGAAAATGAAAAAGAGATTGTTGACCGTTCTGCTGGCTGTGCTGGTGTGCCTGGGATCTGTGCCCGGGGCGGGGGAGGCGGAAAGCGCCTGTGTGCGCTTTGAAGATGATCTGGGCCGCACCGTAACCGTGGAAAGCGCGGAGCGGGTGGTGGCGCTCATCGGCTCCTTTGCCCATATGTGGTATCTGGCCGGTGGGCTGGACAGTCTGGTGGCGGCGGCCTCGGACACCTGGACGGGATTCCACATTCCTCTGAGCGAGGACGTGATCAACCTGGGCTCCACCAAGCAGATCAGCCTGGAGACGATCATCGCGGCGGAGCCGGATTTCGTCATTGCCAGCGTGAACACCCAGGCGGACCTGGCCCTGCAGGAGCCCCTGGAAGCCATGGGCATTGACGTTGCCTATTTCCAGGTGAGCACCTTCCAGGATTATCTGCACATGATGGATATCCTGACCCAAATCACAGGGAAAACGGAAAATTATCAGCGCTACGGACTGGACGTGTGCGCCCAGGTGGAAGCGGCGAAGGAGCTTGCAGACGGGCGGGAACCCACCGCACTGTACATCCGGGTGTCCGGCAGCGGCTGCAAGGTGAAAAACAGTGTCAGCAGCGTGCTGGGGGAGATGCTCAAAGACCTGGGGGCGGCGAACATTGCCGACAGCCAGGAAAGCCTTTTGGAAAACCTGAGCATGGAAGTGATTTTGCAGCAGGACCCGGAATTCATCTTCGTGGTGCTCCAGTCGGCGGACCCCAGTGTCGCCCAGGGCGTGCTGGAAAATACCCTGCTCAGTGACCCGGCCTGGGACTGCCTGACGGCGGTGCGGGAAGGGCGCTTCCACCTCATGGACCCGACCCTGTACAACCTGAAACCAAATGACCGGTGGGGTGAAGCCTATGAAAACCTTGCAAACATCCTGTACCCCCAGGCGTGAAGCCCTGGTGGTGCTGGCCCTGGCGGTGTGCATGGGGATTTCCGGGGTGCTGAGCCTCTGCCTGGGCGCAGTGGGCCTGACCCCGGGGGAGCTGGTAAGTGCCCTGAAGCAGGGGGCGGACAGCTCCCTGGCGGGGCGGATTTTCTGGTTTGTCCGCCTGCCGCGGACCCTGGCGGCGCTGCTCACCGGAGCGGCCCTGGCAGTCAGCGGTGTGGTGATTCAAACCGCGCTCCACAATCCTCTGGCGGCTCCCAACATCATCGGTGTGAATGCCGGGGCGGGCTTTGCCGTGGCATTGGCGGCGGTGTGCTTCCCCCGGAGCATGGGGGGGACCCCCTGGCTGTCCTTCTTGGGAGCGATGGGAGCCGTGGGGCTGGTACTGCTGGTGTCCCGGCTCACCGGGGCCTCCAAAATCACCTTGGTGCTGGGGGGTGTGATGATCTCCAGCCTGTTTAATGCCGCCATCGATGCCCTGCTCACCTTCTGGCCAGATGCCCTCACGGGCTACGCCGATTTCCGGGTGGGCAGCTTCCGGGATATCACCATGGCCCGGGTGGAAGGGGTGGCGCTGCCCATTGCTTTGGCCCTGGCGGCGGTGCTGCTGGCAGCTTCTCCCCTGGAAATTTTGTCCTTGGGGGATGAAACCGCGGCAAGCCTTGGCCTTCCCGTCCGCGCCACACGGATGATTCTGCTGCTTTTGGCGGCGGTGCTGGCGGGGGCGGCGGTGAGCCTGGCGGGAATCATCGGCTTCGTGGGGCTGATCGTGCCCCATTTTGTCCGTCGGCTCACCGGGGAGAAGCTGCTGCCGTTGCTGCTGGGCTCTTTGTTTGGGGGCGCGGCCTTTGTCACCGCCTGCGATACCCTGGCCCGCACCGCCTTTGCGCCCTTCGAGCTGCCGGTGGGCATCGTGCTGTCCTTCATCGGCGTGCCGGTGTTTTTGTGGCAGCTGCTGCGTTCCAGGAGGCATCGGGGATGATCGAATTAAAGCATTTGTCCGCCGGTTACGGCGGAAAAGCCGTGGTGCAGGATGTGTCCATCCCCTTCCCGGCGGGGCAGGTGACGGTGCTCCTGGGCCCCAACGGCAGCGGAAAGAGCACCCTTTTGAAAGCGGCCTTGGGGCTGATTGACCCGGGCCGGGAGCAGGTATTCTACGATGGGATCCCCATTGAGAAGCTCTCCCGCCGCCAGGTGGCGCGGTCTGCCGCCCTGCTTTCCCAGAGCCGGCCCACGGCAGAAATCGAGGCGGAGCGGCTGGTGCTCCACGGGCGGTTTCCCTACCTGTCCTATCCCAGGCAGTATACCCAAAAGGATAAGCAGATCGCCCGGCAGGCCATGGAGCGCACCGGGGCGGCGGAATATGCCAAAACCCTGGTGAGCAAACTCAGCGGCGGTCAGAGGCAGAGCGTGTATCTGGCCATGCTCCTGGCCCAGCAGACAAACACGGTATTTTTGGATGAACCCACCGCCTTTTTGGACATCCGCCATCAGCTGGAGCTGATGGATTGGATGAAGGCCTTGGCGGCAGAGGGCCGGGCGGCGGTGATGGTGCTCCATGATCTGCCATTGGCCATGGAGTGTGCGGACCGGATTGCCCTGCTGGAGCAGGGAAAGCTGGTGTTTCTGGGCACCCCGGAGGAATTGTATTCCAGCGGGAAAATTGACGAAGTATTCGGCATCCGGTTCACCCGGCTTTCCGGGGAGGACGGATTCCATTATGTTTGCAGCCGAAGGGAGGGACAGCCGTGAGCGCATTTCCCATGTTTGTAGAGCTGGACGGGAAGCCCTGCCTGGTGGTGGGCGGTGGCGGGGTTGCCCGGCGGAAGGCGGAGGCCCTGGTGTCCTTTGGCGGGAAGGTGACCGTGGTGGCACCGGAGGTTCAGGAGGAATTGAAGGGGAATCCCGGGGTGACCGTGATGCTTCGGCCCTTCCGGGAGGAGGACTTACAGCAGGATTTTTTTCTGGTGATTGCCGCCTCCGACGATTTTGAGGTGAACGCCCGGGTGACGGAGGCGTGCCAGGCCCGGCGCATCCCCGTGAATCGGGCGGATGAAGGAGGGCAGGGCGGCTTTCTGTTCCCGGCCCTGGTGAAAAAAGGAGATTTGACCATCGGCATCTCCACCGGGGGCGCCAGCCCCAGAGCGGCGGGGTTTTTCCGGCGTATCATCGAAGCTGCCCTGCCGGAGAAAACCGGGCAGATGCTTGCATATCTGAACCGCACCCGGGAGAAGATCAAAACCCGGCATCCCAAGGGGGAAGTCCGCCGGGCCCTGCTGGAAGCGGTGGCGGAGGAAACCCTGCAAAAAGGAGAACCCCTGACGGAAACGGAAGAAGCCCGGCTTTTCCGGGAAGCAGAAGCGGGAAAGAGGCCGGTTGGCCGGGTGTATCTGGTGGGGGCCGGCTGCGGCAGCGCCGATCTCATCACGGTGCGGGGTCTGCGGCTGATTCAGACCTGTGACGCCATTGTCTACGATGAACTGATCGACAAGGCCCTGCTGGATGCCGCCCCGGCCCGGGCGGAGAAAATTCCCATGGGCAAGCGGGCGGGGGGAGTCAGCGCCCGGCAGGAGGACATCCATGCCGAACTCATCCGCCTGGCCAGGGAGGGCAAGACGGTGGTGCGGCTGAAGGGGGGCGACCCCTATCTCTTCGGCCGGGGCGGGGAGGAGCTGCTGGCCATGAAGGCAGCGGGCATCCCCTGCGATGAGGTGCCGGGGATTCCCTCGGCCATCGGCATCCCGGCGGAGTATGACATTCCGGTTACCCACCGCAGTGTCAGCCGGAGCCTGCACATCATCACCGCCCACACCGCGGATTCCGGCGGTCTGCCCCCGGATATGGAAAAATACGCCCGGCTGGAGGGAACGCTGGTGTTCCTCATGGGTCTGGGCAAACTGGAAGCCATTGCAGGCAGCCTGATGGAAAACGGCAAAGCCGGGGATACCCCCGCCGCCGTCCTCTCCGGGGGCAACGCCCCCAACCCCGCCTGCATCCGGGGCACCCTGGCAACCATTTCCAATCTGGCAAAGGACGCCCGGCCCCCCGCCATCATCCTGGTAGGCCCCGTGGCGGGAGCGTTGGAGCGGTAAGTTGTTGTTTGGCGGGCAGATACGGCCGCACCCCTTGGCTCTCCCTTTGGGAGAGCTGTCAG
>CAMEWH010000061.1:0-12433 GCA_945940335.1 uncultured Clostridia bacterium | reverse complement strand
GAGGTCATTTCATATTATCTTTCGTAAGCA
This sequence comes from uncultured Clostridia bacterium, assembly GCA_945940335.1. GTDB lineage: Bacteria > Bacillota > Clostridia > Oscillospirales > Oscillospiraceae > Faecousia. The sequence goes on along the minus strand of CAMEWH010000061.1, from coordinate 12,403 downwards.
CATTGACTGTTGTATAACGTATCGGCGCGGCAGCGCTCATGGCTTCCCCCGGGGGTGGTGCTCCGCGCAGCGAATCAAAATCTATCGATTGCCAACCGAAACCTTTATCCGTTTTATTTGGGTGCATTCCCTGTCCTACTGCGTCGCCGTTCCTCATCCGACCCGGCTTACGCCGGGCCACCTTCCCCCCGGGGGAAGGTATTTCGCCGTTCCATTGATGCTTCAAACAACATTCTCACGGCCTGCTTATTAAAGCCGATAGCCTAAATTGTTTATTCCGTGCTTGAATTCTGTTTGCGAATTATTAAAGGCAAAAAAACACCGGCGCTTTTTTGCGCCGGTGTCGGTTATAACAGGTCGTGTCCTTTTTTACAGATTTCGTAGATTTCATCCTGCTTGGCCTCAATAATCGGCTGCATCTTTTTCGCTTGGGACATCACTTTGTGGCGATATACGAAATAGGGGAAAGTCCATCCGAGAAAGCCGGGAACTGCCAGCAAAACGCAAAGCCAGTAAATGGGCGGCTCATGCGTTACGGCAAACACAGAGCCAGCCATGAAGACCGTTCCGATCATCCCCAAAATTAAGGACCAGAGGGTGGCAACAGCGCTTTTGGATTGCTCCAGCTTATCAATTTCGTTGGCACAGGCGGCAACGGTCAGGGTAGTGAAGGGGATTTCTCCCACAACTTCAAATACCCGTGCCCAAAGGGGCTTTTGGGCGACTGCCATGGAAATCTGCAAATCCGTGAAGGTAAACAGCAGGAGCAGCACAAGCCCCACCGCGAATACGGTTCTTCTTTCCTTTTTTCCACAGTCCATTCCTCCAATCAGTGCTGCACGTTCTGGCTGGCCGTCAGCTCCATCAGGTTGAAGGGAGGCAGGATGCTGTCGATGAGATGGTACAGTTCATCGTCATAATTCTGCCGCACCTGGCATTCCCGGTCGAAGATCATGGTGGGCTCTTCCGTTTCCGTAACCTCCGGCCAGGCGGGCAGGCTCTCCTGACTGGGAGCGCCGGTCCGGGCGAAGCTCATGAAGGCCCCGAAAATCTGGGCTTCCAGCTTTTCCGTCACATCGGGTATGGAGCAAATTTCCACCTTGTCGGTGTTGTGGAAGAAGAAGGGGATATCGGAGCAGTGCCAGGCGATCTTGTGCATCATGGGGAATTCCAGGGTGAAATTGTACAGATAAGTACCTGCTTTTCCTCCCTTGGCGTGGAGGGCCGCCAAAAGCTTGGAGGGCTGGCGCATGGCGCGGTCAATGTTCAGCACATCGGTGGGATTCTTGCCGGGGTAGGCCTTGGCGAAGGCGGCCAGGATGTCTTTGGTATGCTTCCCATAAACCTTGCCGACGATGGCTTCCATTTCCGCCTCAGTGAGGGCAGTCTTGTCAAAGGCGGAGGGAGCAAAGGAAAATTCGCCAAAGACGGAGCCGATCATCAGGGGGATTTCACGGGCATGCTCCCGCATGCCGTGCTGCAGGGGATTGCCCAGGTACCAGTCGTTTACCTGGGGGCCATTGCCCACGTAACCTCCGGTCATGGCCACGGCGGGCATGACTTTTGTATAGGTCTTTACCAGTTCGGGATAGGGCAGTGTCTCCAGCTTGGATGCGTCAGCTTTTGTCAGCCCCAGCTCGGTGAGCATGGCAGTGACGATCTGCTCGCCGCTGCCCACGCAGGAGGGCAGCATATTGGCGCCGGAGACGCCGCTCATGATCAGGCCCTTATGGAACAGCCCATCGGCTGCGGGAATCTGCATCAGATCCGCCACCTTCATGCCGCCGCCGGACTGACCGAAAATGGTCACATTGTCCGGGTCACCGCCAAAGAGGGCAATGTTGTCGTGGACCCACTGCAGCGCCGCCACCATGTCCGCGTGGCCCGCGTTGCCGGAATTACGGTACTTTTCGCCAAAGGGAGACAGGTCCAGATAGCCCAGGATATTCAGCCGGTGGTTGATGGAGACCACTACCACGTCCCCCTCCATGCACATGTTGTGGCCGTCGTAAGCCACCTGCTCAATGGAAGAACCGGCAAAGTACCCGCCGCCGTGGAGCCACACGATGACGGGCTTCTTCGCGTCTTTGTCCAGCACCGTTGTCCAGATGTTCAGATTCTGGCAGTGCTCGTCCATGGGCCAGTAGCGGTGGGGCACCAGCAGCTCCGCGCTGGGGGTGTCCTGCGTCATCAGCGGGCACACGAAGCCATAGGAGGTGGCGTCCTTGACCCCCTCCCATTTGGAAGGGACAGGCATCTGGAACCGGTCGGCATGGGCATAGGGAACGCCCTTAAAGATGTATTCGCCGTCGTAGAAATAGCCCTTCAGTTTACCTGAAGTGGTTTGAAGCACCGGCACATCGTCATAACGGAAAGTTTTGGCCATTGTGATATATCCTCCTTAAAATTGATTATAGGCGGCCTCAAAGCTGTTCACCACAAAGATATCTTTTTCCTGAAGGGTGTAAGCAGTTTTCAGGTCAGAAAAATAAACACGCCCCGTCCCCTGCAAGCGGTTCATTGTTATGAAGCAGCGTAAACCGGAACGGCTCCAGGCGGAATCCTTCCATGCTCTCAACCCCTCGGTAGTTTTTTCTCATTATAGCAAAAGGACGCACCGGTACGCAAGACAGAAGTGATGATCAGGAACCGGAAAACCGCAGCAAAACGGAAACGAGCCACCTGGCGGTTCACTCCGCCAGGTGGCTTGCCGCGTTTGTTTTTTCTCCTGTCTGCTTGACAGGGGGCGGTTCATGTGAAAACAGCTCCTGTGGGTTGCGTTTACCGGCACAAAGCCTGAAGCAGCTCTTCGTGAACCGCTTCCAGCAGCTCCGGGTCGTCATTGTAGTTGTTAAAGCCGGTAAACACCTTCGCAATCAGTGCATCATGGGCTTCCGGATTCTTCTTCCGCAGCTGTTTCAGCAGGCAGCCTTCCTCCGCGCCGATGCGCTCTGCCTCGAACCGGAGGCTGATCCAGGGCCCGCCAGTCCCGGGGTAGACGATGAAGGCATCTCCGCAGGGGAAGTCCGTACCGATGCCGGTGTTGTTGCGGCAGGCGGTCCTTTCATAGGGATTGGCAACTCCGGTGAACTGATTCCAGCCCCAGTGGAGATATCCGCTGATTCCATACTTGGCGCAGCCCCAGAAAATCAGCCGCCCGTGGTTCACGGGGCTGTCCAGGAAGCGGTTGAGCCAGTGCCCCTGAGGGCCGCAGCACACATAGGTCCAGACCTCGTCCCCCAGCGCCATGGCCGTGTCGAAGGCATCCTTGTTCCGCTCAAACCCATCCGTGATGGGGCACAGGATGTCCACGCCGCCCCGCATCCGGGTGGATTTCACCGCTTCCAGAATCCGCACCCCCGGCAGGTACCGGCGAACGATGTTGGAGGCAATGAAGAACTGTACCCGCCGGGCCTGCAGGTCTGCCTCACTGCGGACGTGTACATCCGGTTCATCCATCACGTGGAACAGAACGTTTTTCTCCCAGCCGTTGCGCCGGAGGAAGTCGGAGAAGTCCCGCATTTCCGCACACAGCAGCTCGTAGCCCTGGTCGGAGTCCACACTGACGGTGGGGTCGGCGCTGCACTTGAGGTCGTTCGTGAACATGTCGGGGCTGCCGTCGGGCAGGCTGCCCCGGCAAAGCAGGCCGCCGGTTTCAAAGGTGGTAAAGCCCTCCTCAAAGAAAATCTCAATGATGGGCTTCATGTCCTCAAAGTCGAACCGATAGGGCCGCCTGGCCTTGCGTTCGGAAAGGTCCTCGTGCATCCAGATGAGGAACACCTTCTGATGCACCGCCCGCATGGAGCGGGCATATTGGCGCACCAGATCGTAAAATTCCGGCGTTCCACGACGGACGTTGTGCTGCTCTTCAATGGCCCGGAAGCTGAACCAGTTGGTCTGCTGGAAAGCGTCCTCGTCATAACGCACCGGATAGATGGCGAAGGTCACCTGGCAGACATGGGTTTCCCCGCCGCTGCAAACCGTCAGGGGAAGCTCGTAGGTTCCGGGAGCGGTGTCCTCCCGGGGCTCCAGGGTGACGTAGGCAGCCGCCACGCCGTTTTTGGCGGGAATGACCCCATTGGGGGTGGGCTTCATGCAGTCGTAGACCCGGAAGGGGGCCTTGCGGACGGCATAGTCCGGGCAGGTTTCGGGAAGGATGACCATTGCACCGCCCTGATCCACGCCGTTTCCGGTGTTGTACTCCACCGGGATATCCAGCATTTCATAGAAATCTGCCCGCACCGCATCCGACTGCACGGATACGGTGATGGGCTCATCCGCCTGAATCAGCAGCTGGATGCCCATGCGCTGGTTTGCCGCCGCGGCAAGGCGCAGCTTTTCGGCCGGTTCTCCCAGAGGGGAGTCCGGAAAGAGAAATTCCTGTTTGTTTGTAAGATAGCCTTTCATACCCATTCTCCTTTGGATGAAAAAACCGGGGCACAGGCTCGCACCCATGCCCCGGTTCCCGTATGGAATTACTTCACGGCAGCATTGACATCGGCAATGACTTCATCCAGACCTTCGGCCTGATAGTCTTCGATGATCTCGTTCCACATCTGCTCCACGGGCTTGTCGCCGGTCATGATGAGCAGAGTGTCATCCTTCAGGTTCAGGCTGAATTCGGAGCCGCTGGCCAGGAACTCGGTGATGCAGGCGGGCTCGGTGGCAGGCAGGGTCAAGCCTCTGGCCTGATCCACATAAGCGCCGATCATTTCGTTGTACCAAGCGGGGTTGGCATTGGGAGCGGTCCAGCCGTTGGGCAGGGTGGGCTGCCAGGCAACCAGGTTGCCGAACACGTCCACGGACTTGTAAACGGTCAGAGGTGCCTTGCCGTCCACGAACTGCAGGTTGCCGTCCACGATTTCGTAGGTGACGCCCTCGTTGCCGTACTTGCACTTCATAACGCCTTCGTCGCTGAGCAGATAATCATAGATCATCATGATGCGCTCCATCTTGGCGTCGTCAACGTTGGCGGAGAACATGGACTCGGACCAGGCGTAGTCCCATGCCCAGTAGTAGGTGTTGCCATCCACAGAGGGCATCAGGTTCAGGATGCGGACATCGTCTTCCATGTTGGAGCCGTTCAACTCGGCCCAGGACTCATTCAGGGTGATCAGCTGGGTGTAGGTGATGCACAGGGCAGCGGACTGACCGCTCAGGAACTGGTTCTTGCTCTGCTCCAGGGTAGCCAAGGCAATGTCCTTGTCGATGGTGCCTTCGGTGTACATATCCCGCAGCAGGTTCCAGGTGGGCAGGGCGTCGGCGCCCAGAGTCTCACCGGCGAAGTAAGCGGGGATGTAGGAGCCGTCCTGCTCCACCCACTTGAAGGTGGCGCCGCTCACAACAGCGTTGGGCATGGAGTAGCAGAACATGGGACCGACCAGGTAGTCGGCGCCGGGGGCGGTCATGCCGCCAACCCGCTTGCCGTCGGGATCGGCAGCCTCAATGGCCTTGATCATGGCGCGGAACTCGTCCCAGTTCTTGGGCTCTTCGGTGATGCCGGCCTCCTGGGCAAGATCCCAGCGGTAGGCAATGACGCGGTCCTTCACGGTCTCGGCCTGCTCGCCGTAGGTCTGACGGAAGATGCAGTAATATTCGCCGTCCACCATGCAGCCGTCAGCGGCGGCGCCTTCCATGTACTTGGCCAGGTTGGGGTACGGGGTCAGATCAGGCAGGGCGCGGATCACGCCTTCCCGGGCCCAGTTGGCGAAGATGGCGGTGTTGCGGAAGTCAGCAGCGAAGATGTCGGGCAGGGAATCGGTGTTGCCCCACAGGGTTTCCTTCTGGGTGTAGTCATCCCAGGTCATGTTCATGACTTCAAAGGTGACGTTGAACTTATCCTGCACGAAGTCCAGGATTTCGTCGCCGGACAGGATGGATTCGCCATCCCACCAGGCCAGTGTGATGTCCATGTGTTCCAGCTCGTCAGCGGCAGAGGCCGTGCAGACGGTTAGGCCCAAAACCATGGTGACTGCCAGAAGCAGCGCGATGAGTTTCTTCATTGTTGTTCCTCCAGTCTTTTCATGAAAAATTTAGAATTGTGACCGTATATTTTCACGCCGAAACCGGCGTATGGTCCTTATTCCTTGATGCCGCCCACCATGACGCCCTTGACAAAGTGCCGCTGCACAAAGGGATAGACGCACAGGATGGGAACCGTGGCCACCACGATGGTAGCCATCTGCACGGCGGTGGAATTGACCTTGGCATGGCCCTGCATGAACTGCTTGGCGATGTCGTTCAGGGTGTTGCTCATGCTGATGAGCACGTTGCGCAGATAGGTTTGCAGGGGATAGAGGGCGGATTTGTTGATGTACAGGTTGGCCAGGTACCATTCATTCCACCGCTCCACCGCGTAGAACAGGATAAAGGTAGCCATGAACGGCACGGAGATGGGAAGTACCACCCGGGTCAAAATGCTCCACTCGTTGGCACCGTCCAGCCGGGCCGCTTCCAGAAGGCTGTCCGGCAGGGACATGAAATAGTTCTTCATGATGATCAGGTAGTAGGTACTGATGCCGCAGGGGAGAATCATGGCCCAGACCGTGTTCACCAGCTTCAGATTCTTGATGACGAGATAGGTGGGAATCAGGCCGCCGTTGAACAGCATGGTGAAAATGATCAGATTCAGAATGACTTTTCTGCCCATCAGATACTTCCGGGACAGCACATAAGCGCCCATCACCGAAAGGAACATATTCAGCGACGTGCCAACCAGGGTGATGAACAGCGTCACGCCCAGGGAGGTGAAGAACATGGGGTCTTCAAAGATGGTCTTGTACCCGGTGAGGTCAAAGCAGTAGGGCAGCAGATATAGCGGATGCTTGGCGTAGCTGGCCATGTCCGCAAAGCTGAGCAGCACCACCTGGTAGAAGGGGAATACCGCTGCCAGGGTCATGAAGCCCAGAATCACCGCGATGACGATGTCCAGGGTACTGCGCTGGCCGACCCGGTATTTTTTCACTCGTTTTGCCATAGCGTCCTCCTTACAGCAGGCCCTGCTCGCCGGTGGCGGTGACAATCTTGTTGGCGGTGACGATCATAATCAGGCCGAACACGGATTTGACCACGCCGATGGCGGTGGAATAGCCGAAGTTCATACCGCCGGTGGTGAAGGATTCCCGGAAAATGTAGGTGTCCATGGTATCGGCCACGGAATAAACCGGGGAGGAATAGGTGTTGAAAATCTGATCGAACCGGCCGTTGGTCAGCAGCTGCCCCACCGCCAGAATCAGCATGATGCAGATGGTGCCCCGGATGGCCGGGAGAGTCACATGGAGCATCTGCTGGAGTCTGGTCGCACCGTCCAGGTCTGCGGCCTCATACATATCCGGGTTGATGCCTGTGATGGCGGCAAGGTAGATGATGGAACCCCAGCCCACCTCCTTCCACACGGCGCTGATCCACACGAACCACCGGTAGCCCGAGGTGGTGGTCAGGGGGTTGCGGTAGGTCAGGCCCAGCGCCTGGGCGATATAGCTGAACACGCCGGTGGATGAGAACAGGTTAATGAGGATGCCCGAAAGGACAACCCAGGAAATGAAATGAGGGAAGGTGACGGTGGTCTGAACCAGCTTTTTGACCTTCTTCATCCGAAGCTCGTTGAGCATCAGGGCCAGGCCGATCTCACAGGGCATGGAGATGGCGATGCCGCCCAGGCCGAAGATGACGGTGTTGCGCAGGGCGCGCATCAGCTGCTTGTCCCGGAACATCTTTTCAAAATTGGCCAGGCCCACCCATTTGCTGCCCCAGATGCCCAGCTTGACGCTGTACTTCTTAAATGCCAGAACCAGGCCGCCCATGGGTGCGTAACAGAAGACCAGATACCATGCCAGCACCGGCAGCAGCAGCACATACAGCAGCCAGTCGTTTTTCAGCCGGGTGAGAATTTGGTGACCCCATCCGTGCTTGGGGTTCGGCAGCCGCTGGGAGGCCGCGGCGGGTGCTTTTTGCATTGCAGCTTGCTCCTTTCCGTGATCTCATTGTGTGTTAGGAAAATTATACCAAGCTGCCGTCTGCGAAACAATGTTTTTTGTGCACTTTATTCACAATTATTTCATGTTTTTTTCAACACTGCTCTGTTGTTATTTCCATATATCGTTGTTTTGACCATATTTCATCTGGGCAAAAATCGATTCTTTATGCGTTTTTTACATTTTCCTGTTGCGCCCCAGGGTTTCATTTGGTAAAATGATTGCTGCGAAAAGAAAAAGGCGGTGAAGTTCATGGCGCGATTATTCCGGAAACCCCATCGGGTGCAGCGGGTGTTCCGGCTGTATTTTCCGCTGCTGTTTCTCATCACGGCGGTGCTGAGCTTTTCCCATTTGAAGCAGTCTCAGGAGTCGCTGATGAGCTATACCCTGCTGTATGCCCAGAAAAACAACGAGGTTTTGCAGACCTCCTTTTACCAGGCGGCGGAGCAGATTGCCACCCAGTTTTCCCTGCTGAATTATGACGCCACCTTCCGGGCGGTGATGGAGGCGGAAAGCTACAGCGAAATCCTCCCGACACTGGTGGATGATTTCCGGGACACCGTTTCCTCCAAATCCAATCTGCCAAACGGGGCCGCCATTTCCCTGAGCAGCAAATATACCCGCTATTCCTCCATTTTCCTGAATTCCCAGCTGGAGGAGATGGACAGCCGGATGCCCGACAGCCGCAGAATCCAGACCCTGGGCCTGTTCTCTCCCAGAGGAACCCTGGCCGGAAAGCACTATTTGATTTTTGCCTCCAACTATTATTCCAAAGGCTCCAGAATCGGCAGCGTCTACATCACGCTGAACCCCAACGAGCTGATTGCGTCCCTGCCCATCATCAGCCAGCCCGGCGTTTCCATTGTCCTGGCGGACAGCGCCGGAAACGCCATGCTGCTGGATAATCCCGCCTCGGATAAAACCCTGGCCGAGCTGCAGCAAATTCTAACCCAGGGAGGGTCCTCCCGCCATGTCACCCAGGAGCTGCCCCTGCCCCGGCTGAACTGCACGCTCTACAGCATTGTGGATACCTCCGTCACCCTGGAGCCGGTGCGAACCATGTATCTGACCAGCTTTGCCGCGCTGATTTTGCTCATTATCATCAGTCTCATTGGCAATTTGTACCTGGGCAGAGCCCTGATTCGTCCCCTGAGCGAATTTGGGCAGTATCTGACCCAGCTGCGCTCCGACCGAAAGCTGCTCACAGGGCCGGCGCTTCCTCCGAAGAAGTCCGGATGCGCGGAGATTCAGGACATTGAGGCGCAGTTTGCGGACCTCCTGAATTCCATCGCAGACCTCAATGCGGAGGTTCAGCGCAAATCGGATGATTTGCACCAGGCAGAGCTTCTGCGCAAGGATATGGAAATTCGGAACCTGCGCAGTCAGATCAATCCCCATTTCCTCTATAATACCCTGGAGCTGATTCGGGCGGATGCCACTGCCGGACGAATCGACCAGGTGTCGGCCATCACTGCGGCCATGGGAAAATTCTACCGGTATGCGGTGAAGGGTTCCCCGGTTGTAACCTTGCGGGAGGAAATGGAGCACGTCAAAGCCTATATGACCATTCAGCAGGAGCGGTTTAACGGAAAAATCACCGTGCTGTATAACATTTCCGCCGAGGCAGAGCGGATTCCCATTCCAAAGATGATTTTGCAGCCTCTGGTGGAGAATGCCATCATTCACGGTCTGGAGCCCGCGGGTGGCGGCGGCATCCTGTTCGTGGGCGCTTCGGTGCAGGGGGAGAAGCTGACCATCTCCGTCCGGGACAGCGGCATCGGCATCACGCCGGAGAAGCTGGCCGAGCTGGAAAAGCTGCTGCAATCCCCACCGCCTGACCGCAATTCCATCGGATTGTCCAATGTCAGCGAACGGCTGCGGCTCCAGTACGGCGGCGCCGGTGTGTTCCGCATCGAAAGCAGCCCCGACGATGGCACCTGCATCTGCCTGGAGCTTCCCACCACCGGCCCCGAAAAGGCATAAAAAAACAGGGGCAGATGCCCCCTGATATGTATTGCAAACAAATTGTAATTTGGCGGGCAGATACGGCAGCACCCCTTGGCTCTCCCTTTGGGAGAGCTGGCAGCCGTCAGGCTGACTGAGAGGGTTACCGTAGAGAAGGAAATACCGTCTTAATATGCTGCGTGTTGCCCTCTCAGTCTGCCCCTAACGGGGCAGCCAGCTCCCCCATAGGGGGAGCCAAGGGGTGCGGCAATTCTGCCCGCCAAATTACAATTTATGGCTATTCTGCGTCAAGCTGTTTCCTCTTTCTCCGGGAGGGCGGCGAACACATCCCGCAGTACCCACACCTTTGCCTGTGCACACGCCGCGAAGCCAACCAGCAGCCAGACAATAAAGCTCCGGCCAAAAAGCTCCGGCGCAACCAGCAGGAGCAGCGTGGGGGCGGCGTCGATGAGTACCATGAGAACCGTTCTGGGCAGCATGGACACGGTCAGCAGCAGCGCGTTTTTCAGGATTCTGCCCAGACCGTCGCGGAACCGGGCAGCAAGGCCAAAGGCAAAGCTGCTGACCCCCGCCCAGCACAGGGCCGCCAGATACACCAGGTATTTGACCAGGGCAAAGCTGCCCTCCAATTGGCTGAGCAGCTGAAAATCCATGATGAGCACCAGGCCGATGGCGCCCAGAATCAGCCCAAGTACCGTCCCCTGCCGGAAATTGCCGCGAAACTGCCGGAAAAACCGCCGGACGGCGCCCTGGTCATCCCGGGCAAACAGGCTTCCATACAGCGCCGTCACAGAAGCGCCGATGGTAACCACCGGCAGACAGCACAGCAGGAAGCAGATATTCAGGGCCATCAGTTCCGCGATCCGGCCAAGGAAGCGAACCACCGGCCCATCAGGATGAAACAAGCTCTTCATCGTATCCCTCCATCCAACCCCAGTTTATCACAAAAGATTTCAGAAAGCGAGGCGTTTTTTCATGCTTCAGGTACTTTTGGTGGATGATGAAATCGCCGTCACCGACTCCATGCAGCACGGCATCGATTGGCAGAGCCTGGGGCTGCACGTGGCTGCCGTGGCCATGAGCGGGATGCAGGCGCTGCAATACATCCACGCCAATCCGGTGGATATCGTCATCACGGACATCCGCATGGCGGATATGGACGGCCTTTCCCTGTGCCAGCGCATTTTTCAGCTGAACCGTAATATCCAGACCATCATCGTCAGCGGCTTCGCGGAATTTTCCTATGCCCAGAAGGCACTGTCCTACGGTGTCATCGGCTACTGCCTGAAGCCCATTGAATATTCGGAGCTGACCCGGTATCTCCAATTGGCCGTCCACCGGCTGGGCCACTACTCCCGCAGCTCCAATTTCGATGACCTCCTGGATGCAATGCACCAGGGCGATGCCGATGAGGTTCGGCGGCAGCTGAAAACCCACAATTTCACCGGTGAAAGCTATTACCTGGCGGTGTCCTCCAGCAAGTCCCCGGTGGTGCAGACCGGCCAGAACGTGCTGGCGTTCCAGATGGGCCACCGCCGGTTCGGGTACCTCTGCGCCAATCCCATTGACGTTGCCCTCTTTTCCCGGAATTTTGAGCGCAGCCGCTGCAAATGCCTGATTTACTGCCCGGAGGCAGTGCCCATTGCCTCCATGGGCGCCATCATCAAGAAGCTGAACAACGGGGTATTTCAGTACTTTTTTGACAGCGGAAGGAGAATCACCACCCGGGTCAATGCGCCAAAACAAATTCCCCTTTCCCGGGAGCTGGAAAAGGCGATTGCGGACCGGGATACCAGCCTGCTCATCCAGCTGCTCCGGCAGCTGAAAAATCTCCCGCCGGAGCAGTTCAGCCTGAGCGCGGTGTGGAATCTCTATGGGGCGCTGGCCGCCAGCGAGGTCTACGGCCCCATTGTGGCGGTGGACGATTTGTACAGCCCGGAGCAAATGGTGTTCCGTTTCCAAAGTTTCCCCAGGATGATTGACATCATCTGCGGCCGCCTTCAGGATGGTCCCGGCGAGGCTGCCCCCGCAAAGCTCAGCAATACCGCATTCCTCTATATGATCAAATACATCGATCTGCATTTGACGGAGGATTGCTCCCTGCAGCAGTTGGCCAAGGAAATGAACATGACTGCGAACTACCTGGGCCAGGTGTTCAAGCGGGAAACCGGCAAGCCCTACACCCAGTACATCACCGAGCTGCGCATCGACCGTGCCAAGAATCTGCTGCTGTCCGGCGATCTGTCCATCGGAGAAATCAGCAATGTCCTGGGCTTTAACGACTATTTCTATTTTCTCAAGACCTTCAAGAAGGTAACCGGCGTCACCCCAAAGCAGTACCGCCAGGAGCAGTCCCTGGGGAATCAGATGATATTTACGGAATAAATCCAGGGTTTGTACCCCGCAATCAGACAAATTGTTGTTTAGCGCCCTTGGCTCTCCCTTTGGGAGAGCTGGCAGCCGTC
>CAMEWH010000060.1:0-12445 GCA_945940335.1 uncultured Clostridia bacterium | reverse complement strand
CCCACCCAGAAGATCATCCGCTTCATCGAGGATGTGGTCCACGCCCATGACCCCAAGATGGATAATAAGGCCATCCGGGAAATGGCGGAAAAGCGCTTCGCCGAGCTGGGTCTGCCCGCCAAGGTGCTGGATCAGCACGCGGTGGAGCTGTCCGGCGGTATGAAGCAGCGTACCGTCATCGCCGTGTCCACCATTCTGAACCCCAAGGTTCTGATTGCCGACGAGCCCTCCTCCGCGCTGGACGTGACCAGCCAGAAGATGGTCATCAAGATGATGCGGGAGCTCATGGAAAAGGGCCACATCAAGGCCATGGTGTTCATCACCCACGAGCTGCCCCTGCTGTATAACGTCACCGACGACATCATGGTCATGTACGCCGGTCAGATCGTGGAGCGGGGCACCGCCAAGGAAATGGTGTTCGATCCCACCCATCCTTACTCCCACGGTCTGATGGGCTCCATCCTGGTTCCCGAAGAGGGCACCCGGGGCCACAAGCTCACCGCCATCCCCGGTACGCCTCCCAACCTGAAGCATCCCCCTGCGGGCTGCCGTTTCGCGGAGCGCTGCAAGTATGCAAAGCCTGAATGCAGGTTCTACACCGTTCCCGAAAAGGAATTCGGCGATAACCGGATGTATCGCTGCCTGATGGGCCTGGACGAACTGAAGGAGGTCTACAGCCATGAGTGAAGATAGAATCGCTTCTTCCAAGGACTTTACCAATGCGCCCCTGTGCCTCAGCGGCCGCCATGTGACCAAGGTCTTTGGCTTCGGCGACAAGAAAACCATCGCCGTCAACGACGTGAGCTTCGATTTCCACGAGGGTGAGTTTGTCTCCATCGTCGGTGAGTCCGGTTCCGGCAAGACCACGCTGTCCAAAATCCTGCTGGGCCTATTAAACCACACCGAAGGTGAGATCCTCTTCCAGGGTCAGCCCCGGGACATTTCCTCCGGCAAGAAGAGAAACCAGTACTGGAAGGGCATCCAGGCCATTTTCCAGGACCCCTTCTCCAGCTACAATTCCTTCCATAAGATCGACTCCGTTCTGCTGGACTGCATCAACATGCGCGGCGGCAAGAATCTGCCCATGGAGAAGAAAATCGAAATGATGACCGAGGCCTGCTCCTTCGTGAACCTGAAGTTCGCGGAGCTGACCAACAAGTATCCCTTCGAGCTCTCCGGCGGCCAGATGCAGCGGTTGATGATCGCCCGTATCTTCCTGCTGAAGCCCAAGATTCTGCTGGCCGACGAGCCCACCTCCATGGTGGACGCCTGTTCCCGGGCCACCATCCTGGATATGCTGCTGCAGCTGCGGGATGAGATCGGCATGACCATCATTTTCATCACCCATGACATCGGTTTGGCCTACTACATCTCCGATACCGTGTACATCATGGAGCACGGCAAGTTCGTGGAGTACGGCAAGGCGGACGAGGTCATTCTGAATCCTCGGGCCGCTTACACCAAGCGCCTGATCAGCGACGTTCCCAAGATTCACGAGGAATGGGACCTTTCCACCGTGGACCTGCTCAACGGCTAAAATCAACTCCACCCCCCGGCGACCCTCGCCGGGGGGATTGTTACAAGAATGCCCTTTTCCGAAAATACGAAAATTTGACGTAATATCTTGCATTATTCAGGGGGTTATGTTAAGATGAAAACGTTTAAGTGACCCGGTTTTCTTCTCTGTGACGATGTCTGATTTCTTGTAGGGAACGGCACGCAGGCCGTTCCCTACGAAATGGACGAGCTGTGCGCCGTTTAATTTTTGTATGACGAATGATAAAGTCTGAATATACATAACAAAAAAGGAGAGTCGATATGCGCTACGGTTTTTTTGACGATGCAAAGAAAGAATACGTAATCGCGACCCCCGCGACCCCCATGCCCTGGATCAACTATCTGGGCAGCAAGGATTTCTTCTCCCTGATCAGCAATACCGCCGGCGGCTATTGCTTCTACCGGGACGCCAAGCTCCAGCGTCTGCTGCGCTACCGCTACAACAATGTCCCCGCGGACATCGGCGGCCGCTTCTTCTATGTGAAAGAGGCGGGCAAGGCCCCCTGGAGCCCCACCTTCCATCCCTGCGATACCCCGTTGGACAGCTACCGCTGCCGTCATGGCATGGGCTACACCATTTTTGAATCCGAAAAGGACGGCATCGCGGCCCAGCTCACCTTCCTGGTGCCCGGGGACGAGAACTGCGAAGTGCAGCAGGTGAAGCTGACGAATAAAACCGATGCGCCCCGCTCCTTCCGGTTCACCGGCGCGGTGGAATGGTGCCTGTGGAACGCGGTGGACGACTCCACCAATTTCCAGAGGAACCTGAACATCGGCGAGCTGGAGGTGGAGGGCAGTGTCATCTACCACAAGACCGAGTACCGGGAGCGCCGGGACCACTACGCCTACTACGGCGTCAACGCCCCCATTGCCGGATTCGATACCGACCGGGATTCCTTCCTGGGCACCTTCGGCCATTTCGGCGCCCCCCAGGCCATTTTGAACACCAGACCTGGTGACTTCGTGGCCCACGGCGGCGCCCCCATGGCGGGCCTGCACTTGGATGTGACCCTGGCTCCCGGGGAGACGAAGAGCTTCGTGTTCGTACTGGGCTACGGCAAGAATCCCAGAGACCAGAAATTCATTGCCCCCGGCGTCATCCGCAAGGACGGTGCCTACCGGGTGCTGCAAGCGTTCTCCACCGATGAGGCCGTGGACAAGGCCATGGCAGAGCTGGCCGCCTATTGGGACGGTCTGCTCAGCACCTACACCCTGGTTTCTCCCGACGAGAAGCTGAACCGGGCCGTGAACATCTGGCATCAGTACCAGTGCATGGTCACCTACAACATGAGCCGCTCCGCCAGCTACTTTGAGTCCGGCACCGGCCGGGGCATGGGCTTCCGGGACAGCTGCCAGGACCTGCTGGGCTTCGTTCACATCGCTCCGGACCGGGCCCGGGAACGGATCATCGACATTGCCTCCGTCCAGTGGGCGGACGGCTCCACCTACCATCAGTACCAGCCCCTGACCAAGCGGGGCAACAACGACATTGGCTCCGGCTTCAATGACGATCCCCTGTGGCTGGTGGCGGCCACCCATGCTTACATTGCCGAAACCGGCGACTGGAGCATTCTGGACCATCCCACGCCCTTTGATAACGTCCCCGGCTCCGAGCAGCCTCTGATGGAGCACCTGCGCCGCAGCGTTGGTTACACCATGACCCACAAGGGCCCCCATGATCTGCCCCTCATCGGCCGGGCGGACTGGAACGACTGCCTGAACCTGAACTGCTTCTCCGAGGAGCCCGGCGAGAGCTTCCAGACCTCCGGTCCCTCCGAGGGCCCCGTGGCCGAGTCCGTGTTTATCGGCGGCATGTTTGTACTGTATGGCCGGGAGTATGCCGAAATTTGCCAGGCCCGGGGCCTGACGGAGGAAGCCGGCACCGTGCTGGCGGCCGTGGCGGAAATGGAACAGGCCATTGAAACCGCCGGCTGGGACGGAGAGTGGTTCGTCCGGGCATATGATGCCTTCTCCAACCCCGTGGGCTCCAACAGCTGCGAGGAAGGCAAGATCTTCATCGAGCCCCAGGGCATGTGCGTCATGGCCGGCGTGGGCAGGGACAACGGCAAGGCCGTGAAGGCGCTGGATTCCGTGCGCAAGCATTTGCTTGGCAAGTACGGCGTGGAGCTGCTGGCCCCCTGCTATACCGTTTACCACAAGGAACTGGGCGAAATTTCCTCCTATCCTCCCGGATACAAGGAGAACGGCTCCATTTTCTGCCACAATAACCCCTGGATTTCCATCGCCGAGACGGTGGTGGGACGGGGCGACAACGCCTTTGATATCTACCGCCGCACCGCTCCTGTTTATCAGGAAGAAAACAGCGACATCCGCCGGGTGGAGCCCTATGTCTATGCCCAGACCGTGGCCGCCCGGGCCTCCTACGAGGAAGGCGCCGCCCGGAACAGCTGGCTTACCGGCACCGCTTCCTGGACCTTTGTCAACATCAGCCAGTACATCCTGGGCATCAAGCCCACCTTGAATGGTCTGAGTGTGGACCCCTGCCTGCCCAAGGAGCTGGACGAATACACCGTTCGCCGCCGCTACCGTGGTGCCCGGTACCACATCCATGTGAAACAGACCGGAGTGCCCGGCATGACCGTGGACGGAGAAGCGGTGGAGGGCAAGGTCATTCCCGATACCGGCAAGGCCGAATACTTTGTTGAGGTGACAGTATGATGTTTTCAAAAGATTTTCTCTGGGGCGTGGCCTGCGCTTCCTACCAGTGCGAGGGCGCCTGGGACGAGGACGGGAAGGGCCGGAGCATCTGGGACGATTTCTCCCACACCCCCGGCAATATCCAGAACGGCGACACCGGTGACCGGGCCTGCGACAGCTACCACCGCTGGGCGGAGGATGTGGCCCTGATGAAGCAGTTTGGCATTCAGGCTTACCGGTTCTCCATCAGCTGGCCCCGGGTCATCCCCGACGGGGACGGGGCCGTGAACGAAAAGGGCCTGGAATTCTACGACAATCTGGTGAACGAGCTGCTCGCCGCCGGCATCAAGCCCATGATCACCCTGTACCATTGGGACCTGCCCAGCGCTCTGCAGGACAAGGGCGGCTGGCTGAACCGGGACATTGTGGCCGCCTTCGGCCGGTATGCCCGGATTATTGCCGACCACTTCAAGGGCCGGGTGGATACCTACATGACCCTGAACGAGCCCCAGTGCGTCACCGAGCTGGGCTACGTGGCCGGCATTCACGCCCCCGGCTGGAAGCTGGGTGCCCGGGAGGCCCTGAAGTGCTACTTTAACCTGTGCCTGGCCCACAGCGAGGCCACCCGCCAGATTCGCGCCGCCCTGGGGGAGACTGCCAAAGTGGGCGTTGCCTCCTGCGGCCGGCTGTGCTACCCCCGGGTGGACACGCCTGCCGGGCGGGAAGCGGCCTACCAGGCCACCTTCGAGCCTGCCCAATGGATGTTTACCATGAACATCTTCCTGGACCCCCTGTTCTTCCGCAGGTTTGCGGAGGGCTCTCCCAGGGAGGTGGAGGAGTTTGCCGCCGGAATCCCCCAGTCGGACTGGGACAAGATGGAGGCCCCGGATTTTGTGGGCATCAACGTCTACCAGGGCGACCCGGTGGAGGAGGACGGTACCTACTCTCCCATTCCCGCCGGCTTCCCCCGTACCGCCACCAAGTGGAAGGTCACCCCGGAGGTGATGCACTTCGGCCCCATGAATATGTACCGCCGCTATGGCAAGCCCATTATGATCACGGAGAACGGCCTGAGCTGCAATGACCGGGTCTACCTGGACGGCGTGGTTCACGACGGGGAGCGGATTGATTTCCTCACCCGGTATCTGCGGGAGCTGTCCAAGGCCGGGGAAGAGGGCGTGCCCCTGCTGGGCTATATGCAGTGGAGCTTCCTGGACAATTTCGAGTGGGCCAGCGGCTACAACGAGCGCTTCGGTATGGTGTATGTGGACTACGAAACCTGCGACCGAATCCCCAAGGATTCTGCCCGCTGGTATGCCCAGGTTATCCAGAGCAACGGCGAAATTCTGAAATAAACCCATGAAAAATCCCCCTGACCAGATTGGCCAGGGGGATCAATTGTTCGTCGGTGCCAGAAATTGATATTTAGCGGTGGGGGAATTGGCACATGGTTCGTCCATTTTGTAGGGAACGGCCTGTGTGCCGTTCCATCCGCGCAGCGGCCACAACCCAACGGACCGGAACGCCCGGTTGAATGGAATGCGGTTTGGACGGACGTGATGCCATTCACCCTACCATAAATGGGGACAGGGCGGAACGGCACACAGGCCGTTCCCTACGGATTCATCCAACAGGCGACCATTCAAAAAGTGTTATTCCATCTCTCTTGTGATGTTTCTCAGCCAGATGTACTTGCGGTAGTGGACGAACACCACCGGGAGCTTGATGATCTCGTCCATGCTGCACAGGCAGAATACCACGGGGGCGGGGAGGTGCCACCAGAAGGCGGCCATCAGGCTCAGGGGCACGCAGATACACCACATGAAAATGATGTTGGTGTTCATGTCGAACTTGGCGTCGCCGCCGGCACCGAAAATGCCGTCCAGCACCACATGGTTGATGGACTGGGCCGCGATGTTCAGGCCCGTGAAGGCAATCATGATTTTCAGGTACCCGGCGGCCTGGGGGGTCAGCTCCGTAATGCGCATGATCACGGGCGTCATGACCACCAGAGCCGCGCCGGTGCAGATGCCCACAATGGCGGAGAGCTTGGTCAGCCGGGCACCGTATTCCTTGGCCTTGTCCAGCAGATTGGCACCCAGCAGATTTCCGATCATGATGCCGGCGCCGCCGCCCACGCCTCGGATCAGGCAGGAGATCAGGCTCTTGGCCACGGCGGTGATGGAGTTGGCGGCCACCGCGTCACCGTCCATGTGCCCCAGCACCACGGAGTAGGACATAAACGCGATACCCCACACCAGGCTGGCGCCGATCACCGGGGTGGTGTAGCGCAGGAAGTCCTGGAATAGCAGCTTGTCCGCTTTTTTGAGCAGCCAGCGCCACCGCAGCTGCACGCTGCTCTTGCGCCGGGTGACCATCACCGCCAGCACCAGCTCCACCAGCCGGGCGAT
Source organism: uncultured Clostridia bacterium (assembly GCA_945940335.1). GTDB lineage: Bacteria > Bacillota > Clostridia > Oscillospirales > Oscillospiraceae > Faecousia. Next base: position 5,819 of record CAMEWH010000060.1, on the reverse strand, counting down.
TACCGTGGCCAGGGCGGCGCCCTCAATGCCCATGGCGGGGGCACCCAGCCAGCCGAAGATGAACACGCCATTGAGAATGATGTTCACCACCACCGCAATGCTGCTGATGATGGAGCTTTCGGCGGTGTGACCGGTGTTTTTCAGCAGGGCGAAATAGACCTGGGTGATGCCGCACAGGAAATAGGAGGGGGCCACCACCCGCAGGTAGCCGGCACCCAGGGGAATCAGGTTCTGGTCGCTGGTGAGAATGCGCATCAGGGTGGTGGGGGCGAACAGCGCCGCCAGGGTCACCGCCCCGCCCAGCACCAGAATGATTTTCAGACCTGTGGGGGCGATTTTTTCAATGGACTTGCCGTCCCCCTTGCCCCAGTACTGGGCAGCCATGATGCCCACGCCGATGCTGAAGCCCGTCACCAGCAGGCTCAGGAAAAATTGCACGTTGCCCGCCTGGGAGACGGAAGCCATGGACTGCTGGTCCAGCCGCCCCAGCATCACCGCGTCCGTCACACTGACCAGGGCCAGCATGAAGCTCTGCACCGCAATGGGCACCACCAGGCGCATCAGTTCGGAATAGAAGGGATCGTTCTTTTTAAGTGTCGCCCCCATGGGAAACCTCCTGATTAAAGATGTAGTTGTGTATCCGCGGCTATTGTAGCGGCTGACAAGAGAAAAAGCAAGGGATTTCAGCATATTTTTATGCGTTCCGCCCTAATGGGTAATGCGGTAAATTGTAATTTCGCGCACTGGCGCGGCAGCGCCCATAGCTTCCCCCGGGGGGAAGCTGTCGCCCAAATCGGCACTTCGGAACCGATTTGGGTGACTGATGAGGAACGGCGAAATGTGAAATACGGATTTGCACTTCGAAAAAATGGTCGAAACGGAACGCTTTATCCATTTTTTGGGGTGCATTCCGCATCCCACTGCATCGCCGTTCCTCATCCGCCCCAGTGTGCGCACTGGGGCACCTTCCCCCCGGGGGAAGGTATCCTCACTGTACCCGGTTCCATTCAACCCACCGATAAACAACAATTTCCTTTCTGAGCGCGTATAAGCAAAGCTCCCCGACTGACGGGGAGCTTTGGTATGATTTACTTTTTCCGCTTTTTATGTGCTTCTCTTGCCAGGTAGGCCAGGATGCCCAGCCAGCAAACTGCAAGGCTCACCAGCAGGGCAACGGAGGCGCCGGGCAGGGGGCCCAGGGACTGGGCGCCGGACCGGCTGCCGGCGGAAATCTGATCCAGCCGGTATAGGGATGCGGTGTCGGAATAGAGCTTTTGGAAGAAAGCATCGTCCACCGTCTGCTTCCGGCGGATGGATTTGACTGTGGTCTCGATCAGCTCTCCCGCGGCGGAGCGGAGGGAGGCGGAGCCGTTGAACACCGGGGTGACGAAGGTCTTGTCCGCGTTTTCCAGCAGCAGCTTGGCGGCCTTCAGCTTCACCTCATAGTGCTCTGTGCCGTCCTCCCCCTCCCGGGAAAGGTAATCCTGATATTCCGGGCTTTCCTGGGCCTTGGAGGTGACGGGCACATAGCCTTCGGTGCAGGAGTAGCTGATCTGCACGTCGTTTGTCAGCAGGTACTGCATGAACAGCCAGGAGGCCAGTACCTCCTGAGGGTCCTCTTTGTTGAACAGGCACATGGAGGGGCCCTGGGAGATCATGCTGATGTTTTCCGGGTCAAACTGGGGGATGGGCAGCACCGCCGTCTCAAATTCCACCAGCGCATCCTCGCTGATGTCCAGCAGGGGCGCCTTGCTTCCCATCCAGGTGGCGCCGGCGGTGGAGTCGATGGCGAAGATGCACTGTCCGGCGTTGAGGAAATTGGCGGGGTAGCTGGAAATCTTGAAGGTGGAGAAGGCCCCGGTTTTGGCGTGGACAGCGATGGTTTCCAGCAGGCTTTTGGTGGTGTCGTTGAAGATTTCAATGTTTCCGCTCTCGTCGGAGTATCCGGCGGAGCGCTGGTGGAGCATCTGAATCATCATGTTGTCCGTGGACTTGTAGATGAAGGGGATGAGCACCTTTTGGCCGTTGACCTTGTAGGTGCCGTCGGCGTTTTTCTCCATGGCGGCCTCGCTGACCTGCCACACAAAGTCCCAGGTCAGCACCTCCGGCAGCTCAAAGCCCAGCGCCTCCACATAGGTTTTGTTTACATAACAGCTTTCCGTAGAGCGCATATAGGGCAGAGCGTACTGGTGACCGGAGAAGCTGCATTCCGCCAGGAATTCCGGGACGATTTCCTCTTTACTGGGGGCATCGAAGCCCACCTGGCTGCCGCCCAGGCCGTAGCGGCTGTCCACCAGAAGCTCGTCCAGGGGCACCACGATGTTCTCACCGGTGAGGTAGGTGGCGATGTGGTCCGGGTAGGTGATGCACAGATTGGGGGTGGTTCCGGTGGAGATATTGGTGATCACGTCGTTGTAAATCCGGCTGTAGTCGGTGTACAGGCGCATGTTCACGGTGATATTGGGGTAGAGCTCCTGAAAATTCGCGATGGCTTTTTTGTAGATTTCCGCCTGGGTCACATTGGTGTCGTTCTTGGCCCAGAAGGTGATTTCATACTGGCGGGTGGTGTCGAAGTTCTCCGGAATCCGGAAGGAGAGCTGCTCCCGGGCGCCGTGGCAGCCGGTCAGGGTCAGCAGCACCACTGTCAGCAGGGCAAACAGAAGCTTTTTCATCCTTTGGTGCCTCCTCTTGCCACACCGGCCATGATTTTTTTGTGGAAGATCAAAAACAGGATGATCAGGGGCAGGGAAATGACCACCACTGCCGCCATCATGGCGGGGATATTCTCCCGGCCAAAGCCGTTTTCCCGAATCTCCTGAATGCCCACGGACACCAGAAAATGGTTGGGATCCGTGGTGACCAGCCGGGGCCAGACGTAGCTGTTCCAGCATTCAATCACCTTGAGGATGGTCACGGTGACGATGGTGGGCTGGCAGATGGGGATCATCACCTTCCACAGGTATTTGAGATCCGAGGTGCCGTCCACCTTGGCGGCATAGTACAGTTCGTCGGGAATCTGGGAGAAATTTTCCTTGAGCAGATAGATGTAGAATACTGAGGTCACCGAGGGCAGAATCAAACCCAGAAAGGTATTACGCAGCTCCGCGTTGGTGATGGTGACGTAGTTGGTGATCACCACCAGCTCGTTGGGAATCATCATCAATGACAGAAACACGGTGAAGGCCAAGTCCTTGCCCCGGAAGTTCAGCCGGGCGAAGGCGAAGGCCGCCAGCACCGTCACCACCAGCATGATGGCGGTGGTGATCACGGTGAAGAGCATGGTATTCAGGAAATACCGGGCCAGGGGCACTGCCCGGAAGGCATCGGCATAATTTTGCAGGGTGGGGCTCAGGGTGAAGAGCTTGGGCACATACTCCGCGTTGTAGCTGCCGTAGCTTTTCACCGAGGTGAGCAGCATCCAGTAGAAGGGGAAGAGCACCATCAGCGCCCAGAAAACCAGCAGGGCCCACACCGCCCCCCGGCGCAGGCCGGAGCCCAGATGGTGCAGGGGTTCATTTTTCTTCTCCATGGGGCACCTCACACATAATGTACGTGCTTCTTGCTCACCAGCAGATTGATGCAGGTGATGGTCAGCACGATGGAGAACAGCACGATGGCGGCGGCGGAGGCGTAGGAGGGGTAGCCGCCGGAGTTGCCGTAGAGCATATCGTACACATAGCCCACGATGGTGTTCATCTGGGCGTTGTTCAGGTTCACGCCGAACAGGGCTACGGCGTCACTGTAGGCCTTGAAGGCGCCGATGAAGCCGGTGATGATCAGATAGAAAATGGAGGGGGAGATCATGGGCAGGGTGATTCTGGTGAACATCCGCAGCCGGGAGGTGCCGTCCACCCGGGCGGCGTTGTAGTAGGTCTCGTTCACCGAGGCCAGGGCACTGGTGAGAATCAGAATCTTGAAGGGCATGACGATCCAGACGGTGTAGAAACACAATACGAACATCTTTGCCCAGTAGGGTCCGTCGATGAAGTCCACCGGGGTCATGCCGAACCAGCTGAGCACCAGATTCACCAGGCCGTCGGAATAGGGGGTCTTTTTAAAGAGAATCATGAACACCAGGCCCACCGCCAGCGTGTTCGTCACATAGGGCAGGAAGAACACGGTCTGGAACAAATCCTTCAGCTTTCGGATGGAACTGAGGGCCAGGGAAATCAGCAGGGCCAGTCCGGTGGAGAGGGGCACGGTGATGATGACCAGAATGAAGGTGTTTTTCAGGGCCTGGAGGAAATAGGGGTCATGGAGCACATAGGAGAAATTGTACAGCCCCACCCCGGTGTAGGTTTGGGAGGCAAAATTGAATCCTTCCTCCAGGGAGTAGATGAACACGTCGACCAGGGGATACACCATGAACACGCCTAAAAACACCCCGGCGGGCAGCAAATACAGCCAGCCCTTGTTACTCTTGTATTCCATGGGGCCTCCTTATTCTGCCCGGAAGGGAATCCGTGCTTCGGTCTCGGGATCGAACAGCAGCACCTTGCCGGGCTTCAGGCGGAAGCGGATCGTCTCCGCCTCCCGATCCACCCCGGCATCGGAGGCGATGATGGAGCGGATGGCAGCGCCCTGGAAGGCGGGGTGGGTGGATACCACGCTCACATCCCGGCCCATGACCTCTACGTTCACCATATGGCATTTCAGTCCGCCCTGTTCGTCGGGGAGAAAGCCCTCGGGCCGGATGCCAACGATCACATCGCCGTCGGGAACACCGGAGAGGGTCAGCACCTCGTCCTGCCCCAGCAGCAGCCTGCCGCCGGAAACCCGGCCGTTAAAAATGTTGATGGGGGGCGTACCCAGGAATTTGGCCACGAACAGATTCTTCGGATCGTCGTAAACCTCCTGGGGCTTGCCAATCTGGTTTACCACGCCGGCCTTCATCACCACGATGCAGTCGGAGATGCTCATGGCCTCCTCCTGGTCGTGGGTGACAAACACGGTGGTGATGCCTGTCTGCTTCTGGATGCGGCGGATTTCCTCCCGGGTCTGCAGCCGCAGCCGGGCGTCCAGATTGGAAAGGGGCTCGTCCAGCAGCAGCACCCGGGGCATTTTCACCAGAGCCCGGGCGATGGCCACCCGCTGCTGCTGACCGCCGGAGAGCTCGCTGGGCTTGCGGTCCATCAACTGGTCAATCTGCACCAGCTTTGCCGCTTCCAAGGCACGGCTGCGCATCTCTTCCTTGGTCAGCTTGTCTTTGCCCTTCAGGTTTTCCAGGGGGAACAGAATGTTCTGCTGCACCGTCAGGTGGGGGTACAGGGCATAGTTCTGGAACACCAGGCCCACCCCCCGCTTTTCCGCCGCCAGATCGGTGACATCGTCGTCGCCGAAGAAAATCTTGCCGGAGGTGGGCTTCTGCAGGCCGGAGATCATGTACAGTGTGGTGCTTTTGCCACAGCCCGAAGGGCCCAGCAGGCCGATGAGCTTGCCGTCGGGGATTTCAAAATTGAATTTGTTCACGGCCACTGTATCCGCACCGCCTTTCTTGCGGCTGGGGAACACTTTGGTCAGGTCTTGCAACAGGACTTTCATGGTCTTTCTTCCCTTCTGAGGTTGATTGCACAGCGTGTGGATCGTGAGGATTTCTTATGGTAAATTGTAATTTGGCGGGCAGATACGGCAAAGCCCCTCTTGGCTCTCCCTTTGGGAGAGCTGGCAGCCGTCAGGCTGACTGAGAGGGTACCGCAGTAAGACAATGGCAACCAAAATCCATGTGTTGCCCTCTCAGTCTGCCCCTATGGGGCAGCCAGCTCCCCCATAGGGGGAGCCAAGGGGTGCGTCAATCCCAGCCCGCCAAATTACAATTTACC
>CAMEWH010000059.1:0-12956 GCA_945940335.1 uncultured Clostridia bacterium | reverse complement strand
CTTGCAGGGCGACTTGCCGGGAAGATAGGTAATGCCAACATACCAAACCGCATCCTTTCGGATGCGGTCTTTTGTTTTTTCCCGTAATGCCTGGGACAATCCACCGGACTGTCTCAGCGGGATGATGATCAACCCGGTTTGCCATTGATACGATCGGCTATTCACAAAAATGTTACCGTCGCTTCCTTGGGTTCATGAAACTTCCTGTTTACAGAAGTACTATAAATGTGGTATGATACAAGAACAGGACTACAAGATAGAGGTTGGCACGATGAGTTTTATTGTTTTAGATATGGAGTGGAATCAGCCCTGGCCCGGTTCACCTTCTTCCAAAAAGGTTCTTCCAGTAGCCATCCGGGGGGAGATCATTCAGATTGGTGCGGTTCGACTGGATGAGCAGGGGGGACCTGCGGATGAATTCCAGATCATGGTTATCCCCAAGTTCTACAGACACTTAAATCGCCGGGTCAGCAAGCTTACTGGCATCAAGGAAACCAGGCTCCGCGCTGAGGGCGTTCCCTTCCCGGAAGCGATGGAGCAATTTCGGACCTGGTGCGGAGAAGATCCAGTGTTCCTCACCTGGGGATTTGATGATATTGGCATCCTGCGGGAGAATCTTCAGCTGTTTTCGTTGGATCTGAGCTGGACAGAGAGATGGTACAACGCGCAGATGATTTTCAATGCGCAGACGGATGGTTCCAATTCCCAGAAGGCGTTGAAAACCGCTATGGAGACCTTCCAAATTGAACCCAGCCGTCCCGCCCATGATGCTTTGGGCGACGCTTATCACACTGCTCTGATTTGTCAGCGGCTTAACTTGTCCCGTGGCATCGATGAATACGACCAGGCGGTCCGCAGCCATGAGAACGGCTTCCACGGTGCGGAGCTTCCCGGCTGCCTGGATCGAAAGGTTTTCCGGGATTATAAAGACAAACAGGAAGCGTTGTCTGCCATGGCTGGGTGCGAGAATATCTGCCCTGTCTGCGGCAGACAGATGCTGGGCTCCCGTTGGTTTGCCCAGCCGGGCCACCGGTATATGGACCTGGCTACCTGCGCCGACCACGGTAAGTTCCTGATTCGTGTCCGATTGTCTACACAGCCGGACAGCACCATTCGGGTCAGCCGCCTGACTTATGAGGCCACCTCTGAAGCAGCGGAAGCCTATGCCCGTCGGGCACAGAAGGCCGAACCGGAGGCACCCTCCCGTCCCCGCAGACGCCGCCGCAGAGGGGGTGCCAAGAAAGAAGCGGAGAAGAAGCAAAACAATTGACGTTTTCCCTCACGGCACATCACCGGGTTTTTCCCGGAGCAGAAAGGAAGGTTTGTTATGAAAAATCTGCATAAACGTTGGCTTGCTGCTGTGCTATGTACTTGTATGCTCACCGCTGCGCCCAAAGTGGGAGCGGTGGAAATTGACCCTGAGATTCAGGCGGAATTTGACCGCCTGATCGAAATCGAAGCAGGGGACATTCTGGACCAGTTCCTGAACACCCTGCCGGAGGATGTTCGGGATGCGCTGATCAAAGCAGAGGAAGAAAAATGGGCAGCCCCCACGGTTGCCACGACGGCAGAGGATTTGCCCGGTTCCGGCATCTGCGGTGTTTCCTTGAACTGGGAATTGTCCTCTGCCGGAACACTGACCATCACCGGTACCGGTGAGATGTTCGACTTCCGGGAGGGCCGTCCCGCTCCCTGGGATGAAAACCGGGAATCCATCAAAGAGCTGGTGATTGGCGAAGGCGTGACCAATATCGGCAATCTGGCTTTTGTCAATTGCGTCAATCTGGAAAAGCTCACCTTCCCGGATAAGCTGCTCTCCATCGGGGATGAAGCCTTCCGGGGCTGTACAGCCCTGAAGGAAATCAAGCTCCCCGGCAGCCTGGAAAGCATCGGCTGGGCCGCTTTTGCAAACTGCACAGACCTGACCTGGATCCAGATTCCCGGCACGGTGGAAACCCTGGGCGGCTATGCGTTCTATGGCTGCACCAAGCTGAATACCATGGCTATCCCGGATTCCGTCACCGCCATTGAGGTGGCCTCCTTCCGGGGCTGCACCGCCCTTGTGGATGTTTTCATTTCTGATAATGTGTCCTTCATCGGCAGCCAGGCTTTCTATGGCTGCTCCAGCCTGCGTACGGTCACTGTACCGGAGGCTGTGACGGAAATCTCCGAGTTGGCCTTCTACGGCTGCACCGGGCTCAAAACGGCCAATCTGCCGGTCAATCTGGAGCGCATCGGCGCGGAGGCCTTTGCAGGCTGCCGGAATCTGACGGATGTGTCCATTCCCGGCAGCGTTCAGACCATTGGCGACGGGGCATTCCGGGACTGTGCATCCATCACTTCCGTAATGATTCCTGACGGTGTGACGGAAATCGGCAACTATGCCTTCCGCAATTGCAAGGCCCTCACCGCCGTGGTGCTCCCCGAAACCCTGGAGCGAATTGGCCGGTATGCTTTCAGCTACTGCACCAAGCTGGACAGCCTGCGGGTTCCCGAGAACGTCACAGAGATCGGTACAGAGGCTTTTTCCAACTGCGGCATGTGGAGCGTGACCTTCTATGGAAATGCCCCTCAGATCGCCTCCAACGCCTTTAAGGGCGTGACGGCATCGGCGTTCTACCCCTCCGGAGCTGAGGGCTGGAACCGGAAAACCGCCGGACAGTACGGCGGAACCCTGACCTGGGATACCATCTGACAAAATGATTCCCCCCGCATTCCCAAAACGGAATGCGGGGGACTTTTCCTATTAGGGGAGTATTTCCCAGGCCATCTGTGCTGCGCCCCACAGGGCATCGTGAGCAGGTGTGATGACGGTTCCCAGGGGAGAAAGGGTCTCGGCAACAATGCGTCGGTAGGGGTTGTCGGCGGTGATCAGACCGCCCAGAAGGGCAATGGGACATTGTGCCATCTGTAATTTCCGCTGTACGGCCTGAACCAGATCATACAACTCCCGGGCACCCCTGGTCAGAATTGCCTGGGCTTCCCGGTTTCCCTGGGCGGTCTGCTCCAGGGCAATGGCAGCATATTGGGCGATGGCGGCTTTGTCGGTGGAGGGACTGTAGACAAAGGAGACGATGTCTCCGGCGGTGCTGCCGCCCAGCCGGGTGAGAACCGCATCCAGAAGCGCCCGGTTGCTGCTCCGGCCGTCCACGGCCCGTACCGCGCTGCTCAGTACGTCCCGGCCAAGGGCGTAGCCGCTGCCGCCATCGTCAATGAGATGGCCGTAGCCGCCGCTGCGGGCGGTGAAGCCTGCCTGGTTTTTGCCGAAGCAGATAGAGCCGGTTCCGGCGATGACTGCCGCACCGGGGCTGTCCATGGCGCCACGCAGGGCAATTTCCTGGTCACCGCAGAGCTTCCACTTGCCGGTGAAACCGGCACGGTCCAATTCTTCCGTCAGGATATCCCCAACCTTGGGATTGGAAATTCCGGCGGCACCGAAACAGATTCCTGCGCACTGGGCCATATCACCGCAGGAAGCAAAGATGCCAGTCAGAAGTTGGCGAAAGGCAGCCTCGCCGATGGAATTGAGGTTAAAGGGCCCGAATTTCTCCCGACGGAGGAGATGGTTGTCCATATCCCGGATTTCCAGCCGGGTATGGGTGCCGCCGCCGTCGATTCCTGCAATAAACATGGCAGTCACCTCAAAGCTTCACGGGGAGCGTTCCGGTCATTTCACCGCCCCGGAATACCTCTTCCAGGGCAATCAGACTGGGAATGGAGTAATCATAGGCTGCGATTTTGCATTGGCAATCCGGCAGCAGGGGAATGTCGTAAGGATTGCGCAGGGCAACCACGGTCAGCGGCTTTCCGGTGGCAGCCAGCGCTTCTGCCAGAGCAAGCTGCCCCTGGAAGAGGTGAGCGTTGCAGGTGCAGAGGATGATTTGCTCCTGCTGTGCCGCCAGGCGGGCGGCTTCTTCGATTTCTGCCGCTTCCGGGGTGTGGGAGGTGACCATGCCGGGAGCACCGAAGGCCTGACCCATGTGCGCCACGAAGGTCCTGGTGCTTCCGGATTCGTTGGCGGCACCGGAAGTGCGGTAGTCGGCACAGCCGCAGAAGAAGGTCTTTTCACCCGCCAGGGGAGCGGTGCCGCTGCAGCAGGTAATGGCCTGACGGGTCATGGTCTGGGCAGCCAGACGGTCTTCCTCCAGATTGCAGTGGTCAATGTCCAGATCCAGGCGGATTTGCCCTTTGTAACGCAGAATCTTTTCCACGGAGGCCTTGATTTCCTCCATGTCCAGTTCGCCCTGTTGGGCGGCCTCGTTCACAGCCTTGGCGGCGGCCCATTCCAAACCGATGGTGCTGGATATTTCCGCCAGATCCACGCCGGCCTTGATGGCAGCCACGGTACCCTCGGGCGTGCCGTAGTGGTCCTGAATGGCCAGCATTTCCATGCAGTCGGTGAGGATCAGGCCCTGATAGCCCATCTTCTCCTTCAGCAGCCCGGTAATGATCTCCCGGGACATGGTGCAGGGGATCCGCTCCCGTTCCAGCTGGGGGAACACCACATGGCTGATCATGATGGCGGGAATTCCGGCATCGCTTGCCCGGCGGAAGGGAACCAGCTCCAGTGCTTCCAGCTCCTCCAAGGTTTTGTCCACCAGGGGCAGACCCAAATGGCTGTCCACTGCGGTATCGCCGTGGCCGGGAAAGTGCTTGCCGCAGCACAGAACGCCGCTGCCCTCGTAAGGCTGGGCTGCGGCGGTGCCGAAGGCGGCAACGGCTTCCGGGTCATCGCCGAAGCTGCGCACGCCGATGACGGGATTCCTGGGGTTGTTGTTCACGTCCAGCACAGGGGCCATGTTGAAATTGGGGCCCAGGCCGCGGAGCTGGCGGATGGTGATCTGGGAGGCTTTACGGGCGTTTTCCACATCCCCGGTGGCGGCCAGGGCCATGGCGCCGGGAACGTTCACCGCGTCCTGGGGCAGTCGGGTCACCATGCCCCCCTCCTGATCGATGATGATGAAAGCGGGATAGCTGGTCTCTGCCTGAATCAGCTCCTGAATCTGGGCGCAGAGCCTGCGCAGTTGGTCCGCGCTTTTAACGTTGCGCAGGAACAGGATCACATTGCCGATCTTATATTCTTTGATCAGTCGGATGAATTCCTCGGAAAGCTCCTGGCCGTGGAAGCCGAAAACCAGCTTCTGGCCCAGCAGCTGTTTGATTGTCATGTCCATATCAATTCTCCTTGGGATAGAGTTCATAGGGGGCCTTGCGCAGCCGGAAATCCTCACATTCCCGGGAATAGCGGTTCAGGATTTCTTCCGCGTCCCACTGGGGGGATTCAAACGCCCGGTGGCCCGCCAGAAGGGAAAGGAAGGGCTTTCCTCCCTCCCGGAAGGGCGGCAGTAACCGAAAATCATCGGGGTAGCATTTGCGCAGCAAATCCAGCAGCCGCACACCCAGCTCTACCGGCCGCAGCTGCTTTTCATCGGTGATGTGCAGATGAATGCCGCCGCAGAGCTGGCCCTGATGCTTGGAGGTGGTGGGGGTGAAATACACCGGTGTGGTCACCACTCCGGGCAGGTTCAGGTGATTCATGGAGCGGCTGAAGCGATCTGCTTCGATGAAGGGGGCACCGATGATGGCAAAGGGGTCCGCTGTTCCCCGCCCTTCGGAGAGACAGGTGCCTTCGATCAGACAGGTGCCGGGGTAGAGCAGGGCGGTTTCAAAGCGGGGAATGCCCAGGCTGGGCATCACCCAGTAGTGGTTCCAGTCACGGAAGGTCATTTCCCGGGTCAGATTGGCACAGGGGACAATTTTCAGATCGCAGCCCAGGTGCTGTTCCTCGTTCATCATCCGGGCCAGCTCTCCGCAGGTCAGACCGTAGCACACGGGAATGGGATAGCAGCCCACAAAGCTGGAAACCTCCTCCTGGAGCAGTCCGCCCTCCACCCGGTCACCCAGGGGATTGGGGCGGTCCAGTACCACCAGCCGCTTTCCGGCGGCAGCGCAGTCGGTAATGCAGCCGTAAAGCGTGGAGATGAAGGTATAGTAGCGGCAGCCCACGTCGGCGATGTCATACACCAGGGTATCAAACCGCTCCAGAAGCTGAGAAGACAGCCGCTTGGATTCTTTGGTGTAGAGGCTGCACACCGGCAGACCGCTTTCCGGGTCGATTTCGTCGGCAAAGAAAGCGCCGGCGGCCTTGTCGCCCCGCACGCCATGCTCCGGGGCGAGAAGCAGCTGCAGATCGCAGCGATCCTTTAACACCTGGATTGTGGACTGATTGGACCTGGTCCGGCCGGAGGGGCCGGTGAGCAGAGCCACCCGCCCGGTGAAGAAATGCGCGAATTCCGCTGTGCGGTCCGCACCGAATTGAACCATGGGATTCCCTCCTTGACAATGATCGAGAAAACAGGTAGACTGAAAGAAAAAGGGGGTAATGATGGATGAATCACCCATTTATGGAGCTTTGGAACAAGGATGCCCGGCTGGTGGTGGGCCTGATGAGCGGTACCTCCGCCGACGGCATCGATGCCGTGCTCACCAAAATCACCGGCTCCGGACTTGAAACAAAGGTCGAACAATTGGGCTTTTACTTCCAGAGCTTTGACGGTGCCACCCGCCAGGCCATTCTGGACATCTGCGGCGGCAGCACCGGCGGCACCCGGGAGGTCTGCCTGCTGGGCACCCATCTGGGCAAGCTCTATGCCCAGGCGGTACGGGAGCTGCTAAGGCGGACGGGGGTGGAGAAAATCGACCTCATCGGCTGCCACGGTCAGACGGTTTATCACATTCCCGACCCCACGCCCTATCTGGATACCACCCTTCGGGGCACGCTGCAGATCGGTGATCCGTCCTACCTGGCGGAGGAATTCGGCTGCCCGGTGGTCAGCGATTTCCGTATCCGGGATATGGCCGCCGGAGGACTGGGCGCTCCGCTGGTGCCCTACACCGAATTTTTGCTGTACCGCAGCGACACCGAGGATGTGGCTTTGCAGAACATCGGCGGCATCGGCAATGTGACCCTGCTTCCTGCCGGGTGCACTCTGGATCAGGTTACCGCCTTCGACACCGGCCCGGGCAACATGGTGATGGATGCCCTGACCACCCGACTGACAGAAGGAAAGCAGACCTATGACGACGGCGGCCGGCTGGCGGCCTCCGGAAAGGTCATTCCCGAACTGCTTGACTGGATGCTGAAAGACCCTTACTTGGCAAAAGAGCCTCCCAAAACCACGGGCCGGGAATATTACGGCAGGGAATATGTGGAAGAGCTGCTCTCCTTCGGGGATTACCCGATGGTGGATGTGCTGACCACGGCGACGGCTTTCACCGCTTCCTCCATTGCCCTCAGCCTGCGGCGGTTTGCCCCCAGGCTCCCCGGCAGACTGGTGGTTGCCGGCGGCGGAAGCCGGAATCCCACTCTGCTTCGCTTTTTGCGGGAGGCCCTCCCGGAGTGCAGGGTGCAGATTCAGGAGGACCTGGGGCTGGACAGCGACGCGAAGGAGGCGGTTGCCTTTGCCATTCTGGCCAATGAGGCTCTGTTTGGTATCTGCAACAACGCTCCCTCCGCCACCGGCGCAGCCCACGGCGTGGTCATGGGCCGCATCAATCTGTAAAATGTTATATGCTGATCGGCTCTGCTCAGTTGCCCGACAAATTGCAATTTGGCAGTGGGGTGAATGGAACCATGTTCCGTCCTAACTGTAGGGGAGGCTCTTAGCCTCCCGCGCAGTGTCATCCAAAGATCACAAACCAGATCGGGCGAATACGTACCACAAAGGACTGCATACCGTTCACCCGAACACTCAGTTGCACTACCTGGCGGGCGGCTGCGAGCCGCCCCTACAGTGAGTTGGGAAGCGATCCAGCCCGCCAAATTACAATTTGGCTTGTCAAACCGATAACCATCAAAATTATTTCTCCAAAACCTTTGCAATCCGGCCGTCCGACTGCTTCAGCAGGCGGGCGGCTTCTTCTGCGTCCACACCGCACAGAATCATCACAATGGCGGTTTTGGGACGGTAGCCGCAGGCCTCCAGGGCGGCGGTGGCGGCAGATTCGCTGCATTCCGTGGCGCTGCATACGATGGTGACACACCGGCGAATCAGCTTTTCGTTGGAGGGCTTTACGTCCACCATCAGGTTGCCGTAAACCTTCCCCAGCTTGATCATGGCGCCGGTGGAGAGCATATTCAGCACCATTTTCTGGGCGGTGCCGGATTTCATCCGGGTGGAACCGGTGATGACCTCGGGGCCGGGGCAGGGGGCAATGCCGATGTCGGCGAACTGGTCCAGCACGGAGCCGGGGCAGCAGGTGACAGCCACGGTGGGGGCGCCCAGCTCCCTGGCGTATTCCATGCAGCCCAGCACATAGGGGGTCCGACCGGAGGCGGCGATGCCCACCAGCACGTCGGCATCACAGAATCCGATACCCTTCATATCCTCCACGCCCAGCTCCTTGCTGTCCTCCGCACCTTCCACGGCCTTGAAGATGGCGGGGTATCCGCCGGCCATCAGGGCCTGAACCATTTCCGGCTCGGTGGAGTAGGTGGGGGGACATTCCACGGCGTCCAGGATGCCCAGACGCCCGGAGGTGCCTGCGCCGCAATAGATCAGGCGGCCGCCCTTTCCCAGGCGGTCGGCAATCACATCCACAGCCTGGGCAATTTTGTCGGTGACCAGAGCCACCGCTTCGGCAACATGATGATCCTCCCGATTGATGAGCTTCACCATCTCCAGGGTGGACAGGGTATCAATGTTCATGGTATTGGGGTTTCTCTGCTCGGTGGCGATTTTTTTCAGCTCTACCATATTATAGTTCCTCCAATGTTTGTACCAGTCGGTACTGCTCCCGGGGGATCATAAATGCCTCGCAATAGCCCTTTCGGCCCTGGATCCCCCGCAGTCGTTTCAGATGGGCGTAGTACTCCTTGTAGGGGAAGCTGGAAGAATGCACGGCGAACCAATGGTGATCAATGGCCTTCTCCCAAAGGGGATATCCGTCGGTCACATCCAGATAGACATAGGGCTGGAAACCGGGGGCATCCTCCCAGTTTTCGGCGAAGTACAGGTGGCGGGCAAAATGCTTGGGGTCCTTCCGCTGAAAGCCGTCGATGGCGGCATAGAACCAGGCATCCACTACGATCTTATGGCAAACCGCGTGATCCTTGTGCATGCTGTTTTCATGGTGGGTCACAATGATGTCAGGTTTGACCTTTCGGATGACGTCGCAAACGGCAAAGCGGACCTCATCGTTGTCCGGCAGCAATCCGTCGGCATAGTCCAGCACATAGGCTTCGCCGCCCAGCTCCCGGGCGAAGGCTTCCGCCTCCCCGATTTTGCTGCGGCGGTACTCCTCAATGTTCGCCCCGGCGGGAGCACCCTTTTCCCCGGCAGTCAGGGCCAGGGTCACGGCTTTGCCGCCGTGGACGGCGCAGGTGGCCAGCAGCGCGCCGGCGGTGAGTTCCGCGTCGCCGATGTGGGCGCCGATGGCGAGAACGGTGTGGTTTTTGTATTCCATCAGTTACAACTCCTTCAGCATGACACCGAATTTCCGGACAACCCGGAATCCTGCGCCAAGATAAATCTGCTTCGCATGATTGTTTTCTCCGGTGAACAAGGACATGTACCGGGCACCGGCTTCCTTTTCCCGCTGCAGCAGGCGGTAAAACAGCAGCGTGCCCAACCCGTTGCCCTCATAGGCCGGGGCCACGCCGATGCCCGCAAAGTACCCTCGCCCGGTTTCCTCAGGATAGATGGGGCCGGTGAACCCGGCACAGGTATTGCCCTGAAGCCCAACCAGAAGCTCCATGCCGGATTTTCCGGCAGCGGGAATTTCTGCCGACCACATGGGATTTTCCAGGGATGCTACCATTTCCTCCAGACCGGTGTGAAGTGCCGGATCGTACCGGGCCACGGTGTAGCCCTCCCGGGCCATGCGGAGGGCTTTTTCCTCCACCCGGTCAGGGGTGCGGAAGCCGGATAGATCCAGGTGCATGGCGCACTCCCGGGCAGCTTCCTGATAGCCCTTTGCCAGCATTCTGCCATGCAGCGGCAAGTCCACCGCAACGCCGGGGGCGTTGTTGTGCTGGTGACCATTGGTACCGGGGATGATCCAGGGCAGCCGGATGGGATTGAAGAAGGTGACGGCGCATTGGCTTCGTCCGGCCCGGCGGAAGGCGTTTTCCAGCGCGTCTAACAGCAGCGCCGTATTTTCATCGGTATCCGCGTTCTCCACCAGAAGCAGGCAGCTGAGATAGCCCCGGACATCGCCTCTTGGAATGTGATTGCCAGTACAGCCATTGATGAATCCCAAAATGGTGCCGTTCTCCTCCAAGACGAAGGTGAATTTCGGGGAGAAATCCGGATGCTTCAGCAGAAGAACCTCAAAAGCATCCGCCGTCAGCGGTGCGTAGCCCCAGCGAACCCCAGCGGAGTTCCAAAGGGCCAGCAGGGCCGCGTCGTCAGTGGGCAAGTAGTTTCGTATCATATTGAATCCTCTCTGAAAAGAACGGCCCCCACCGAAACGTGGGGGCCGCGTTTGGATGGTTCAGCCCTTGACGGCGCCGATGGTAACGCCTTCCATGAAGTACTTCTGAAGCGCGAAGAACATGATGAACATGGGCAGTGCGGAAATGGTGGCACCGGCCATCATGGGCGCGAACAGCGTCTCATTGGCAAATTTGAACTGCTTCAGGCCAACCTGGATGGTATACATGGCCGGGTCGTTGGTGACCAGGAAGGGCCAGAAGAAATTGTTCCAGCTGGACATGAAGGTGTTGATGGCCATAACAGCCAGAACGGTCTTGGCCAGGGGCAGGATGATCAGGGTGAAGATCTGGAATTGGTTGCAGCCTTCCAGCTTGGCACTTTCAATCAGCGGTGTGGGCAGTCCGGTGAAGAACTGCTTGCACAGGAAGATGTTGTAGGCGGTGCACAGGCTGGGCAGGATCATGGCGGCGTAGGTGTTGGTCATGGAGAACTTCTGCACCATCAGAATATACAGCGGCACCTGGGTGACCTGGTAGGGGATCATCATGGCCACCAGGATCAGGGCAAAGAGCCAGTTGCTTCCCTTGAAGCGGATCTTGGCAAAGGCGTAGCCTGCCATGGAAGCAAAAATCACGTTGCCGATCACGGTGCCGGCGGCAACAACGAAGGAGTTCCAGATCCAGCGCAGGGAATACTTGTTGAAATCGAAGAACGCCTGAAAGGATTCCAGGGTAAAGCGGCTGGGGAAGATGGTGCGCATATTGCCGGAAGTGGCCACGTTGGGACCGAAAGCGGACATAATCATGTACACGATGGGAAACAGCGTGGCGGCAGCCAGAACCACCAGGACAATGGTAATGACGGTGTTGCGAAGATAGCGCACCTTCTTGTTGTTCAGGTGCTGGGAATATAAGCCTGTTGCCATTGTCAGCCCTCCTTAATATTCGACGTCCACGCCCATCATCTTGAACTGGAACAGGGACATCACAGCGATGACGATGGCCAGCAGAATTGCCTGGGCGCAGGCCAGACCGTACTTGCCGTATTCAAAGGCATTGTTGTAAATCAACAGGCCGATCATGGTGGTGGAATTGTCGGGGCCGCCGCCGGTCATCATGTAGGCGTTCATAAAGACCTGGAAGGAGCCGATCACGCCGGTGACCAGCAGGAACAGCGTGGTGGGCTTCACCAGCTGCCAGACAATAAAGCGGACTTTCTGGAAGAAGGTAGCCCCATCCAGCTCGGCAGCCTCAAAATAGCTGTTGTCAATGCTGAGCAGGGCGGCGATATAGGTGATAATCTGAGTACCGTGGCTGGAAAGAAGAGCCATGATCATCAGAGAAAGCATCGAGGTTTTGGTGGAGGACAGCCAGTTCTGGGCGGGGATTCCGAAGAAGCCCAGCAGCTGGTTGAACAGGCCATCGGGAGAGGAGTCGTACAGCCACAGCCACACCACGCTCAGCGCCACGCCGGAGGCGATGCCGGGCAGATAGTACATGGCTTTGAAGACGGACTGGGTTTTCTTTTTGAAGGGCAGGATCATGATGGCCACGCTGAAGGAAATCAGCAGCGACAGGGGCACCACCACGGCGGTATACACCAGGGTGTTCCAGGCGGCCTTGTAAAAAAGATTGAATTTGGAATATTTCAGAGTGGTGACGTAATTTTTAAAGCCCACAAATTTGGAGCCGAAGGGCTTGTAATCATAGAAGCTGGTGTAGATTGCGTTGAACACGGGATACAGCGTGAACACGCAGAAGATGATCATCGCGGCGGCGATGAAGATATAGCCCCAGCGGTCGTCGCTGGTGAAGCGGAATTTTCGGCGGGGTTTCAACTGAGTCGTTTTCGTTCCGTTCATTTGCTACCTCCCAGGGTAAAATACCCACCCCACCGAGGTGGGGTGGGCTTGTTTTTTATTTATCCAATCTGACCGTGGACGCAGTTTTCTTCGCCGAAGGCGTAGAAAGCAGCCTCACAGATGTGATCGTAAACTTCCTGAGCAGTGGCTTCGCCGGCCAGCAGCAGCTGGAACTTGGGAACGATCTGCTCGTCCATCAGCTGCTTCGCGGTGGCGGTCATCTCAGCGGTGACACCTGCGGGAGGAACCTGCACCATGGCGATGCAGCGGGAAGCGGTGGCCAGGTTCTGGGCATCGCGGCCCTCGGGCAGTACCAGGGCATCCCGGCCGGACTGGCACACGGGATCCAGGAACAGCTCGTTCATGCAGGAGGCAATACGATCACCGGAGCAGATGTAATCCATGAACAGCAGGACGTTCTTCAGGTGCTCGTCGGTGGTGTTCTTGTTGCGCATGGCGATCAGACCGTCAACGGTGCCGTAGCAGGACTCGGCGCAGCCCATCATGGTGGGAACGGGCAGGAAGGCATATTCCATGGGCAGGGAATTCTCAACGGCGGTGCCGTCGTTGGCTTCCAGGGCGGCGTTGTTCTTCATGAAGTTGTTCTCGAACAGAGGCATGGCCTTGCCGAAGATCATGGCGTTGCCGGTCTGGCACAT
>CAMEWH010000058.1:0-13202 GCA_945940335.1 uncultured Clostridia bacterium | reverse complement strand
CTCTCAGTCTGCCCCTTACGGGGCAGCCAGCTCCCCCATAGGGGGAGCCAAGGGGTGCGTCGGTTCCGGTAGCTAAATTACAATTTACCTGCCTTGACCGGGGTGATATAATCAAAGAAAAAAACACAAAGGAGCGCTGAAAATGGAACCGACAATCCTGCTGGAAATGCTGCACACCGCCGCCCGGCTGAAGGACACCACCCGCCATTGCGACACCCCCGGCGGGCGCAGGGAAACCGTGGCAGAGCACAGCTGGCGGCTGGCCCTGATGGCCTGGTGGATGAAGGGGGAATTCCCGGAGGTGGATATGGACAAGGTGATTCACATGTGCCTGATCCACGACCTGGGAGAGTGCTTCACCGGGGACATTCCTGTGTTCCTGAAAACCCAGGCCGACGAGGGCAGGGAAGAGCAGCTGCTGAATGCTTGGGTAGCCTCCCTGCCAGAGCCGGTGAAAGGGGAGATGGAAGCCCTCTACCGGGAAATGGAGGAAAGGGTAACGGTGGAAGCCAAGCTGTACAAGGCTCTGGACGGTCTGGAAGCCCTGATCTCCCACAATGAGTCGGACATTGCCTCCTGGGAGCCCAATGAGTATGACCTGCAGCTGACCTACGCCTTCGACCGGGTGCAGTTCAGCCCCTGGCTTACCGCCCTGCGGGAGCAGATCAAACAGGACAGCCTTGATAAAATTCAAGGGCATACAGAGAAAGCTGCAGAACGGTAAATCATGCAGGACCCACTGCAGGGGAGACATTTGTGTCCCCCTACAGTGGCCGGGCAATGATCGGGACATGGTCCTATTCAACGAAACACTCAATTTTTTACCTGGTGGGAGGATGATATCCTCCCCTACAAGAAGGAGGTATTCCCATGAAAGCGTTAATCGGAATGAGCGGCGGGGTGGACAGCTCCGTGGCAGCGCTGCTGATGCTGGAAAAGGGCTTTGCGTGCATCGGGGCCACCATGCGGCTGTATGGCGGCGATTCTGTCTCCCCCGAGGGCAGCAAAACCTGCTGCTCCCTGGATGACGTGGAGGACGCCCGGGCAGTGGCCCACCGGCTGGGAATCCGGCACTATGTTTTCAATTTTACAGAGGAATTCCGGCGGCAGGTCATGGACAAATTTGTGGATACCTATTATGAAGGCGGCACCCCCAACCCCTGCATCGACTGCAACCGCTATCTGAAATTCGGAAAGCTTTTGCAGCGGGCTGAGGAATTGGGCTGCGACACCGTGGTATCCGGCCACTATGCCCGGGTGGAGCGGGACCCGGACAGCGGACGGTACCTGCTGAAGCGGGCGGCAGACCAGGCCAAGGATCAGACCTATTTTCTCGCCTGCCTGACCCAGGAGCAGCTGTCCCGGATTCAGTTCCCTCTGGGGGGGCTGACCAAGGAGGAAGTGCGCCGGATTGCCGAAGCCCACGGCTTTGTCAACGCCCGCAAGCACGACAGCCAGGACATCTGCTTCGTCCCCGGGGGAGATTACACCGCCTTCCTTACGGAATACACCGGAAAGCCCCTGGAACCCGGGGATTTCCTGAACCAGCAGGGCCAAATCGTGGGGCGGCACCGGGGCACGGTATGCTACACCATCGGCCAACGAAAAGGATTAGGGCTGTCCTTGGGGGAGCCGGCGTACGTCACCGGCAAGGACATGGCGGCGGGCACCGTTACCGTCGGCCCCAACGAAGCCCTGTTCTCCCGGGAGCTGTGGGCAAAGGACTGGGTGTTCTTCCCCTTTGAGGAGCTGAAGGAGCCCATGGCCGTCACCGCCAAAATCCGCCACAGCCAGTTTGACCAGCCCGCCACCGTCTATCCGGAGGAAAACGGCCTGGCCCGGGTGGTGTTTGACGAGCCCCAGCGGGCCATTTCCCCCGGCCAGGCGGTGGTGCTGTACCGGGGCGACACTGTCATCGGCGGCGGCACCATCGTGAAGTGACGTTTACGATATTGTATTTGTGCCAATCCCGCTTTGGTGCGTACCGATTTTGTTTAGGGCAACACCGCACAATGGGAGCTGCGGGCTTTGGCGGGCCTTTTGCCCCCATCCGTGCAGCTTACGAAAATGGGAAATACACAAAGTATTCCCGCATTTCCAGAACTTTCGGCTGGGTCAAAATCCCTCGCCAAATCGCCTTGCCCCATTATGCGGTGTTGCCTTAGCATAACGGTAAATTGTAATTGATCGAACCGGAATTGCTACACCCCTTGGCTCCCCCTATGGGGGAGCTGGCTGCCCCGTAAGGGGCGCCCCTGAGAGGGCAACACATGGATTTTGGTTACCATTTCCTTACTGCGGTACCCTCTTAGTCGGCCTGGCGGCTGCCAGCTCTCCCAAAGGGAGAGCCAAGAGGCGCTGCCGTATCTGCCCGCAAACTGCAATTTCCAGAAAAGTCCCGATACGGAAATCACCCCTGCCCGGGCGTGGGCAGGGGTGAACTGTTCGTTATTCGCCTTTCTCCGGTTCAGACGGTTCCCCTTCCCTGGGGGCTTTTTCCGGTTCGGAAGGTGCCTCAGGCGTTTCGGCTGGCGGCGCTTCCCGGGATTCCTCCCCGGCGGGTTCTGCCTCAGGCGGCTCCTCCTTTTGGGGTGCTTCCGTGGGAGCGCTGTCCCGGGTCAGTTCTTCCAGGACGAAGGGCTCCTCTGCCTCCGTCAGCGCCGCCTCCCGGGGAAGCAGCGGGGGCATCTCGTTTTCCGGATGGTCCGTTTCCTCCGGTTCAATGTCTTCCGGCTCCGCCTCCATCGGCTCCGGCAGCTTCTTTTTGGGCCGGTAGAACACAATCACCAGCAGCAGGAAGATTCCGGCGCTTACGCCCGTGATTATACAGCTCAGTCGGAAGGCATCGTTGCGGTAGACAAACCGCAGGGTGTGGGCGCCCTGGGTCAGCTCCAGGCCGATCATGCAGTCGCCCACCAGGGTAATCTCCTGCTCCTGGCCGTCCACCTCGGCGTGCCAGTTGCCGTTCTGGGGGATGGAGGTATACAGCAGGCCGTCCCGGTTGCAGTTGATGGTGCCCTCCACCAGGGTATTGGAGAAACTGGTGAGATTCATGGTGGAGCTGCTGAGGAGCTCATAGCCCAGGCGGAACAGAGCGTCGTCCATAATGGCCACATTCACCGTGGCGGAGCCGCTCTCCCCTTCCTTGCAGACGATTCGGATGTCGATGACGTCGCCGGCGTGGACATCGCCGATGGCCAGCATCTGGGGCAGGCTGATGGTCTCCCGGTACTGCTCGTTGCCGTTGACGCTGACATAGAAATCATTTCGCTTCGGAAGGTCCAGGTGGACGCAGGCAAAGCCGTCCCGGTCCGCCACATAGGAATAAATCACATTGGAGTTGACGGCGGAATCGCTGTAGCTGCAGAAGCCGCTGTCACGCTGGTCGGTGACCTGGGTGCCGCTGCCGTAGATATCCGTGTATTCCGGGGGGATGGTGTGCCACACGTCTCCCAGCAAGCCTGTGGCCGCCCGGAACAGCTCATTCTGGAACCGGAAGGTGCCGTCGCTGTCCAGGAAATTCACCTGGGCCAGCTGGGCCTCCGTCAAAAAGCCCAGGGGCAGATAGGCGGTGTTGCGGTACAGGTACACGGTGCCGTAGTGGTGCACCTCTTCAAAGCAGCTGCTGCTCCGGTTACGCCCGTCCCGCTCCAGCATATATTTCAGATTCAGGAACAGGTTGGCCACCGGGGAGCTTTCCTCGAAGCAGTAGCGGTTGTAGGTGTTCTTGGCGCCGTAGCCCAGGGCGCGCATGAACTCGGTGATGTGCACATTGGCGGAGCTGGTGAAGGTGGAGATGCCGGAGTAGCCGTTCAGGGCGCCGTCGTTCAAGGTCTGGGAATGGGTGGTCTCCGCCCGGAAGAAGAGGGTGTCCTTCTCCCGCTCGTACATATAGCGGATCATGGAGGCAGCCTGCTCATTTCCCCGGGGATAATCCGACACGCCGGTGCTGGGGAAATAGTAGCCGAAGGCCGTCAGGGTGGCAGCCAACTCCAGGGCCATTACGGTGCACAGAGCACGGCGGCTGATTCTCCGGCGGCTGCGCACCAGCCTGCGGACACGAAGAATCTCCTCGGGGGTCTCCTCCCGCAGCTTTGGCTTCCGGCTGCCCAGCAGGAGCACCATCAGATACACCGCGAAGAAAGATACATTATAAATAATATAAACCGGCACATCCACCTTGGTGCCCAGCAGCTTGATGGACTGCTTGTCCAGCACATCCCGGCAGCAGCACAGCACGGCAGCGGTGAGTAACCCGGCGGTGAGAATCTGCAATGGGTCAAATTTCCGCCGCACCGTCCAGGCCCGGTAGGCCATGAATAGCAGCACAAAGCTGTACAGGAAGCTGAACCGGTAGGGAATCATGTTGGTGAAATGGAAGCCGTGCCAGATATAGTCCAGCTGACGGATGACAAAGCTCATGTTGAAAAACAGCAGCAAAAAGCCACAGCACAGCTTCTCCCGCAGCTTCACCTGGCCGGACATGAAGAACAGGAAGCCCAGCAGGATGGAGAGAATCCCGCAGTACAGATTGGGCAGGCCTTCCTTGAAGGAGGGCTCGATGCCGCCGCCCATGTTGCCCGCCACCAGGCGCATGCCCTCCAGCAGTCCCTTGAAATCATGGCTGGAGGCGATGTTCAGCCGGAAGGAGGTGGGGAATTTGTTCACACTGGACTGGGTGGTCTGCAGGGCGGCCAGGGAGGTCAGTGACAGCATGGTGGTCATGCCGATGGCCAGCACGGAGAACACGCCGATGCGGAAGAAGTCCCCGAAGAACCGCTTCCACCCCCGGGGGCAGCAGATCTCATAGCAGAAAAAGCTGAGGAACACAAAGAAACAGGTAAACAGTCCAATATAATAGTTGGAGATCACGGAAAGGGCCAGGGTAATGGTATACAGGATGAATTTTTTATCCCGCAGCAGGCTCACCATGCCCAGCATCACCAGGGGCAGCAGGGCGAAGGTATCCAGCCACATCACATTCCACTGGTAGCCCAGGGCCCAGGCACACAGGCCGTAGAAGCCGCCGAAGAGGGCGATGGAAAAATCGTCCCGGTCGAAGATTTTCTTCAGGAAAATGCTGAAGAACAGTCCCGCCAGGCCCAGCTTGATGGGCATGAGCAGGGAGAAAAAGTTCAGCATCTGGCTCTCCGGCACCAGCACACTTAACAGGTTCAGGGGGCTGCCCAGGTAATAAGCGATCATCCCCAGATAATCCACGCCCATACCCACATCCCAGCTGTAGAGCAAGCTCTCGCCGCTGAGCAGAGCCTTGCGGAAGGCTACGAAGAAGGGGTAATACTGGTGGTAGCAGTCGGAATACAGCATGGCCCTCTCGCCGAAGGGATGATAGCCGTTGATGAGCATCACCATCAGCATCCCGCCGAAAGGAATCAAAAACGCCAGCGCGTGGTTTTTCCAGCCCCACTTCCAGCCGGCCTTATCGGATAATTTCATTTCGATCTCACTCCCGAATTATTCTGTCGCTATTCGGTTATTCTACCATGATTTTCCCCCAGGGTAAAGGGGTTTTATTCCAAAACCATTGAAGAATTCTTTAAGAAGCCCATTTTTCCCCACTGTATAGAAGGCATTTGCCTCCCGTGTACCAGCCCACGATTATAAACCAGCCCGGGCGAATCCGTATCAGTCAATAGTTTTTCGTAGGGAACGGCCTGTGCCGTTTCCTACGGTATGGCCCCGGGTTTTACCATTCAACCGGGCAGGTTAGGGACGTTTTTCTGCCCGTATATGATGTTCGAGTATACCAACCGGGGGAGGGCAATGTCATTGCAAGAAAAATTTAAGAAATAAATAGTAACAAAATGTAATTTACCTGTTGCATTTTGTCACAGACCCTGCTATAATGGTGCCATCAAAACTCATACATAAAGGAGCAAGTCGTTATGAAGAGAAAATTCGCTTGCATGATCATGGCTTTGGTGCTCGTCATCAGCCTGCTCCCCCTGGGAGCCATCCACGCCCAGGCCGCATCCAATCTGAATTACAGTGAGAATGTGGTCAATCTGATCAAGGATTTCGAGGGCTTCCAGCCCAATGCCTACTGGGACGTGAACCAGTGGAGCATCGGCTACGGCACCCCCGGCTACTCCGGCCAGGTCATTTCCGTGGCAGAGGCCGATCTGGCCCTGCGGGATCGTCTGAACACCATCAACCAGAAGATCAATCAGTTCACGGCAACCAATAACCTGTACCTGAACCAGTATCAGCATGATGCGCTGGTTTCCTTCAGCTTCAACTGCGGCACCGACTGGACCACCCAGGGCGGCCGCTTCTATGAAGCCGTTGTGAAGAACGCCAGCGTCAACGAGTTCCTGTTTGCCATCTCTCTGTGGGCAAATGTGAATTCCACCCCCGACGCCACCCTGCTCAACCGCCGACTGGCGGAGGCAAACCTGTACCTCAACGGCGTCTACTCCAAGTCCGCTCCCTCCGCCTATACATACGTCATCCTTGACCCCAACGGCGGCACTGCCGGCTCCGGCGGCGAGGATAAGATGCAGGCCTACCTGTCCGGTTCCAATGTGAACATCCTGGCTGCCAATCCCACCAAGTCCGGCTACAGCTTCGGCGGCTGGTTCACCTCTCCCACCGGCGGCACCGGCGTGAAGTACCTGAATGCTTCCACCGCAGGCCGGACCCTGTACGCCCAGTACGGCGTTCCCGTGTCCGTTACCAGCGCTTACTCCTATCTGCGCAACGGCGCAGGCAGCAACTACACCCAGACCGGCACCGTCTCCGCCGGCACCCAGCTGGTGATCGTGGAGACCGCCCAGGTCAATGGCGCCGCTTGGGGCCGCTGCATTGACGGCTGGATCGAGCTGTCCAACACCAACTATGTCGGCGGCGGCACCTCCACCGGCGGCACCACCGGCGGCACCACTTCCACCGCGGTCAACAGCGGCACCGTGGTGTGCAACACCGGCGTGAATGTCCGTGCCGGCGCAGGCACCAATTACCCCGTGGTGGGCTCCGCTTACAACGGCCAGCGGGTCAGCATCTACGAGACCGTCAGCGTGAACGGTTCCTTCTGGGGCCGCATCGGCGACAGCCGCTGGATCAGCCTAAACTATGTGAAGCTGGATTCCACCAGCACCGGCAATACCGGCAATACCGGCAATACCGGCAATACCGGTAACGGCGGCGTGATCTGGGAGGGCACCGGCAACAACACCACGACCACCTACCAGATCGGCACCGTCACCGCCACCGGCCTGAATGTTCGTGCCGCCGCCGGCGTGGGCAACCCCATCGTGGGCGCGCTGAAGAAGGGTGACCAGGTGAAGATCTACGGCCAGTACACCGTGGGCAACACCCTGTGGGCCAAGATCAATGTGGGCGAGGCCAACGAGGGCTGGGTCTGCATGAACTACATCTCTCTGAACACCAATAATGGCGGCAGCAGCAACAACGGCACCGCTATCGCCACCGGCGTGGTCAAGGCCAACACCAACCTGAATGTCCGCACCGGCGCAGGCACCGCCTACACCAAGGTGGGCACCATCACCGGCGGCACCACCGTATACATCTACGAGAAGGTCACCGTGAACGGCATGGAGTGGGGCCGCATCGGCACCAATCAGTGGATCTGCCTGGCTTATGTCACCCTGAACTCCAATACCACTCCCAGCACCCCCAGCACGCCCTCCGCCACCACCGGCATCGGCACCGTCATCAGCTCCACCAACCTGAATGTCCGCTCCGGCGCTGGCGCGAATTACACCAAGGTGGGCTTCCTGACCCCCGGCTCCCAGGTCACCATCTATGAGGTCGTTACCTCCGGCAGCCAGCAGTGGGGCCGCATCGGCACCAACCGGTGGGTGTGCATGACCTACATCCGCATGAACGGCAGCAATAACAGCGGCACCACCATTCCTTCCACCGGCTACACCGGTAAGGTGGTGAACTGCACCCAGCTGAACATCCGGGCCGCCGCCGGCACCGGCAGCGCCATTGTGGGCCGCCTGGCTTCCGGCAGCACGGTGGTTATTTATGAGTTGACCAGCGTGAACGGCGTTTCCTGGGGCCGCATCGCCAACGGCTGGGTGTGCATGCAGTACATTCAGCTCACCGGCTCCGGCTCCAACTCCGGCGTGATCTGGCAGTAACAGCATGCCGCAGCGGAAAAACCGCTAAGTTCATAGTATAACACGATGAAAGCTCCCATTTGATTACAAAAATGTGGAGCTTTCATTATAGAAAAATAAAAATTACAAAATGTAAATAAATTGGAATTTAGGGGTTGCATTTTGTAACCAATGCTGTTATAATACCAGTAACTTACAATTGAGTAAAGGAGTAGGTTTCTATGAAAAAGAGAATTGCTTGCCTGTTGCTCGCGCTCGTGATGCTCGTTGGCCTGATCCCGGTCACCGCCATCCGTGCTTCGGCAGCCAGCATCACCGTCAGTGAGGCTGGTATCCGGGTAATCAAAGAGTATATGGGCTTCCATAAGAATGCCTATAAAGTGGCCGAGAACGACTACCGGATCGGCTATGGCACTCCCAGCGTGGCGGGTGCCACCATCACCGAGGCCAACGCCGACCAGCTCCTGCGGGAGAAGCTGGATGAGATTATCGGAAAGATTAACGCTTCCGGTAAGATCACCGCTACCCTGGTGCAGAAGCGGATGGACGCCCTGGTGTGGCTGTCCTACGTGGAAGGATACAGCAATTGGCTGAATAGCTCCACCCTGGTCAGCGCCATCAACAACAGCACCATCGGCTCCGCTTTCGTGGACGCCATGGTTACCTTTGACTATGACGTTACCGGTTTCACCGACGACGCCGCCAACCGGTCCGTGCTGAATCACCGCCTGGCCATGGCAAATCTGTATCTCTACGGCAGCTACAGCGCCACCGATACGGGCTCTCTGGGCTACACCGTGTTCGACGCCGGTGAGAACGCTACCTTCCCCAACGGCGCGCGGAAGATGGTCCAGGCCTTTGTGGGCACCTCCGTGACCAAGATCAACGTACCCGAACCCAACTACAGTCCCGTTGGTGGCACCGTGAAGTTCCTGGGCTGGTACACCGGCAACGCCATGATCACCGGCGTGGGCGCCGCTACCAAGGGCTCCGTGCTCGCCGCCCACTGGCAGAAGCCCACGGACGAGAAGGTGTTCGCCAGCTACACCCTGCCTGCTTACGTCATCTATGAGGCCAACGGCGTTGCCGACAATCAGGAAGTGGCCATCTACAAAGCACCCAACGATCCCGTGCAGATCGACGTCCTGAAGCGGGACAGCGTGATCACCGTGGTTGCCGAGACCAGCCTGGGCGGCCAGAAGTGGCTGCAGCTGTCCACCGGCGGCTGGGTCAAGCTGTGCAGCGACTTGGGTGATGTGCCTGTGACCATTTCTCCCGTGACCGTCACCATCACCGATGACTATGTGAATATCCGTAAGGAGCCCAGTGTCACCGCCGCAAAGGTGGGCACTGCCAAAATGGGCGAAACCCGCACCATCGCCATGCTGTCCGATGACGGCAAGTGGGGCTACTGCTCCGAAGGCTGGATCTTCCTGGCCTACACCAACTATTACGGAACCTCCTCCGGCGGCTCCACCAGCCCCGTTTCCGGTACCCCCGGCACCGTTTCCGGCGCTGCCAACGTGAATGTCCGTGTTGCCGCCGGTGTGGGCAACAATCTGGCCACCACTCTGGCAAATGGTACTTCCATTACCGTTTATGAGCAGACCACCGTCAACGGCGTGGCCTGGGGCCGCATCGACCAGGGCTGGATCTGCATGCAGTATGTGACGCTGCAGCAGAGCGCCGTGAATTCCGGCAGCAATATCTCCACCGGCTCCTCCGCCGTGGTCAGCAGCTCCGTCAGTCTGAATGTCCGCTCCGGACCCGGCACCACCTATTCCAAGATTGCCACCCTGGCACCCGGCACCTCCGTGGTCATCCTGCGCAAGGAAACCGTGAACGGCGCCACCTGGGGCCTGATTGACCAGGGCTGGATCAACCTGAGCTACGTGACACCCATCGGCAGCAGCAGCGCCGGCGGCAGCTCCGTCTACAGCGTGGGCGGCACCGTTGTCAACTGCTCCAGCGGTGTGAATATCCGCGCCGCCGCCGGCACCAGCAACGCCCTGGTAGGTGTGGCCGGTGTGGGCACCCGGGTCTATGTCACCGAAATCACCACCGTCAATGGCTATAAGTGGGGCCATATCGACCGGGGCTGGGTGTGCATGGACTACGTCCAGCTGGATTCCGAATTCAAGCAGCCCGATACCACCACCGGCAATGAGGATGACAAGAACAATGTGGTCACCTCTTTCCAGGGCTACCCTGCCTATACCACCGTTTCCACCGCTTTGCTGGAAACCGCTTCCGCCCATGCCAAGACCCTCATGACGCTGAGCAGCGGCGCTTCCGTCAACATCCTGGCCTGGACCCAGACCAGCGAGAACCTGTACGGTAAGGTTGCTGTGGGCAGCACGTCCGGCTGGGTGAACATGAAGGACGTGTCCGTCAGCGACTTCAACGCCAAGGTCACCGCCTCCAAGGCGGATGTCTACGAGGAGCCCAGCACCCGCAGCAAGTTCTATGCTTCCCTGGTGAACGGCACCTACATCACCATTCCCGCCGCCGCCGACAATGCCAACTGGAAGATTTCCGACGGCGCTCTGTGGGGCAAGATCACTGCCACCGTGTCCGGTGTCACCTACACCGGCTGGATCAAGCTCAGCGACGTGACCATGTTCAAGGGCAATACCCTGCCCACCGGCGTCACCACCTACAGTGGCGCGGGCTACCTCACCGGTTACCTGAGTGCCGACACTCCTGTGTACGAGGATGAGAACGGCAACGTTACCTCCACGCTGTCTCTGTATACCCTGCCTGCCGGTTCCGGCGTGAATGTCCTGGCCCGGAACTATCAGCCCTCCACCGGCAAGACCTTCGGTAAGGTTACCGTGGGCTCCGTCTCCGGCTGGATCAACATGGACAATGTGCAGCTGGATCCCGTGGCCATGACCGTCAAGACTGCGGTGTCCGCTTACAGCCTGGTTCGTATGACCGATGAAATGATCGCTGCGGGCCACCGCTTCACCATCACCGGCCGTTCCCTGGTGCCCGATGCCAATGAGATCAACCACGGTGTCGTGGATCTGGGCGAGGGCTACCTGGATGACGATACCTTCAATGTGTTCTATGTGACGCTGGACGATGGCAAGGTGGTTCCCACCGGCAATGCCGCCGTGGAAGATCCCAGCAATCCTGTGGTTGTCTCCTCTGTGGTAATCACCGGTAAGGCACCTGCGGGCCTGTCCATCTACGAGGAAGCCATCGAGGGCAGCCGTGAGCTGCTGAAGCTGAACAGCGATTCCCAGATCACTGTCCTGAACTGGAAAAACGTGGGCGGCATCACCTGGGGCAAGGTCCAGTTCAATAAGATCGTGGGCTGGGTCAAGATCAACGCTCCCTTTGTGGACTTCTCCGGTCTGAAGGGCGCCGTGGCCGTGGACGAGCTGCGTGTGTACAACAATGCCGATACCTCCAGCGCTGTCCAGGTGCTGCGGGTGAACGGCAAGGCCATTGAGGTCTACTCCGTGTACTTCGACGGCACCACCGTTTGGGGCATGATCGACGTGGCCGGCTACAGCGGCTGGATTGACCTGTCCAACGTGACACTCAACACCCCGGGCATCGATACCGGAGTGGACACCAGCAACCTGCCCGTCATTGCCAAGGGTAAGATCAATAGCGTCAACGCTACCGTCAACGTGGATGGCCAGGTGACCAACCTGCCCAAGGGCACCGAGGTGAGCCTGATCGACCTGTCCATGACCAGAACTTCCGGCAAGGCCATGTGGCTGGTGGAGCTGGGCGACAAGGACGGCTGGATCGACATGGACTGCCTGACCATGTACTCCTCCATCGCCTCCATCACCGATTCCAGCGCACCCATCTACGATGACCTGACTCTGAGCAAGACCCTGTACACTCTGTACAGAGGTGAGAAGGCCACCATCCTGAGCTACTATGTCTCGGGCGGCCGCCTGTACGGCGAGGTTGCCTGCGACAATACCACCGGCTGGATCCTGATTTGCGACGAGCTGGATCAGATGCACGTCAGCCTGACCCCCGGCTCCACCGGTTCCGGCATCAATACCGGCTCCGGCTCCAACTCCGGCACCGGTGCCACCGAGCCCACCACCCCCACCGTGGAGGCTACCGAGGCTTACATCTCCTGCGCTTCCACCGTGAATGTGCGCGCCGGCGCGGGTGTGGATAAGCCTCTGGTCACCACTCTGGGCAACGGCACCAACGTGAAGATTTACGAGCAGACCACCGTGCTGGGCAAGCAGTGGGCCCGCATCGATCAGGGCTGGGTTTGCATGGACTATGTGAAGCTGGGCACCTTGATCAACATCCCCTCCGGCGGCAACGCTCTGAACGGCGGCTCCGGCACCGCAACCATCATGACCAGCGTTCCTGCCGGCGCCATCGCCGTGGGCTACGCCAACCAGGACATCAAGATCCGCAGCGGCAGCGGCCTGGGCTATGAAGAGGTCGGCAACGTGAAGAAGGGCTACAGCATCGTCATCTATGAAAACAAGCTGGATGGCGGCATGAGCTGGGGCCGTACCGACAACGGCTGGGTCTGCACCAGCTACCTGACCATCACCGGCATCGGCGTTTCCGGTTCCGGCAACATGGGCACCATCGGCGGCGTGGGCTTCACCGCGAATGTCCGGGGCAGTGCCAGCTCCAACGGCGCCCTGATGGCCAAGGTCATGGTTTCCTCCCGGGTTGCCATCCATGATACCACCACGGTTGGCACCGAGACCTGGGGCCGCACCGATCTGGGCTGGATCAACATGCAGTATGTCGTCCTGGATTCTGCAGCTGCTCCCATCCCCGGCGGCTCTGACACCACCGCTACCACTCCTACCGAAGCCGGCGACACCAACGTTGGCTAAGCAAATACCCAACCAAAAGGGGTTGGCCTCCGGGCCAACCCCTTAATTTTTCCGGGAAATGAAAATTGTAATTTGGCGGGCAGGGCCCGCGGCCAATGACGCACCGGGTGTGTATGTCATCCGGGACTCCTGGGTAAAGCCCGGTAACGTTTCTGCACGCTAAATTGTAATTTGGCGGGCAGAATTGCCGCACCTCTTGGCTCTCCCTTTGGGAGAGCTGTCAGCCGAACAGGCTGACTGAGAGGGTGCC
>CAMEWH010000057.1:0-13237 GCA_945940335.1 uncultured Clostridia bacterium | reverse complement strand
CTTCTGGCGGGATCTGCAGACCGGCAAACGGCCCCATGTATTTGCGAAATAGGAGGAGCATATGGCATTATACAGTGAAAAAGTCATGGACCATTTCCGCAATCCCCGGAATGTGGGCGTGCTTGAAAATCCCGACGGCGTAGGCGAGGTGGGCAACCCCGTCTGCGGCGACATTATGAAAATCTATCTGAAAATCGACAACGACATCATCACCGATGTGAAATTTGAGACCTTCGGCTGCGGCAGCGCCATCGCCTCCAGCTCCATGGCCACGGAGATGATCAAGGGAAAGCCCATTTCGGAAGCTCTGAAGGTGACCAACAAAGCCGTCACCGAAGCCCTGGACGGACTGCCCCCTCACAAGCTGCACTGCTCCGTACTGGCAGAGGAGGCCATCAGGAAAGCCCTGAAGGACTACTACGACCGCAATGGGCTGGACTATGACCACAGCCAATTCCCCGACTGTGAAAGCTGCGGCCACTGTCACGCAGAGTAACCGGAGGGATGTCAATGACGATTTCCTCCCGGGGCCGCTATGCCCTGCGGGTGATGATCGATCTGGCGGAGCATTGCGACGGGGCCTACCTTCCCATGAAGGAGGTGGCCCGGCGGCAGGACATTTCCCTGAAATATCTGGAGAAAATCATGCCCCTGCTGGTAGCGTCCAAGCTGGTGGAGGGAATCCACGGCAAGGGCGGCGGTTACCGGCTGACAAGGAAAGCGGAGCAATACACCATAGGCGAAATTCTCCGGCTGACAGAGGGGGATCTGGCCCCGGTGGCCTGCCTGGAATGCAACGCCCAGAAGTGTGAGCGCACCGCCGACTGCCGTACCCTGCCCATGTGGAGCGAGCTGAACCGGCGGATCAACGAATACCTGGACAGCGTCACCATTGCAGATCTGATGAAATAAAAATCCCGGGAAGTCCTTTTTACAGGATTTCCCGGGATTTATTTCGCAAGTATTTCGTAGGGCGGGGTCTTGACCCCGCCGATCAGGTAACGAAGCCTGCAAGGTTAGACAAATGAAGTCAAATGTCGGCTTTTTGACATTTTCCCGTGGTTATTCCAAAAAGTGTACCATTCAACGCACCATTCAAGAAATCCAACCGGGTCGGCGGGGTCAAGACCCCGCCCTACGATATGGTGCATCAAATTACAATTTGTCCGCCTGGTGGTTATTCCTCCGTGGAGGAATCCTCCGTTGTCTCCTCAGGCTCAGGGAGCTTGGGCTGGTTTTCGGCGTTGACGAAGCTCATCAGCTCCTCGCCGGTGATGGTTTCCTTCATCAGCAGGAACTCGGCGATCTCATCCAACAGGGAGCGGTGCTCCGTCAGCAGCTTGACCGCCTGGGCATAAGACTGCTCCAGCAGCTCCTTGACCTCCTGGTCCACAATGGAGGCGGTGGACTGGGCGCAGTCCATATAGGCCTGGCCGTCCAGGTACTGGTGCTCCACCGAGGCGGTGGTCATCAGTCCCAGCTGCTTGCCCATGCCGTACTGGCTGATCATATTTCTTGCCAAGGCGGTGGCCCGCTGCAGGTCGTTGGAAGCGCCGGTGGTCTGCACACCGAACACCACCTGCTCCGCCGCACGGCCGCCCACCAGGGTACGCAGCTCGCCCCGCAGCTCTTCGGCGGTGTTCAGGAACTTCTCCTCCTCAGGCATCTGCATGGTGTAGCCCAGGGCGCCGGAGGTATGGGGCACAATGGTGATTTTGGACACGGGCTGGGAATGCTTTTCCAGGGCGGCAACCAGGGCGTGGCCCACCTCGTGGTAGGAAACCAGCCGCTTTTCCGTATCGGTCATCACGGTATTCTTCTTCTCGGTGCCGGCAATGACGGTTTCAAAGGATACCATCAAATCCTCCTGATTCACCGTCTGGCGGCCGTGGCGGACGGCCCGGAGGGCTGCCTCGTTCACCAGGTTGGCCAGGTCCGCGCCCACGGCACCGGCGGTGGCCTGGGCGATCTTCTTCAGATCCACGTCCTCGCTGAGCTTGATCTTCCGGGTGTGGACCTTCAGGGTGTCCAGACGGCCCTGGAGGTTAGGCCGGTCCACAATGATCCGGCGGTCAAACCGGCCGGGGCGGAGCAGAGCCTTATCCAGAATTTCCGGTCTATTGGTGGCCGCGAGACATACAATACCCTTGGAGGGCTCGAAGCCGTCGATCTCGTTGAGCAGCTGATTCAATGTCTGCTCCTGCTCGGAGTTGTTGCCGTACCGGTTGTCCCGGGAGCGGCCCACCGCGTCGATCTCATCAATAAAGATAATACAGGGGGCAACCTTGGCGGCCTGCTGGAACAGATCCCGCACCCGGCTGGCGCCCATGCCCACGAACATTTCCACAAAGTCGGAGCCGGAGATGGAGAAGAAGGGCACGCCCGCCTCGCCTGCCACAGCCTTGGCAAGCAGCGTCTTGCCGGTACCTGGGGAGCCCACCAGCAGGGCGCCCTTGGGGAGCTTGGCGCCGATATCGGTGTACTTCTGGGGGTTGTGGAGGAAGTCGATGATCTCCACCAGGGATTCCTTGGCCTCGTCCTGACCGGCCACGTCCTTAAAGGTGACGCCGGTCTGCTTCTCCATATACATTTTGGCCTTGCTCTTGCCGAAGCCGCCCATCATCCCCTCGCCGCTCATGCGCTTGGTGAGCATCCGCATGAACACGAACAGAATGGCAAAGGTAATGCAGTAGGACAGAATCATCATCACCACGGAATTATCCTCGGTGATCTCCCGGGTCACATGAACGCCCATGTTGTGGAGCTGCTGGGAAAGCTCCAATGTGTTGCCACCGCTGGGCAGACCGGTGTAGCAGGCCTTTTGATGGGCAGGGTCCTTGGCTGCCTCTTCCTTGGTCAGGTAGACAATCCGGTCGTAGCGGAATTCCACCTCGGCCAGCTCATCATTTTCCATAGCATCCAGAAAATCGCTGACGCTGGTTTCGGTAAACTGGCTGCTGGAAACGGAGCCGTAGATCCAGCTGATCAGCAGCACCAGCGCCAGGGTAATGATCAAAGCCGTCCAGATGTTGCCTTTTGGCATATTATCCAGAGGATTTTTTCCGTCTTTGGGTTCTTTTGATTCAGAACTCATATTGTTATCGCCTCCCAGGGCATATATTTTTTAATTGTGCGTTTATATTGTGCGGAGCCATCATAACACATTTTTCCGGTTTCGGCAATGAATGATTCTGATTTTTCCGGTAAATTTTCTGTAAATAACAGGTGCGGGACGGAAATATTTACAAACCGGGCAGGAAGCAAAAAAAGTATTGTAAATCTGTACAAAATCTGATATAATTGCATAGATTATAGATTTTTCGATTTACCGAAGCACAACGGAGGATTCCAAGATGAACGAAAAAAGACGCCGCAATTCCCCTCCCGCACCCGTGGAAGAGGTGGAAGGCCAGCTGGAGGGCCGCAACGCCCTGCAGGAGGCCCTGAAGAGCGGCCGCACTGTAGATAAAGTGTTTATTGCTGACGGCGAGATCGACCGGGGCCTGCAGCGTCTGGCTGCCGAAGCCAAGCAGGCCGGAGCCGTGGTGGTGCCGGTGGACCGGCGCAAGCTGGACGCCATGTCCTTCACCCATGCCCATCAGGGTGTGATTGCCCTGGCAGCTGCCCACGTCTACTATTCCATTGACGATATTCTTCAGGGGGCTGCTGACCGTGGGGAGGCGCCCCTGATCGTGATCTGCGACGAGCTGTCCGATCCCCACAACCTGGGTGCCATCCTGCGCTCCGCCGAGTGCGCCGGTGCCCATGGTGTCATCATTCCCAAGCGGCGCAGCGTGGGCCTGACCGCCACCGTGGCCAAGGCCAGCGCCGGAGCGGTGGAATACATGAAGGTCGCCCGGGTAACCAACGTCAGCGCCGCCATTGCGGAGCTGAAGGAAAAGGGCGTGTGGATCTTCGGCACCGCCGCGGAAGGCTCCATTCCCATGTACAAGGCGGATCTCACAGGCCCCACCGCCATTGTCATCGGCAACGAGGGTGTTGGCATGAGCCAGCTGGTTCGCAAGAACTGCGATGTAATGGTGAATATCCCCATGGCCGGGCACATCAGTTCCCTCAACGCCTCTGCCGCCGCTTCCATTCTGCTCTATGAAGCCGTGCGCCAGCGCCTTGGCTAACCAGGAGGATTTGATATGGATAACGAAAAAGACCTGCAGGATTTTAACCTGGAGGACATCATGCGCCAGCTCCGGGAGATCCCCCAGGAGGATGAGCAAATTGCTGCCCCGGCCGATTTCACCGAGCCGGAAGTATCCCCCACCCAAGAGGCCGCTTCCCAGGGTACGGTGGATGCCGACGCTCTGGAGCTTGCACAGCAGGCCTTCTCCCAGGCAGCTTTGGAGCCCGATGCGCCCACAGTCGAAGCCGTCCCGGTTCCGGACACCACCGACCCGCTGGGGACCTTTGCTCCCCAGGAACCCGAACTCGTCCTGGACCTGGGCCCGGAGGATACCTTTGAAAGCACCGCCCCCGAAAGTGCCCCCGTGGAAGCTTCCCTCCCGGAATACACCGTGACGGAAGAGGACACGCCGGCGTTTTCCGCCCCGGAAGCCTTCGGTGATGATACGCCCCAACTGAACATCTCCTTCCCCACGGAGGAGCCGGAAGTCCTGGGCGACCCCACCATCCGGGTTGATTCCATCCAGCCGGAAGACGAAATCCAGCCGGAAGACGAAGTCCAGCCGGAGGCTGATACCCTTCCCAACGAAGGGCCCAAGACCATTCCGTTGGACCGCAGTGCCAAACTCCGGGAGCTGAAGCGGAAGCTGGTAGCCGGTCCCGAAAAACGATATTATTCCCTCAGCGAGCTGGGCATTGGCAGGCTCCAGCTGGCCATGATCGCCAATTTCATTCTGTTGCTGCTGTGCGGCCTGGGCATCCTCCTGTATTCCAGGGGAATGGTCCCCGCCAGCCGCAGCAAGCTGATGATCTACAGCCAGGTGCTTTGCCTGATGATCTCCGGCCTTCTGGGCTGCGGACTGATGATGGACGGCATCGGCGACCTGTTCCACCTGCGCTATACCATGAACACCTCCCTGGCCATCACCTTCATCGCCTGTATGGTGGATGCCTGGTTCTGCCTGGATGAGCAGCGTGTCCCCTTCTGCGCCGCCTTTGTGCTGGAAATGTCCATGGCCATGCTGGCCCGCTACCACAAGCGCACCACCGAGATGGCCCAGCTGGATACCATGCGCAAAGCCACCAGCCTTGTAAGTCTGGTGAAAGAGCCCCAGTTCTATCAAAAGCGGGCAGGCATTCTCCGTGGTCAGGGCGATGTGGAAGACTTTATGGAAACCTACAACCGTACCTCCGGCCCGGAGATCGTTCAGCAGGTATACGCCTTTGTGGCGCTGATCGCCTGCATCGGTATCGCCGTTCTCACCGGCCTGCTCCACGGCACCAGCATGGCGGTGAAGATTTTCTCCACCTCCCTTCTGGTCTCCCTTCCCGCAGGCTATTTCGTGGCCCTGACCCGGCCCGCTGCCCTGCTGGAGCGGCGGCTGCACATGGTGGGCGCAGTGATCTGCGGCTGGCAGGGCGTGAAGAAGCTCTGCGGCCGTGCCGTGGTTCCCCTGCGGGACAAAGACCTGTTCCCCCGTGGCTCCACCAAGCTCAACGGCATCAAGTTCTATTCCGACCGCACCCCCGCCGAGGTGGTCTCCTACACCGCCTCTCTGATCTTCGCCGCCGGCGGCGGACTGGTCCCCCTGTTCCGCAACCTGCTGGCCAGCCGGGACGGCACCGAATATCCTGTGGAAAATTTCCGGGACTATGAGCAGGGCGGCATCGGCGGCGAGGTCAACGGTGAGCCCGTCCTGCTGGGTACCCTGGATTTCCTGGAGGATATGGGCGTAGAAATTCCCCAGGGCACCATGGTCAACCAGGCCATCTACGTCTCCATCGATGGGCAGCTTGCCGCCGTCATCGCCATCTCCTATGCAAAAATGCGTTCCGCCTCCGCGGGTCTTGTGTCCCTGTGCGGCTGCCGGAAGCTGAAAACGCTGCTGCTGGCCGGTGACTTCATGATGACCGACAGCTTCATCCGGGATAAATTCGCCATCCGCACCCGCCGGCTGATCCTTCCTCCCAAGGAAGAGCGGGCCGAGCTGGCCGCCCGGAAGGCAGACCCCGAATCCGATGTTCTGGCTCTGGTCACCAGAGACGATCTGGTTTCCACCGCCTACGCCATCACCGGCTCCATGTCCCTGCGTACCGCCTGCCGGCTGGGTAGTCTCATCGGCATCGTGGGCGGCATCATCGGCATTGTCATCATGCTGGCCCTGTCCTACCTGGGCTCCGAGGAGCTGCTCACCCCCGCACGGGTAATCCTGTACCAGCTGGTGTGGATGATCCCCAGCCTGCTGGCCACCGAGTGGACCAGAGTGGTTTGATATCCCCCATTTCCCCCAGGCATCCGCCTGGGGGATTTTTGCGCTTATTGGTTCGTTTCATTTTGTCGGAAACAATCTGATTTCTCTTCCTTTTCTCTGCGCGTATGAGCATTATCCTGAACTGCACCTACAACACAATGAGCCTGAGAGTCATTCATGAAATCTGCCAGGGGCTGCAGGTTCCCTTGGCCGTATTTTTCGATTCACCGCTTTTTGATGAAGAAAATCTGGAACCCTAGAGCCACCGATGCGATGTATCGGTGGTTTTTCATGGTATGGCATTATTGGGCATACAACGCACTGCCGGGCAGTAAATTGTGTCCAGCCCACCGCAGGTATCACTGGTCTCCCCCTATGGGGTTCCCCTGAGCGGGCAGTACGGTTTGGTTTATGGATGCCGTTCTCTTACTGCGATACCCTCTCAGTCAGCCTGACGGCTGCCAGCTCTCCCAAAGGGAGAGCCAAGGGCGTTGCTGAATACACAAATCTGGAGATTCTTTTTTGTAAATTCTGCACAGAAAATCAAATGTCCCCAGGCCAAAATACACAATTTTACATTTTGACGAAATTAAGCATTGAAATCCGCCCATCCTTCGTGTATAATGTCCCTATTCGGGTGTCTGCAAGGCACACCGCCCCGAAAGGAGTTTTTTCTACTATGTACACTGTCAACGCCATTCGCAACGTCTGCCTGCTGGGCCACAGCGGAAGCGGCAAGTCCGCCCTGGCAGAGAGCTTACTTTACATGACCGGTGCCATCGACCGTATGGGCAAGAATGCCGACGGCAACACCGTTAGCGATTACGATCCCGAGGAGATTCGCCGCAATATTTCCATCTCCACCTCCGTGATTCCCCTGGAATACCACAACACCAAGATCAATCTGCTGGACACCCCCGGCGGCTTCGATTTCTCCGGTGCCGTCATGGAAGCCCTGCGTGCCGCCGACGCTGCCATCCTGGTCCTGTCTGCCAAGGACGGCATCACCGTGGGCTTTGAAAAGGCCTGGAAATACTGCGAAGAGCGGAATATGCCCCGTTTCGTCTATATCTCCAAGGTAGACGAGGACAATTCCGACTACAACGCCACCTTCGAAGCCCTGCGGGAGCGCTATGGCAACAAAATCGCCCCCGTCATCGTTCCCATCTGGGGCGCCGACAAGAAGGTCACCGGCATCATCGATGTGCTGAACAAGCGCGCCTACGAGATGCAGAAGCTGAAGAGAGTGGAGATTCAAGTCCCCGACGACAAGCTCTCCGTGATTGAAGAGTTCAACGACGCCCTGAAGGAAGCTGTGGCCGAAACCGACGAGGCCCTGATGGACCGCTTCTTTGAAGGCGACGACTTCACCTACCGTGAAATGATTACCGGTCTGCACCAGGGCGTAGAGGAGCTGAGCCTCTTCCCCGTACTCTGCGGCTCCGGCGTCACCTGCCTGGGCTCCCTGATGCTGATGGACCACATCATCGAGCTGCTGCCCAATCCCGTGGAAGGCAACTACCACAAGGCCACCACTGCCGACGGCAAGGTGGAGGAATTCGTGGTCTCCCCCGGCGGCGTGCCCTCCGCCTTTGTGTGGAAGACTGTCTCCGACCAGTTTGGCAAGTACTCCTTTGTGAAGGTGCTCTCCGGTGAGATCACCTCCGACACCACCCTGGTCAACGCCCGCACCGGCGAAACCGAGAAGCTTGGCCGTCTGTACACCATGTGCGGCAAGAAGAACACCGAAGTCAAGGTGCTCAGCTGCGGCGACATCGGCGCCATCGGCAAGATGGACAAGGTCAAGACCGGCGATACCCTGTGCGACCCCAGAAAGGTGGTCAGCCTGAAGCAGATTCCCTATGCCGAGCCCTGCTACTCCATGGCCATCGCTCCCAAGGTCCGGGGCCAGGAAGAAAAGGTCGGCACCGGCCTGAACCGGCTGAACGAGGAAGATCCCTCCTTCTCCACCTATATGAACCCCGAAACCAAGCAACTGATCATCTCCGGCGCCGGCGACCAGCAGCTGGATGTGCTGGTTTCCAAGCTGAAGACCCGCTTCGGTGTGGATGCCGTGCTCAGCCCCGCAAAGGTTGCCTACCGGGAGCGCATCAAGAAGAAGGTGGAGGCCCACGGCCGCCACAAGAAGCAGACCGGCGGCAGCGGCCAGTTCGGTGATGTGTGGATCCGCTTCGAGCCCCAGGACGAGCAGGACGATATGATTTTCGCGGAAGAGGTCTTCGGCGGCTCCGTGCCCAGAAACTTCTACCCCGCTGTCGAAAAGGGCATCCAGGAAGCGGTCCAGAAGGGCCCCCTGGCCGGTTATCCCATGGTGGGTCTGAAGGCCGTGCTGTACGACGGCTCCTACCACCCCGTAGACTCCAATGAAATGGCATTTAAGATGGCCGCCATTCTGGCCTTCAAGGAAGCCATGCCCAATGCCATGCCCACCCTGCTGGAGCCCATCGGCTCCCTGGCCGTCACCATCCCCGACAGCTACATGGGCGATGTCATCGGCGACTTGAACAAGCGCCGGGGCCGCGTGATGGGTATGAACCCCGCCGGTGACGGCAACACCGTGGTGGAGGCCGAAGTGCCCATGGCTGAGATGAGCAGCTATGCCATCGACCTGCGGGCCATGACCCAGGCCAGAGGCTCCTTCTCCCTGAAGTTCGAACGCTACGAAGAAGTGCCCAAGGCCAACCAGGCAAAGATCATTGCCGACGCCAAGGACAACGAGGACTAACCTCATATTTCCCCGGGGCTGTTTCACGAAAGTGAAGCGGCCCCGGCTTTTTGTCTCGTAACAACGCCCATAGAAGCGGTAAATTGTAATTTGGCGGGCAGGGCCCGCAGCCAATGGCGCACCGGGCTGGTCTATCGTCCGGGACTCCTGGGTTGTGCCCGGTAACGTTTTTGCGCACCAGACCGAAACAATTGCCCAGCCACCGTAGGGGCGGCTACCAGCCGCCCGCGCAGTACAAGCCAAAAATGATGAACCGGGTTGGGCGAATTCCCACAGCACCACGATAAAACTGTAGGGGAGGCTCGCAGCCTCCCGCGCGGTATAAGCGTAAAACATGATCTTAGGTTGGGCGAATCCGCACCACGTCGGACATGATACCATTCAACCAAACACCCAGTGAATCAACCTGACGAGCGGCTGGTAGCCGCCCCTACGATGGCTGGTCGGAAATCTGCCCGCCAAATTACAATTTACCGTAGTGTACGGACAAACAGAAGGGCGAAAATTAAAGGTTTTTTAAGTTGCAAATTCTGTATGGATGCCTTATAATGAATTCAAATGAAAAAACACGAGTTTCTTCGTCTTTTATCTTGGAACACCAGGAGGAATGCCCCATGTTCAACAGAAAGAAAACCACCCTGATTGCCGCACTGGCGCTGTGTGCCACGGTCATCCTCTCCGGCTGCGGTAAGGAACCCAAAGCCGATGCAAACGCCACCGCCCCCGCTCAGACCACTGAGGCCACCCAGGCCACCGCTTCCGCCCCCGCCGGTTCCCTGGCCCATGTGGAAACAGAGGGCAGCCTGCAGTCCTGGGAGCTGACCGCCCAGGTCTGGAGCAGCAGCAACGGCGCTACCGTCACCCTCACCGCCCAGCCCAGAGCCTACGAAAAAGGCCAGGGTGCTTCCTTCGTCGTCCGTCTGGAAGGCAAGGAAGTGGAGAACGTCTCCTGCAGCTGGGACGGCAAATACTACACCGCCTCCGCTGACCTGGAAGCCGCCGACGGCTATGAATTTGAGTGCGTCCTCTTCCCGCCCCAGGGCGTGGGCGAGCACTACACCCTCAGCGATGCTTACGATTCCCTGGTCTACATGAAGCGCAGCCTGGATGCCTACTGCAACCTGTACATCTCCGACTTTAAGGATGCCGACGGCAAGTTCACCATCACCGCCGGTTGGGCCAGCGTGCAGCTGCCCCAGCTCACAACCGAAGGCACAACCATTGGCTTCCAGAAGGCCCAGCTGGTGTTCGCGCTCAACGGCGAAACCGTGGAGACCCAGGACGTGGACCTGCCCCAGGGCGAAGGCCAGGGCAGCTACGAGAGCAGCCTTTCCAACATCAGCTTCACCATGCCCCAGATGGATGACGACTATCAGCTGGATCTGACACTGGTGGTCACCCTGACCAACGGTGAAGAGCTCACCGCCGACGGCGGCAGCTGGTTCTACAACAATAACGAACTGAAAATGGCCGCAGGCTAATCTGCTTTTCCCCCGGCACACTCCACGGAGTGTGCCGGTTTTTTCCGCTTTTTCCTGTCAATGTATTTTTTTCACAAATTTCAGCAGGTACTATTCTTTTTTATGTGAATACTATAAAAACCTAAAAAAATGCGAGTTTTGGGATTGATTTTATCCGGCTTTTGACATACAATATGGACTGTACGGATTTGCGTGTGCTGCATGAGCGCAGCCTGCGCGGAGGTGAATTCCATGCTGAATATTGTATTGGTTGAGCCTGAGATTCCCCAGAACTGCGGCAACATCGCCAGAACCTGCGCAGCCACCGGAAGCCGCCTGCATCTGATCCGCCCGCTTGGATTCGATATCTCCGAGAAGGCAGTCAAACGGGCCGGCCTGGACTATTGGCACCTGGTTGAGGTTTTTGATTACGAAAATCTCGAGGATTTCTTTTCCCGCAATGACGTGAAGGAAATGTGGTGTCTGTCCACCAAAGCGCCCCGAAGCTACGTGGAAGCGGAATTCCACGACGGCTGCTATCTGTTCTTCGGCAAGGAAACCAAGGGTCTGCCCGAACCCTTCCTGGAAGAGCACTACTCCAGCTGCGTCCGAATCCCTATGCGCCCCGAAGCCCGGAGCCTGAACCTGAGCAACGCTGTAGCCATCACCACCTACGAGGCCCTGCGTCAGCTCTCCTTCCCCAATCTGAAGGATTTTGGAAAAATGAGGGATACCCTCTGAAGAAATTACATAATGGAGGAATTGTCATGAATTACAACAAGAAGTCCATTGAGGATATTGACGTATCCGGCAAGCGCGTGCTGTGCCGCTGCGATTTCAACGTCCCCACCAAGAACGGCAAGATCACTTCCGACAAGCGGATTGTGGCCGCCATGCCCACCATCGAATACCTGGTCAACCACGGTGCCAAGGTCATCCTGTGCTCCCACATGGGCAAGCCCAAGGGTGAGTGGAAGCCCGAGCTGAGCCTGAAGGTCGTTGCCGAGCGCATCAGCGAGCTGCTGGGCAAGGAAGTCATCATGGCCGCTGACGTGGCCGGTGAAGACGCCAAGGCCAAGGCCGCCGCTCTGGGCGATGGCGACGTGATGCTGCTGGAGAACACCCGTTTCATGAAGGGTGAGACCAAGAACGATCCCGAGCTGAGCAAGAACCTGGCTTCCATGGCCGACATCTTTGTCAACGATGCCTTCGGCACCGCCCACCG
Source organism: uncultured Clostridia bacterium (assembly GCA_945940335.1). Taxonomy (GTDB): domain Bacteria; phylum Bacillota; class Clostridia; order Oscillospirales; family Oscillospiraceae; genus Faecousia. Next base: position 1,417 of record CAMEWH010000057.1, on the reverse strand, counting down.
CGCTCACTCCTCCACCGCCGGCGTGGCCGACTACCTGCCCGCCGTTTCCGGCTTCCTGGTGAACAAGGAAGTTTCCATCATGGGCAAGGCTCTGGCCAACCCCGAGCGTCCCTTCGTCGCCATCCTGGGCGGCGCCAAGGTTTCCGACAAGCTGAACGTCATCAATAACCTTTTGGAGAAGGTGGACACCCTGATCATCGGCGGCGGCATGGCCTACACCTTCCTGGCCGCCAAGGGCTACAGCGTGGGCACCTCCCTGCTGGATTCCGAGAAGATCGACTACTGCAAGGAAATGATGGCCAAGGCCGAGGCCAAGGGCGTGAAGCTGCTGCTGCCCATCGACACCGTCGTGTCTGCCTCCTTCCCCGACCCCATCGATGGTGAGGTCAGCGTGGAAACCGTCCCCGCCGACGCCATCCCCGCCGACAAGATGGGCCTGGACATCGGTGAGAAGACCCGCGAGCTCTTCGCCGACGCTGTCAAGTCCGCCAAGACCGTCGTCTGGAACGGCCCCATGGGCGTGTTCGAGAATCCCACCCTGGCCAAGGGCACCATCGCTGTTGCCCAGGCTCTGGCTGATTCCGAGGCCGTGACCATTGTGGGCGGCGGTGACTCCGCAGCTGCCTGCGAGCAGCTGGGCTTCGCCGACAAGATCACCCACATCTCCACTGGCGGCGGCGCTTCCCTGGAGTTCCTGGAAGGCCTGGAGCTGCCCGGCATCGCCTGCCTGCAGGACAAGTAAGAAAGCCCCTTTTCCCCGGGGAAGCACCCCTTCCCCGGGATTCTTCTGCAAAAACCAAATTCGTTGATCCTGATCACGAAAATGATACAAGATAGAGGAGAAATCTAAATATGAACAGAAAGTACCGCAAGACTGTCATCGCCGGCAACTGGAAGATGAATAAGACCCCCTCCGAGACCAAGGATTTCATGGCACAGCTGAAGGCCATCATGCCCAAGGGCCGCTGGTGCGACGTGGCTCTGTGCGTCCCCGCCGTGTGCATCCCCGCTGCCGTCCGCGCCATGCGTGAGACCCGGGTGGGCATCGGTGCCGAGAACTGCAACCCCAACCCCTCCGGCGCTTACACCGGTGAGATTGCCACCAATATGCTGGTGGACGCCGGCTGCAAGTACGTGATCATCGGCCACTCCGAGCGCCGCGCCATGGGCGAGACCGACGCCGATGTCAATGCCAAGGTTCTGGCCGCTCTGGACGCCGGTCTGGTGCCCATCATGTGCTGCGGCGAGTCCCTGGAGCAGCGTGAAGCCGGCATCACCGACGAGTGGATCGCCATGCAGATCAAGCTGGGTCTGAAGGGCGTGCCCGAGGAGAAGATCCGCAAGGTCATCATTGCCTACGAACCCATCTGGGCCATCGGCACCGGCCGTACCGCTACCCCCGAGCAGGCTGAGGAAG
>CAMEWH010000056.1:0-13256 GCA_945940335.1 uncultured Clostridia bacterium | reverse complement strand
CATGATGCCCTCGCCCCGGGTATCGGTAAGGAACTCGTTGCGGTAGCCGAACAGGCCCCGGGAGGGAACCAGGAACTCCAGGCGGTAGCGGCTGCCCATGGGGGTCATGCTTACCAGGTCTGCCTTCCGGCGGCCCATCTTTTCGATGACGGAGCCCATGCACTCCTCGGGCACGTCGGCCACCATCCGCTCGATAGGCTCGCAGAGCTTTCCGTCGATGGTCTTGGTCAGCACACGGGGGGTGGACACGGAGAACTCGTAGCCTTCCCGGCGCATGGTCTCCATCAGGATGGACAGGTGCATTTCGCCCCGGCCGGCCACGTTGAAGGCATCGGTGCCCTGCTCGGTCACATGGAGGGACACGTCCTTCAGCAGCTCCCGCTCCAGCCGATCCCGCAGATTCCGGGAGGTGACAAACTTGCCCTCCTTGCCGGCGAAGGGAGAATCGTTCACCGCGAAGGTCATTTCAATGGTGGGATCACTGATCTTCACAAAGGGCAGGGGCTCCACGCATTCCGGGGCGCACAGGGTACGGCCGATGGTGATGTCCGCCATGCCGGAAAGGGCCACGATTTCGCCGGCCTTGGCCTCCTGGATCGGATTCTTGCCCAGGCCGCTGAACTCATACAGGGCAACCACCTTGCCCTTGGCTTTGATCTCGGGGTCGTGGAAGTCGCAGATGGTGACCTCCTGATTGACCTTGATGGAGCCCCGCTCCACCCGGCCCACGGCAATACGGCCCACGTACTCGTTATAGTCGATGGAGGAAACCAGCAGCTGCAGGGGGGCATTCTCGTCGCCCTGGGGGGCGTCAATATACTGGACAATGGTCTCAAACAGGGGGGTCAGGTCGGTGCCCTGCTCGTCGGGGCCGTAGGAAGCGGTGCCCTGGCGGCCGGAGCAGAAGATGGTGGGGCTGTTGAACTGCTCGTCAGTAGCATCCAGCTCCAGCAGCAGCTCCAGGACCTCGTCCATCACCTCATGGACCCGGGCGTCGGGCTTATCCACCTTGTTCACCGCCACAATCACCTTGTGGCCCAGTTCCAGGGCCTTCTGCAGCACAAAACGGGTCTGGGGCATAGGGCCCTCGGCAGCATCCACCAGCAGGATAACGCCGTTGACCATTTTCAGGATTCGCTCCACCTCGCCGCCGAAGTCGGCGTGGCCCGGCGTATCCACAATATTGATTTTATAGTCCTTATAGTAAACGGAGGTATTTTTCGCCAGAATGGTGATGCCGCGCTCCCGCTCCAGATCGCCGGAGTCCATCACCCGTTCCACCGTGGCCTGGTTTTCCCGGTAGATACCGCCCTGCTTCAGCATTTCGTCCACCAGGGTGGTCTTGCCATGGTCGACGTGGGCGATGATTGCAATGTTTCTGATTTTATCCTGAGATGCCATAAATTGCTCTCCTTTTTCTGCATCGGATTAACTTATTTCCAACAATAGAATATACCACATTACCAAAAGAAAAGCAATATTTTTGTTAATAATCACCGGAATTTTTTGTCAAAATACAGGCTTGTTTCCCGGCAAAATGCCAATCCCGCACCAGCGCACCTTCTCCATCACAACGGTAAATTGTAATTTAGCGGGCAGTGCCCGCGGACAATGGCGCACCGGGCTGGTGTGATATCCGGGACTCCTGGGTAAAGCCCGGTAACGTTTCTGTGCAGTAAAATCATTGCCCAGCTACTATATGGCGTGCAAAAACGAACCGAGCTGTACCCAGGAGTGTATCGATGACATACCAGCCGAGCACGCATTGGGATGAAGCGCCCTGCGCTTCAAATTACGGTTTATCTATCGCATATGCCAAGCCAAAAACCGCAGCCTCCCGAAAATGGGAGGCTGTGGAATGGATTATGCTTCCTCGGATTCTTCCTCTTCGGATTCTTCTTCCGATTCTTCCCCGTTTTCGGGGGGAGGATCATTCCGGAAATAGTCGCTGCGCACCAGGGTCAGCAGGGAGTGGAGAAACAGTGCCCCGCCCACCAGGCCGAACAGGACGGCAGCAGCGATAAACTTTGCCTGGCCCTCGCTGGTTTTGATTAAATCATAGGCCAGGTACACCAGATACCCGCCTCCCAGCAGCCGCAAGATAATTCTCGTCTGATTCTTTTCCATGGAAATCCTTTCAGAATTTGCGAAGGAGGATGACATTTCTGCCATCCTCCAAATGGGTTATCCACCAATTTTGAAGATGCCCAAAGCCTCCAGCACGATCAGCACCAACACGATTCCCAGTGCTCCCAAAGCCAGGTACAGGATTGTATCCACCTGCTTCAAGGTCACGGGCAGCTTGCCGTAGAGCGCTTTTTTTCTGGCATCCATGGCAGCGGAAAAAGCGTCCAGCTTTTTCTCCCGCCGGTCCAGCTCCTGCTCTTTTTGCCTTAGGGCTTCCTCTTTTTCCAAAAGCTCCTGCTCGGTCATTACTTCTTCGCCAGATACTTCCGGATATCCAGTGCAACGGCAATGACAATGACCAGGCCCTGGACGATGTAGTTGTAGTAGGGGTTGACGCTGAGGAACTGCAGAATAATTTTCAGCAGCTCGAACACCAGCACGCCCACCAGGATGCCGGGCACGGTGCCGATGCCGCCGGTGGTGGAAACGCCGCCGATGGTACAGCCGGCAATGGCTTCCAACTCATAGCCCGTGCCCATGCTGGCGGAGGAACCGCCGGATTTACCGGCCAGCAGGAAGCCAGCGATGGCATACATCACGCCTGCGGTGATATAGATGGAGATGGTAGTCTTGGTGGTGTTCACACCGGAGACCTCTGCTGCCACCTCGTTGCCGCCAATGGCGTACATATACTTGCCGTGCCGGGTCTTGTTATAGATGAACCAGAACAGCACACCGAACACCAGCGCCACGATGGCAAGGTAGGGAATGTGGAATCCCCGGACATTGCCGATTCTTCCGGTAATCAGTCGGGTGTAAATCTTTTGGAAGCCGCCGATGGGCTGCGCGTCGGTGATCACCAGAGCGATGCCGTAGATAATCGTCTGGGTGCCCAGCGTGGCGATGAAGGGCGGCACCCGCAGCTTGGCAATGATCAGGCCGTTGATGGAGCCAACCACAAAACCGATGGCGATGACAATGAGCAGCACCAGGAAAATATTCATTTCAGGAACGCTCTTCCACAGACGGCCGGTGTAGTCCGCCCGTTGACAGAGAATGCCGGAAAGGCAGGCAGCCAAGCCCACCTGACGGCCTGCGGACAGGTCGGTGCCCTTGGTGATGAGGCAGCCGGAAACGCCCAAGGCAATCAGGAACCGGACAGCCGTGTTGCTCAGAAGGTTGGCCAGGTTCGCCCAGGAGAAGAAGTTGTCCACGATGCAGCCCACAACGATTGCCGCGATGATGAGAAGGAAGGCAATGGGGTTGCCCTTAATCAGTCCCCAGACCTGGTATACGATGCGCCGCACCGGGGAAGCGCTCTGCACCTCCACCACGGCAGTGCCGGGATTTTGCTGTAATCTGTTGTCTTTCATTTCATATTCCTCCGCTTGCTCACTCAAACTGTGTGGCCAGAGCCATAATATTTTCCTGGGTTGCATCCTTGCCGTCCACGAAACCGGTCACCCTGCCGTCGCACATGACCATGATTCGATCGGACATACCAATCAGCTCGCTCATTTCGGAGCTGATCATGATGATGCTCTTGCCCTGCTTGGCCAGGTCGGCGATGATGCAGTATATCTCATATTTGGCACCCACGTCAATGCCTCGGGTGGGCTCGTCCAGAATCAGCACATCCGGGTCATTGGCCAGCCAGCGTCCAATCAGCACCTTCTGCTGGTTGCCGCCGGAGAGAGATTTGATTAAGGTCTTGGAGGAAGGCGTTTTGATGTTCATCACCTTCACGTTGTCCTGGACCAGCTGCTCCACCTTTTTGTTGTTGATGGAGAAACCGAAGTCCAGATACTTGTGCAGGGAGGCGATGGAGATGTTGTCTGCCACGCTGAGTACGCCCATGATGCCGCTGCCCCGGCGGTCCTCCGTTAGAAGGGCGATGCCGTTGTCGATGGCGTCCTTGGGCCGGTTGATGGTCATTTCCTTGCCCCGGTAGGAGATTTTGCCCTTGCTGTGGGAGCGGATGCCGAAGAGGCCTTCCATCAGCTCCGTCCGCTGGGCACCCACCAGGCCGCCCACGCCCAGGATCTCGCCCTTGCGCAGGGTGAAGGAGACGTCCCGGAAGCTCTTGGGGTTGATGGAGGTGAAATCCTCCACCTTCAGCACCTCTTCCCCGGGAACATTTTCTCTGGGGGGATAGAGGTTTTTCAGTTCCCGGCCCACCATCTGGGTGATAATCATATCGGTTGTCAGTTCCTTCGCCGGCCAGGTGCCGATGTACTGACCGTCACGCATGATGGTGACCTCGTCGCCAATGCGGAGAATCTCATCCATCTTATGGGAAATGTACACAATGGCCACATTCTCCGCCTTCAGGTCCTCGATGATTCGGAACAGGGCCTCCACCTCATTCTGGGTCAGCGAGGAGGTGGGCTCATCCAGAATCAGAACCCGGCAGTTGGCGGAAACAGCCTTGGCGATTTCCACAGACTGCATCTGAGAAACGCTGAGCTCTCCAAGCTTCTGCTTGGGATCGAAATTCATCCGAACCTTTTTCAGCAACTCGGCGGTATCGGCATACATTTTATCATGGTCAATCATCGGGATGAAGCCAAAGAGCTTCTTCATGGGGTACCGACCCAGGAAAATATTTTCACCCACGGTACGGGCGGGAATGGGCTGCAGCTCCTGGTGCACCATGGCGATTCCCTTTTTCAGCGCATCCATGGGGTCGCTGATGGTAACGGGCTCCCCATCGATTTTGATCTGGCCTTCATCCATTTTATAGATGCCGAACATACATTTCATCAGGGTGGATTTTCCCGCGCCGTTTTCTCCCATCAGCGCGTGAACCTTACCGGGATGAAGCTTCAGCTCAGCATGGTCCAATGCTTTCACGCCTGGAAATGATTTGCACACTCCCGTCATTTCCAGTACAAATTCGGACATGTGACGAACCTCCTTCTGTGATTCTGGGTTTTCGGGGGCCGGAACGCCGCCCGGGTACTGTAGGCCACAGGCGCTTCCGGTTTTCTCGGAAATGAAAGGCGGGTGGGCCGCAAGACCCACCCGCTTCATCATTCGATTATGAGTCCTTTACAATGGAACGATAGAGATTAGTAGTTAGCCTCAGCGTAGGCCTTGTCAACCTTCACGTAGTCAACCCAGTAGTAGTTGTCGATCTCTTCGCCATTCAGAGCCATAACAGCAACATCAACAGCCTTGTGGGACTGGCCGATGTGGTCGTTCAGGACGGTACCGGTCATTTCGCCGGCCTTGATCAGCTGAACAGCCTCTTCCAGAGCGTCAACACCCAGAACATAGATGTCTTCGCCAACGATGCGGCCAGCAGCCTCGATGGCAGCCACAGCACCCAGAGCCATGCCGTCGTTGTTGCAGAACACGACCTCAACGTCGTAGCCGTTGGCGGTCAGAGCGTTGGCGGTGAGTTCCTGGCCCTTGGACTGCTGCCAGTTGCCGACCTGATCGTCCAGGCACTTCACTTCGTAGCCGGCATCGGTCAGAGCCTTGATGGAGAACTCGGTGCGGTACTGGGCGTCGATGTTCTCGGGATCGCCCTCGATCATGATGTAGTTGATCACGCCGTCACCGTTGATATCGCCATGGTTGTCCAGAGCGGCAACGATCTCGCCCTGGAAGGTGCCGGACTGACGGGCGTCAGCGCCGACGTAGCAGACGGTAGGATTGTCCAGGATGCCTTCGTAGGCTTCGTCCAGGGTGTTGCCGTCCTTGTCGTAAGCCAGAGGCTCACGGTTGATCAGAACCAGAGGAATACCGGCAGCCACGACCTCGTCGATCACGGCATCGGCAGAGGAAGTCTGGACCAGGTTCAGGATGATGACGTCCATGCCCTGGGTGATGAAGTTACGGACCTGGTTGGTCTGCTCGGCCATATCGTTCTTGCCGTCAGCCATGGTGATCTCATACTTCACAGTGTCGGTTTCCAGGGTCTTGAAGTAGTCAATGATCTCATTGCGGTACAGGGTCATGAAGTTGTCGTCGAAGGTGTAGATGGAGCAGCCGACCTTGTAGGTCTTCACGTCCGCGGCGGAAGCGACGCAAGCCAAGCTCATTACCATGGCTACGACCAGCAGCATAGCGAGGATTTTCTTCATAGGGTATACACTCCTTATCATTTCTTGCAGGGCGAAAGTCCTGCGATTTCGCCGGAATGGAATTGCATTTTTCTCATTCCATCCTTGCTGAGCCCCATTTTAGCACATTTATTTCCCCATGTCTACAACAAGATGCCTATTTAGTCCCTCTATGCCTGCCAATTATTTGTGCAATTTTTTGTTAATGATTTCCTGTTGACAATTCAAGAACCGGCTGCAGAGCTTTTCTGAATAGGGCATGAACACCTGGGCCACCGGGCCCACCACGGCCATGCAGATCAGGGTACCCACACCCACGGTACCACCCAGCAGGAAGCCAGTGAGGGCAAAGAGTACATCCACACCGACCCGCACCGGGCCGAATTTCCACTTTGTCTTGTCGCTGAGCACCACGGCCACCAGATCGTTGGGGCCGGTGCCGGCCTGGGATTTGATCACGATGGTCATACCGAAGGCAAGAATGCCGCAGCCGAGAATCACAGCGATGACCCGTACCGCCATGGGGGAGGCTTCGTTCACCGCGCCCCCCAGGATCAGGCTGAACAGGTCAATAATGGGGCCGCCCAGGACCATGCAAAGGAAGGTGCCGATGCGCACATAGCTTCTGTCCACCACCAGCAGCACCAGAATGATCACCAGGGAAACGGCGATATGGACCGTGCCATGGGTCAGCCAGGGAACCAGCCGCTGCAAGCCCTGGATCATCACATTAAAGGGATCGGAGCCCAGGTTTGCCAGCAGGAATAGGGTCACGCCCAGATGGGCAATGGTCAGACCGACCAGCAGCAGAATCACCCGGGGCAGCCAAATTCTCACCAGGTTCTTTTCTTCCGAAGCCTGCGCCTTCCCTGCCCTGTCAGCCAGCGCCCGCAGCAGTTCCTTCTGAACAGGCAGGCGGTCTTTCCTGGGATACAGCCGGAGAAATTCCACCCTGATCTTCTCCGCCTCCGCCGGCTCCACCAGAGTAATCAGCCCCTGGGCATGCTTCTGGGCGGCATAGGTCATCCAATAGGTTCCGCTGCTGCGATGCCGGGCCGGATACTCCAGAATCCACCTTGCCGCCTCTGCGGCCTCCCGGGCCGCGGGCTCAGATTCCCTGTATGCCGCCGCCCACTGGGCCACCTTATCATAAAAAATCTGGTTGCAAGCATCCTTTCTGGGGTCATCCCCCATGCCGAAGGCGCCGGCAAACACCGGGGCGTTGGCCGCCGCCTGGGAAAGCTTTTCTTCATATTCCCTGTAAATCTGCTCCAGATGTTCCAGTTCCGCCATACATGATCCCTCCCGGGGGTTTTTTTGATTGATACTTACGAATGTAAATTATTATTTAGCGCATCGGAACCAACACGCCACTTGGCTCCCCCTATGGGGGAGCTGGCCGCCCCGTAAGGGGCAGCCTGAGAGGGCCGCACAGTTTGATGCGCTGATGCTGCTGTCTCACTGCGGTGCCCTCTCAGTCAGCCTGTTCGGCTGACAGCTCTCCCAAAGGGAGAGCCAAGGGGTGTTGCCGTATCTGCCCGCCAAACAACATTTTTTCCAATTATATGACCACAGTTTATCACACTTCCCCGCCAATCGCAACCATGTTGGGCAATTTCGACCCGAATCAACAAAATCCCCTGCGCTTTTCGCGCAGGGGATGATGGATAGATCCGATTTACTTGCCGGCAGTCTCTCCTGCTTCGGTGGTCTCCTCGGTCACTTCGGGCTCCAGGGGAACCAGGTGGAACATCCGGACGGGAGTACGACGGCTCTGGGCATCCGCGCTGTAGTCCACCAGGAAGGTTGCCTTCTGGCCGACGACCTTCACTTCCACCTCGGTCTCGTTGCCTTCTTCGTCCAGCAGCATCAGCCGGTAGCCTTCCAGCAGATCGGCGGGAACCGTGAATTTGGTGCTGCCGTAGCACTGCACCAGTCTGGCGTCAAACTCGAAGCCAACGCACATAATGGTCTCGCCGTTTTCCATGGTGCCGCAGCGAACCAGCAGGTCGCCTTCGGGCGTCCAGTAGGTAACGGGAGTTGCAACGGCGGTTTTCACCAGCTCCAGGCGGCCGCCGTCACTCATGGCGCCGCAAACCGGGCAGATGGTGAATGCTTCGGCCTTCTCAGCGCCGGCGGGAACCAGCATAAAGTCCCAGTTGGCGCAGGCCGTGGTCTTGACATAGGTGCAGCCGGGGCGCTTGCAGGGGGCGCTGTTCTTGCCGTTTCCGGCGGGCTTCCACAGATCGTACCAGTGGGACAGAGGTTTGACCTTATCGGTCACAAGCTTAAATCCGCAGTCCTTGCAGGTGTAGGTGGTGTAGCCCTCGCAGCAGCAGGTGGGCTTGGTGACCACGCCTTTATCATAGGTGTGCTCGGTTTTCTCCACAATCTCCTGGGCTTCGCCAATCTCGCCGCAGCGGTCGCAGTGGGTACCCGCGGTGAGGCCGGTCTTGGAGCAGGTGGGCGCAACAGGCGGATCGACAACGAAGTGGTGCTCCAGCTCGGGAATCTCCTGGTAGGTGGAATAGTCGCAGTCGGCGCAGGTCACGTAAGCATCCCAGCCCTTTTCGGTGCAGGTTGCCGCCTTCGCATCGTGGCTCACGATGTTGTGCTCCAGCTTGGGAATCTCCTGATAGGTGGAATAGCCGCAGTCGTCGCAGGTCACGTAGGCATCCCAGCCCTTTTCGGTGCAGGTTGCCGCCTTCCCGTCGTGGTTCTCGAGACTGTGCTTCTCGGTATCCGTGCTGACTGTCTGTCCGCAGCCCTCGCAGGTGACCGTCACCTCGTGCTCGTTGGCAGAGATTTGATTGTCAGGGTCTAAGATCGTTTTGTAAGTGTAGGTAAAGGGGCCTTCGTGGTTGTTCGGGTCCTTGTAGGAGGTATTGCACAAACCAACCTCGCACGTTCCCGCCTTGGTGCAGGTCGCACCGCCGCCGGTGTGGTCGGCATATTCTTTGTGTTTTGTATCATGAAGACATTCACGCACATGCTGGTTTTCATCATAGGGACCCCAAGAGGCCCACTCGTGACCGTCCGGGTCCAGGTCGCCGTAGAAACTCATGCAAAGCGCACACCTCGCTGGGGCAATGCAACTCGCCGGGTATAATTCAATGTGAGCCTCGTTATACGTGCTGCTTACCTTTCCGCAGCCCTTGCAGGTTACAGTCACCTCGTGCTGGGTCTCGGAGATTTTTTCATACGCATACGTGAAGTCGCCTACGTGGTTGTTCGGGTCCATTTCACCATAGGAACTCATGCAACGCTCACATTTCGCTGGGGCAATGCAGCTCGCCGGGTATAATTCAATGTGAGCCTCGTTATACGTGCTGACTGTCTGTCCGCAGCCCTCGCAGGTGGCCGTCACCTCGTGCTGGGTCTCGGAGATTTTTACATACTCGTACGTGACGTCTTTGTGGTTATTCGGGTCCTTGTAGGAAGCACCGCAGGCCTCGCACGTTCCCTCCGTGGTGCAGGTCGCACCGCCGCCGGTGTGCTCACGCCTTGCAGCCTCGCCGCACTCTGTACAAATACGGTCATGGTAGATTTCATCTACGCTCCTCCAAGGGCCCCATTTGTGGTCGCAGACTTCTTCGCCTTGAGCCACCATCACCACGCTGGGGATGAGCAGCAACAGCAGCATCAGCGCTGCCAAGGAAATCCATCTTTTTTTCATATTCATGTCCTCCTTCATTTGGGTCATTTACAGGTCGAATATCATCGGCAGGGATTCAAACAGCGCCCATCCTCCCCGCCGTGCCCGACTCGCATTTCGTTTTGATGGTTCTACCGGGATTATACACCAGAATCTCCCATTTGGCAAGGTGTATTCCGCCCAGGAAAAATTAAGAAACTTCCGCCCAGGAAAAATTAAGAAACTTGGTAGAATCTGTTTTTCACAATAGATACTTATCGGTTTCCTCAAATGCCCGACAAATTGTAATTTGAAGCGCAGGGCGCTTCACCCAATGGCGCACCGGACTGGTACATAATCCGGGACTCCTGGGTACAGCCCGGTAACGTTTCTGCGCAGTACAATCATTGCCCAGCCAACGTAGGGGCGGCTATTAGCCGCCCGCAAGCGAACGATTTCTGAGTGTTCCGTTGAATGGTATGCAGTTGGACAAATCCGTAGGGGCGGCTCGCAGCCCGCTTTTTTGACGGACTTGCGTGTTCGGTTGAATGGCACCATGTTGAGGATCGTACGAATTCGCCCAATCTGGTTCGTTATTGTGGATTTGTACCGCGCGGGAGGCTACGAGCCTCCCCTACAGTTTCGTCGGGGTGCTATGGGAATTCGCCCAACCCGGTTCATCATTTTTGGCTTGTGCCCCACGGGCGGCTGGTAGCCGCCCCTACGCTGGCTGGGCCATTGTTGTAGCCCGGCACGCAGAAACGTTACCGGGCGCTGCCCAGGGGGCCCGGAGGACACACCAGCCCGGTGCGCCATTGTCCGCCGCGACTCGCGGCAAATTACAATTTACCAAACTGCCCGGCAAGACGGTCCCCCTACGGCAAATAAAATCCCCCGCGCTGTACAGCGCAGGGGATGATGGATGTATTCGCTTATCAGCCGGCAGCTTCTACAGCTTCGGTGGTTTCTTCCGCTTCGACAGTTTCTTCCGTCTCGACAGTCTCTTCCGCCTCAACAGTTTCAGCAGTCTCAGCAACTTCCTCCTCGGTCACTTCCGGCTCCAGGGGAACCAGGTGCAGCATCCGAACAGGGGTCCGCTTGCCCTGGGCATCGCCATAGAAGCTCAGCGTGAAGGAAGCCTTGTTGGCAGTGGCATCCACTTCAACCTCAGTTTCGCCGCCCTCGTCGTCCAGCAGCATCAGCTGATAACCTTCCAGCAGCTCGGCAGGGACGGTAAACTCCGTCCAGCCGGTGCAGCCAACCAGTCTGGCGTCAAACTCAAAGGCCACACACATGACCTTCTCGCCGTTTTCCAGCTCGCCGCAGCGGAGCACCATGTCTCCGGCCGGTACGCCGCCGGTAATGGCCTTGACTCTGGCGCCCTCAACCAGCTCCAGGCGGCCGCCGTCACTGAGTTCGCCGCACACGGGGCAGATGCTGAAGCCTTCCGCCTGATCAGCACCGGCGGGAACCAGAGCGAATTCCCAGTCAACGCAGTCGGTGGTCTTGACGTAAGTGCAGTTGTCCCGCTTGCAGGGAGCGCTGTTCCGGCCGTCGCCGGTGGGCTCCCACAGGTCGTACCAGTGGGACAGGGGCTTGACCTTATCGGTCACAAACTTATATCCGCAGTCCTTGCAGGTGTAGGTGGTGTAGCCCTCGCCGTTGCAGGAAGGCTTGGTGACCACGCCCTTGTCATAGGTGTGCGCGGTTTTTTCCACGATCTCCTGGGCAGTTCCGATCAATCCGCAGCGGTCGCAGTGGGTACCCGCGGTGAGGCCGGTCTTGGAACAGGTGGGAGCAACAGGCGCATCAGCGACAAAGTGGTGGCCCAGGGCTTCGCCAAAATAACACTTGCACAGATCGCAGTATGCCGGAGAAGTACAAGTTGCACTCTTGCTGGAAACGTGGCTCTGACTTTGAAAATAGCCACAGTTACTACAATCCTTCCTATGCCGCAATGCATCCAGATATCCATAATCATAAGTTTCCCCATCGCAGCCATCTCGCGGGCATGCCTTGGCTGTGTCGCAGAATACCAACCCGATCAGCACCACGCTCAGGCAGAAGGCCAGAAGGGTGCCAAACATCCGTTTTTTCATCATAGTACCTCCTTAAATTCATCCAATACTTTCCGTCGGCGAACTGAACGCCGCCGGTGGAATCGCATTTTGTTCTGATGGTTCCTACCAGGATTATACACCAGAATATACCATTTGGCAAGGTGTATTTTTCGCATGAAAGATTAAGAAACCATGTAGAATCTGTTTTTCATAACATATGCATATCGGTTTACTCAGATGCCCGACAAATTATAATTTGGCGGGCAGGGCCCGCGGCCAATGGCGCACCGGGCTGGTGTGAAATCCGGGACTCCTGGGCAGCGCCCGGTAACGTTTTTGCGTACTGGATTGTAATTTGGCGCACCATTCCGTAGGGCGGGGTCTTGACCCCGCCGACCCGTTTCCGGTTTCTGTCTGGTACGTCGAGTGGCACTATTTCCGAACTATTCGACGAATCATTTCAAATAATCGACATTTGATACCATTTATCCAACCTGGCAGGTTTCGTTATCTGATCGGCGGGGTCAAGACCCCGCCCTACGAATGGCGTGCCACATAAACAATAATTTACCAAACTGCCCGTCAAGCCGATCCGCATAATGCAAAAAAATCCCCCTGCGTGAGCAGGGGGAAGAAAGCCATTGGGAATGCCGGATTACACCAGCTCGATGACTGCCATCTCAGCAGCATCGCCGCGGCGTTCGCCGGTACGGGTCACTCTGGTGTAGCCGCCGTTGCGGTCAGCGTACTTGGGAGCGATCTCCTTGAACAGCTTGTGGGCCACATCCTCCTTGGTGATGAAAGACAGAGCCTTGCGGTAAGCGGCCAGGTCGCCCTTCTTACCCAGGGTAATCATCTTTTCCACAACGGGCTGCACTTCCTTGGCGCGATAGAAAGTGGTTTCCATCTTGCCATTGGCCAGCAGGTCGGTAACCTGCTGACGCAGCAGGGCCTTTCTCTGAGCGCTGGTCTTACCCAGCTTACGAGTGCCGAACATGAACGTTTCCTCCTTCTTAAAAGGTTAGTTGTTGCTGCCAGTATCTTCGCTGGCCAGGGACAGTCCCATCATTTCCAGCTTCTTCTGAACCTCGTCCAGGGACTTCTTACCCATGTTGCGCACCCGCATCATATCCTCGCCGGTCTTGTTGATCAGGTCGGCGACGGTGTTGATGTTGGCCCGCTTCAGGCAGTTGAAGCTGCGCACGGACAGGTCGAGCTCGTCGATGGTCATGGACAGTTTCGCATCAGGCCGGTCGGCCACCTTCTCCACCACGGTGGAGCTGGTAGCAACTGCATCGGACAGGTTGGTAAACACTGTCAGATGATCGCTGAGAATCTTCGCGCCCAGGGACACGGCGTCCTTGG
>CAMEWH010000055.1:0-13341 GCA_945940335.1 uncultured Clostridia bacterium | reverse complement strand
TCCTTGATGGTGCGCTTGCGGAAATTATCAAACTCTGCAGCCAGACGCAGGTAGGTATCGTGTTCCGCGTTATATTTTTCCTCCCAGTTGATCTGGGGGACTTCCTCCACCGTCACCTCAGGGGCGGCCTCCTGGGCGGCCTCGGGGGTTTCGGCGGTTTCCGTTTCCTGGGTGGGCTGGGCTTCCAGCTCCGGCTCCTGCTGCTGCTTTTCCTTTTTCGACATATGCAGGTCTCTCCTTTATTTCGGTGCTTTCTCGTCATGGGCCAGGGCATCGTGCTCCACGGCGCCTGGCAGCTGGGGGGCTTCGGGTTTGGCAAACATCTTGCTCAGATTTTCTGCGAAGCAGCTCAGCCGGGCGGTGACCTTGGCGTAGTCCATTCTGGTGGGACCAACCACGCCGATCACGCCCTGCATTCCGTCGCCGATGTCAAACTTGGTCATGACCACGGAAGTATCCTTCAATTCGTCGGCCACATTTTCAGGACCCACGATGACCTTGGTGCCGTTGGCGCCCTCCATCACGGCGGGCAAATTGCTCAGCGCGTCCTCGTCGATGCTGGACAGCACCCGCTGGGCCTTGTCCACATCCCGGTATTCCGGCAGGCCCAGAAGCCTCGCCTGACCGGCCACCACCATATTGGTGGAGCTGTGGTTTTTCAGGGCCTCGGTGGTGAAGTCCACGATCACCGGCACGAGACTGGCGGCGGCTCCGGCGGAGCGCATCACCCTGTCCATCAACTCGGCGGTGAATTCCTCCAGAGGAATCTCCGTCATGGTGGCATTGAGCAGGGCGGTGAGCAGATTCAGCTCCGTCTCCGTGATGTGGAGCGGCAGCTTGATGAGCTTGTTCACCACCTGGTCACCCGGGAGGGTGAGCACCAGGATAAAGCTGCCGGTACCGGAGAGCAGCAGGTTGAACTTCAGGACCGTGGCCCCTCCCTGGCGGGAGGCGGCGCTGATGGCGGGAAGATTGGTGGCCTGGGATACCAGCTTTGCCACCTTTTCCACCATTTTGTCCACCCGGTTCATCTTCTCCTCAATGGCATTGGTGATGGACTTGGTTTCGTCCACGCTGAGGCGGTAGTCAAGCATCAGCTCATCCACATACAGCCGGTAGCCCGCGGCGGAGGGAACCCGCCCGGCGCTGGTATGGGGCTGCTCCAGATAACCCATGTTGGTGAGCTCTGCCATTTCGTTGCGAATGGTGGCGGAGGAGTAGTTCATATCCGGAAGCTCCGTGATGGCCTTGGAGCCAACAGGCTCAGCGGTACGGATATAGAGGTCAACCACGCTGCGCAGGACTTTCTTTTTCCGTTCGGACAGTTCCATGAACATCCTCCTTTCCTTAGCACTCATTCTCTCTGAGTGCTAAGCACACTATACCAGAGAGTGCTAAAAAAGTCAACCCCCCGTTTTTGAATTATTCATTAACATTTTCCCGGCGCTGAACACCCTTTACGATTCCACCAACCGGGTGTATAATACATCATATCAATAACCACCGGACGATAAATTGTAATTTGAAGCGCAGGGCGCTTCACCCCAATGCGTGCTCGGCTGGTCTGTTGTCGTTACACTCCTGGGTACCGCTCGGTTCGTTTTTGCACGCCGTGATTGGATAATGCGTCATTTTTCCTGCGCAGAAACGTTACCGGGCGCTGCCCAGGAGTCCCGGATTTCACACCAGCCCGGTGCGCCATTGGCCGCGGGCCCTGCCCGCCAAATTACAATTTATCTTTTACCGCGTAAGGGCAGCAAGCACATCATACAACCTATTCTCTGCAAAGGAGCACGCATCATGGGACGGGAATTTGAACTGAAATACCGGGCAACCGAAGAACAACTGAAAAACATCGAAGCCATTTATGGGGGATTCCGGGAAATCCGAATGGAGACCACCTACTATGATGCCCCCGACGGGATTTTCTCCCGGCTGCACTGGACCCTGCGGCGGCGGATGGAGAACGGGGTATCCGTATGCACCCTGAAATCCAATCTGTCCGACGGAAGCCGGGGAGAGTGGGAGGTGGAATGGGGCGACATTCTCTCCGCCGTGCCCCGGCTGATCGCAATGGGCGCGCCAAAAGAGCTGGAGGAATACACCCGTGATGGCGTCAGTCCCACCTGCGGCGCCCGGTTCACCCGGAAGGCCCTGACCCTGGCGGCGGGAGCGGGAACCGTGGAGCTGGCCCTGGACCAGGGCCAGCTCCTGGGCGGCGGCAGGGAACTGCCCTTTGCCGAGGTGGAGGTGGAGCTGAAGCAAGGCCGGGACGAGGATGCCGTGGCCTTTGCCCAGACCCTGGCCTCCCGGTTCGGCCTCACCCAGGAGCCCAAAAGCAAGCTCCGCCGGGCATTGGAGCTGGCGGGCAGATAAATTGTTGCTTGGCACACTGGCGCTTACGGTGCCCTTGGCTCTCCCTTTGGGAGAGCTGGCAGCCGTCAGGCTGACTGAGAGGGTGCCGCAGGGAAGACAACAACATCCTTAAACCTACAAACCGTGTTGCCCTCTCAGGCTGCCCCTACGGGGCAGCCAGCTCCCCCATAGGGGGAGCCAAGGGGTGCATCGGTTTTGGCACGCCAAACAACAATTTATCGGTTTTCCGGTATTAAAACAGGCAAAAAAGGTGTTGTCCCATGTTTCGGGACAACACCTTGTATTTTATGTCGGATTATGGGGAAACTCCCATCAGGTGCGCCGCTGGAAGCGCTCCTTACACTTGGGGCAGGTGATGGCGATTTTGCCCTTGTGCCGGGGGACGCGGACGGTCTGGCGGCAGCGGGGACAGGTGAAATAGCGGTTCTTCCGGTCCTTGATCCGGTCCAGCATCAGCAGGAACCGACGGTTTTCCTGGTAGCGCTTGTTGATGTTCCGGGACAGGCTGCGAAAAATCGCCCAGATCATCAACGCGTAGCTCAGCACCCAGGCAAGCCGGCCCGCCCAGTGCTGCTGGAAGAAAGCCGACAGAACGCTCGCCGCCACGCCCACACAGAGAATTACCATATTCAGCCGGTCCGTGCCGTAACGGCCGGACATAAAGCGGATCAGCCCCCCGCGCATCCTCGCGCCCAGATCCCGCATCCAGCTGCCGAAATTGTTCATACCATCACCTTGGGTTCCATAGAATGACATTATTATATTGCAATTACGAAGGATTTCAACCTTACCAGGCGATTATTTACGGAATGTTTAAGATTTGGAAGCGGCAGTGTTTCTGCTTTTTTCCTCTTGTGCATCCGGCATTTCTATGGTATATTGGGTCGAAAGACCCGAATTTGAAGGAGATGGAGCCATGAAGCACTCTGTGCCCGATGAAGAATATACAGACGAATTTGACGCTGAGGAATATGGCGACGATTACGCCTATGTGGAGGACGACGGCGAGTATGTCCCATCCCGCACCAGCGGCGCAGTGGTGTTTCTGGGTATTGCCGCGGCCATCTGTACGGTGATTTTTCTTCTGGTGCTGGGGGCTTCCTTCCTGCTGCCCTCCCTGAAGCAGACCTCCCGGGAAACGGCGGAGGACCCGGATTCCATGCTCCACGGCCTGCGGCTGGAGGAGGAATCGGTGCTGAAGGACAACCCCATCCTGGAAACCGAGACGGAGCCCACCACCGAGCCCACCATTCCCCCGGAGGCCAACCCCTTCGACCAGTATGATTTCCAGTACAACAAGCGCAACTACCTCTACTGCCTGAAGCAGGAAAGCTTCGTGGGCGTGGATGTGTCCGCCTTCCAGCACGACATCGACTGGAACCAGGTGAAAGCCTCCGGCGTGGACTTTGCCATGCTCCGCCTGGGCTACCGGGGGTGGGGCGCCAAGGGCACCCTGGTCAAGGATGAATACATCGATCAGAACCTGGCCGGCACCGCTGCCGCCGGAATTCCCATCGGCGCCTACTTCTTCTCCCAGGCCACTACCCTGGACGAGGTGTACGAGGAAATTGAATTCATGCTGGAAATTCTGGGAGACTACCAGCTGGATTACCCCATCGTGCTGGACTGGGAGGTGGCCAACCCCACCGAGGGCCGGGTACGGAACGTGACCCGCCGGGAGCTGACGGACATGCTGCGCTACTTCTGCGACGAAATGAGCGCCCGGGGCTTTGACCCCATGGTCTACTTCAACTGGACCCAGGCCTCCCGGATGATCTACCTGAACGAGCTGGAGGATTACCCCTTCTGGCTGGCCCTGTATCAGGACCGGATGACCTTCCCCTACCGGGTGGAAATGTGGCAGTACACCAGCGAAGGCAAGGTCCCCGGCATCGAGGGCGATGTGGACATCAACGTATATATCCCGGATCTGAGAAAATAATCGGATCACAAAAGACCGTATCGCAGCTCGATACGGTCTTTTTTCATGGAATCAGCTCGGACAAAATGTAATTTATAGGGAGGTTTCGTAGGGCGGGGTCTTGACCCCGCCATCAGGTAACGAAACCTGCCAGGTTGGATAAATGAAATCAAATGTCGTTTTCGGGACATTTTCCCGTGGTTATTTCGGAAATGATGCCATTCAACGCACCATTCAAAAAATCCAACCGGGTCGGCGGGGTCAAGACCCCGCCCTACACAATGTCCATTATTTATTGTCCATATCCGCCTTCTGGGCTTCCAGGCCTTCGGAGACGGACAGGGGACGCAGCACGCCATAGGCATCAAAACGGGTATCGTTGGTATCACACAGGAACACCAGGCGGCCGTCAGGATTTTCAAAGGTGACCTGGGAGGCCCGGGCGGCCACATCCTGGGCGCTGACATCGGACAGATACAGCCGGCTTCTGCCGTCGGGCAGGGGGAAGGCGGGAGTGGCGCCGCAGAAGGAGACCGTAAAGGAATCCGAGCCGCAGTTGGCCATCAGAGTAGTGGCCGCATTGGCAATCGCCTCATCCATGTTGCCGTTGAAGATGTACTTATCCGTCTCCGAAGGGAAGCGGAAATTGTCCAGCACCACCTCGCTGAAGCCCAGGCCCTGGATTTCGTTGACGATGGAGGTGATCCAGCTCAGGGTAGTGCCACTGGTGGGGTCCATCCAGAAGCAGCCGCCGCTGTCCATCCACAGGCCCGCCCGGCTCTTCATGTACAGGCCGCTGGCCACGTTCCGGTTGCCGAAGTCATAGTCCCGGAAGGCGGAGATCTTGGCGATCATATAGAAGCCCTTGGACCGGACGTACTGGATCAGCTCGTCCACCGCCGCCACGTTCACACTGGCGGAGCTCACCGCGCCGGTGAGCTTGGAGGTATAGTAGAAGGAGCCGTAGCCGCCCTTCAGTTCGATCATGATGGGGGTGCCGGCCTTCAGGCGGTTCAAGTCCTCCTTGATCTCCTCCATGCTCCCCTTCAGGGCATCGTAATCGATATAATAGCCATTCAGGGCAGTGAGTTCCGTGGACAGCTCCACGGCATCGGAGCCCTCGTTATAGAAGATGGAAACGCTGTCGTCCGCCTGAGGCGGGGCAGCCGGCTGTCCCACCGCAGTCAGGGGAGGACGGCTGAAATCCAGGGTGGCTCCTTCCCGGGTGTAGACCACATAGCGCTCCACCCAGATGTTCCAGCAGAAGCCAAACAATACCAGCACCAGCGTCACCGCCAGCGCCACAGTTGTCACCCGCTGCAGATTGCGGCGGGTTTTATAAGTCATTCGCATATGGTTCTCCTAATTGTCATTTTCCCCATCCCACTGTAGGGGAGGCTCTCAGCCTCCCGCCAGGCGACGAACGTGCGTATTTCGTTGAATCGCACCCTGTTGGGTATGGTACGAATTCGCCTGAACTGGTGTATCCCGTGGGTTGGTTCCGCGCGGGAGGCTGCGAGCCTCCCCTACAGTTGGCGTATACCAATCAGCTGCATCGGGCGGTTACGCAGCGCCAGTCCTCTTTGGCATGGGTTTCCGTAATTATGATGCCCGCGGCGTTGAGGGCGGCAGTGACCTCCGCCAGCCGGGTATCCAGAATGCCGGAGCAGATCAGCGTGGTATCTTCCCCCAGGAAGCGGGGAAGCACCGGGGCCAGGCCGATGATCACATCCGCCACAATGTTCACCAGCACCAGGTCCCATTTTTCCCCCGCCAGGCAGTCCATCAGGGCCTTGTCGGCGGTGACGTTGCCGGTGAGGGCGGTGAAGGCAGGGGAAATAAAGCCATTGTAAGCGGCGTTTTCCCGGGCAATGTCCTCGGCCTTGGGGTCAATGTCCACCCCCACCGCTTTTTCCGCACCCAGCCGCAGCGCGGTGATGGACAGAATGCCGCTGCCGCTGCCCAGGTCCAGGCACCGGGCGCCGGGGGCAACGGCGCGCTCCATGGCCTCCATCACCATCTGGGTGGAGGGGTGGGCACCGGTGCCGAAGGTGAGTCCCGGGTCCAGGATCACCTGCTTCCGGCTTCCCTCATAATCCTGGGCCAGCCAGTAAGGCAGCACCACCAGGTCCTGCCCCACCTCCTGGGGCGGGTAATTGTCCTTCCAGCTCTCCTCCCAGTTGGTCTCCGCCAGGGGCGCAACGGTAAGAGACAGGGCGGCTTCCTCCCCGTAGGCGCGCAGGCGGGCCAGAGATGCTTCGTCACTATCTTCCAAATAGAGCTTGATCCGGGACAGGCCCTGGAGCTGCTGCTGCAGATTTTCGTCAATGTAATCCCAGTAGGCACGGTTCTCATCCAGGAAGGTTTCAAATTCCTGCTGATCCTCAATGACCAGATCCGAAAACCCATGGGCCGTCAGCCCCTGGGCCACCGCCTCCACCTCCCGGGCTGCGGTGTCGATGGTTATTTCCAGCCAAGCCATGGCAAAATTCCTCCGAT
Organism: uncultured Clostridia bacterium; assembly: GCA_945940335.1. GTDB lineage: Bacteria > Bacillota > Clostridia > Oscillospirales > Oscillospiraceae > Faecousia. The sequence continues at coordinate 6,545 of CAMEWH010000055.1, read as the reverse complement.
TCTTTTTTCACGGCCCTATTTTACCGCATTTTCACCAGCTTGACAACCCCTTTTTGAACCCGCTCCGCTGGGAGAATCCGGCAGGGAGCAAACTGACGCCCCCACTGTAGGGGAGGCTCGTAGCCTCCCGCACAGTATAACCCAATGGCGACAAACCAAGTTGGGCGAATTCGTACAATGTCAGACATTTTACCATACAACCAAACACTCAGATATCGAACCTGGCGGGAGGCTAAGAGCCTCCCCTACAGTGGCTGGAGCGATCATCGGAAAACAAAAGCACCCCCGGCCTGTGTGGAATGAATCCATTCACAGGTCAGGGGTGATTTCTCTTTCAGAATTGCGCCGCCTCGGCGGATTTGAGTTGGAGCTGCAATTTGTCCGCAATCAGGGCGATGAACTCACTATTGGTGGGTTTTCCCTTGGTATTGGAAACCGTGTAGCCGAAGAAGCGCTGGAGGGTATCCAGATCGCCCCGGTCCCAGGCCACTTCAATGGCGTGACGGATGGCCCGTTCGACACGGGATGGGGTGGTGCCGAAGGTTTTGGCTACCTGGGGGTAGAGCACCTTGGTGATGGCATTGATCACGTCCATGTCGTTTACGGCAATGATGATGGCCTCCCGCAGGTACTGGTAGCCCTTGATGTGGGCGGGGACGCCGATTTCGTGGATGATGCCGGTGACCATGGACTCGATGCTGGTCTTGTCCACCCGGCGGGGGGCAGGATACCGGAGGCTCTCCCCACCCCGGATCTCCTCCAGCCGCTCTACCAGGGCGGTCATGTCACAGGGCTTCAGCATCAGGTACCGAACCCCCAGATTGGCCGCGGCGGACGACACATATTCTGTTAAAAACGCCGATGTGGCCAGGGTCACCGGCCGGCGGTCCATGCCGGATATGGCTTTCAGGACGCTGATGCCATCCTGCTTGCTGAGCATCAGATCCAGCACCAACACATCGGGCTTTCGTTCTCCAATCAATCGAATGGCCTGCTCCCCATCTGCGGCGGTTCCCACTACCTGGAAACCCTCCGAGCGCTGCAGCGCGGCAGCCAGGGCATTACAGAAATCCTCTGCACTGTCTGCAATCAGCACGGTCGTTGCATGTTCCATACATTCCTCTCCTGTCCAAAAAGAATTTCTCCCCATCCGATACGGCTGCGCCCAGCCGTGTGCGACAAATATAATTTAGCACAGCCTCACCCTTTTTGCAAGGAATTTCCATAACAATCGTTCGTCAGAAATATCGATATTTCAACCTTTTCCGCATCTTTTCGACACTTTTTCTTTCATTTTGTCGATGGGCGCGGATATCTGTCGAATCCTGCCGAAGGTGTCGATTGTCGGTTTTCAGACATTTCCCGCCTATTGCAATTTGCGGCGCTTTTCGATATAATCTCTACAAAGTACTTGTAAAATGCGGGTATCTCTCGCCTTTCGCACTTCTGATGAAAAAAGAGGAGAGGAGTTTTCATCTTGCTGCCCTTTTCCGTAAATAATCTGCGTAGGAACTGGTTTTTCCCTCTATCCGTTCTGGCTTATTTCTGCCTACAGATCACCCTTTTCAAATTCACCCATGTATTAAGCATTCTATTGGCGGTATCGGCCGCCGTGGTCCTGGCCGGGAAAACGCCTTCTCATGTGCGTTATCTCAGGAAACAATCACCGTGGTTTCTGATTTTCTGCCTTTTGACTTCCATCGGTGTCTGTCTGGGTGCCGCGGACGTATTCACCCTTCGCATCCACACCCTTTTCATCTACGCCGATGCGGAAAACGCCGGATTGATTTCCGGGTTGGATGGTCTGGCCAGCCGGCTTTCCATGTCTGTCGGCACCCTGGTCAATCTGTTTGACGCGGCAGCCCTGTTTGCCGCTCTGCTCGGTGTCTTCTGCATCACCCTCTGGACGGTTTTTCTGCTGCGCCGCCTTTGGCAGCGGTTCCGGCCCCTGCACTGGTTGGAGGACACCCCCCGATGGGAGCTGGCTGTCTATGGTCTGCTGTTCCTGGCGGCAGCCGCGGCTGCCACCGCGGCCTTCCTGAAAAGCCAGGCCTTTTACGGAACGGATTATTTTGCCGATGTGATCTATACCACCGACTCTCCCGCCGCAGTCAAGCGTCTTTGGTTCCTGAATGATTCCTGGGTGGACATCAGGCATCCTCTGTTTCCCTTCTTTTCCGCACCCTTTACCGGCCTTGCGTATCTGCTCTCCAGGCTGTTTCCCGCCAAGCTGATGTGGTCGGCCATTTTCATGAATGACATCCAGATTTTTCTGCTGATTCTGGCAAATTATCTGCTGGCCCGTCTGCTGCATCTGACCCCCGGAAGGCGCCTGTGTTTCACCGTCCCCCTGTTCTTTACCTACTCCTGCCTGTTCAGCACCTTGGCAGTGGAAACCTATGTGATCAGCTACCTGTGGCTGATTCTCTTCCTCCATCTGATTCTCGAGCAGAAGCAGCAGGACCCCATTCTTCTTTGGGGCGCGGGGGGAACGCTGCTGACCTCCCTGGTGCTGACCCCCCTGATGTCCGACCATTCTCCCATTCACGCATTCAGGAAATGGTTTCTGGACATGTGGCGGGCCGGACTGGGCTTTCTATTCGCCCTGGTCGCCTTTGGAAACGCCGACCTTCTGCTGAATTTATTCAGCCAGGGGACCTGGATCCAGGACTTCACCGGCGACTCCCTGGTCTTTTCTCAGCGGCTGCTGCAGTACCTGGTGTTTCTTCCCAACTGCTTCCTGTCCCCGGAGGCCCGGGTTCTGGAAACGGGCAGAGGGCGCATCAGCTGGTGGCTGACGGAGCCAACGGCTGTCTCCGTTCTGGGGATTGGAATTCTGCTGCTTGTGCTTTGCAGCTTCCTGGTAAACCGGAAAAACAAGCTGAGCCAGCTGTCCTTTTTCTGGGTCTGCTTTTCCTTTGTGATTCTGTGCCTGATCGGCTGGGGCACCAGGGAGAACGGACTGAACCTGTATGCCCTGGGCTTTGCCTGGGCGATTTATGTTCTTCTGTTCCAACTGGTGGAAAAAATATCCGATTGCCTCCGTAGTCGGTATCTTCTTCCCCTGGTCTGCGGCGCCGCCGCCATTGGCCTGATGCTGGGGAATCTGCCGGGACTGTACGCGCTGATTCAATTCGCCATTCAAACCTATCCCGCTTAAGGAAGTGCATCCAAATGAGCCTACTTCGTGATTACCTAAAAGAAGCCCGCGTCCATCACTACATCAAAAATTTGCTGGTCTTCCTTGCCCTGATCTGCAGCGGCCAGCTGTTCCAGCCGGAGCGTTTGCTGGCTGCTTTTTGGGGCTTTTGTGCCTTCTGTATGCTTTCCTCCTCCATCTACGTGATCAATGACATCCGGGACGTGGAGAAGGATCGCCGCCACCCCACCAAATGCCGCCGTCCCATCGCCGCCGGGAGAATCTCCGTCCGGAGCGCCTGGCTGTTTGCCGCCGCCTTGCTGCTGCTGACCGCCTTTTTCAACTTCCTGGTTTTCCAACCAAAGGCCACCGCTCTGCTGGTGCTGTATTTTGTTCTGAATCTGGGCTACAGCTTTGGCTGGAAAAACATCCCCCTGGTGGATGTGACCATTCTGGTATCCGGTTTCCTGCTGCGGATTCTCTACGGCTCCTTTATTTCGGGAATTACCCTGTCCAACTGGCTGTTTCTCACCTGCATCTCCCTGATGTTTTACCTTGCCCTGGGCAAGCGGCGCAATGAGCTGCGCCGCATCCAGTCCGGCGAAACCCGGGCGGTGCTGCAGCACTACACGGAAGGGTTTCTGGACAAGAACATGTACCTTTGCCTGGCTCTGTGCAACGTCTTTTATGCCCTGTGGTGCATGGACAGCCAGACCATTGCTTCCTATCATACCGACAACCTGGTCTGGACTGCCCCCATTGTGCTGCTGATCTCCATGAAGTACAGTCTGAACGTGGAGGGAAACTCTGACGGTGACCCGGTGGAGGTGCTGCTTCACGACAGATTTCTGCTCCTGCTGTGCTGCGCCTACGCAGGGCTGATGCTGTTCATTCTCTATCGTTGATCAAATCAAAGCATCCAATCCGGTACCTTATCCCAAAAAACGGGATAAGGTGCCTTTCTTTTCCGGCAAATACGGAAATACGCCCGCGTCGGGGCAATTGACGAAAGCTCTTTTCCGTTGTACAATAATTTCACTTTGAAACGGAGGTTTTTTTCATGAACGAAGTATGGAACCTGGATCCCATCTATCAGGGGTTTGACGACCCGGCCTTTGCCCGGGATGTGGAGGCGCTGCAGCGCACCCTGGACGAGCTGGAAGCCTTTGTAAAAACACTGGGTGAAGCTGACCCCGCCCAGGGGCTGCGCCGGGGGCTGGAGCTGCAGGAGGCGCTGGCCGGCTATGTGATGAAGCTGGCGGGCTTCGCCGAGCTGAAGCAGGCCGCCAACACCCTGGATGCCCAGGCCGGCTCCCAGCTGGGCCGGATTCTGGGGCTTTACAGCGAGAGCGCCGCGCCCATTGCCGCCTTTGAAGACTGGGCCGCCCGGATCGACAATCTGCAGGCGCTGATCGCCGGGGACGATTTCCTCAGCCAGTACCGCTTCCTGCTGGAAAACCTGGCGGACTCCAGCCGCCACCTGCTGCCCGGGGTGGGAGAGAGTGTCATGGCCAAGCTGAAGCTCTCCGGCGGCAATGCCTGGAGCGAGATGCAGCAATACCTCACCAGCACCGTGCCTGTGACCTATCGGGGAGAGAAGACCAATCTTTCCGCCGTGCGGAATCTGGCCTACAGCCCCGATGCCCAGGTGCGCCGGGATGCTTTCGATGCGGAACTGGCTGCCTACGACGCCATCAAGGCTCCGGTGGCCTACGCCCTGAACTCCATCAAGCTGGAGACCATCAACGAGTGCCGCCTGCGCGGCTACGACTCCCCCCTGGAGCGGACGCTGAAGCATTCCCACATGGAGCGGGCCACTTTGGACGCCATGTTCGCCGCCATCGAGGAGTACCTGCCCCAGTTCCGCCGGTATCTGAAGGCCAAGGCAAAAGCCCTGGGCCACGAAAAGGGTCTGCCTTGGTACGACCTGTTCGCCCCCATGGGCGCTTCCTCCTCCTCCTTCACCACGGAGCAGGCAAGGGACTATCTGGTGGAGCTGTTCTCCCATTTTGACTCTGAGCTGAGTGAAATGGTGGCCACCGCTTTTGACAATGCCTGGATCGACTTCTATCCCCGCAGCGGCAAGGCCGGCGGCGCCTTCTGCGCCGGGGTGGACTGCCTGGGGGAGAGCCGGATTCTCACCAATTTCGACGGTCAGCTCACCGACGTGGTGACCCTGGCCCATGAACTGGGCCATGCCTTCCACAACCTGTGCATCCGGGACCATCGAATTCTGAACCACGACTACTCCATGCCCCTGGCGGAGACCGCTTCCACCTTCAACGAGTGCGTGGTGATGAACCATGCCATCGCCCAGGCGGCGGACGCCGGGGAGAAGCTGGCCCTCATCGAATCCCAGCTCCAGGACGTGACCCAGATCATTGTGGATATCTCCTCCCGCTACCGGTTTGAGACGGCGGTGCTGGCACGCCGGGAGCAGGAATTCCTGGATGCCGATGCCCTGTGCGGCCTGATGCGCACCGCCCAGCTGGAGAGCTACGGCGACGGTCTGGACGAAAGCTGCCTGCACCCCTATATGTGGGTGTGCAAGAGCCACTACTACGGCTCCACCTTCTACAATTTCCCCTATGCCTTCGGCGGCCTGTTCGCCCGGGGCCTGTACGCCCGGTACGAGCAGGAGGGCGCCTCCTTCGTGCCCAAGTACAAGAAGCTGCTGCACACCACCCCCATCGCCACCGCCGAGGACGTGGCCAGGGTGGCGGACATCGACCTGACCGACAAGGACTTCTGGCGGGGCGCCCTGGAAACCGTGGCCGAAAACATCGACCTGTTCTGTGAGCTTGTGTAATTTGCCGTACCAGCGCCCTTGGCTCTCCCTTTGGGAGAGCTGGCAGCCGTCAGGCTGACTGAGAGGGTACCGCAGTAAAACAGGCCGCATCAGAGATCGGAACCGTATTGCCCTCTCAGTCTGCCCCAGCGGGGGCAGACAGCTCCCCCAGAGGGGGAGCCAAGGGGTGCGGCGGGAAACCGCCAAATTACAAGTTCCCTTCTTGCTGCGTAAGATTCTATCAAGAAAGAGGCTTCAAAATGGATAATCGGATCAAATCCTTCTGTGAATATCTGGATCACTCCCACAGCGCTTATCACGCCCAGGCAAATCTGGTGGAAATTCTGAAAGCGGAGGGCTACACCCCGCTGGAGGAGCACGCCCAATGGGAAATCGCTCCCGGTGGGAAATACTATGTCTGCCGGGGCAGCGCCACGGTGATTGCCTTCCGGGTGCCGGAAAAAGCGCCCCGGGGCTTCCTGATCTCCGCCGCCCACACCGACCGCCCCACCTTCAAGCTGAAGGAAAACGGCGAAAAGGCCGGCGCCTACACCACCGTCTGTGTGGAGCGCTACGGCGGAAGCCTGATGTTCCCCTGGCCCGACCGTCCCCTGTCCA
>CAMEWH010000054.1:0-13505 GCA_945940335.1 uncultured Clostridia bacterium | reverse complement strand
GATTCAAAACCCCAGTTTTGCTTGACACAAAACCGGGGTTTCTCGACGGTCTGACATCCGGCATTTTCATGCCGGATGAGATTTGAAAAATTACACGACCCGAATGCCGCAGTAGAAATGCTCGCTCCAATAGCCGCTGGTGAGGTCGGAATAGGAGACGGTGCTGCGGGAATTGGGGGAGTGGATGAACTGGCCGTTGCCTGCATAGATGCCGGAGTGGGAAATGCCGCTGGCATATGTATTGGCAAAGAGTACGATGTCTCCGGGCTGCAAACTGGCCTTGTCCACCACGGTGCCGGCGTTGTACTGGGCTTCGGGCGTCCTGCCCACGGAGAGGCCGAAGGTGCCGTACACATAGTACACAAAGCCGGAGCAGTCAAAACCGCTGGGGGAAGCGCCGCCATAGACGTAGGGCGTTCCCAGGTACTGGGTGGCCTTCGCCAGAATCTGGGCGCCGGTGGCGGAAGAGGCGGCAGAAGAAACGGAAGAAGTGCTGCCTGCCTGATTGACCGTGGAAGAGCTGGGCAGCGCGGCGATGGCCTTGCCCTGCCGGAAATATTTGGGGGTGTTGGCAGAGGCGCGGTTTTCGTAGGGGATTTCGCTCAGGCTCAGATAGTCACTGCGGATATAGCAGGTTATGGAGCCGTAGAGCACTTTGTACCAGCCCTGATTCAGGCCGATGATGTAGCATTTGTCGCCATAGGAGGCGGTGCCCACCCTGGCGTGGGAGGTGCTGGGGCCGCTGCGCAGATTCACGCCGGAGCCGGTTACGGTGCCATAGCCCAGCTCCGCGTTTTCCACCGTGGAGACGGTGAGATAGTCGGCGCTCATGTAGCCTTCCTGAAGATTGTAGTTGACGCGGTACCAGCCGTTCTCCTGCCCCAGAATCACCACACATTCGCCGGAATAGGCGGTGGCCAGGATGGGGGAATCAGTGGAAGGCTGCTGCCGCAGGTTCAGGCTGGTGGCTTTGACAAAGCCGATGCCGTAAACAAGATTGCCTTCTGCCAGTGCAGTGATGGAAAAAGTGCTGATCAGAATCATCAAGGTTACAGCCAAAGCCATAACCCGCGTGGAAAATTTCATACGTTACCTCCGTCGCTGGGATCAAAAGAAATTATTTTCCGGCCAGAGCACGCTCAAGCCAGACGCAGCCCACATCCAGGGCCGTGTAGAAGCCGTCTTTTTCGCTCTTCTTCACAATCCGGTCTCTGCTTCTCGCGGTGGGATCGGTCAGCTGGAGCTGAACGGAAACCCGGGTTGCAATGTCGGTGTCGTTTACCTTCTTGGTCTCCAGAACCTGCAGCATCACGATGTGACTATCGGCCATGGAGCCGTAATACACCAGGTTGTCCTTGCGCATCAGCGGACGACCCTTGTACGTCAAAACTGTTTTTTCATCAGCCATGAAAGAAACCTCCTGAAAAATGTAGTCAGATTGTAACATATTGTTACTATCCTGTCAACCCCTATTCAGCCGAAAAGGGGTGAAATGGAAAGAATTTACAATTATGATACAAGAATTTTGGGGTAAAGACGGAGGAAGTATGAAGTTTTCAAGTTACATAACAAGTTACATAACAAGAGGCTTTTGCCGTGGCAAAAGCCTCTTGGCGGGGATCATTCGTTTTTGAACAGGTATTCCCGGACCAGAACCTGCATCAGCTCATCCCGGTCGATCTTGCAGATCATGCTGCGGGCGCTGCCGTAGTTGGTGATGTAGGTGGGGTCTTCCGTCAGCAGATACCCCACGATCTGGTTAATGGGATTGTAACCTTTTTCGTTCAGGGCATCGAACACACTCCGGAGTATCTGCCGCATGTTCTCTTTTTCATCAGGGACCTTAAAGGTCTGGGTTTCCATTCCCGTCATGGTCTCAGCCTCCTTTTGGAAATTGATACTCTATTATATCCCAAATGGACAGGCCTGTAAAGCCCTTTTGGTAAACATTTTGTGAAATATTACCGGAAAGGGAGGGGCAGAATGGTTTTTTGACCCGATGAAAGAACCGGAAGAACCTTTTTTTATCGCAGGGAGGCGTCCAGCTTCTCCTTCAGAGCGGCCAGGACTTTGTTCACCACGCCTTCGGAATCGGCATCGGTGAGGGTGCGGTCATCCGCCCGGAGCTCCAGGGAGAAGGCCATGCTCTTCTTGCCCTCGGGAACACCCACGCCCCGGTAGATATCGAACAGCTGAATCTTCCGCAGCAGCTTTCCGGCGGAGGCGGTGATCACGTCTTCCACCTGGGCCACGGTAACGGCTTCCTCGCAGATCAGCGCCAGGTCCCGGCTGACGGTGGGATACTTGGGCAGGGGAGTATAGGTGGCGTCGGGCAGCAGCATGTTCAGCAGCTTGGTGAAGCTGATTTCCGCACAGTAAACCTCGGTATCAATGCCGTAATTCTTTGCCACCAGGGGATGGACCTGACCCATGACACCCACTTCCACGCCGTCCATGGAAATGCTGGCGCAGCGGCCGGGATGATAGCTGGGGTTATCCTTCACGGCGGTGTAGCTGGCCTTCTTCAGCCGCAGACCGGCGAACACGGCTTCGATTTCTCCCTTGAGCTTGAAGAAGGTCTCGCCCTCACCATAGGAGCCGAACAGGAGCATCTTGGGCTCTTCCGGCAGGGGCTGGCCTTCCTTGGGCAGGTAGATCTTGGCGATCTCGTAGAGCTTGGCAGCCTTGTTGTGATAGGCGTTGTTACGGCCCAGGATTTCCAGCATGGAGGGCAGAGCGATGGTACGCATGATGGAGGTGTCCTCGCCCAGGGGGTTCTGGATTCTCATTGCATTACGCAGGGGAGAACCGGCGGGAATGCGGATCTGGTCAAAGACGGTGGGGGAGACGAAGGAATAGGTGATGATCTCGCTGTAGCCCAGACCCCGGCACAGCTGCCCGGCCTTGGCTTCCAGCTTCATCTCCTGGGAATAGCCGCCCTGGGTGGAGTTGCGGAACTCGGTGATGGGGATTTCGTTATAGCCGTAGGACCGGCCAACTTCCTCCGCCAGGTCGGCCATCAGGTTCAGGTCAGGCCGGAAGGAGGGAACCAGAACGGTGTCGCCTTCCACGGGGATCTCCAGCCGGTTCAGGTACATCACCATGTCCTCTTTGGAAATGTTGGTACCCAACAGACGGTTGATCCGGTCGGGCTCCAGAGGCAGCTTCTTGGCCTCGGGCACATAATTTATGATGTCGATGGTGCCGTCCAGCACATCGCCGCACTCCAGCAGCTCCACCAGCTCACAGGCCCGCTGTACGGCGGGAATGGTCATCATGGGGTCCAGATTCTTCTCAAACTTGCCGGAGGCCTCGGTGCGCATACCCAGGGCCAGGGCGGTCTGACGGATGGAGGTGCCGTTGAAGTTGGCGGACTCAAACACCACCATGGTGGTGTCGTCTTTGATTTCGGAGTTCTCACCGCCCATAATGCCGGCCAGGCCGATGGGCTTCTGATCGTCGGCAATCACCAGCATACCTGCCTTCAGGTTCCGCACATTGCCGTCCAGGGTGGTAAGGGTTTCGCCATCCCCGGCTTCCCGCACCACGATCTTGCCGGAGGATACATAGCGGTAGTCAAAAGCGTGCATGGGCTGGCCGTACTCCAGCATCACGTAGTTGGTGATGTCCACGATGTTGTTGATGGGACGCACACCGTTGGCGCGCAGGCGCTGCCGCAGCCACTTGGGGGAGGGGCCGATCTTCACATTGGCCACCATCCGGGAAGAATACCGGTTGACAAGCTCGGTGGCGGGGACCTCCACATCCAGATGCTGGAAGATGGAGCCGGCGTCGCTGCCCTTCACCACAGGCTCGTGATGCTTCATGGGCTTTCCGAAGGCAGCGGCGGCTTCCCGGGCCAGACCGATGATGGAGTAGCAGTCGGGCCGGTTGTTGGTGATTTCAAAATCCACCACGGTGTCATCGTTGCCGATGATGGGGTTGATGTCGTCGCCGGGCTTTCCGGCGTCGGGGGCCAGAATCCAGATGCCGTCGGCGAAGACTCCGGGCAGGTCGTTCTGGGTCAGACCCAGCTCGGCAAAGGAGCACAGCATGCCATTGGAGATTTCCCCCCGCAGCTTGCCCTTGGTGATGTGCACGCCGCCGGGGAGCCAGGAATTGTGCAGGGCAGCGGGCACCAGGTCGCCCTCGTGGACGTTCTGGGCGCCGGTGACGATCTGCACGGGCTCGGCCTGGCCCACGTCCACCTGACAGATGAACATGTGGTCGGAGTTGGGGTGGCGCACCATGGAGAGCACCTTGCCCACCACCACGTTTTTGATTTCCGCGTCCATCCGCTCCCAGGTTTCCACCTTCTGGCCGAACACGGTCATGGTCTCCACAAATTCCTTGTCGGAAACGGCGCTCAGGTCAACAAATTCTTCATTGATCCATTTTCTGTTCAGTTTCATCTGGAAACCCTCCTTAGAACTGGTTCAGGAACCGCACGTCGTTGTCGAAGATCAGACGCAGGTCGGTGATTTTCAGACGGCCCATGGCCATCCGCTCCAGGCCCATGCCGAAGGCAAAGCCGGAGTATTTGGTGGAGTCGATGCCGCAGTTTTCCAGCACGGCAGGGTGCACCATGCCCGCGCCCAGCAGCTCGATCCAGCCCTCGCCGTGGCAGGTGGAGCACACCTGACCGTCGATTTCACCGGTGCCGTGGCACTTGTGGCACTGCATATCCATTTCGCAGCTGGGCTCGGTGAAGGGGAAGTGGTGGGGACGGAACCGCATCACCGCATCCTCCCCGTAGATCTTGCGCATGCAGGAGATCAGGGCACCCTTCAGGTCGCCCATGGTGATGTGCTCATCCACCACCAGACCCTCGATCTGGTGGAACATGGGGGAGTGGGTGGCGTCGGCCTCATCCTTCCGGAACACCCGGCCGGGAGCCAGAATGCAGATGGGAGGCTTGGCATTTTCCATCACCCGGATCTGCATGGGGCTGGTCTGGGTACGCAGGAGCACGGAGTCGTCGTCCGTGAAATAGAAGGTATCGCTGCGGTCCCGGGAGGGATGGCCCTCTTCAATGTTCAGTCGGGTGAAATTGTAGTCCGCCAGCTCCACCTCGGGGCCTTCCACCACCTGGTAGCCCAGACCAACAAAGATGTCCTTGATCTGCTGGAGCACCTGGTTCATGGGGTGCTGGTGGCCGATTTCGATTTCGTCGCCGGGGATGGTCACGTCGATGGACTCAGAGGCCAGCTTTGCCTCCAGGACGGCGGCGTGAACGGCGGCCTTGCGCTGTTCCAGCTTTTCCTCGATGGCGGCGCGGACGTTGTTGGCCAGCTGACCCATCACAGGACGCTCTTCCGCGGAGAGCTTGCCCATCTGCTTCAGCACGGCGGTGAGTTCTCCCTTCTTGCCCAGCAGCTTTACCCGCAGGTCTTCCAGCTCGGCAGGAGTGGCGGCCTTGTCCAAAGCGGCCATTGCCGCCTGGCGAATGGTTTCCAATTGTTGTTTCATTTCTTTTCCTCCTAAAAGGTTAACATAACGATATTCTGACGAGTGGAGGGCAACAAAAAAGCCCTTCCTCCCGAAAATCGGGACGAAAGGCAACCCTTCCGCGGTACCACCCGCAATTCGCCGCTCATCGCGGCGCAGCTCTCGGGCGCATCCACGCCCATGATGGGTAACGGCATCACCCGTCCGGCCCTACTGACAATGTTCAGGCGGCAGCTCCTGGGAGAAAGCCCGGCATTGCACGCAAGCGGATTCCACCCTCCCGCTCTCTCTGAAAACGCAAACCAATACAAGGCAGCCCAATCGCAGCATTTGGCATATCGGGAGTATATTAGCATATTCACATAAAATATGCAAGCATTTTTTCAGGAAAAATGGGGCGACAAATTCGTGGGGGGAGACAGAGTGCAGTGTTTGCCGGATTCCCCCGAAAGGGTGAATGCTTCCGCAATCGTTTGTACTTCGCTGCCGGTTGCAAATACACACTGACAAATTGTAATTTGGCGAACCGGAATTGCCGCACACCTTGGCTCCCCCTATGGGGGAGCTGGCTGCCCCGTAAGGGGCAGACTGAGAGGGCAGAATGGTTTCATTTCGAATGCTATGTGCTATTATCTTACTGCGGTACCCTCTCAGTCAGCCTGTTCGGCTGACAGCTCTCCCAAAGGGAGAGCCAAGGGGCGCAGCCGTATCAGCCCGCCAAATTACAATTTGGCGAGCAGAGAATTTCATCCGATAAGCATGCTGCAGATATTATTTTGTAAAAACCCTTGACTTCCACTGCGGTAAAATTGTATAATTCCTCTGATAAAGACAAACAGAAGCGGGGCGGCTCTGTGCCCTTTCGTAAGGCGCCGCGAAGCCGGCAGGGGCGTGCGCTCACTGCCGATGGATACCGGTGTATGGATCGGCTTTTGCCCGGGCCTTTTCGGAACTGTTTGTCCTGATCGTATGGAATATTCTGAATGATTTCATCATCGCCTCATTGGGTGCTTTTCCCATGGGCGTGGAGGCATACCATGACGAAAAATGATGCCAAAAAGTTAAGACGGGGGGACCTTCTGGAGCTGCTGATTGAGCAGACCGAGGAGAACCAGCGCCTGATGAATAAAATCTCTCAGCTGGAGACGAAGCTTTCCGAACGGGTGATTGTCATGGAACAGGCAGGCTCCATCGCTGATGCCGCCCTGGGCCTGACCGATGTGTTTTCCCAGGCCCAGGATTCCGCTGACCGCTATCTGGAGAGCATCCGGCAGAAGCAGGCAGAGGCAGAGGATGCCCTGTGCCAGGCCCGGGAGAAGGCCAAACAAATCGAGCAGAAGGCCCGGGAAGAAGGCCAGGCTACATTGCAGAAAGCTCAGGAGGAGGGGCGGGCCGCATTGCAGAAAGCCCAGGAGGAGGCCCAGGCCCTTTCCCAAAAGACCCAAGAGGAGGCCCAGGAGCTTACCCGCCAGACCCGGGAGAAAGCGGAAGCGCTTACCGCGCAGACCCAGGCTGAATGCGCCCGGCATAGGGAAAAAGCCCAGGCCGATTGTAAGGAACTGGAGCGTCAAACCCAGGCGGAATGCGAAAAGCGCCTGGCGGAGGCGGAGCAGAAAGCGGCAGAGATCGTTGCTGCGGCGGCAAATTCCGCCGGAGCACCCACAGACGGTGGTGCTTCCAAACGCCGGGGCATCTTCGGCCGCCTGCGGAACAGAAGGTAAGCCATGAGAAAGAAAAAACTGGTCAATCCCGGCCTGGACAGTCTGCGTGCCGAGCTCAAACGGGTTCGCTATAGGCAGCGGTACAACAGCGTCGTACGCAGTACAATTTATATTCTGCTCACGGTGGCGGCGGCTGCCGTTCTGGTGGCAACCCTTCTGCTGCCGGTGCTTCGCATCTATGGCTCGTCCATGACCCCATCGCTGTACGAGGGGGATATTGTGGTCTCCTTGAAAACCACGGACTTCGGGCGGGGCGATATCATCAGCTTCTATTATAACAACAAGATCCTGGTCAAACGTGTCATCGCCTTTGAGGGTGAATGGGTCAACATCGACGAAGAGGGCAATGTTTATGTGGACGGCCAGCAGCTGGACGAGCCTTATATCGATGAAAAGGCCCTGGGTGAGTGCGATATCAAGCTGCCCTATCAGGTGCCTGACGGGCGACTTTTTGTCATGGGCGACCACCGTGCCACTTCGGCGGACAGCCGCAGCACCACAGTGGGCTGCGTGATGGAAGAGCAGATTGTGGGCCGCATTGTCTATCGCGTCTGGCCCATGAGTGAGTTTGGCCCGGTGGAATGAATCACCCGAAGCGGCGGCCGATCCGGTAAGGGCCGGCCTTCGTCAGCGTTTCAAGCTTTGAAAGAGCTGACGTGCATATTATAGATTGTTCATCTCCCAACCTTCTGCCCCCGGGGGCAGGGGGTGGGGGACGATGGTAAGGAGCGCCCCATGAATTGGTTAAAAAAGAATCTGTCCACGATCCTTCTGGTTCTGGCATTGATCATAGGGCTTTGCTTACTGTTGTATCCCACCGTCAGTGACTACTGGAATTCCTTCCACCAGTCCCGAGCGATTGCAACCTATGTAGAGCAGATTGCCCAGATCGACAATACCCACTATATCGAATTGCTCCAGGGCGCCGAGGCGTACAACGCTGCCCTGGCCCGGCAGGAGAAAGCCAACTGGGTTCTTTCTGAAGAGGAACTGGAGGCGTACAAGACCACCCTGGATGTGTCCGGCGCGGGCATTATGTGCTCCCTTGAGATTCCCAAGCTCAAGTGCAAGCTTGCCGTTTATCACGGTGTGGACGAGGGCGTGCTCCAGATCGCCGTGGGCCATATCCCCGGTTCCTCCTTGCCTGTGGGCGGCGAGAGCACCCACTGTGTCCTTTCCGGCCACCGGGGCCTTCCCTCCGCCAGGCTTTTCACGGATCTGGACAAGCTGGTGGTGGGGGATACCTTCCTCATCAATGTGCTGGATGAGATCCTGACCTATGAGGTGGATCAGATCCTCATTGTGGAGCCCTACGATCTTTCTTCCCTGGAGATCGTCCCGGGGGAGGACCTGATGACCCTGGTCACCTGTACCCCCTACGGCATCAATACCCATCGGCTGCTGGTGCGGGGGCACCGGATTGAGACTGCCGCTCAGGCCCGCACCATTCGTGTCTCTGCCGATGCGGTTCAGATTGATCCTACTCTGGTGGCACCTGTGGTGGCAGCGCCCATGTTGCTGGTCCTGCTGCTGATTCTGCTGCTGACTTCCAATAAGAAACCCAAATCAGGACGAAGGAAGTGAATGTCTTGAAAGCCAACGGATTTGTTCCCCGTTCGGCAGTGCTGCTGCTGTCGGTGGTGCTGCTCTGTTTGTCCATGTTACCCACCGCCGGGGCGGAGACCCTGGGCAGTTTGTCCATTTCCTATCCGATTGACGGAACCGTTTACCACATTTATTCCGTGGGCAGCCTGGATGGCGGCCGGATCGTGATGGATGAGGCGTTCCGGAATGTGGATACCTCCGATTATGCTGCCGCCGCCGGTGTGATGGCCGATATGGTCAAAAACGAAGATGCCGCGGAAGAGCTTGCCGCTGCCACTGTGACGGACGGCAAGGCGGTATTCCATAACCTTCCCATGGCGATTTACCTTGTGCTGGGTGATCCCGGTGAAGTGGATGATGTCCGGTATTGGCCCACGCCCTTCCTGCTGTCCGTCCCTCAGAAGGATGAACAGGATCGGTTTGTGTGGGATGTGTCCGTCACCGGCAAAAAGGAGCTGGACGTGGAAATCACCGTGGTGAAGAAGTGGGTGGGGGATTCTCCTTCCTTCCGTCCCCAAAGCATTACGGTCTACCTGACCCGGGACGGAAAGGGGTACGGTGATCCGGTGGAGCTGAGCGCTTCCAACAACTGGACCTATACCTGGCAGAATCTGCCTCCCGATGAATGGGGCGTTGCCGAGCAATCCAATCCCCGTTACACGGTGTCTGTTTCCCGGCAGGGGAATGTCTTTATCATTACGAACACCTGGAAGAAAATCCCTCAGACCGGCCAGCTGTGGTGGCCCGTATCCGCTCTGGCGCTGACAGGTCTTGTGTTCCTCTGCATGGGCCTGATCCGCAGAAGGGAAAGTGACGCGAATGCGTAAAAAGGGTTCTATACTGATTGCAATCGGACTGCTGCTGCTGGCAGCAGCCCTTTTGCTTACGCTTTACAATATCTGGGATGCCCATCGGGCGGACGTTGCGGCGCAAACTGCGGTACAGGCTCTGAAAGAGATGATCCCAACCCTTCGGACTGCGCCTGAACAGGAGCGTCAGCCCGGTTCCCCGGAGGCGGTTCTGCCGGATTCCCGGGAGGAGACAGAGGGGGCAGGGGAGGACATCCAAAGGGAATCCGAAGGGGAAACCGGAATGAAATCCAAAAGGGAAGCCCTGATGAAATCCACAGAGCCATCCCGGGGGAATTCCGAACGTGAAATTCTGAAATCCCCCCCGGAGAAGGCACCGGAGCAATCCCAAGCCGAACACCGGACGGAATCCGAAGACGGCGCCAAAGAGGCAACCAAGCGTTTGAGGATCAACCATTTTTTTGCGGAAATTCCCCAGGACCGGGAAATGCCCACGAAGCTGTTGAACGGTTACCGGTACATTGGTGTGTTGGATGTGGACTCGCTGGAGCTTTCCCTGCCGGTGATGGACCGCTGGGATTACGAACGGCTGAAGGTTTCCCCCTGCCGCTTTGCCGGAAATGTATACCAGGATAACCTGGTCATCTGCGCCCACAACTATGCCCATCATTTTACACCGCTGAAATATGTTCCCATTGGAACGGAAGTCAAATTCACCGATATGGAGGGAAACACCTTCCGCTATGCGGTTTCTTCCTTTGAGACCATCGGACCCAACGACGTAGAGGGAATGGTAAACGGCGATTGGGATCTGACGCTGTTCACCTGCAATACCAGTGGCCAGACCCGATGTGCCATCCGCTGCGACAGAATTCAATAAAAGAAAATGGTATGGCCGTTCTGACTGGCCATACCATTTTGATTCTTATGGCAGCTCCCATTGTGCGGTGTTGCCTTATACCTCAATCAGGTCGTATTCTCTGGTGCCAAAGCCCAGGGCCGCGGCAGCCTCGATGGTGTGGGCGCCGTTCCGGCTTTCGATGCGTTCCAGGAGGTGGGCTTTGCCGGGATCATCGCTGGCATACACCAGGTCCAGGCAGGCCTGGTCAATGGCAATGGGATCCGTGGACACCAGAATGCCGATGTCGGCCATGCAGGGGTCCTCTGCCACGGCGCAGCAGTCGCAGTCCACGCTCATATTCTTCATCACGTTTACATAGACCAGATTTCCATTGAAGTAATTCACAACGGAGCTGGCGGCGTCTGCCATGGATTCCAGGAAGGAATTGTGATCCGCGGACCAAAGCTGCTTTGGGTCACCGGCGCCGTGAATGTAGGCCTTGCCATAGGAAGAGGCTACGCCGATGGAAAGCTGCTTCAGCGCGCCGCCGTAGCCGCCCATGGGATGCCCCTTGAAGTGGGACAGCACCAGCATGGAATCGTAGGCGGCAATGTCCTTGCCTACGTAATTCTTGTGAATCACCTTGCCGCCGGGAATCTCCAGCTCCAGGTCGGGGCCTTCCGCGTCCAGCAGGTCCACGGGGAAGGTCTTGCTCCAGCCGTGGTCGGCAATCAGCTGCCGGTGCTTCCGGGTGGTGTTGCGGGCGCCTTCATAGGCGGTGTTGCATTCCACCACCGTGCCGCCCACATAGTCAACCACATCCTTCCAGAAATCGGGCCGCAGGAAATTCTGGTTTCCCTTTTCTCCGGAGTGTACCTTCACAGCCACCTTACCGGGCAGTTTCTTACCGGCCAGCTTGAAAAGCTCCAGAACCTTTTCCGGGGTGATGGCGGGGGAAAAATAAACGGTTGCGCGCATGGGATATCCTCCTTCATTCGTTTCCGATTCCACTGGGGGAATCGATAAAGTGTTCGGTGCCGGCGGAAATCGCTTTTTCGTAGTATTCGATCTTCCGCTCAATCACCTTCAGGTGTTCCTGCAGGAAGCGGATTTGTTCTTCCACGGATTCCTTTTGCCTCAGAATCATCTCCTGACGCTGGACCAGGCTGGAATCTCCCAACCGGCAAAGCTCCATATACTGCCGAATTTCCTTCAGCGGCATTCCGGTGCCTTTCAGGCAGTTCAGAATCTGCAGCCATGCCAGGTCGGAATCGGTGAAGACCCGCCGGCCGTTGACCCGCTGTACATCGGGCAGCAGCCCCTCCTTGTCATAAAACCGGAGGGTATGGACGGACAGTCCCATTTTTTCTGCGATTTCGGAAATCGAGTAAGTCATTTTTTCGCCTCCCGGTGTTTCTGTGTAGCAGTATATATCCTGGAGCTTACTCGAAGTCAAGCCCTTTTTCAACAATCGCCCGCTGCCGGCGGTATTCCTCCGCAATCGGTTTGGGCGCCTTCCCCAGAATATATTTCATTTTCCACATGGGCAGGGGCGTCCTGTCATAGGGAAAGCGCTGGGATGCTTCCACAATGCCGAAAATTTCCTTGTCCTCATAACCAAAGGGAATCCGGACAATCTCTCCCGCCGGATAATTCGTATCGCTGAGATAGTAGAAGCGGCCATCCAGGGTGGGAATGTGGACCGTGTAGAAGGTTATCCCGCTTCTGCCGGTTTCCGGGGCAGCAATGGGCGGCGCATGTTTTGCCTCCTGAGCCCTTTGCAGCGCGGTTTGAATCATGACGGCTTCTTTGGAGGCGGCGAAGGGGAGCAGGGCAGTCAACCGTTCCGTCAGCGCTTTCAGCTTGCTGAGGCAGCCGGAACGGACCGCAGAATCATTGGTATTCAGGATGAGCTCTGCGTTTTCCGTCATTTCGGAGCAGCCGTCCTTCACAAACTGAATGGTCATGTTCCGAAGCTGCCTTCTGCCGATCTTTTCCCCGCTGATGCCAAGGGACTGCATCCATCGGGCCTTGTGCAGCAGGCGATTCAGAAAAACACGCAGTGACATACCGGCTTCCCCCTTCCTGAGATTATTTTATCGGAGGAAACAGCGGATGTCAACGTGCCGGAGTGCAAAGAAAAAACACGATCGCTCAGAAGCCAACGGCATCAAAGCAATCGTGCTGGTCTGGCGGAGAGTGTGAGATTCGAACTCACGGTGGGTTTCCCCATCACCAGTTTTCAAGACTGGCTCCTTAAACCCCTCGGACAACTCTCCGTACCCGTAGAATATACCATCTTCAGGGGGCAAAGTCAAGGGGGCTTCCCCATACGGATTTTGCTTTGATTGAATTTCTTTTGAGAAAACACTTGAAATGAGCGGATCCAACGGTATATACTGTACCAAGTTACAAAGGAGGGACGGATATGGAAATCAGGAAAATTGATGTGGACGCCTTATCTGTCCCTGAGATTCTGTCCTTGCTGGAAATTGCACGGGGGATTTCTTCTGTGCAGCCGGACTGGATGCTGCTGAAGCGGGAACTGGCCCGGTATGAGGCCTGGGGCTTTTATGACCGGAAAGTGCTTCTGGGCTATGCCTTGATTAGCGGCTCCAGTCCTTATCTGGGCGGCAGCGTTCAGATTGTGGAATTGAAATACCGATGGGAGTATAATCAGGAATCAACCGTTGCCCAAATGCTCCGGGAGATTGCCCGGACCTATCAGGGGAGTTCCGACTTTCTGGTGCTGGATATTGACCTCCGGCGGGACCTGAACCGCAACCTGTACCAAAAACTCGGTTTTACCACCTCCGTGATGCAAAGTCCCATGGGTCGGGACCATGGTGTTCTGTTTGCTCAAATGGATTCTCTTTTGAAAAGGGATTTAATGCTTGACATTTCCCTGGGGATATGCTAGAATACTTTGGCAATCAAGTGAATAATTCTTTTGATTCGGAGTGATACCCAAGAGGCCGAAGGGGCTCCCCTGCTAAGGGAGTAGGCGTCTAAAAAGCGCGCGAGGGTTCAAATCCCTCTCACTCCGCCAGAATTCTGAACTGTGTTTTTTTCGCATAGTTC
>CAMEWH010000053.1:0-13689 GCA_945940335.1 uncultured Clostridia bacterium | reverse complement strand
ATGGGCTGGGCCTGCTTCACGGCGATTTCAAAGCCCTTGAGGTAGATTTCCCGCAAGGCTCGCTCGGAGACCACGCTGGAGACGCCCATCCGGTTGTCCTCTTGGTTGTTACAGGCGTAATGCTTGATGGTCACGCCGATGCCGGGATAGCGCTGCACCCCCCGGGTGATGGCGGCGGCCATGGCGCCGGAGAGCACCGGGTCCTCGGAATAGTACTCAAAATTCCGGCCGCACAGGGGATTGCGGTGGATGTTCATTCCCGGGGCCAGCCACAGCGTCACCCCCAGCTCCTTCATCTCCCGTCCGATGAGCCCGCCCACCTGCTCCATCAGCTCCGTATCGAAGCTCTGGGCCAGCAGGGTGCCCACGGGAATGGCGGTGCAGAACTGGTAGTGGCGGATGCTGCCCTCATGGGGAAATTCCGTGCCGAAGAACCGGTTTTCCAGGGACTGAACCCCGTCCATCCGGTAGATGCTCCCGTCCGCCGGGTTTTCTTCATAGCATTTCTGCAGCCGCAGTCCGGCGGGGCCGTCGGCCAGGATCATGGAGCCGATGCCCAGCGGTTCCAGGGCGTTGGTGGTCTCCCCCGCCGCCCCGGGCACATGCACTGCGGCGGAGCCGATGATCTCGCCGCTGCCCCGGGAGGGCTGGCCGCACACCAGCCGGGCCTTCTGCACCCGGTCCATTTGGGCAAGAACCGCCTCCGCCTGCTCCCGGTGAAGGCGGGGCTGGGGGGCCTTTTCCCGGGGGAGCAGCAGGGGCTCCAGCGCCAGAGTGGGCAGGTCCAGATGCTCCAGTTTTTTCTGTTCCAACTCCCAGGTCTTCCAATCCGGCGGGGTGATTTCCGTGAGGGCATCCAGCAGGGGGCAGATATTCCCCAGGGTTTCGGTGACGGTGAAGCGGCCCAGAGTGAGCTTTGCCGCAGCTTCCTCCACCTGGGAGCTGCTGCCCAGGTACAGCCCATAGCACCCGGCATCCAGGAAATATTGGGCCCGGGCGGTGTGGTAGGAGGTCAACAGGCAGGGGTCGAAGGCCAGGGTGAGCACCTGGCGCTCCCCCGGGGAAAGCAGCCTGGTCTTGCCGAAGGAAACCAGCCGCCGGCGCTCTTTGATGCGGGTCGCCTGGGGGCAGGAGGCGTAGAGCTGCACAACCTCCCGTCCGGGAGCGGACCCCACATTCTCCACCCGAACGGCGGCCCGGACCATACCGTTTTCGGCGAACAGTTTTTCCAGCTTCCACCGGAAATCCGTATAACTCAGGCCGAAGCCGAAGGGGAACCGGGGACGAACCCCGAAGGAATCAAAATACCGGTAGCCCACGAAAATGCCCTCGGTGTATTTTTCCTGGATCAGGTTCCCATTCCGGTAACCGAAGTCGGCGGCAGAAGGGTAGTCCTCATACTGATAAGCCCAGGTGTCCGTCAGCTTGCCGCTGAAGGGAACGGCTCCGGTGAGCACATCGGCTAAGGCGTTTCCTCCCTCCATCCCCGCCTGGGACATGAGCACCAGGGCGGCAATGGGGAGCCGGTCCAGAAAGCTTAAGTCCATCACACCCCCCACGTTCAGCACCACGATCAGCTTGGGGTACAGCCGGGAAAGGTCCTCCAGCTCCCGCTGCTCCACGTCGGACAGGTAATAGTCCCCCTTTTCCGCCCGGCGGTCCACGCTCTCCCCGGAAATCCGGCTGATCACGTAGATGGCAACGTCGGCATCGGTTTTCACAAAAGGCTCCCCCGCCGGGGCCTGGAGGCGGCGGGTGGAGTAGGCATTGTAGAGGGAGAAGAAGTCCCCCGGCTTGGCGGCGGCCAGAATCTCTTCCTGCCAGGCCGCCCGGGCGGCGGCGTAGGAAGCGTCGAAGGCATTCAGCCAGCGGTCCGTGGTTATGGCAAGGCCGGCGCTGCGCAGCCCATGGTCAATGCTGACGGTTTCCCGGCTGTTCACGCTGCCGGATCCGGTGCCGCCCTGGATGGTATACCGGGCCCCCATGCCGTAGAGGGCCACCGGGGTACCGGGGGCCAGGGGCAGAACGCCGTCATTTTGCAGCAACACCATACTCTCTGCCGCCGCCCGCCGGGCCAGCGCCCGGTGCTCCCCCTCCCGCCGGGAGGGCTCCGGATTCAAAGTTCCCGAAAAACCTCTTTTGCGAAATTCCATTGTTTTACCCCCCTGTATGTGGTGATGTGCCCATGGATTTGATGGGCGAATTGTAATGAAACGCACTGGCGCGGCAGCGCCCCTTGGCTCTCCCTTTGGGAGAGCTGGCAGCCGAACAGGCTGACTGAGAGGGTACCGCAGTAAGATAACGGCAGCCGAAATCACGCCATGTTGGCCCTCTCAGGTGAGCCCCTTACGGGGCAGACAGCTCCCCCAGAGGGGGAGCCAAGGGTTGCGTCGGTTCCGATACGCCAGATTACAATTTATCCATTTTTCTAAGGCAATACCGCATAATGGGGCAAGGAGATTCGGCGCGAGATTTTGACCCAAGCGAAAGTATGGAAAATGCGGGAATACTTTGTGTATTTCCCATTTTTCATACTGCACGATTGGAGCAAAAGACCCGCCGAAGCCCGCAGCTCCCATTGTGCGGTGTTGCCCTAAGTATAAAAGCATTTTTCCCCACTGTCAATGGATTTCTCCCCTCCTTTGTGCTATGATAGGCAAAACGGACGAACGGAGGGATTCTCAATGATTACCGTAGAAAAACTCACACCGGAAAATTTTAACTCCCACTCCCTGGACGATTTCTCCCGCCATTAGGTGGTGACGGAGTGCTGGCGGCAGGTGGACGGAGCGTGGAACCTGTACCCCATTGCCTTCACGGAGGACTGGGATCTGGAAAAGCGCCGTCAGATCGCCGGGACCATCGCGGGGAACCTGGATGGGGACATGGTGGATTTCGGGGCTTTCGACGGCAGCCGCCTGGTGGGCTACATCACCCTGGACACCCAGGTACTGGGCAGCCGGGGGCAGTACCGGCAGCTGGTGGAATTTGAGGTATCCCAGGAGCACCGGGGCATGGGGGTGGGGCGGCAGCTCTTCACCCGGCTGTGCGGGGAAGCCAGGGGCATGGGGGCGGAAAAGCTCTACATCTCCGCCCATTCCTCCAAGGAATCCCAGGCCGCCTACCGGGCTCTGGGCTGCACCCACGCCCGGGAGATCATCCCCGCCATTGCAGAGGAAGAACCATGCGATGTGCAGATGGAATATGTGCTGTGATTGTTAATGATCAAGCCGGTAACTGTTATTTGGCGTACCGTAACCGGCACCCCCTTGGCTCCTCCTACGGGGGAGCTGGCTGCCCCGAAAGGGGCTCACCTGAGAGGGTTTTCAGCCGACAGATCCTACTGCGGTACCCTCTCAGTCAGCCTGACGGCTGCCAGCTCTCCCAAAGGGAGAGCCAAGAGGGGCGTTGCCGTATCTGCCCGCCAAGTAACAATTTGTCTGCCGCGTAAGAGCGGCCGGTACGATATCTTATATCTTCTATCTCATATCTTCCCTCTCTCCCCGCTGCTTCTTGTGGGGTTTTTCAAATTGACAAATAAATAGCGCCATGGTATAATCACGAACTGAGCAAGGACGCTCGTGTGCACAGGGGGATAGTCTACCCTTTGCAGATGAGTGCCCTTGTTTTTCCTTATTCTTTTGTGGAAGCGAGGCGCTATCATGAGACAGTTCGACCGAAAAATCGTTTTGGAGGACGGCAGCGAGTACTACGGCTACGGCTTTGGCGGCCGGGAGGACCGGGTGTGCGAGATCGTGTTCAACACCTCCATGGCAGGCTATCAGGAGATCGTCTCCGACCTTTCCTACACCGACCAGATGGTGGTGATGACCTATCCCCTCATCGGCAACTACGGCATCTGCGAAGAGGATTACGAGTGCAAAATTCCCGGCATCGGCGGCCTGGTGGTTTACGACTACAACGACAACCCCTCCAATTTCCGGTGCGTCAAGGCCCTTTCGGAGCTGCTGGAGGAGGACAATATCCCCGGCATTTCCGGGGTGGATACCCGCAAGCTGGCCCGGAGCATCCGGGACCTGGGCAGCCGGAGGGTGCTGATCACCGCCCCGGAAACCACGGTGGACGAAGCCCTGGCCACCATTGCCGCCACCCCCGTGCCCCACGATGCCGTGCGCCGGGTCAGCTGCCGCAAGCGCTGGTACTCCCGCACCGCCGATGCCAAATACCATGTGGTGGCCATTGACTGCGGCATTAAGCTGAACATCATCCGCAGCCTGAACCGCTGGGGCTGCAACGTGACCATTGTCCCCTTCGACACCAGCGCGGAGGAGATTCTCTTTATGAAGCCCGACGGGGTGTTCCTGTCCAACGGCCCCGGGGATCCGGAGGATGTGCCGGAGGTCACCGCCACGGTGCGGGAGCTCATCGGCAAGCTGCCCATCTTCGGCATCTGCCTGGGCCACCAGATCATCTCCCTGGCCTACGGCGGCAGGACCTACAAGCTGAAATTCGGCCACCGGGGGGGCAACCATCCGGTGAAGAATCTGAAAACCGGCAAAATCGAAATGACCTCCCAGAACCACAGCTACGCCGTCATCCCCGAAAGCCTCGCGGGAAGCCGGCTGGAAATCACCCATATGAATCTGCTGGATAACACCGTGGAAGGGGCGGAATGCAAACAAGATCGGGTGTTCAGCGTGCAGTACCATCCGGAGAGCGCCCCCGGCCCCCAGGACAGCCAGTACCTGTTTGAACATTTCGTGGAATATATGAAGGAGGCGAAAGGCCATGCCCAAAAGAACAGATATTAAGAAGGTTCTGGTCATCGGTTCCGGCCCCATCGTCATCGGCCAGGCGGCGGAATTCGACTATGCCGGCACCCAGGCCTGCCTGGCGCTGAAGGAGGAGGGGTACGAGGTCATCCTGGCCAACTCCAACCCCGCCACCATCATGACCGATACCTCCGTGGCGGACAAGGTGTATATGGAGCCCCTGACCCTGGAATACCTGGCCCGAATCTGCCGGTTTGAGCGGCCGGACGCCATCGTCCCCGGCATCGGCGGCCAGACGGGCCTGAACCTGGCCATGCAGCTGGCCAAAAAGGGCGTGCTGGAGGAATGCGAAATCGAGCTTCTGGGCACCGACGCCGACAGCATCGAGCGGGCCGAGGACCGGGAGCTGTTTAAGGAGCTGTGCCAGTCCATCGGCGAGCCGGTGGTGCCCAGCCAGATCACCTACACCATCGAGGAGGCGGTGGCCGCGGCAGAGGCGATCGGCTATCCCGTGATCCTGCGCCCCGCCTTTACCCTGGGAGGCACCGGCGGCGGCTTCGCCTACGACGAGGGTGAACTCCGGGAAATGATGAAAAACGCCCTGGCCCTCTCCCCCGTGCATCAGGTGCTGGTGGAGAAGAGCATCAAGGGCTACAAGGAAATTGAGTACGAGGTCATCCGGGATGGGGCTGACACCGCCATCACCGTGTGCAACATGGAGAACCTGGACCCCGTGGGCATCCACACCGGCGACTCCATCGTGGTGGCCCCCAGCCAGACCCTGACCAACAAGGAATACCACATGCTCCGGGATGCCGCCCTGCGGATCATCCGGGCGCTGAACGTGAAGGGCGGCTGCAACGTGCAGTTTGCCCTGGACCCCCACTCCTTCCGCTACTACGTCATCGAGGTCAACCCCCGGGTGTCCCGTTCCTCCGCCCTGGCCTCCAAGGCCTCCGGCTACCCCATTGCCCGGGTGTCCGCCAAAATTGCCGTGGGCATGAACCTGGACGAAATCCAGCTGGCCAACACCCCCGCCTGCTTCGAGCCCAGCCTGGACTATGTAGTGACCAAAATGCCCCGGTTTCCCTTCGACAAATTCCCCGCCGCCCAGAACCAGCTCTCCACCCAGATGAAGGCCACCGGCGAGGTGATGAGCGTGGGCCGGAGCTTTGAGGAAAGCCTTTTGAAAGCCGTCCGCTCCCTGGAGGACAGCAAGAACCACCTGCACATGGCCAAGTTCGACTCCCAGCACATGACGGTGGAGGAGCTGCTGGACTACATCAAAGAGGGCACCGACGACCGCATCTACGCCATCTCCCAGCTGATGTGGCTGGGGGTGGATGCCTCCCTGATCTGCGACATCACCCAGATCGACATGTTTTTCCTGGACAAGATCAAGAAAATCGTGGATTTTGAAAAGGAACTGGAGGCAAACCGGGGCAGTCTCGAGTATCTGAAGGAAGCCAAACGCCTGGGCTTCTCCGACGCCTATGTGGCGGAGCTGTGGAAAACCGAGGAATTCGCGGTGTACCAGCTGCGCACCATGGCGGGGCTGTTCCCGGTGTACAAAATGATCGACACCTGCGCCAGCGAGTTTGAAAGCTACGTCCCCTATTTCTACTCCACCTACGCCCAGGAGAACGAGAGTGTGGTCACGGACCGAAAGAAGATCATCGTCCTGGGCTCCGGCCCCATCCGCATCGGCCAGGGCGTGGAATTCGACTATTCCACCGTCCACGCCGTCCACACCATCCGGGCGATGGGCTACGAGGCCATCGTCATCAACAACAACCCGGAAACCGTGTCCACCGACTACACCACCGCGGACAAGCTGTACTTCGAGCCTCTGACCGTGGAGGACGTGATGAACATCATCCACCTGGAGCAGCCCGAGGGCGTGATTGCCACCCTGGGCGGCCAGACGGCGGTGAACCTGGCCCAGGGTCTTGCCGACCGGGGGGTGAAGATCATCGGCACGGACTGCCAGGCCATCGAGAAGGCGGAGAACCGGGATGCCTTCGACGCCGTGATCAAGTCCCTGAACATCCCCAACCCCAAGGGTCAGGCCGTCACCAATATTGAAGAGGGCGTTGCCGCCGCCCAGGCCATCGGCTATCCCGTGCTGGTGCGGCCCAGCTTCGTGCTGGGGGGCCGGGCCATGGAGATCGTAGCCAAGGAGGAGATGCTCCGCCGTTACCTGAAAAACGCCGTGGAAATCGACGAGAAGAAGCCCGTGCTCATCGACAAGTATGTGGTGGGCCGGGAGGTGGAGGTGGATGCGGTGTGCGACGGGGAGCAGGTATTCCTGCCTGGCATCATGGAGCTGGTGGAACGCACCGGTGTCCACTCCGGCGACTCCATCTCCGTCTATCCCCCCTTCAGCCTGTCGGGTCAGGTCAAGCAGACCATTGTGGACTACACCACCAAGTTAGGGTTGGGCATCGGCATCCGGGGGCTATTCAACATCCAGTTCATCGTGGACGCCCAGGATCATGTGTATGTCATCGAGGTCAATCCCAGAGCCTCCCGCTCCGTCCCCTTCCTGTCCAAGTCCACGGGACTGAATCTGGTTTCCATCGCCACCAAGGTGATGCTGGGCCGCTCCCTGCGGGAGCAGGGCATTGACAGCGCCTTCTATCCCGAGGCGGACCGGTGGTACGTCAAGGCCCCGGCCTTCTCCTTCGCCAAGCTCACGGGCATGGATGCCTATCTGTCCCCGGAGATGAAGTCCACCGGCGAGGCCATCGGCTATGACCGGAGCCTGAAGCGGGCGCTGTACAAGGCGCTGCAGGCCTCGGGCATCAAGATGAAGGACTACGGCACGGTGATCATCACCCTGGCGGACGAGGACAAGGAGGAGGGCCTGCCCCTGGCCCGGCGGTTCTACCAGCTGGGCTTCAACATTGAGGCCACCGAGGGCACCGCCGCCTTCTTAAAGAGCCACGGCATCCGCACCCGGGTGAGAAGAAAGCTCAGCGACGGCAGCAACGAAATCCTCACCTCCATCCGGGCGGGCTACGTCAGCTATATCCTCAACACCCGGGCCATCACCTCCGGGGTCCACTACGACGACGGCGTGGAAATCCGCCGCTGCGCCGTGCAGAACGGCGTGAACATGTTCACCTCCCTGGACACCGCCCGGATCCTCCTGGACGCCTTGGAAGAGGTCATCCCCGAAATTTCCACCATCAAGCGGTAAATGCGGGCAGCGCCCGGTGACGTTTTTGCATACCACACCGAAACAATTGCCCAGCCAGCGTAGGGGCGGCGTGGACGGAATTTGTACCCACCAAATTCCAATTTCCCTTTCTGACAACAAAACAGGGATGCTCCCGGGCATCCCTGCTTTTTGTTTTTGGTTTATTTTTTCTTCTCTCTCTTTGCCAGGACAACCTTTTGGATGATCAGGAACAAGCCCAGCATGGCGCCGTTGGCCATTTCCTGCCACCAGCTGTCGTTCAGGGGGCTCAGAGCGATGATTTTCTGGATGGAGGCCAGCACCATCACGCCGAACAGGGTGCCGATCACATTGCCCACGCCGCCGGTGAGCAGGGTGCCGCCGATGATGGATGCCGCGATGGCGTCCATTTCGCTGCGCAAAGCCACACTGGCATTGCCGGCGGGCTTGTGCATCAGGAACACGAAACCGGCCAGGCCGCTGAGCAAACCACTGATGACATAGGTATAGAACGTGGTGCGCTTGACGTTGATGCCCAGCATCAGGGCGCTCTGGCGATTGCCGCCCAGGGCGTAGATGTTCCGGCCCAGCTTGGTATAGCGCAGCATCAGATACACCAAAACCACCACGATCAGCGCCACAATGGCGCCGATTTCCAGCTTGGCGGAAATCAGATTGCCGTTCTTGGCCACATAGCCCAGCCAGGGAATTTCCAACTTCTTCTTGACCATTTTCAGGAAGCCCTCGTGGGCCACCTTTACGGGGTTGATGGACAGCACCGTGGTCAGGCCCCGGGCCAGGAACATACCGGCCAGGGTGACGATAAAGGGCTGAATCTCCAGATAGCTCACCATCCAGCCCATGGACACGCCGAAGGCCAGGCCGATGCCCAGGGCCAGCAGCAATGTCAGCGCAATGCCCAAGGCATCGCTGGGCATTTCCAACCCGTTCAGGAACAGGGCACAGGCCATTACCGTCAGGCTGATGACACCGCCCACGGAAATGTTGATGCCGCCGCCAATCATGACGATGGTCAGGCTGCAGGAGATAATGACAAGGGCGGCATTTTCGTTGAACAGGTCAAAAAACTGCTGGGTTTTCAGGAAGCCGCCGCCGAGGAACAGCATTGCCGCCGCATACATGATCACGAAAATACCGATGGTAATGCTCATCAGGAGCTGTGCGTCATTCAGAGGTTCCCGGATTCTTGGTGCATTTTTCGTTGTCATACCTTCGCCCCCTTTTTCTCTTCTGCGGACTGCTCGCCCCTGCTTCTTGTCCGGTTGCGCAGCGCCGTCAGTTTGTTCTTGATTACGGGAGATCCGGCGGCCACGATCACGATAATCACCAGGGCCTTGTAGACCTTCAC
The DNA here is from genome assembly GCA_945940335.1 of uncultured Clostridia bacterium. GTDB lineage: Bacteria > Bacillota > Clostridia > Oscillospirales > Oscillospiraceae > Faecousia. The sequence goes on along the minus strand of CAMEWH010000053.1, from coordinate 4,406 downwards.
GTTCACCGGGGGGACACTCATGGCGTACAGGGTGGTGGTGAGCATCTGGATGATGTAGGCGCCCAGAACACTGCCGCTGATTTTGAACCGTCCGCCGCCCAGGCTGTTGCCGCCGATGGCAACGGCAAGAATGGCATCCATTTCGATGTCAATCAAAATCGCCTTGTGGCTGACCTGACCCATGCGGGCAGTGGCAATCACGGCGGCAACCGCAACGCAGACACCCAGAATCACAAAGCTCAGCAGCTTGACGGCGGTGGGGTTGATGCCGTTGAGCCGGGCAGCGCCCTGATTGATGCCCACGGACTGGGTATAGAGCCGGATGCTGGAAAAGCGGAACGCAATTGCCAGAACCAGGCCCACCAGAATCACGCCAAAAATGGGGGTGGGAATGGGGATGCCGGGGATGGTCATGCCCATGGCGGTGATGATGGGGCTGTTGACCTGGGGGGTGGCGCTGCCCACGATCCAGTAGGCAATGCTGCGGCCGCAGGAGAACAGGATCAACGTGGCGATCATGGGCTGGATCTTGAAAACGGCCACCAGCGTACCGTTGAAGCACATAAACAGAACCGTCACCACAATGCTGCACACAATGCCCAGCAGCACGGTGGGGATGGTGATATCGCTGAACGCCCGGAGCACCGTCACAAACACGGTGGCGGAGATGGCGCCCACGGCGCCCACGGAAATATCCTGTCCGCCGGTGGCGGCGGTGACCATGGTCATGCCGATGGCGATGATGGCCAGCTCACTGGCGCTGTCAATGATGCTGATGATGTTGCCGCTGAGTACGGGATTTCCGCTGTTGTTATAGGTAATACCAATGGCATAGAAGCTTGGATCCCGAATCAGGTTAAACAGGAGCAGCAGGGCCAAAGCCGTCAGCGGAATGATAAGCTGATCCAGCCCCAGCTTCTTCCAGATATTCTTTTCTTTCATATTACTGTCCGCCTCCTGCAATGGTCTTCATCACATGAGCCTGGGTAAGCTGATCACCGGTGAGCTCACCCACAATGTTCCGGTCACGCATAACGATCAGACGGGAACAGGTGCGAAGCATCTCCTCAATTTCCGAGGAAATGAAGGTGACGCTCATATTCTCCTCCGCCAGCTTCAGCACCAGCTTCTGGATTTCCAGCTTGGTGCCCACGTCGATGCCCCGGGTGGGCTCGTCCAGAATCAGGTAGTCCGGATGGGTCAGCAGCCACCGGGCCAGAATCACCTTCTGCTGGTTGCCGCCGGACAGACTTCCGATGGGGGTATCCTTGCTTGCGGTTTTGATGTTCAGCGCCTTCACATATTCGTCGGCGAACTGATCCATTTCACTGCGGCTCATGGGCTTGAAGAAGCCCCGCATGACCTGCAGTGCCAGAATGATGTTGTCCCGAACCGACAGGTCAGCGATGATGCCGTCCCGCTTCCGATCCTCGGGCAGGTAGCCGATGCCGTGCTTCATGGCATCGTAGGGCTTCGTAATTTTCACGTTCTTGCCGCCCACGGTAACGGTGCCGCCGGTGACCCGGTCTGCGCCAAAGATGGCGCGGACACTTTCACTGCGTCCGGAGCCCAGCAGGCCGGTAAAGCCGTTGACCTCGCCCTTGCGGATATGGAAATCAAAGGGCTTGCTTTCGGAGCTGGAGAGCCCCTTTGCCTCATAGGTCATTTCTTCACCGGGCTTGGATTTGGCCTCAAATTTCTCCATATCCGCCAGATCATTCAGATCCTTGCCCATCATTTTCGCCACCAGCTCTTCCCGGGGCAGCTTGCTGATTTCATATTCTCCCACCAGCTGGCCGTTGCGCAGCACGGTGATGCGGTCGCTGACCTCGTAGACCTGATCCAGGAAATGGGTGACGAAAATGATTCCCACGCCCCGGCTCTTCAGGTCTCGCATCAGTTCAAAGAGCATCTGCACTTCCTTGTCATCCAGCGAGGAAGTGGGCTCGTCCAGAATCAGCACCTTACAGTTCATGTCCACTGCCCTGGCAATGGCAACCATCTGCTGCACGGCCAGAGAGCAGGAGGAAAGCTCCTGCTTTGCCCGGGCGGGAATGCCCAGGTTCGTCAGGATTTCCGTGGCCCGCTTCTCCCAGTTCTTCCAGGGAATCAGAGTGCCTTTTGTTCTGCCGATGAACATGTTTTCTGCCACCGTCAGGTTTGGACAAAGGGTAATCTCCTGATAAACCGTACTGATACCCACATTCTGAGCATCCTGGGGGGAATGGATGTGCGCCTCCGCTCCTTCCACCTGGATCGTTCCGCCGTCCTTTTCATATACGCCGGTCAGCACCTTGATCAGTGTGGATTTTCCGGCACCATTTTCTCCCATCAGCGCATGGACTTCGCCCCGGCGCAGGGTAAAGTCCACATTGTTCAGTGCCCGTGTGCCCGGAAAAATCTTGTCGATATTGCGCATGGTTAAAACCGTTTCGTTCTGCATCCGGTTTTTCTCCTTCCAGCCATTTGTCCATAATTGAATGGCGCGGTATGAATGCGCGCATTACCGTTCATCCATACCGCGCCAGAGTTCATGCGGGATAATTATTCGCCCAGACCGTAGGTGTTCACGTCTTCCTCGGTGATGGTGGCAGCATCAAAGCCCTTCTCGGGATTGATGATCTGATTCAGCTCGTTCAGGCCCTCGATCTCGCCGCCCGCCTGAAGGGTCTTGATCATCTCATCGATGATGCTGGCCTGGAAGGGGCTGCACTGACCGTCGTAGTTCCAGTTGCCGGCCAGCAGTTCCTTCAGAGCCCACTTGTTGCAGTCAAAGCCCATGATGATGACGTCGCCGTTGACACCGTGGGTGATGCCGGCTGCATCCAGAGCCTTGCAGACGCCGTCGGCCATGCCGTCGTTCTCAGCGTAGACGATGTTGAACTTCTCGCCGGCGTTGATGGCAGCCTCGGCGATCTTACGGGCTTCGTTGGGGTCCCAGCTGTCGCCGCCGGTGCCTTCGCGGACGATGGTCCACTTCTCATCGGCTTCGCACTTTTCCTGCAGGGGCTCGGAACGGCCGATCTGCGCAGCGGAGCCCAGCTGGCCCTGGATGTGCAGAATGTTGTACTCTTCCAGCTCCAGGCTTTCCAGCCATGCAACAGCGGTCTCGCCCTCAAAGCGCATGTCGGAGACGACAGCGGCGATGTACAGGGAAGGATCGCACTCGATCATACGGTCGAACAGGAACACGCCGATGCCGGCTTCGGCAGCAGCTTCCAGGACCTCGTCCCAGCCGGTGACTTCAGCGGCGGAAACCAGGATGTAGTCCACTTCATCATTGATGAAGGTGTTGGCAGCTTCCAGCTGCTTGTCGGCGGTGGGAGCGGTAACGAAGGTAGCGTCGTAGCCGTTCTCAGCGGTGAACACGTTGTGCAGGTCTTTCACGTTGGCTTCACGGTAGCCGGATTCGGAAGGATCCAGGTTGATGATACCAACCTTGATCAGGTCAGCCTCAGCGGAGGCGAAGCAGGCCATGGACAAAACCATGCACAGAGCCAAAGCGATTGCCAGGAACTTCTTCATAATAGTACCTCTTTCCATCATTTTTGATTTGCCCACGGCGTGTGGGCTTCTGCCAATATAAAAGCACAAAATGGAACTCCCGTCAACGGATTGTGGGACGGAAAACGCAAAACTGTGATTGTGAATAAATACAAATTTTGCCAAACCAAACAAAAAGAAATACAAATTTTCTTCCAAGCCGCGAATTGACAATCGCAAGGAGAATATTTTATGATATGGATACCGAAATTTTCCGATTTGATCAATTCCTCTTTCTTTTCCGGCCGAATCAATCTGCCGTAACCGGCGGGAAAAGGTTTGTTTTTTTGTGCTCCGAATTTTGGAGGCGGAAAATTTTCATACTCTTTTCAGTAAAGCTGTACAAGAAATGTCCAATTACTCTGCCGGAATTTGAAATATTTACACAATAAGCCAATTGGTTTCCATATACAAATCACGAAATGATCATTCAGCGGTTGGTTGAACGGGATTATGTTGGACGAATCCGTAGGGAACGGCCTATGTGCCGTTCCGCCCCCGCCCCCGAATTGACACGGTTCAATGAATGGAAAACAGGGTTTTCCTGCGGGAACGAACCATGTCCATTCAACCGGTGGGTTCCATCCTGTCGGGTGGGTGCCGCTGCGCGGATAGAACGGATCGATATATTTTGCCTCCGGCAAAATGCGATATCGCCTGCGGCGTCGATATATGCCGCGCTGCGGCATTCGATGGAATATCAATTCCTCTCGCGCCGCAGCGCATCTCGTGTGGTTACACATATCGAACGCCCGGCGTATATCGTCCATTCCGCCAGGAATGGATATCGATCAGTTTGACAAATTGAAAGGAGGCACCCTATGGCTGCCAAATATCTCATCATTGCCCGGGAGTTGGAGCAC
>CAMEWH010000052.1:0-13763 GCA_945940335.1 uncultured Clostridia bacterium | reverse complement strand
CAATTTTGCCGCACCTCCGGACGAAAACAATCAGAATGTCAAACACCGCCGATCCTTTCGGACCGGCGGTGTTTTATAGTATGGAAAAGATTACTTCGCGAAGACCCGCTTCAGGTTCACGAACCGGGGCAGGCCGTCTTCCTTGACCATGCCGGTCTCGCCCTGAATGAGGGGCAGGCAGTAGTTGATGAAGCCCTCGTTCACGCCGTTGTGGGCCTCGTTGATCCACTCCAGAGGAACCTTCTTCTCGGCGTTGGCAACCAGGCTCAGGTCGAAGAGCTCAGGCTCGCAGCGGTAGCCGTTTTCATCCCGGGTGCACTTAAAGCCAACCATCTTGTCAGTAATGCCGGCAACCGCGGACTCCACGGCAACCTTACCGGACATAAAGGACTCGGCAATGTCGGTGCCGGAGGCGCAGTGGGCAGCGCAGCGCTGCAGCAGGCTCAGCTCAATGGGACGGACCTTGACGCCGCCCAGGGCAGCCTTCACCACATCCGCCAGACGGGCAGCCAGGCCGCCCAGCTGGGCATGGCCGAAGCCGTCGGTGCCGCTGGTCTTCGCCTCGGAAACGAAGGTGCCGTCGGCATAGTGGATGCCCTCGGAAACGGCAACCAGGCAGTTCTTCTTCTCGCCGTAGATCCGCTTCACATCGGCAATAAACGCATCCATATTGAAGTCCACCTCGGGCAGGTAGATCAGATCAGGGCCGTCGCCCTTGATGCCCGCCAGAGCGGCAGCGGCGGTCAGCCAGCCGGCGTGACGGCCCATGCACTCCACGATGGTGACCATGCCGGTGTCGTACACCTGGCAGTCACGGCTGACCTCCATGAAGGAGGTGGCGATATACTTGGCCGCGGAAGCAAAGCCGGGGCAGTGATCGGTGCCGGCCAGGTCGTTGTCGATGGTCTTGGGCACGCCCATGACCCGGCACTCATAGCCCACCTTGGCCATGTACTTGGAGATCTTGTTGCAGGTGTCCATGGAGTCGTTGCCGCCGTTATAGAAGAAGTAGCGCACATTGTACTTCTTGAAAATCTCCAGGATCCGCTTGTAGTCGGTGTCGTCCACATCGGGATCGGCAATCTTGTAGCGGCAGGAGCCCAGGGCGGAGGAGGGAGTGTGGAGCATGTTCTCCAGCTCCTTGGGATCTTCCTCGTCCATAATCATGAGCTGATCATTCAGCACGCCCTTGATGCCGTGGAATGCGCCGTAGACCTTGGTGATGCTGGGATTTTCCAGACCGGTCTTGATCACGCCGTAGGCAGAGCAGTTGATAACAGAGGAAGGACCGCCGGACTGACCGATGATCAGAGAGCCGACAAGATTCTTTTCGGACATATTGGATACCTCCAGTAATATAATAAATATTTTTTTATGGAATTTGACGACTATGCCTTCTTCATAGCTCTATACGGGTTTCATTATAACACAATTCTCTTTGTATGGCAAATATTTTTATTGAAATCGGGGAAATTTGTGCTATAATGGCATCATGATATGGGGCAACGCCCCTGAATTGAGAAAGGATGATTTTATGGCACTTGTTACTTCTACCGAGATGTTCAAGAAGGCTTATGCCGGCGGCTACGCCATCGGCGCCTTCAATGTGAACAATATGGAAATCGTGCAGGCTATCACTGAGGCCTGCCGGGAGGAGAAATCCCCCGTCATTCTCCAGGTGTCCAAGGGCGCCCGGGCTTACGCCAACCACACTTACCTTGTGAAGCTGGTGGAGGCCGCCGTCATTGAATGCCCCGAGATTCCCATTGTTCTGCATCTGGACCACGGCCCCGACTTCGAAACCTGCAAGGCCTGCATCGACGGCGGCTTTACCTCCGTCATGATCGACGCTTCCTCCAAGCCCTTCGAAGAGAACATTGAGATCACCCGCAAGGTCGTCGAGTACGCTCATGACCACGGTGTTGTGGTCGAGGCTGAGCTGGGCACCCTGGCCGGCATTGAGGACGATGTGAAGGTCGCTGCCCACGCCGCTTCCTACACCCGTCCCGAGGAAGTGGAGGAGTTCGTCGCCAAGACCGGCTGTGACTCCCTGGCCATCGCCATCGGCACCAGCCACGGCGCTTACAAGTTCACCGCCGCTCAGTGCACCCGCAATGAAAAGGGCATCCTGGTTCCGCCTCCCCTGCGCTTCGACGTGCTGGAAGAGGTCTCCAAGCGTCTGCCCGGCTTCCCCATCGTGCTCCATGGCTCCTCTTCCGTGCCTCAGGACTATGTGAAGATGGTCAACTCCCATGGCGGCAAGATGCCCGACGCCGTGGGCATCCCCGAGGAGCAGCTGCGTCACGCCGCTGAGCTGTCCGTCTGCAAGATCAACATCGACTCCGACCTGCGTCTTGCCATGACCGGCACTATCCGTAAGTTCTTCGAGGAGCATCCCGACAAGTTTGATCCCCGTGAGTACCTGAAGCCCGCCCGTGCCAACATCAAGGAACTGGTCCGCCACAAGCTGGTTGACGTTCTGGGCTGCGCTGGCAAGGCCTGATTTTTCCATCGTACACAAAAATCCGGACCCCTTTCGGGGCCCGGATTTTTTCTTATGTCATAACGATTCCGTCGCTTCTGGGAAATATCCGATAAATGATCGTTTAGCGGAGCACCCCTTGGCTCTCCCTATGGGAGAGCTGTCACGCCATAGGCGTGACTGAGAGGGGAAATGCTCTGCGAAAACCCTCTCCGTCCCGGCGTTCCGCCGGGCCACCTCTCCCAAAGGGAGAGGCATGGGCGCTTCGCGCCAGTGCGCTAAACAATCATTTACCATAAGAAATCAGATGCAACCGAATAGAGTCCTTATGTCTTTTCTTTCAGCATCTGCCGGATGTAACGGAAGGTCTCCCCCTCGCCCCTGTCCTGGAGCATGCGAAGAAGAACTTCCAGTTCCTCCCGGGTCTTGGGGTGCATCAGCTCCCGCTCCCGGCTTTTGAGGAAATAGTTCAGTGCGGAAGCCGGGGTATAGGCTTTCCCCTCATAGGTCTTGCAGGCGGCAATCCGGTCCATTACCATTTCCGCCAGGTACCGCTTGGGCATGGGGACGCTTTCGTAGCTCCTGGTCTGCCGGTTCATATCCGTCCAATATTCATAGTGGTGCCGGTTGCGGCCCTTGTGGTGCATCCAGGCCTCGCTGTAACCCTTGTCCTCCCGTTCGGCGGCGTTGGGACTGCGGTTGCCCTGGTAGTACCGGGCCCCCTCCCAGAACTCCGTGGGGGAATACTTGGAAAGGTCATGGGTCAGGCCCTGGCGGATGAGGCCCACCCGGAAGCACCCCGCCATCACGAGAAACCGGTGGTGAGTAATGGTTTTGAAGTGCCCCCAGGTCTTTTTCATTGTGATTTTCATGGCTTAGCCTTCCGAAACCACGATCTCAGAGACAGCAAGTCCCGGATTGCGGCGGCAGGTGAAATCAATGGCCCAGAAGCTTGTGAACACCAGGAGCTTTCCGCCCCGGTAGTCCTCCAGCAGCTCCGCGTCGGAGCCCAGGTTCAGCTCGTCCAGGTCCCCGGGGTAGCTGTCGATCCGGCGGATCTCCTCATAGGGAAGGCCCTCCATCCGCAGCTCCACGCCGTACTCACTTTTCATCCGGTACTGGAACACGTCAAACTGCAATGTGCCTACCACGCCCACAATGACTTCCTCCATACCGGAGTTTGGCACCTTGAAAATCTGAATGGCACCCTCCTGGGCGATCTGCTCCGTACCTTTCACAAACTGCTTGCGCTTCATGGAATCCTTTGCGGACACCCGGGCAAAGTGCTCCGGGGCAAAGGTGGGGATGCCGGAATAGGTAAATTTCTTTCCCGGCACGGTAATGGTATCGCCGATGGAGAAGATACCCGGATCAAACACACCGATCACGTCCCCGGCGTAGGCCTCCTCCACGATCTCCCGCTCGGCAGCCATCAGCTGCTGGGGCTGGCTCAGGCGCATTTTCCGCCCGCCCTGGACATGGTAGTATTCCGCCTCCCGTTGGAACTTGCCGGAGCAAATGCGCATAAAGGCAAGCCGGTCCCGGTGGGCCTTATTCATGTTGGCCTGGATCTTAAAGACAAAGGCAGAGAAATCCTCGCCAAAGGGATCGATGACGCCGCAGTCGGCCACCCGGGCCAGGGGCGGCGGCGTCAGCTTCAGGAAGGATTCCAGAAAAGGCTCAATGCCGAAATTGGTCAGGGCAGAGCCGAAGAACACCGGGCTCAGCCGCCCGTGCTCCACTTCCTCCGGATCCATTTCCCGTCCGGCGGACAGCAACTCCACATCGTCAATGAGCTGACGGTGCTTTTCCTCGCTGCCCAGGAGATCTGCCACCTGGGGGTCATACAGGTCCACCGCCATTTCCGCGGCTTTGTTTTTGCCGGAGACACCGGAGAAGAACAGGAGCTTGCTCTTTTCCCGGTCATAGACGCCCTGAAAATCCTTGCCGGAGCCAATGGGCCAGTTCATAGCATAGGTTTCGATACCCAGCTCCCGTTCCAGCTCATCCAGCAGGTCAAAGGGGTCCTTGGTCTCCCGGTCCAGCTTATTGATAAAGGTAAAGATGGGGATATGACGCATGGCGCAGACCTTGAAGAGCTTCCGGGTCTGGGGCTCCACGCCCTTGGCGCCGTCAATGACCATCACCGCCGAGTCCGCCGCCATGAGGGTGCGGTAGGTATCCTCAGAAAAGTCCTGGTGGCCGGGGGTATCCAGAATGTTGATGCAGAAGCCGTCATACTGGAACTGCATCACCGACGAGGTGACAGAAATACCACGCTGCTTCTCGATCTCCATCCAGTCGGAGGTGGCGGCCCGGGAATTTTTCTTTCCCTTGACCACGCCGGCCTGGGCAATGGCGCCGCCGTAGAGCAGGAATTTTTCCGTTAAGGTGGTTTTACCGGCATCCGGATGGGAAATAATGGCAAAGGTCCGCCGCCGGCTGATTTCTTCTTTTAATGTTGACATGTTCGTTCCTCCTGTGAATTTTTTGTTTACACGGGGAACGCGCTACGTTGGACCCATGGGAACCATATGCGGCCTCCTGAAATCTGGATTTTTAGACATTGGGATAAGTTTACCATATTTTTTCCGGAGTTTCAAGTGGATAAACAAAAACCGGGCCCGCAGGGCGGGCAGCCAAGTCGTGCGCAAATATGTGTCGTCGTTTTTGCCCTGCGCCGCTCGGTATCGTTCTATAGCAGTTTGGCAAATTGGAATGTATCGAATTCCCGGTCATTGCGAACCAGTGACCGACGTCACTGGTGTGGCAATCTCCCGGATAGAAAGTACCATTTCTCGTGGATAAATTCCGGGAAACGGCAGGATAGGACAGTCTGTATGACGGTGGATTATCTGGAATTCGATGGAGATTCCCGCACCAGTTTGAGAACTGGTGCGGAATGACAGTGTTGTTCGGGCCCTGCGCTTCCCTCTACAAATTCCAATTTCCCTTTCTCCGCCTCCGTCCCGGGGGACCGGTTCATAATTTGTTTACGGATTTTATGAAAATAGGGCTTGCTTTTTTTGGGCTGTTGCGTTATGATATGTTAGCACTCAGGAAGGCAGAGTGCTAACATTGTAGATGAATGCGGCGGGTCAACTGCCGGCAGTCTAAATACACTTCGTATGGAGGAATTGAAATGAAACTGAAACCCATGGCAGACAATGTGCTGCTCAAGTCCCACGAGACCCAGGAAACCACCGCTTCCGGTATTATCCTGGCCACCACCAGCAAGGAGAAGCCCGCGATCTACGAGGTCGTCTCCGCCGGCCCCGGCACCAAGGACGTGACCATGACCGTGGTCCCCGGCGACAAGGTCGTTGTGGGTAAGTACACCGGCACCGATGTGACCATCGACAAGGTGGAGTACAAATTTGTCAAGCAGGATGACATCCTGGCTGTCGTTACTGACTAAGGAGGAAATGAATCATGGCGAAAATGATCGTATACGGCGAAGACGCCCGCAAGAAGCTGCAGTCCGGCATTGACCAGCTGGCCAATACCGTTAAGGTTACTCTGGGCCCCAAGGGCCGCAATGTGGTTCTGGGCAAGAAGTACGGCGCGCCCCTCATCACCAACGACGGCGTGACCATCGCCAAGGAAGTGGAGCTGGAGGACCCCTTTGAGAACATGGGCGCCCAGCTGATCCGGGAAGTGGCCACCAAGACCAACGATGTGGCCGGCGACGGCACCACCACCGCCACCCTGCTGGCCCAGGCCATCACCCGGGAGGGCCTGAAGAACCTGTCCGCCGGCGCCAACCCCATGGTGATGCGCAAGGGCATTGAAAAGGCTGTTGCCGCTGCCGTGGAATCTATCAAGGCCAATTCCGTGCCCGTCAACGGCTCTGAGGACATCGCCCGCGTGGGCACCGTTTCCTCCGGTGACGAGTCCATCGGCAAGCTGATCGCCGACGCCATGGAGAAGGTGGGCACCGAGGGCATCATCACCATCGAAGAGAGCAAGACCGCCGAGACCGGTCTGGACGTGGTGGAAGGCATGCAGTTTGACCGGGGCTATATCTCCCCCTATATGGTCACCGACACCGACAAGATGGAAGCCGTGCTGGATGACGCCTACCTGCTGATCACCGACAAGAAGATTGCTTCCATCCAGGAGCTGCTGCCCATTCTGGAGCCCATCGTGAAGTCCGGCCGGAAGCTGATCATCATCGCCGAGGATGTGGAGGGCGACGCCCTGGCCACCCTGCTGGTGAACCGTCTGCAGGGCCGCTTCAACGTGGTCTGCGTCAAGGCTCCCGGCTTCGGCGACCGCCGCAAGGAGATGCTCCAGGACATCGCCGTGCTCACCGGCGGCACCGTGATCTCCAGCGAGCTGAACATGGAGCTCTCTGACGCCCAGATGACCGATCTGGGCCACTGCCGTCAGGTTGTTGTCACCAAGGACACCACCACCATCGTGGACGGCGACGGCGCTCCCGCGGACATCCAGGCCCGTGCCCACATGATCCGCTCCGCCATTGCCACCACCACCTCCGACTACGACCGTGAGAAGCTCCAGGAGCGCCTGGCCAAGCTCAGCGGCGGCGTGGCCGTGATCAAGGTGGGCGCCCAGACCGAGACCGCCATGAAGGAGCGGAAGCTGAGAGTGGAAGATGCACTGAACGCCACCCGTGCCGCTGTGGAAGAGGGCATCGTGGCCGGCGGCGGTACCGCTCAGGTCAACGCCATCCCCGCTGTGGAGGCTCTGATCGCCACCCTGCACGGCGACGAGAAGACCGGTGCCCGGATCATCGCCACCGCCCTGCAGGCTCCCGTCCGTCAGATCGCCGAGAACGCCGGCGTGGACGGCTCCGTGGTCTTCGAGAAGATCCGCTCCTCCGGAAAGGTGGGCTTCGGCTACGATGCCTACACCGAGGAGTATGTGGACATGATTCCCGCCGGTATCGTGGATCCCACCAAGGTGACCCGTTCCAGCCTGGAGAACGCCGCTTCCGTCGCCTCCTGCGTGCTGACCACCGAGAGCCTGGTGGTGGACAAGCCCGATCCCGCTGCCGACGCAGCCGCTCAGGCCGCAGCCGCTCAGGCCGGCGGAATGTACTAAGCTTCCAATATCGCCATATTTCAGGGGTACCCGCAAGGGTGCCCCTGATTTTTTTGTAAGAAACCGGGTTTATGGGGAAAATTGAAATGGGGCTGGGCAGTCATGGTTACCCGATGCCATTCAACCCGTCAAATCCCAATTTGCCGGTTTGGTACTGGAATCGGATAACATGAATTGTTTACATAATTGCAAAAAAGTTGACATAATTACGTTAAAACAGGGGAAAATTTGACTTTTTGAAGCAAATATGTTATAATAATTCCGGATCGGGACAAATCCGCCCCTTTCCCTCCGCACCGCCCGAATGTTTTCCCTTCCCCCCTGATTCGACGACATATTTATGAGCGGCACGCTATAATAGAGCCAAAACAGAAGGAGATGATATCATGGATCAAATGTTGAATGAAGAATCCAGGCAAGAATCCAAGGCTTCGCCCGTCCGCAGAAGACGGCGGAAAAAGCAGACCCTGCCCCTGCCCGCGTTCCTCACCCGTCCGAGAGCGGATGTGCGGTGGTATTACGACGTGCGGCTGTGGTCCCCCTTGATTTTGCTGCTGCTGATCCTGGCCCTCCTCCCCGGAAAGAAGGAAGTACAGGAGCCGGTGGAGGAAACGCCGGAGATTTCCGTGGTGGAGACGCAGCCCACGGAGGATACCACCCCCACGGAAGAGGCTGTGATCCCTGAGGCGGCAGCCCTGGCCAGGCTGGCGGACAGCGTGGGTTCGGGACGCTCCGACAATGTTAAGACCATCATCATGTGGGTGGCCATCAACCGCTCCGAGGACCGGGCCAACGGCTACGGTCAGAGCCTGCTGGACGAAATTGCCCGGCCCAACCAGTGGCAGGGCTATGACGAAAACACCCCCTACACCAGCGGCACTTACGCCATGGCCAAAGAGGTTCTGGAGATCCAAGCCCGGGGCGGCCTGCGGCCCCTGGATTCGGATATGCTCTGGTTCGTCCTCAACGACGACGGTTCCATCACCCTGCGCAACCAGTTCACCGCCACCGTCAACCAGAAATGGCGGGAAAAGACCATAAAGTAATACTAATTCTTGATTAAATGATTTAAATCATTTCCGCGGATGGATTGTGCCAGAAAAGGCAGATGACGCAGCTGGGCTGACGCCCAGCAAGGAAGATAACGCATTCTGGCGCAATCCAGACCGGAAAGGATTAAAGATTTTAATCAAGAATTAGTATAAGCCCCCGTAATGCAGAAAATCCTCCGTGTGCCCCACGGAGGATTTTTAAATGTTATACTATTTTTATGAGTTTTATTTGGCGGTACGTTGAATGGCCGCCTGTTGGCCGTTCCCTACAACATAAACGCACACGAAGCGTTTATCCAAGTGCGCAAAAACGTTACCGGGCTTTACCCAGGAGTCCCGGATATCACACCAGCCCGGTGCGCCACGCCGCGGCTCGCGGCCAAAAACCGGAGCCCTCCGGTTTGGAAGGCTCCGGGCATTTTTGGAGAAATCAGGAAATGCTGACCATAATCACAGGCCGAATGCCGCAGCCGTAATCCCACATGCTGTCGCCGGCGTAGGCGATCTGGCCGCCGGCATATACAGAGGCAGCACTGGTCTCATACTGGCCGGGAGAACGCAGCCGCCACCACGCGCCTGACTCGTATACCTGGGTGCCCTGGCGCTTGGCGTAGGGGGTGGCACCGCAGCGCCTGTCCTTATCGCTCGCAAAAAGCGCCTCGGCTTCTTCGATGCTCAGCAGGGTCACCATATCCCGGGTGCTGTTGCCGCCGCTGGTTCCGTATTGGGGATTGCAGAGCATCTCGGAGTAGATCACCTCCATACGCTTCTGCTCCGTCCTGGTAAACGCTTCATTCAGGAAGGTATCGTTGAGCCACTCCCGCACATAGCTGTCTTCCCAGGTAACGCCCACCTTCTCGTCGTTGAACTGCACACAATCCAGGCAGTAGCGACTGATCAGCAGCATGCTTTTTCCGTCCTTGGTGATGCCCAGGACGAGCCATTCAATGTCCTCGGAACCGTTATTCAGGTCCTTGTCCTGCTCATAAGAGCCAAAGGTGACAATGTCGCCCCGCTCGTACCGGGTGGCGGCCATGGCTGTCACCGGGAGCAAGGATGCCAACAGCATCATTACGAGAATCAATGCGGTCAGTTTTTTCATAAGTCTACCTTCCGTTAAAAATCAGAAATCACATTTCTTTGCAATGTAATCCTTCAATTCAGCAATGGGGATACGGACCTGCTCCATGGTGTCACGGTCACGGATGGTAACGCAGTTGTCGGCGGGGGTATTCTCGTCGCCCACGGTCTGGAAGTCAACGGTAATGCACAGGGGGGTGCCGATCTCGTCTTCCCGGCGGTAGCGCTTGCCGATGGAACCGGCATCGTCGAAGTCCACCATGAAGTCATGCTTCAGCATCTTATAGATCTCCTCGGCCTTGGGGCTCAGCTTCTTGGAAAGGGGCAGAACGGCAGCCTTGAAGGGAGCCAGAGCAGGATGCAGGTGCAGCACGGTGCGGATATCGGGATTGCCCTTCTTATCCTCGCCCACCACCTCTTCGTCATAGGCTTCACACAGGAAGGCCAGAGCCACACGGTCACAGCCCAGGCTGGGCTCGATGACGTAGGGGATGTAGTGCTCGTTTTTCTCCTGGTCGTAGTATTCCAGGCTCTTGCCGGAGGCCTCCTGATGGCGGCCCAGGTCGTAGTTGGTGCGGTCGGCAATGCCCCACAGCTCGCCCCAGCCGGAGCCGAAGGGGAACTGATACTCAATGTCGGTGGTGGCCCGGGAGTAGAAGGCCAGCTCAGCGGGCTCATGATCCCGCAGCCGCAGAGACTCTTCCTTGATGCCCAGAGAAATCAGCCAGTTCTTGCAGAAGTCCTTCCAGTAGGCGAACCACTCCAGGTCGGTGCCGGGCTGGCAGAAGAATTCGCACTCCATCTGCTCAAATTCCCGGGTACGGAAGGTGAAGTTGCCCGGGGTGATCTCGTTGCGGAAGGCCTTGCCCACTTGGCAGACGCCGAAGGGGAGCTTGCGGCGGGTGGTACGCTGGATGTTGGCGAAGTTGACGAAAATACCCTGGGCGGTCTCAGGCCGCAGGTAGACGGTGGAGGAAGAGTCCTCGGTGACGCCGATCTGGGTCTTGAACATCAGGTTGAACTTCCGGATGGGGGTGAAGTGATGCTTCCCGCAGGTGGGGCAGACAACATCCTCGTGTTCGGCAATGAATGCGTCCATCTCCTCAAAGCTCATGGCGTCCACGTTCACGCCGTGGCCTGACTCGGATGCCTCAATCAGCTTGTCCGCTCTCTGGCGGGAGCCGCAGCCCTTGCAGTCAACCAGCGGGTCGGAGAAGTTGCCCACATGGCCGGTGGTGACCCAGGTGGTGGGGTTCATCAGGATGGCGGCATCCAGGCCCACGTTATATTCGGACTCCTGAACGAACTTCTTCAGCCATGCCTTTTTCACATTGTTCTTGAATTCCACGCCCAGGGGGCCGTAGTCCCAGGCGTTGGCCAGGCCGCCGTAGATTTCGGAGCCGGCATAGACATAGCCGCGGTTTTTGCAGAGGTTAACGATCATATCCAGTGTTTTTTCGCTGTTCTTCATTTTCTATCCTCCAAAATTGGTGATTGTAGCCATTATACGAGAAAACTATCCACAAATCAAGGGGTTTCTGCGTCCAAAGGTGCATAATCCGGGCCCAGATCCGCCGCCATCATTTGGTAAATCTGATCACCGATGTCGGTGGCGGTGCGGCCCTGCTGGGCTTCCACGGAAATCACGTCGATCAGGTGCAGCTCGATGGTGGAGCTCTTCAGGCGCTTCAGGTTGCCCACCACCTTGTCGGTGCCCTGGATGGTGCACACCGCAATGGGCACCTTGGCCTTGGTGGCGATTTTCAGCGCGCCGCTGCGCAGCTTCTGCAGATGATGGTCCTTGCTGATGTAGCCCTCGGGGAACACGGCGATGGAGACCTCGTCATCCTTGATCAGCTGGACGCACTTGAGGATGGTTTTCAGGGCCTCCCGGTCATTCTCCCGGTTGATGAGCTGGGCCATCAGCCGGTGCATCAGCTTGCCCACCATGAACATGGAGTTGTTCTCCTGCTTGGAAATGAAGGCCAGCTGGCTTTTCTGGAAGCAGGCATACAGCACCACCGGGTCCAGCTCAAACAGGTGGTTGCACACCAGCAGAAACCGGCCGTCCATGGGGGTCTTTTCCAGCCCCACGGCGTGGACCTTCATCCGCAGCAGGGTGCAGATGGCCTCGCAGTACAGGTAGGCAACCTTGCGGTAGAAGGGGTCGTCATGCTCCTGGGGTACCGAGGTGTCCACCCGGCTGCACAGGATATACAGATACAAAAACGCAAGGCCCACCAGCACCACGAAGGCTCCTACGAAACTCACCGGCAGCACCCACAGCCAGCCCAGCCCGGCAAAGCTCCCCGCCAGGAAGCAGATTCCCAGGGCAATCAGCACAGAAAGCAGCAAGATGGTTTTGATCAACATAACATATTCCCCCGATTTTTCATTTTTCGGCCTTCGCCGACAAACAGATAAATTGTTGTTTAGGGTACCGGAACCGACGCACCCCTTGGCTCCCCCTATGGGGGAGCTGGCTGCCCCGTAAGGGGCAGACTGAGAGGGCTTTGGGTGCTATTATCTTACTTCGGTACCCTCTCAGTCAGCCTGTTCGGCTGACAGCTCTCCCAAAGGGAGAGCCAAGGGCGCTGCCGCGCCAGTGCGTTCATTTACAATTTAGTCTGCAAAAACGTTACCGGGCGCTGCCCAGGAGTCCCGGATGACACACACGCCCGGTGCGCCATTGTCCGCGGGCACCGCCCGCCAAATTACAATTTATCGTTTCTCTCTTCCCAAAATATGAGAATATTATACATGAAACACTGCGCAAGCACAAGGGGCAGATTATGAGGCATCAACATTTTTCCAAAAAACGGCAGCGCCCGGCGGGGCGCTGCTGGAATTATAAGTCGGAGTACAGGTCCTTCTGATAGACGCCCGCTTCAATCAGCTTCCGGAAGCTCTCCATCACGGTGGCCTTGTCCTCTTTGTAGGTGACGCCGAACCACTTGTCGGTGGAGGGCAGCACCTTCAGGGTACACTCGTTTTTCCGGAGCATCCCACCGATGAGAGTGGGCAGCAGGTACTCGGATTTCAGGGGATTGGCGTTGACCTCCTGCCGGAAGAAAACTTCAAAATTCTCTTCCAGCACCCTCAAAAAATGAGGCATACAGCCGGGCCTGGCGGGGAAGCCCCACATATTCATGGACACCAGGGTATCCAGGTCCAGCGCCACGCCGTTCGCCTCGGCACCCTGGGCCGTTTTGACAATGTTCCGGGTTTCCACCACATCCACCACATGGGAATGGGGCGGCACCACCTTGCACAGGCCCCGGGTCACACCGCCGTTTTCCGACAGGGTGTTCTTCAGCGAGAAGCCCACCATGGCGATGGCATTGTCCTCGTGGGGCTGAATCAGCCAGTCGTGGAGCATGGGATAGGCATTTTTGCCGTAGTAGTCGTCGGCGTTGATCACCATGAAGGGCTCCTGAATCAGGTCCTTCGCCGCCAGCACCGCCTGGCCGGTACCCCAGGGCTTGACCCGCCCCTCCGGCACCCGGAAGCCGGCGGGGATGGCCTGCATATCCTGGAAGGCATAGGCCACTTCCACCCCCATCCGGTCACAGAAGCGCTGGATCCGATCGCCGATGCGCCGGCGGAAATCTTCCTCAATCTCTTTTCGGATCACAAAAATAATCTTATTAAAGCCTGCGTGGATGGCATCGTGGACGGAATAGTCCATGATGATCTCATCATTCAGCCCTACAGGCTCCAGCTGCTTGATCCCTCCGCCGAAGCGGGAACCGATACCAGCTGCCATGATTAAAAGTGTGGTTTTCACGCAAACACCTCCCGGGGCAGTTCAGACTGCCGGCTTTGGAATTGTTACACACAGAAAGTATACCACGTTTCGGAAGAAATGTCCACCCAAACCCTGGTTTTCCCTGAAAAAGGATTTTTTGCGTTCATGGGAGATAGACCATTCTGCGCATACCAACCCAATCCGGCAAACAAATAAATTGTTGTTTATCGAGTACGTCATCGTAGGGGCGGCTATTAGCCGCCCGCGCAGTACAAGCCAAAAATGATGAACCGGGTTGGGCGAATTCCCGCAGCACCACGATAAAACTGTAGGG
>CAMEWH010000051.1:0-13985 GCA_945940335.1 uncultured Clostridia bacterium | reverse complement strand
TTACGGGGCAGCCAGCTCCCCCAGAGGGGGAGCCAAGGGGTGCGGCAATTCCGGTACGCTAAATTACAATTTGTCGCTGAAACCCATTGCCGTCAGGAAAAAGGCTTGTCTTTCCCGGGCAAGTGTGATAAACTGAACGAATCAACTGTTTGAAAGGAAAAGCAATATGAAAACCTGTAAATTCTGCAATGCCGAGCTTCCTGAGGAAAGCACGGTCTGCCCCTCCTGCGGAAAGGACAACGCAGAGGTGACGGAGCAAACCCCTGCCGCTCCCGCAGAGGAAAAGACGGAAGCTCCGGTGACCGCGGCAGCCCCGGAGGCTCCCGCAGAGGAGAAGCCCACCGAGGAAAAGAACGAGGAGAAGCCCGAAAAGAAGCTCTCCGCCGGTAAGACCGTCCTGGCCATTGCTGCCGTGGTGGCGGTGGTGATTCTGGCCCTGGCAGTGCTGCTGGGGGTGAAGGACAACGCCCAGGAGGAAGATGTGGTTCCGGCCGTGACAGAGGAGGCTACCACCGAGACCACCGCCGAAACCGAGCCCCCCACGGTTCCTGCCGACGGCAACCCCGACGATGCCAGCTGCAAGGGCACCTACTATGCCGATGACGAGGCTGTGGTCGCCGCCCGGGATACCGTGGTGGCCACCGCCGGCGACCATGAGCTGACGCTGAGCCAGCTGCAGGTGTTCTACTGGATGGAGGTCCGGAACTTCCTGACCCAGTACGGCTCCTACGCCGCCTACTTTGGCCTGGACTACACCCAGAGCCTGGACACCCAGGTCTGCCCCCTCACCGAGGAAACCCGGACCTGGCACCAGTACTTCCTGGAGGCCGCGCTGTATACCTGGTCCAACTACTGCTCCATGGCTGCCGAGGCGGACCTGAACGGCTTTGAGATCACCGAGTCCCAGCGCCTTGCCCTGGAGACGGCTGGAGAGGACCTGGAAGAGGCTGCCCAGGCCAACGGCTACGAATCCGCAGCCGCCATGATCCATTCCAGCCTGGGCGCCGCCGCCGAGCTGGAGGACTATGTGTACTTCATGGAGCAGTACTACAAGGCCAACGGCTACTACAACCACCTGGCAGACTCCATTCAGCCCTCCGAAGAGGAGATGGAGGCCTTCTTTGAAGAGCACGCCGAGGGCTACGCTGCCAGCGGCATCACCAAGGACGCCAAGTCCGTGAATGTGCGCCACATCCTCATCTACCCCGAAGGCGCCGACGGCAGCAACATCTTCACCGAGGAATTCTCCGAGGAAGCCTGGGCCGCCGGTGAGGCAGCCGCCAATGCGCTGCTGGAAGAGTTCCTGGCAGGAGAGGCCACCGAGGAAGCCTTCGCTGCCCTGGCAAACGAGCATTCCCAGGACCCCGGCTCCAATACCAACGGCGGCCTGTATGAGGGCGTGACCGAGGGCGAGATGGTGGCCGCCTTCAACGACTGGTGCTTCGACCCGGCCCGTCAGGTGGGGGACACCGGCGTGGTCAAGACCGAGTACGGCTACCATGTGATGTACTTCTCCGGCAGCCAGACCCTGTGGCAGCAGTATGTGGAAAGCGACTACGTCACCGAAAAGACCAACGCCATGGCCGATGAGATTGCCGCTGCCAACCCCCTCACCGTCCGCTACGGCGATATCCTGCTGGCCCGGACGGAGCTGAAGTAACAGTCCCGGCAGTAGACGGATCAGCAAAAAATTTCCCCGGAACCGAGCTGGTTCCGGGGATGTTTTATGCCCGGCAGTTCCGGGCGGTAAATTGTAATTTGGCGGGCAAATACGGCAGCGCCCCTTGGCTCTCCCTTTGGGAGAGCTGTCAGCCGAACAGGCTGACTGAGAGGGTACCGCAGTGAGACAGCTGAATCAGCGCATCAAACCGTGCTGCCCTCTCAGTCTGCCCCTTACGGGGCAGCCAGCTCCCCCAGAGGGGGAGCCAAGTGGTGCGTCGGTTCCGGTACGCCAAATTACAATTTGTCTGCCGGGCGTGAAAATGGGGTGATATATTCCTTTACCAATCCGGCTGCAGTTCCTGCTTTAGGGGCAGGGCGAAAATCTGAGCGGTGATGGCGCGGTATTCATTCAGGTCCGTGGTTTTCCGCAGGCGCTTGCCCAATTTTTCGCTGTCTTCAAACCGGCACAGCAGGTAGCGCCAGTTTTCCTTCAGGCGGAACATGGCGTTCCGGGAGCCGCCGAAGGCCACCAGGTATTCTTCCAGCAGCTCATTGTAGAAGGCTTCCAGCTTTTTCGCATCCGTGCCCCCGGGAGTGATCATGCCCGGGTCGCCGATGAGGCCCCGGCCCAGCATTGCTGCTTCAACCTGGGGGTATTCCTCCCGGAAGGCCTCGATCTGCCGGAGGGAGCACAGGTTGCCGTTGAAGCACACCGGGCTCCGGCTTTCCTCCAGCGCCAGCCGGAAGCATTCCATGTGCAGGGGGCTCTCGTAAAAGTCCTTTCGCACCCGGGGATGGACGATAAGTTTCGCCAGGGGATACCGGTTGAATATTTCCAGCAGCGGCCCGAATTCCTCCGGGTGTTGGAGGCCGACTCTGGTTTTAATGGAAATGGGCAGGGGAGCTTTGATGAAAATCTGCTCCAGGAAGCGGTCCAGGTTGTCCGGGTCCGCCAGCATACCGCTGCCCTTGCCCTTGGACACCACGGTGCCGGAAGGGCAGCCCAGGTTCAGGTTCACTTGTGCATAGCCCCGGTCATGGCAGACGCCTGCCATCCAGAGGAAATCCTCCGCGTTTTTCGTCAGCAGCTGGGGCACCACGGAAAAGCCCAGGCTGTCCGCCGGGGGCAGCTCCCGTTCCTCCCGGGGCGTCAGCGTCCGGTGGACGGTGGGGGAGAAGAAGGGAGTGAAATAGCAGTCCACCCCGGGAAAATGCTTGTGGTGCAGCCGCCGGTAGATGCTGTCGGTGAGCCCCTCCAGGGGGGCGAAATAGATGTTCATCGTTTATCCTCGGAATTCAATGTAAGTCGGAAGGGGAATGAATAGATATAAGATATGAGATATGAGATATAAGATATGAGATATAAGATATTATGCTTGCAGGTTTTCACCGGTATGCGGGAAATTGTAATATGCGTACCGGAACCCCTTGGCTCCCCCTCTGGGGGAGCTGGCTGCCCCGCAAGGGGCAGACTGAGAGGGCCAGCATAGCTTGATTCGGCTGCCATGATCTTACTGCGGTACCCTCTCAGTCAGCCTGACGGCTGACAGCTCTCCCAAAGGGAGAGCCAAGGGGTGCTGCCGGATCTGCCCGCCAAATTACAATTTCGCGAGCAGCACATTATCTTATATCTCATATCTTATATCTCATATCTAAAAAAGGGATGCCCCGGAAGGCATCCCCTGGTGAATCAGATTTCCATGATCACGGGCAGAATCATGGGATTGCGCTTGGTGGTTTTGTAGAGGTAGCCGCTGAGATCGTTTTTGATGGCGGATTTGATGGCGCTCCAATCCCGCACCCGCTTGCGCTGGCAGCGTTCGATGGCCTCGATGGCCACATTGCGCAGCTCCTCCATCAATTCGTCGGACTCCTTGACGTAGATGAAGCCCCGGGTGATGATGTCCGGGCCGGAGATCAGTTCACCGTTCTGACTGGAGAGGTTCACGCATACCACGATCATGCCGTCCTGGGCCAGGTGCTTCCGGTCCCGGAGCACCACGCTGCCCACGTCGCCCACGCCGGTGCCGTCCACAAATACCTTGCCGGCGGTGACGGCGGGCGCTTCCTTGCAGCTCTTTGCGGTGAATTCAAACACCGTGCCCAATTCGCCGATGTGAATGTTCCGGGGGTTCATGCCCATGGACTGGGCCAGCTTGCTGTGAATCTGCAGGTGCCGCTGCTCGCCGTGGACGGGAAGGAAGAACCGGGGCTTGACCAAAGCGTGGATGATCTTCAGCTCCTCCTGGCAGGCGTGGCCGGAGACGTGGAGCCCCTCGCTCTTTTCATATACCACCTCGGCGCCCTTGCGGTAGAGCTCGTTGATGATGCGGCTCACCGCCTTTTCGTTGCCGGGGATGGCGGAGGCGGAGATGATGATCCGGTCACCGGCGGTGATGTCCACCTGCTTGTGGGTTGAGAAGGCCATGCGGTACAGGGCGGACATGTTTTCGCCCTGGGAGCCGGTGGAGACGATGACCACCTTGTTCTTGGGCAGATTCTTGATGGTGCCAATATCCACAATGGTGCCGGGCTTGACATTGAGATAGCCCAGCTCCTGGGAGACCTTCAGCATGTTTTCCATGCTCCGCCCGGTGACGGCCACCTTCCGCCCGTAGCGCTGGGCGGTGGTGAGCACGGCCTGAATCCGATGCATGTTGGAGGCGAAGGTGGTGACAATAATCCGCTGGTCGCAGCCCTTGAACTGCCGGTCCAGGCTCTCGGCCACCACGTTTTCGCTGGGGGTGTAGCCCTGGCGCTCCACGTTGGTGGAGTCGGAGAGCAGGGCGAGAACTCCTTCGTTGCCCAACTGACCCAGACGGGCCAGGTCGGTCATGCCCCCCACGGCGGTGGGGTCGATTTTAAAGTCGCCGGTCATCACCACGGTGCCCACGGGGGTGCGGATGGCGAAGGCCACCGCATCGGCAATGGAGTGGTTGACGTGGATGAATTCCACGCTGAAGCAGCCGGCCTTTACCACGTCGCCGGGCTTGTGGGTGATGAGCTTCACCTTGTCGTCCAGCTTATGCTCCTCCAGCTTCAGCTTGATCAGTCCGTTGGTCATGGCGGTGCCGTGAACGGGGCAGATGACTTCCTTCATGAAGTAGGGGATGGAGCCGATGTGGTCTTCGTGTCCGTGGGTGATGAACATACCCCGGAGCTTCCGGGAATTTGCGATGACATAGGAAAAGTCGGGGATCACCAGGTCCACGCCGTACATGTCCTCCTCAGGGAAGCCCACGCCGCAATCCACGATGATCATGTCCTTGCCGTACTCCAGAACGGTCATGTTTTTGCCGATTTCGTCCAGACCGCCCAGAGGGATGATTTTCAGTTTTTCAGCCAATGGAAATAGAACTCCTTTCGTATTGGGGGCTGACGGATGGAGCATGGCAGGAAGATAAATTGTAATTTGATGGTTTGAACCGCACCCACTGTAGGGGCGGCTCGTAGCCGCCCGCAACGTAACGAAATTGAGTGTTCCGTTGAATGGTATCGTGTCTGACATCGTACGAATTCGCCCAACCCGGTTTATTTTTGTGGATTATACTGCGCGGGAGGCTACGAGCCTCCCCTACACTGGCTGGGCGGTTGTTGTAGTCTGGCACGCAAAAACGTTACCGGGCACCACCCAAGAGCCCCGGATGACACATATGCCGGTGCGCATTGGGGTAGCGAGCTGCGCTTCAAATTACAATTTGCTTATGCTGCCAACGTCAATTCCGTCAGCATATGGAAATTTTTGCACACAAAAAGCAGGCAGCCGATTTGGAAAAGCCGGCCCTGAATCGCCTTTTTCTCCAAAAACGCCCGCAATTTTCGTTAAATTATACCGGGAGATTACCCGCTCCCGCCGGCAGGCCGGGTCTGCCCACCCGCACCAGATAGGGGAAGTATAACACAGTTTTGGGCAAAAGTATACTATTATTTTTTGGAAGCCCGGAAAACTGGTGAAATCAGATGGAAATGCTCTTGAATCACAGAAGGAAATTTGCTATAATAAACTGAATTGTCTATGCTTGTATTGACCGCCGGGGGGCGTGGGGCCGTTTCGGGCCCGGGACATTCGCTATGTAAGTGTCTGTCCGGACTGCTCCATGGTCAACGATGATGATTTCAATCCTGAATGAAGGAGGCATAGGAAGTGGATAAAAAGCTGCTGCGGCTGTTCCGGCCGTCCCGGACCATTTACTATGTGCTGATGCTCACCTTTTGCCTGGGCTCCTTTGTAACCGGGCAGTACCTTCTGGGGGCGGCGGAGCTGGTGGCCACCGGCGCGGCGTTCTTCGTGCACATGAGCCATCAGAATGCCAGCAACCGGAAGATCCGCCAGTATCTCCAGCGGGCCAGCGATACGCTGGAAAGCTCCGGCCAGGGAGCCAGTCCCTTCCCGGCGGTGCTGGTACAGCTGGGGGACGGGAGCGTGGTGTGGTGCAACAGCCAGTTCACCCAGCTCACCGGCGTGACCATGGGCGCCGTGAACCGGCAGCTGGAGGATGTGCTTCCCGGCGTGAAAACCGACTGGCTCACCGTCGGCAAAACCGAGTGCCCCCAGGATCTGGAGCTGAACGGCCGCCGCTACCGCCTGTTCGGCACGGCGGTGAAGGAAAAGAACGGTCCTCCCCTGGTGGCGGTGATCTACCTCAACGACCTGACGGAGCTCTACCAGGTGCGGGACGAATACATCCGCTCCCGGCCGGTGGTTTCCATCATCATGGTGGATAATTTTGAAGAGCTCACCCGCAACCTTACCGAAGGCGCCATCTCCACCCTGAACGCCAAGCTCAACGACGCCATTACCCACTGGACGGAGCCCTACCATGGACTGCTGCGCCGGCTGGAAAAAAACCGGTTCCTGTTCGTGTTTGAAAAGCGGGACCTGGATGACGCGGTGAGCAACAAATTCTCCCTGCTGGAGGATGTGCACCGGATCGCCAGCCCCACGGGACTGGCCGCCTCCGTGTCCATCGGTCTGGGCGTGGACGGAAGCTGCTTTGAGGAAAGCTACAATTTCGCCTCCCTGGCTCTGGAAATGGCCCTGAGCCGGGGCGGTGACCAGGCGGTGATCAAGAACCGGCTGAATTTCACCTTCTTCGGCGGCCGCAGCGTGGAGGCCGACTATACCAGCAAGGTCCGCTCCCGTGTCACCGCCAGCTCCCTGATGGAGCTCATCGGTCAGAGCAGCCGGGTGTTCGTCATGGGCCACAGGACCGCGGACCTGGACAGCCTGGGCGCGGCCATGGGCATCTGCTGCATGTGCCGGAAAAAGGGCAAGCAGGCAAGCATTGTCATCGATCTGGAAAAGAACAGCGCCCAGCGGCTGATCAAAGAGGTCCAGAAGGTGCCGGAATACGACGGCGTGTTCCTCTCCGGCCAGGAGGCCATGGTGGCCTGCGACAACGGAAGCATCTTGGTGGTGGTGGATACCAACCGACCGGACCAGGTGGAGTGGAAGCCTCTGCTGGAGGCCATCGGCAAGGTGTGCGTGGTGGATCATCACCGCCGGGCTGCGGATTATATCAGCCCCGTGGTGGTCAACCTCCACGAGACCTATGCCTCCTCCGCCTCCGAGCTGGTGACGGAGCTGATCACCTACGCGGTGGACAGCAGCGATGTGCTGGCCATTGAAGCCAAGGCGCTGCTGGCGGGCATCTGCATGGACACCAAATTCTTCAACGTCCGCTCCGGCGAGCGTACCTTCGAGGCCGCCGCCGCCCTGCGCCGCATGGGCGCCGACACCACGGACGTGAAGCTCTTGATGCAGAATGATTTCCACGACACCGTGACCAAATATCAGATCGTGAAGTCCGCCCGGCTGTACCGGGGCGAGCTGGCCATTGCCGCACTGAACTACACCGTGCCCCGGCCCCTGGCGGCCCAGGCGGCGGACGAGATGCTGAACATTGCGGGCATCACCGCCTCCTTTGTGCTGTTCCCGGATGAGAACCAGGTGATCATTTCTGCCAGAAGCATTGGCAGAGTGAATGTCCAGGTGATTCTGGAGCCTCTGGGCGGGGGCGGCAACGCCATGGTGGCCGGGGCTCAGGTTCGGGAGCTGGACGTGAAGCAGACATTGGACCGATTGGTGGAATCCATTGATCAATTTTATGAAGGATAAGGAGAAATCAAAATGAAGGTTATTTTGCTGCAGGATGTGAAGGGCAAGGGCAAGAAGGGCCAGATGATCGAGGTATCCGACGGCTACGCCAGAAATTTCATGCTGCCCCGGAAGATGGCCATTGAGGCCACCGCCGACGCGGTGAACACCATGCGCATGAACGACAAGGCCACCCAGGAGCGCATTGCCCGGGAGAAGGCCGAGGCCATGGACACCGCCAAGAAGCTGCGGGAGCTGACTGTGGTGGTCAAGGCCAAGGGCGGCGGCGCGGGAAGGCTTTTCGGCTCCGTCACCAACCAGGAAATCGCCGACGCCCTGAAGGGTCAGTCCGGCATCGCCCTGGACAAGCGGAAGATCGTTCTTTCCGACCCCATCAAGAATGTGGGTACCTACACCGTCACCTGCAAGCTGGGCTATGAGATCACCGCCCCCCTGACGGTGAAGATTGAAGAAGCCTGACACCAAGAAGATATTAGATAGAAGATATTAGATATGAGATATCGGGTTTGCTCAGCAAGCTGGGAAATCGTTGTTTGGCGTACCGGAACCGGCGCACCCCTTGGCTCCCCCTATGGGGGAGCTGGCTTCCCCGAAAGGGGAAGACTGAGAGGGTGACGTTTGATTCCGACAGCCATGATCCTGCTGCGATACCCTCTCAGTCAGCCTGACGGCTGCCAGCTCTCCCAAAGGGAGAGCCAAGAGGCGATGCCGCATCTGCACGCCAAATTCCAATTCAACCATCTCATATCCACCTACAAAAGAATCATTTTACGGAAGGCGGGAGCAGCACATGGATGAAGAATTAACAGGGCGCCAGGTGCCCCATTCCCTGGAGGCGGAGCAGGCGGTTCTGGGTTCCATCCTCATCGACAGCCGCTGCATCACCGACGTGGTGGGTACGGTGAAGCCGGAGGACTTCTACCTGGAGCAGAACCGGGAGATTTTTGAAACCATGTACACCATGTTCAATTTCTCCCAGACCATCGACCCGGTGACCGTGCTGGACAAGATGAAGGAGCTGGGCTGCTACCACGACAACTCCCGGGACTACATCGTCCAGCTCATGGACATCACCCCCACTGCCGTGAACGTGGGCCGGTACGCCCGGATCGTCCAGGAGAAGGCCATGCTCCGGGGGCTGGGTCAGGCTGCCGTGGAGATTTCGGACATGGTGTCCGAACAGGTGGGCTCCTCCTCCGAAATTCTGGAAGCCGCGGAAAAGAAAATCTACGCCCTGCGCAAGGGCGAGCGGGGGGACACCCTGGAGCACATCGGCACCACGCTGCACAAGGTCTTCGATCGGCTGACGGAACTGAGCCAGTCCGACTCCGCAATCCCCGGCCTGTCCACGGGACTGCGGGATGTGGACACCAAGATCAACGGCCTGAATAAGTCCGACCTGATCCTCATTGCCGCCCGTCCCGCCATGGGTAAGTCCGCCTTTTCTTTGAACATCGGCATGAACGTGGCCCGGCTCTACGGAAAAACCGTGGCGATTTTCAACCTGGAAATGTCCCGAGAGCAGCTGGCCATGCGTCTGCTTGCTGCCCAGAGCTTTGTGGACAGCCAGAAGATGGCCACCGGCAAGCTCTCCGAGGAGGAGTGGAGCAAGCTGTGCATCGGCTCCGCCGCCCTGAGCCAGACGGACATCCGGATTGACGACAACCCCTCCGTCACCGTGGCGGAGATCAACGCCAAGTGCCGAAGGCTGGACAATCTGGGCCTTGTGATCATCGACTACCTCCAGCTGATGACCGGCTCCGGCTATGGCAAGAACAGCGAAAACCGGGTTACGGTGGTGGGTGAAATCTCCCGTGCCCTGAAGATCATGGCCAAGGAGCTGAACGTGCCGGTGATCTGCCTGAGTCAGCTGTCCCGTGCGGTGGAAAGCCGTACCGACAAGCGGCCCATCATGTCCGACCTCCGGGAATCCGGCGCCATCGAACAGGATGCGGACGTGATCATGTTTTTGTATCGTGATGAATACTACAACCCCAACTCCGAGGAGAAGGGAGTGGCGGAGTGCATCGTCTCCAAAAACCGCCACGGCGAGACGGGAACGGTGAAGCTCCAGTGGCTGCCCCAGTTCCAGCTGTTTAACGACCGGGAGTGGAAGCATGTTGAATAAGCTCTCCGCCGCCCTCCGGGAGCTGGCAGCGCCGGGAGAAAAGGTGATCTGCGCCGTCTCCGGCGGGGCGGATTCCGTGGCGCTGCTGTTTGGAATGTACCTGCTGCGGGAAAAATTGCAGATAGACCTGTCCGCCGCCCATTTTAACCATCATCTCCGCGCCGGGGAGTCCGACGCCGACGAGGCCTTCGTCCGGGATTTCTGCGCCGGCTATGGCATCCCCCTCACCGTTGGGGGCGCTCAGGTGCGCACCGGGAAGAAGGGTCTGGAGGCCGCTGCCAGGGAAGCAAGATATGATTTCCTGCGCACCCTCCCCGGGAAAATCGCCACCGCCCACACCGCCGACGACAACGCCGAGACGGTGCTCATGCACCTGCTCCGGGGCACCGGGCTGAAGGGCCTGGGAGGCATCGCCCCGGTGAATGGGAAGATCATCCGCCCCATGCTGAATATCACCCGGCAGGAGGTGGAGGGCTTTCTGGAGGAATACCACCTGCCCCACCGGGAGGACAGCTCCAACGCCGGAGATGAATTCCTGCGCAACCGCATCCGGCATTATGTGATGCCCTTGCTCCGGGCGGAGAATCCCGGCGTCAGCCTGTCCCTTTCCGCCACGGCCCGGCGGCTGCGGCAGGATGAAGATTTCCTTCAGTCCCAATTGGAGCCGGAGCTGCCCCCGGTGTCCCGGCTGCGGGAGCTGCCGGAGGCTCTGCAGAGTCGGTACCTGGAGCGGTTTTTGAAGGAAAGCGGCGTCCGGGAGCCGGAACAGATTCACATTTCCGCCGCCCGGGGGCTGCTGTACACCTCCAAGCCCTCGGCAAGGCTGGATTTTCCCGGGGGCATCCTCATCGCCCGGGACTACGACCGGCTGACGGTGGTGCCCGGTCAGGCACCGCCGGAGGAAGAAAGCATTTCCGTCCCCGGGGTGACGGAGCTGCCCCGGTGGGGCATCCGGGTGCGCTGTGGGGATACGCCCAACGGAGGCATCGGCGTCCGGCTGCAGGGCGGTGTCGTCGTGCGCAGCCGGAAGGCAGGGGACGAAATCCGCCTGCCGGGAGGCACCAAGAGCGTCAAGAAGCTGATGATCGACCGGAAAATCAGCGCCCCCCTCAGACCCCGCATTCCCATCCTGGCGGATGAACAGGGCGTCCTCTGGGCAGGAGCGTTCGGCGCCAATTTGCAGCGGTTGGAAGAAAAGCCCACCCATTATTTGCTGATTGAACCAATCCCCGATTGATCGAAATCAGATTCCCAAGCCACTGTAGTAGCATGTTATAACAAAAACGATACGTCTTGCGTAGGGCGGGGTCTTGACCCCGCCGACCAGGTAACGAAATCTACCAGGTTGGACAAATGGAAAAAAATGGCGTTTTGGGCGTGTTTTCCATGATTATTTTGGGAAATGATATCATTCAAGGCACCATTCCAAAAACGAACCGGGTCGGCGGGGTCAAGACCCCGCCCTACGCAAACTTCGTTCCTGAAAAAAACACAGCAGGAGGAATAAAAATGGAACAAGATATTGAGCAGATTCTCATTACCGAAGAGCAGATCAAGAACCGGATTGCGGAGCTGGGGGAAATTCTCACGGCGGAATATGCCGGGAAGAATCCGCTGATTGTGGGCGTCTTAAAGGGTGTGGTGGTGTTCTACGCCGACATGGTGCGTCAAATCAAGGTGCCCTGCCAGATGGACTTCATGTGGATCTCCTCCTACCAGGGAACCGATTCCACCGGCTGTATGGTGGTGAAGCGGGACGTGACCGCGGACATCCGGGGCCGCCATGTGCTGATTCTGGAGGACATCTTCGATACCGGCAATTCCCTGGACTTTACTTACCGGCATCTCATGAGTAAGAATCCCGCCTCCCTGAAAATCTGCACCCTGCTGGATAAGCCGGAGCGCCGCAGGCCCGGCATCACTCTGAAGGCGGATTATGTTGGCTTCACGGTGCCCAATGCCTTTGTGGTGGGCTACGGCCTGGACTACAACGAGCAGTACCGGAACCTGCCCTATGTGGGTGTTCTGAAAAGCGAAGTATACAGTAAATAAGGAGACACGTCATTGAATAACAAACGCAGAAATATCGCCCCGCTGATTTACCTTTTGGTGCTGCTGCTGGTGTTCAGCTGGGCCCTGGGGAAATTCGGCAAGCAGTCCAACACCATTCCCTACTCCAATCTGGTGGAGCTGTTCCGCAGGGAACAGGTGTCCCAGTTCCTGGTGGACGGGAACACCATCACCCTGATTCTCCGCGCGCCCTACAACGGCAAAACCACCATCTCTTCCGGGCTTGCGGACCCGGCGGGCTTCCGGGCGGAGATGCAGGACCTGCTGGATGAGCAGATGGCTTCCGGCGTGCTGGAGGTCTACGACTTTGTGGCGGAAAAGACCTACACCCCCTACGACTTTATCCTGCCCCTGCTGGTGGCGGGCGGGGTGCTGCTGCTGGCCTGGACCTTCATCATGGGAAGGATGAACGGCAACGGCAATCCCATGTCCCAGTTCGGCAAGGCAAGAACCGTGCTGGGGGTGCCGGACAACAAGAAGGTCACCTTCGACGATGTGGCCGGTGCGGATGAGGAAAAGGAAGAGCTCCAGGAGGTGGTGGACTTCCTCCGGGCGCCGGACAAGTACACTGCCCTGGGGGCCCGAATCCCCCATGGACTGCTGCTGGTGGGCCCTCCGGGCACCGGCAAGACCTTGCTGGCCCGGGCCACTGCCGGAGAGGCGGGGGTGCAGTTTCTGTCCATCTCCGGCTCCGACTTTGTAGAGATGTATGTGGGTGTTGGCGCCAGCCGTGTCCGGGACCTGTTTGACCAGGCCAAAAAGCTGGCTCCCGCCATCATCTTCATTGATGAGATCGATGCCGTGGGCCGCAAGCGGGGCAGCGGCCTGGGCGGCGGCCACGACGAAAAGGAGCAGACATTGAACCAGCTGCTGGTGGAAATGGACGGCTTCGGCCGCACCGAGGGCATCATCGTTCTCGCGGCCACCAACCGGCCTGACATCCTGGACCCCGCCCTGCTGCGCCCCGGCCGGTTTGACCGGCAGATTCAGGTGAACCGCCCCGACGTGAAGGGCCGGGAGGACATCCTGAAGGTCCACGCCAAGGACAAGCGGCTGGATGAATCCGTGGATCTGGGCACCATCGCCCGGGCCACCGCCGGCTTCACCGGCGCGGACCTGAGTAACCTTCTCAACGAGGCGGCCATCCTGGCGGCGAGAAACAACCGCCCCGCCTTCACCATGGAGGATGTGGACGAGGCCATGATGAAAATTCTGGCAGGCCCCGCGAAAAAGAGCCATGTGGCTTCCCGCCGGGACCTGAAGACCACCGCCTTCCACGAGGCCGGTCACGCCGTGGCCATGTACCGCCTGCCCACCCACGATCCGGTGCGGCACATTTCCATCATTCCCCGGGGCAGAAGCCTGGGCGCCACCTGGTCGTTGCCCGGGGAGGATTCTTCCAACCCCACCAGAAACGAAATGTACGAGCAAATCGTTGCCCTGCTGGGCGGCCGGGTGGCGGAGGACCTGTTCCTGGGGGATATCTCCGTGGGCGCCTCCAACGACATTGACCGGGCCACCAAGCTGGCCAAGGACATGGTGGCCCGCTACGGTATGAGCGAAAAACTGGGCACCGTCAGCTATCTGGACGACGGCGAGGTGTTCATCGGCCGGGATTACCAGACCACCAAGAGCTATTCCGAGCAGGTGGCAGGCACCATCGACCAGGAGGTCAAAGCCCTCATCGACCGGGCCTACGCCCACTGCAAGAAAATCCTCAGCGAGAACAGCGAGAAGCTGAAGGAACTGGCGGAGTATTTGCTGGCCAACGAGTCCATCACCGGCGCCCAGTTCGCCGACCTGATGGAAGGCCGCCAAATCGGCGAAGCCTCCAAAACCTCCCTCACCGACGGATTTGAAGAATAAGAATCAGAAAACCGATGCAGAGAAAGCCCCTGCATCGGTTTTTTGTAATGTGCCTGCGGGCCTCGCGCCGCAAAGAGGCAAATTGGAATTTGGCGAACCGGAATTGCCGCACCCCTTGGCTCCCCCTATGGGGGAGCTGGC
>CAMEWH010000050.1:0-14245 GCA_945940335.1 uncultured Clostridia bacterium | reverse complement strand
TCTGATGCAGCTGTTCTGCTGCGGCGGCCATGTGCCGTTCTTCTTCTGCTGCTGAATTTCATATTCCAAAATGTGCTTATCGGTTTTGCTCAGCAAATTGTAATTTGGCGACCGGAACCGACGTACCTCTTGGCTCCCCCGCTGGGGGAGCTGTCTGCCCCGTAAGGGGCAGACTGAGAGGGCAGGCATGTTTGATTTCGGGTGCTAATATCTTACTGCGGTACCCTCTCAGTCAGCCTGTTCGGCTGACAGCTCTCCCAAAGGGAGAGCCAAGGGGTGCTGCCGTATCTGCCCGCCAAATTACAATTTGTCGCGTTGCTGAGCAAAGCCGATATGCACATTCCAAAATAAACCGCCCGGCTCCGGATGTGGAGTCGGGCGTGTTTTTATGCCTCGGGGTCGGTGACCCGGTCGAAGAAGGCGGTGACCCGGAGGGCGCCGCCGGGGGTGCAGGTGTAGAGCACCAGGTCGTTGCCGCTGTACTGGACGGCATCGATGTTGGTGGGGTCCAGTTTTTCCAGGCGGACCAGGGTGTAGCGGTTGACGATGCCCGCCATATCCGTGAAGGTGATCTGGGCGCCGATTTCCAGATTTTTCAGCGTGCCGAAGTGGCTCTCGTAGTTGTGGGCGGCGATGACCAGGTCATCCGTCCGGGAGGAGCCAAACTGGCGGCAGGGGGCGGTCTGGAGGCGCTCGTAGGTCCAGTCGGCGATCACCGGCAGCTCCAGTTCCAGGTCCGGAATGGTGAGGTAGCCGATGTAATCAATGCCGTTCATCCACACCCGGGGCATTTCCGGGTCCAGGGGCTCGGTGGGCCCTGTGGTGGTGGGCTGGGTTTCCTCTTCGGCGGTGGTTTCCGCGGTGGGGGCAGCCAACTCAGCGGGATGGGTTTCTTCCCGGGTGCTTTCCATGACAGAGCGCAGCTGCGTCAGCAGGAGCTCGGCCTCCTGTCCGGCGCGGGTGTCCTCCTGCTTGTTGTGCAGGAAAAGGAGCAGTGCCGATGCAATCAGCACTGCTCCCAAAGCCACAAAGATCGCGCCTAATTTTTTAGGCATTCTTGTTCTTTCTCTTGCGGAGCATCATGTAGACGCCGAAGAGAACGAGCAGAGCACCCAGGCTGCCGAGCACCGGGATGGGCCAATTCAGCTGACCGGTCTGGATCAGCGTGACCATGTTGGTAATGGTGACAACGCCGTTGGACTTGACGTAGTAGGGCTTGTAGCCAAGGGGGACACTCTCCTGCACGCTCCAGCTGCCGGTACCGTCCAGATTCGTCCAGGTGTAGGTCCAGTTGTTGGCGCCGCTGAGGATGACCTTGTCCACTGCCTCGGTGCCGTTGTACAGGGTGACAACAATGGAACCGGGGCGGTTGCCCTGCTTGTTGTTCATGTCGGACCAGACCTTTTTCACGGTGAGGTCAATGGGAGGAATTTCAGGCTCGGGCTCGTAGTCGTTGGAGTTGGTGATGAAGAAGGTGTTGCCCTCGGCCTTGTAGCTCACCCGGTAGCCCTCGGGCACTTCCTCTTCCACCGTCCAGGTGTAGCCCTCATATTCCTCGTTCAGGTCGTCCAGCAGGTCCCAGGTGTGGGTCCACTGTTTTGCCTCAGTGAGCTCCACGGAGTCCACCTTTACGCCATTGCGCATCAGGTTGACGGTGACGGACGCGGGGCGGCTGGGGTCGCCGTTGTCGTCCCACACCTTCTGGACGGTGAGCTGGCGATACTGGTACGCTTCCGCCAGGAAGACCCAGTCCACCTCACCCACCCGGTGGGCGTACTCATTGCCCAGGTCGATGGGGACTTCCAGCTCCACGGTGAGCTTCATGCTCTCGCCCTTGCTCAACTGACCCAGGAACACATTGTTCGCCAGGCTGCCCGCCACATCGGGGGTACCCTGGAAGATCACGGTTTCCCCGTTCTTGACGGTCATGGTGAGCTGCTGCAGGAACTCCTGCATGGAGGCCACGGTTTCGTCCCGCTCCCCTGCCACATTCTGCTGGTCGTTGCCGTCGGTATTCTCGTAGGTTTCGGAATAGGTGAGAGGATTTTCGTCCTCGTCGTGAGGCAGGGCCTTGAGGTAGACCTTGATGTAGTCGCAGCCGTTGGCGGCGTTGCGGATGGTGATATCCTGGGAGAGTTTGTCACCGGGCATCACGTTCTTGAAGTGATCGAACAGGTCGGTGTCCGTGTAGCCGCTGCCGGAGGCGATGGCATAGCCAGCCTTACCGTTGAAGGTAACGGTGGCACCCGCGGCCTGGGCGGTGGCGCTGAAGCTCAGCACCATCGCCATCACCAGCAGGAGGGAGAAAAGAGTCTTGCATGTACGTTTCATTTTCCCTTACCTCCTTATTACGTCCAGCTGCCGTTATTGTAGGTCCGGCCCCAAGCGTAAGTCTCAGGCTTCTGATTATTGAAGCCGCCGTGCACCTGAATGGATTCCGCCAGGATGTTGACTTCGCCGTCGGCAAAACTCACATTGCCGGTGAATAGTTCTGCTGTCTTTCCACCGGCGGAGACAATTCCCTTGTAATAGTAATAGCCATCGATCAGGGTCCAGTTCGCGGTATCGACGTTATACGCGGGATGTTTACCGACGATGACATTTCCATCCTTGTCCACCGCGTTGGCGACGATGGCAACCCGGATGTAGGCATCCGTGTTGCCGGTATTCGTTACCGTCACATCAGATTTGGTCGTGCCGCTGACTGTTTCATTGATGGTGATGGGCACGGAAGCGGGAACCATGGTGTTCTGAACGGCTCCGGTGTTCGTGATGAGCCAGGCAACGGTTCCGCCCGCCGCCATGCCTACGATCAAGACCAGGGAAGCCAGAAGAATCAACGCCCTATTGTTTAGCTTTCTGCGGCGCCTTCTGCGCTGCTGCTGCTGATTGTATTTGCCTTGATACATTTTTCACTTCCCCCTTCCTTATTCAGCCGTGTTGCTAAGCACCGAATTGTTCCGTGCGTAAGCGCTGCCATCCAGCAGGTATTGGTTCTTCACAGAATTTGTGATTGTGACTTCGTTTTTCGTCGAATCGGCATCAAGAGTAATCTCCCCGGGGGCAGCGGCATACCTCCAGGACCAGGAGGCCCGCTCGGTGATGGTGTAGGTGGTGCCGACCTTCACTCCCGCAATGGTCACGGAGCCATTGCCCTTCACAGATACCGTAAAGCTGGTTCCGTCACTTCCCACGACATCGAAGATGAAGCCGTCGTTTGCATCCGCTGCGCCGGACTTCGTAATGGTGAGGGTGGTCAGATCATACTCAAACTTGGCGTAATAGGTAGCTGCTTCGTAGCCAAGGAGAGTAACATCCGACGGATCATAATCCTTGGTTTTCTGAGGAGTAATCTTTCCGCTTGTCACCCAACCGTCTGCAACCGGATTCGTGCAGGCTTCATCTTTGTACCAACCGACGAAGCGGTAGTTGGTATTGGCAGCTGCAGTGGAACCCTGGGCGGCGCCGGTAAGAACCTTCAGCGTCTCGCTGGCGAGGGAGACAGTGCCGCAGCCTTCTGGGCCGACAACCCGATAGCTGATGATGGCCTCTATCTCCTTGTAGTAGAAGGTGATGATGTTAAGCTTCGCCTCAGTACCTTCTTCAATCTTGATGTTTAGAGTCTGAGAGGTAGGAGCCTCGGCTGTGTAACCGGGGATACTGATTGCGCTTTCGGAGATGACCTGGCCATACTTACCGGTACCGTCCTTGGGATCAGCGAGCTGCTTAGCGGTGCCCTGCTCCAGATAGCGAACCTGATAGGGATAGCTGTTTCTGGTGTAGTACAGCTTCAGCTCCAGACCATCGGCAGTCAGCTTACCGCTCTTTACGGTTCCTATGACAGTCTCATCACAGGTAAAACCGGGGATGGTCATGGGGTCAGCGGTATAGGTTTCGCCGATATCGCCCACCGCCTGGGAGGAGGCGTATTCCGTCCAGGTAGGTTTGCCATCGGAACCCGTGCCAAGGTTCTCGGTGTAGTGGGTGATCTTGTAGTAGGCGTGGGTGGTATCCTCGGTGTAGTAGAAAATGATCTCATTCACTGCACCTTCTTCAGCGGAAACCACCAGGCGTTTCTGGTAAGCATCGGGCATCATGCCGCTGACGGGGACGAAGGTCTCGGTGACAACAGCCTTGCGGTTGTCGGAGACGGTCTTTTCATCGGCAACAGGCTCGCCGGTCACCTTGTTCAGATACTTGACGGTGTAGGGCACGGCATTTTTCTGCACATACCAGAAGGTAAAGACATTGGTATCATTTTCCTCCGTGGCATTGATGTCCAGGGTCATGGAGTGGCTCTTGGTTACGGGGAAGTAGCCATCCCGATAATCGGCATAGAGGTCGGTGCCGCCCTTGGCATCGAAGGTCTTGGTGGCGCCCGCCAGGCCGGAGCCGGTGGTGGGAGCGGCAATTTGGGTATCGGTGCCCTGAACCTTATACAGAATCGTATACTGCTTCAGGACATTGGAGCTCCACTTGCCGTAGACCTTCAGGTCCTTCTTGACGGGCATATTGGCGAAGTCGAAGGCCTTCTCCACGCCGTCCTCCATGTAAAACCAGCCGACGAAGGTGTAGCTGCCGTTCTCGGGGTCTGCGGGAACAGGCTCCACTTTGCTGCCGTGGGAAACGGTGATATCTTCCCGGAGCTTAGTTCCTTTATCGAGCGCATTGGCATCCAGATAGAACTCCACGGTGTGGTTGACGGGAACCCACTTGGCATAGAGCAGGACATTGTCAGCGGGCATGGTGTGATCGTCCAGCACGTATTCATCGCCGGTGCACTCAGGGTTCAGATACCAGCCGCCGAAGGTGACGGAACCGGGCTCTTTGGCACTGGGCACCTCCGGGACATAGCTGCTATAGTTGCTCAGGGGTGCTTGGTAAAGAACGGAATCACTCTTAACATCGCTATAGCCGTCATTGAAGGTCAGGGTGTAGCTGTTGCGGGTATAATAGAAGGCTGCACCTTCACAGTCGCTTCCGTTACTGGAACCATGGTGATAGGTAAATCCTTCAAATTCATATCGGTCCTCATCGGTAACGGTATAACCGCCAACACCGGTAACCTCAAAGAGCTTCACAGTATAATTACCACTGAGATCCTGGCCCCAATAAGTCATGGATCCAGTTTCACCGTCCGCACCTGGGTTATAGTAAGTTATGTCTGTCTGAGGCATTATGCCAATATAGTTTGTGTACGGACCATATCCGTTACTATCTTCCGTCCAGAAAGAACTTTTGGCATTAGCTGTAATTTTTTTGAACTGTTCGGAAATATCAGCGCCCCACTTGGCTTTGATGGTTTCGGTAGATTGGTAATTCCTATTACTATAATTATATTTAAAGGTCAGGGTCTTTTCCGTGCGGTCATAGTAGACATTAACCGTGCTGGAGCCGTCGGCGGCTACGGGGACGGTTTCCGATTCGGCAAATGTCCACAAACCTGAACAAGAAGATCCATGGGTATGTCCAATCTTTCCACAGTCGTAACACTCGTCAGTATGCGTATGGACACAAGAGTATGTTATCTTTTCTGTGGCATCTTTATCTCCCCACCAGTCAGTTCCACAGTACCATTTATCACCAATGTTCAGATAGTAGTAGGTTCTCCCCCATGACTTATATGTGTATATACCGTTTTCCTGGGGAGTTAAGCTATTATTTGGCTTATCTGTCTGAATAAATCCATAATCTGTCGAATAACAATCAATGGTGTGTGCTGTATGGGTGCAAGCTAGCGTGCAGCTATTGTGACTGTGTTCTGCAAGCGGACAAGTCAGGGTGCTACCATCAAATGTGTAGTTTTCACCGGGCGTCGCATCCACCTGCATGGAACGAATATAGGAGTAACCTTCATCATCCGCGTTCTCGCCCCAGAAGACGACGGTGACCTTGGCGGTAGCATCCGCTTGCCAGATGGCGGTATAGGTTCTGTTCTCCGCAGGCATTATGTCGGGGAGGGTTGTCGCACCGGAGCCATTCAGGCTCCAGCCACCAAATCTGTAACCGGCCTTGGTGGGGGTGCCCACGTTGCCGATGGGCGCGCCATAGCGGGCGTAGATGGGTTCCACGCCGTAGCCGCCGTCCAGGTTGAAGTTCATCAGGTAGTAGTAGCGGTCATAGTAGACCTCCACCACCGTGGAACCGTCGGCGGCAATGGCGGGCTTTTCATACAGCAGGGCATAGAAGCCATCATATTTTTTTGCAACATCAGGCACGGTGCTGTTCGTCAGGCCCTGCTTGGTTTCCCGTTCCGCCTCGGTGTAGTTATCGTCATTCAGATTCTGCTTGTAGTGGATGACGGTGTAATTCACATTGGTGGGCTTATAGACAACATTATAAGTATGATCCTGGTCAATTGCGGTGAAGTTCAGCTCCAGATCATCCTGCTGCACCTCATTCAAATAAGGCAGGTAACCCTGAACCGTGGGGAAGGTAACCGTTGCGGAGAAATTGGAACCGGCGGCCAGGTTCGCGGTATAGGGGTCGGCCACGATTTCATTGTTCTCGAAAAGGTAGTTGACCACCACGTTATAGGTGGATTTGGTTTCGCCGTTCTGGGGCAGGTCATAGTTAGCACTGCCGGGGTTCTCACCGGTGGTCTGGTTCTGAGCAGCCTCCAGCTCGGCGGCGGCGGTTTCCACTGCTGCCTGGGCGGCTTCCAGATTGGCTTCCGCATCGGCCAGGGTGATGGCGGCTTCGGAATAGACCTGCCAGGCGGCATCGGCTTCGGCCTGGGCAGCGGCATAAGCGGCCTGCAGATCAGGGTCGTAGGTCACCACGGTCTCGGCGGGCTTGACAACCACGGGGTTGCCGTTCTCGTCCAGATCCTCAGCGGAGGTCTCGGCGGGGATTTCCGTGGTGACGGCGGAGGCGTCCATGGCTGCCTTGGCGGCGTCGGCCTTGTTCTGCGCCTCATAATAGGCAGCCTGCTTTGCGGCGGCATCCTCTTCCGCAACGATGGCGATCTCAGCAGCGGCATTGGCGGCAGCCTCCGCAGCGGTCAGAGCGGCCTGGGCCTGAGCAACGGCCTCGGTATTGGCAGAATCGGCGGCGGAGGAGCCGGTGGAAGGATTGGATACCACGACCTGAGGGGCGGCCAGGATCACGGGAGCGGCGGCGGGTTCTTCGGAAGGCTTGATTTTGGCCTCTGTGGCGGTGACGGCCACGGGTTCGGACTTCCGCTCTCCGTCGGCTACAACGCGCAGGAAGGCAGTATCCCCCTGGCAGAGGTTGGCGATCATGGCATAGGACACATCCAGGGTCTCCCCGGTTTCGCCGGAGATATTCACCCACAGGCTGTCGTTCACCTTGATCTGCCACTGGTACCAGGCGCCGCCCTCGGCGGTGAGGGTGATGCGCTCATTCCGGGGGAAAGAGACGGCGCTCTGGGCGCTGCCGTTGCAGGTGATCACAGGCAGCTCCGACGCCTGAGCCCGGAAAGCAAAAGAGGGCACGCAGCTGATCAGCATGGCAAGGCAGAGCACCGCGGCCAGCAATCTTTTCTTCATATTACTTCACTCCTTCCCTTATTCTTCGGGCCAACCCTTGGCATCCATTGCGGAATCGCCGTTGTTGGCAGCCTGCACGGCCTGGGCGACCACGTCCACGGTGACGGTGCAGTTCTGGTATTCATTGGTCATATTGGGGCCGTCGAACGCCACCTCGCTGAACAGCGCGGGGGTGACTTCCCCAACCTTCAGGGGCTCGGCATAGTAGTACCAGCCGTCCGCACCCTTCTCCCAATCCGCGCCGCACTCAATGACGATGGCCTTATCCAGATTGGGCAGCTTGTCGGGATTGATCTTATCCCCGTCGGCGTCCAGCACGGTGATGTGGAATTGGGCCCGGACGAAGGCATCGGCATCCGTGTTCTTCACGGTGACGATTTTGGTAATGCTCTCCCCGGGCATCACCGGCACGGCCTCATCCGTGGGATAGGGCGTGGTGCAGTCCTCGTCCGCCCATTCCTCCAGGGTGATGTCCACGCCGCCGGAGGTGATCACGTTGTGGGCGGTGGTCTGGGAGGTGAAATAGGCGATGGTGCCGGCGGAAAGGATCGCGATTCCCATCACCAGCAGCGCCGCTGCAATCAGCTTTTTCTTCATAAGACTTATTCCCCCTCGGAAAAAAATTTTATAAAACGCGCGCAAAAATTTTGTTACGGTCTGGCACCTGCCAGCCATATGGGAAAATCCGGAGGCAAACTCCGGGTTCTCCCATACGGCCTCTCCCCCGAAGGGGAGAGGGCCATGGGGTAAGTATACAACTTAGAATTGTTTAAATTATGCAGCAGCCTTGTCAAATGCTGCCCAAGCGGCAGTTACATCGGCAAATCCGTCAGACTGGATGGCATCGGCCTCAACCAGAACATCAAATTCACCGGAAGGAATCAGCTTAGCAATTTCTTCATTGGTGACATCGTCATCCATGTGAACAGTACCCCAAACGTTCCAGTAGGTCATCTCTCCGGGGGCCAGGGGGGCAGTGCGGGTGAAAGTATAAACATTGTACTTCACACCGTCACGCTCAACGGGGCCACCATCGACATAAGACATCGTAAACTCTTTATTTTTCAATGCAGTTGTAGTATACATGCTGCTGTTCAGAATGGCAGTGTCCAGAGCGGCAGGGAACATAACGCGGATACGGATGTAAGCAGGGTTCTTACCGGTGTTCACAACATAAGGCATCTTATGATAAGACTCACTGGGATTCAGCTTGTTGTGTGCTTTCAGATTATCCTGATATTTTGCTGCATCTGCTTTAATCTGCGCGTCGGTGTAGAAAGCGTCGCCAGCCTTGTAAGGGCTGGTGTTGTTGGAGCCCTCCATTGCAACATTGGACCACAGCTCAGAATCGCTGGTCGCGCCATTGGCAACGCCCGCATTCTCACGATGCAGGGTGGACTCGAGAAGCTGAATCTCCACATTACCAACGGTGAAGGTGTTTTTTGCGGAGTCAGTGTCGGTGAAGTAGGCCAGAGTGCCGCCGATGACTGCGGTGGCAGCCAGAGCAACGATCAGGCACAGGGCAATAATTTTCTTCTTCATGATTGTGTTTGCTTCCTTTCGTTTTTTGAAAATTTATGTACGGATGGTTTTCCCTCCCGGCAGGAGGGTATGGGGGATTACACTATATAATACCACAAGCCGCCGCCGGGTGTCAAGCCATTCGGCACATTCTGTTTTGCGCTTTTCGGTTTTCGCCAGCATCCTGGTGGATTGGAATCAGACGGTCTGCACCGTTCGTAGGGCGGTTTTCTGACCCCGCCGATCGCGTAACGAAACCGCCCGGGTTGGTCCATTGGAATCACATTCCGATTTTTATGGCACGTTTTCAGCAGTTATTTCGGAAACGATCGCATTCAACGAACCAATCAAAAAACCGGAACCGGGTCGGCGGGGTCAAGACCCCGCCCTACGGAATCGCTAACCAAATTACAATTCCCACCTTGCCGGGTTCAGCCGATCAGCACATTTTGCAATGCACGGGGGATTATCCCAGGTGCATTGGCGGGGTTAAGGGGTGGTGGGGTTCAAAACTGCCCATGCTTCGGCGGGGGTGAAGTGATCCGTCTCGTTCTTTTTGTACTGAGCAGCGTAAGCGGTGTAAACCAGCTCTGCTTTGGCGGCATCCGCCATAGTGTCCTTTGTTACACTTTCAGCATTTACGGTGACAGTATCGCCGCTCAGCAAATGCCAGGACTTTGTATCGGCTGTCTTCAGAACAGTACGATACCAGACATCAGCCGGGATAGCCGTGCCGTCACCCTGTGTCCAACCGTTGTCGGTGGACAAGTTGGAAGTGTAAGTCAAATATTTGGAAGCATCGTTCTTTTCCTCAAATTTGACAAACAGCCAGCAATCCTCGCTGTCACCCTTCACTGTCACCACAGGATCCTTAGTATAAGAATAACCGGGAATCATCTGTGCTACCCACTTGTCGTTCTTGTTATCATTATTGGAGTCAGTGTTAAAGGTCTCCTCCAAGGTGATGGAGACGTCAGCGGTGGTGAAGGTGTTAGTCACCGGATCCGTGGTAGAAGTCAACCAAGCCAGAGTACCGCCGGTGACGCAGCCCAGGAGCAGAACCACGGCCATGGCGATGAGCATGGGCTTCAGGGTATTTCTGCGGCGGCGGCGTCTGACAGGTGCCGCGTATTTTCCTTGCTTCATTTTGGTTTTCCTCCTTTCCTTAGTATTTCGCCGGGGATAGGGGTTTGCTGATTTATTTCAGCGGACAGTGGGACATTGCCCCACCCGTTGAAAACAGGTTGAACGGAATCCGTTCGTCAATACCGTAGGGAACGGCCTGTGTGGCGCACCGGCTTGCCTCTCCCAGAGGGAGCGCCAAGGGGGGTGTAAAACCAATTCTCGTAGGGCGGGGTCTTGACCCCGCCGACCGGGTTGGATTTTTTGAATGGTGCGTTGTATGGCACCATTTAAAGAACCACGGGAAAATGCCCGAAAACCGACACATGATTCCTTTTATCCACCCTGGCAGGTTTCGTTACCTGATCGGCGGGGTCAGAAAAGCGCCCTACAGGAGCGGAACGGCACGCAGGCCATTCCCTACGGTGTTGCTTTGGTGTGCCCATCCATTGGGCGGGAGTAACCCCAGCCATGCCGCAGGGGGAGAACAATCAGCCCCTGCGGTTGGCCGGCGGTTATCCGCAGCCGGTGAAATTCATTTCACCGGGGAGATGTAAACGAGATGGGGGGATTAGGTAGTGGGATCGGGAGTAGTAGTCTTGCCGAAGGTCTCGCCCCAGATGTAAGAAGCATCCTTGTTCTCGAAGCCATCCTTCTGCACAGCGTAAGCGGTGACAACCACCTTGGCGCCTTCATAGCCGGGAACAAGCTCACCATCAGGATGATCGGGGTCGACGGGATGGCCGGCCAGCTGATCGTTGGTCACAGTGCCGAGGATGGTGAAGTTTTCGAAGACAACCACATCCCTGTTGGCAGAAACAGCGGTGGGGGCAGCAGCAGGGCCGTAAACATAAATGCCATTAACAGGATCAACAACAGCCCAGCTCTTGGCAGCCATCTGAGCGGCAATGGTCTTGGAAGGATCCTCGATGGCAGCGATGCCATTCTCAACCTTGACGAACAGGTAGCAGTCTTCGCTGTCAGTAGCCACATGGATGGTGGGGTCCTTCTTGTAGGTGTGGCCGGGCAGCAGGTGATATTCATTTGCATCAACGCGAGCCGCGCCCTGCACAGGAGTGCCATCGGTACCGACCTTTGCCTCGTCCAGAGTGATGGCAACCTTACCAACAGTAAAGGTGTTGGTAACGGAATCAGTGCTGGTCAGGTAGGCCAGGGTGCCCATGACGGATGCAGCAACCAGCAGCACCGCGCACAGGGCCATGAGAATTGCTTTGGATTTCTTCATTCTTGGATTTCCTCCTTAATAAGTATATTGGCAGCTTTCTAAAAGGTGCTGATCGGTTTTACTCAGCCGTCCGATCAATTGTAATTTGGCGGGCCGGATCGCTTCCCAACTCACTGTAGGGGCGGCTCGCAGCCGCCCGCAACGTAACGGAACTGGGTGTTCCGTTGAATGGTATCGTGTCTGACATCGTACGAATTCGCCCAACCGGGTTTCTATTTGTGGGTATACTGCGCGGGAGGCTAAGAGCCTCCCCTACAGTTAGGACGGAACCTGGTTCCATTCAACGCACCGCTAAATTACAATTTGGTGGTTTGCTGCGTTAAGCCAATATGCACTTTTACAAAAGCATTACCTATGTTGGGGTCAGCGCTGGTATTTGCCCCGCTTGGGCTGCTTCTTTTCCTTCCTGGGTTTGTCGGCGGCGGGCTCCTCCGGGGCGAACAGGTCCGGC
Organism: uncultured Clostridia bacterium; assembly: GCA_945940335.1. Taxonomy (GTDB): domain Bacteria; phylum Bacillota; class Clostridia; order Oscillospirales; family Oscillospiraceae; genus Faecousia. The sequence continues at coordinate 2,394 of CAMEWH010000050.1, read as the reverse complement.
AGGAACATGAGCAGCATCAGAATCGCGCCGGCGGAAATGGCAATGTATGTACCCGGAGGATTCTGGATATAATTGGCAAGGTAGCCAAGCTTCGGGATGGTGAACACCGGGGTGCCCACCACGTTCTTGTAGTGCACCAGGGAGCCATCCGGCGCGTCGTTGGCGTCGCCCTGGGTGGCAAAGCGGAGGACGGTGGGGTCCTCTTCGTCGGGCACCACCTCAATAATCCGGTGGGTGGCCACGGTTTTTTCATCCAGCATGAAGGTGATGACGTCACCGGCCTGAAGCTGGGCGGGGTCCACGCTTTTCACATAAATCAGGCTGCCCACATGGTAGGTCGGCTCCATGGAGCCGGACAGCACCGTAAACACCTGGAAGCCAACCAGCCGCACGCCAACCAGCAGCACCGCCAGGATCACCACCAGGCAAACCAGGACCGTGGTAAATCCATTCCAAATTTTTTTCATTGCACTCATAAATAGTCCGTATTACCCTCTTTCCTTCCAGGACAGACGCGTCCATTTCAGTTTTACGAAATTATAACAACTTTGTAACTGTTATGCAATAGGCAATAATGACGAAATCAACATCGCCGCCGGGGGCAGAAAATGGGATCGGATGGCCCGGCGCAAAACCCTTGGTCCGGGAAGATGTTCAGGAAACCATGGATTCTTTCGGGAAATGATTGGATAAAACCGAAAATATTACGAAAATTATGTTTCGAAAAACTTCACAAAGGAAATTTCCAAGTCTCAATGGTTCAAAAATTTTTCCCCATTTCAAGGGAGGAAATTCAGCCGTTTTACCGCCTGGACATCCGAAGTCGACCATATTATAGCATATGTTAATGGAGAAATCCAGGTAATTTTGGGAGTATTTTTACTAGATGACATATTGCCGCAGGAAATGACGCCGGTGGTTTGAGATGATTATTTGTGCTGATCGTTCTGAATCAGTTGCCCGATCAATTGGAACGGAATTTGGCGGTGGGTTGAATGGTACTGTGTTCCGGTCTCCACCGTCATGCCACCTTTACACAAGGGGGGGCATGCGCTCGGAAACCATTATCCGGTACCATTCGCCCGAACACGCAGGCCCGTTACAAAAGCGAATTCATGAATCCCCGGTGCCGTGCAGCCCACCGCCTGATCCTGATTCTATATAATATGATACAATTTATTTCTTGTTTGTCAATCTATAACATCATCATGATAATGTAACATCTTTTCGATTAGTTTACCATACTGAACAGAGGTGATTGTATGGTAGCTGACAAGATCAAATTTTTACGGGAACAAATCGGGCTCACCCAGTCCGACCTGGCCAAGAGGCTGGGCATTACCCGCTCCAGCGTGAACGCCTGGGAAATGGGCATCTCCGTGCCCTCCACCCAGTATGTGGTGGAGCTGGCGAACATCTTCCGCGTCTCCACCGACTATCTGCTGGGCATGAAAACCTCCGCCGCCGTCAGCGTGGAGGGGCTCACGAAAGAGGATGTGGAGATGGTTTACGCCCTCATCAACCATCTCTGGCGGAAAAACCACATCCCCGGTGAATACTGAAAAGCACCCCAACCATCCGGTTGAGGTGCTTTTTGAATGTGTTGTTCATCGCCCAGCCAGCGTAGGGCGGGGTCTTGACCCCGCCGATCAGTTAACGAAACCTGTCTGGTTGGATAAATGGCATCAAATATCGGTTTTTTGGAATTTTTCGGCGATTATTTCGGAAATAATGCCATTCAACGTACCGGCAAAAAAACCGGAACCGGGTCGGCGGGGTCAAGACCCCGCCCTACGAACGGTACGGAAAATTACAATTCCCATCTGCTGCATCAGCAGCTGGCGCCGCCTACCACGTTCAGGCCAAGGATTTCCTTTTTCCGTTCCAGCAGCTCGCTGCCCAACAGCTGGGCCTGGGCATTTTCAAAGCCGATGCGCTCAATGGTATCCGCGAAGCGCTCGCCGGAAATGCCCTGATCCCGGAACAGGAGGATGGCTTTCTCCACCACATCCAGAACCTCTGCCTTGTCGGTGAAGACCTTGTCCAGCATCCGGCCGTGGGCCACCCGCTTGCCCCAGCGGCCGCCCACATAGACCTTCCAGCCATATTCGCCCTGGTCGTTGCAGTGGAAGGGGCACTTGCCCACGCAGCGGCCGCAGCTGTTGCACAGGTTTGGATCGATGACCAGCTTGCCCTCCACCAGCTTGGCGGCGTGGATGGGGCAGGCGGTTTCGATCTGGCACTTGCGGCAGCCCTTGCATTTTTCCGGGTCGTAGCCGGGCACCCGGGCGCCCACAATGCCCAGGTCGTTCAGGTCGGGCTTGACGCAGTTGTTGGGACAGCCGCCCACGGCGATCTTGAACTTGTGGGGCAGGGAGACATCGGCGTAGCCCT
>CAMEWH010000049.1:0-14795 GCA_945940335.1 uncultured Clostridia bacterium | reverse complement strand
TTCCAGCAGGGTGGGATCGGTGATTTTCAGCAGCAGATTCCGGCCGTCGGCCCGGACGAGAGAATAGACCTTTAAAATCTCCACAGAATAGTCTCCCGTGGTGCAGCCGTTGACGGTGGAGCGGATGGAGGCTTGTCCCGGGTGCACCTGCTCTGCTTTGGCGATGGGAATGGGCTCCCCCAGCCAACCCTGGCGGGATTTTCCGAAAACACCCTGGGGGGTGTTGCGCAGTAGCTCGCCGCAGGCATCGGTATCGTCGCAGCTGCCCTTGAGCTGGCCGGGGCGGCCGCTTTTTCCCTTGGTGACGGACTGCACCTGGGCGGGATAGGTGGTACCCTGGGCCATTTTCAGCAGCACCCCGCTGCTGCCGTTGACCCCGTGTCCCAGGGCCCCAAACTGACCGGTGGCAGGGTTGTACCAGGTGACGGTGCCGATGCCGGTGATGCCCTGCTTCAAATAGACTCCCAGCTTGGCCCCGGTGTCCGTGGGGGTGATGGTCACGGGAATTTCCATTTCCTTGCTGCCCCGGCGGATGAGCAAGGTGGCGATGTCCCCGGAGGAATCCAGAATGCTGCGAATCTCCTCGGTGTTATGCACATTTTTACCGTTGACCTTTACAATCCTATCTCCGATTTTCAGTCCGGCGTTTTTGGCCTGGGTTCCCAGCGCGTCGTCAAAGGCGGCAATGGTTACGGTATTGTCCCGCAGCTGCAGCCCCACGGTTTGTCCCACCGGCACCAGCAGCGGCTCTGCCAGGGATAGGGTGGGGAAAAATGCCATCAAAATAACTGCCAGCGCGGCAGAAATTACCATTCGTCTCATGTTCAGCCCTCCATTTCCTGCATCATTACTATGCCGCAGTTGAGGGATTGTAACCGCTGAAAAAGTCGAAAAATCAGGAAGACGATGGAGTGTTTGTCAAATGCTGGTTGCGTAAAAGGCCAAATTGGGGTAAAATAGGGGAAAGACTTTTTCCGGAAAAGAGGAATGGAAATGAACGTCAATTATGAAAATCTGTCTGCCATGCTTGCTTCGCTGCTGGATGGCGTACCTTACCGGACGGCCAATCTGGCCAATGCTTCCGCCCTGCTGTGGCAGGAGCTGCCGGAAATCAACTGGGTGGGCTTTTATGAGAGGAATGACGGCTGCCTGGTGCTTGGCCCCTTCCAGGGAAAACCGGCCTGCATTCGCATTCCCGTGGGAAAAGGCGTGTGCGGCACGGCAGTGGCGGAAAACAAGGTGCAGCGGGTGGAGGATGTCCACGCCTTCCCGGGGCATATCGCCTGCGACGGCGCTTCCAATTCGGAGATCGTGCTGCCGGTGTACTGCCGGGGAGAAATCTGGGGTGTGCTGGACATCGACAGCCCCAAATTCGGCCGCTTTACCCGGGAAGATGAGCAGGGATTGAGCAACATTGCGGAAATAATCGGGCAGATGCTGTCCGTGACGGAATGAAAACGTTGTTTTCCTATTGCTTTTTATTCCTGAATTTTGTAATATACAAGCAGAGAATGTACCGTCCGGTTTGCGAAGGGATACATGAATGATTCAACTGAAAAAGGAGTGTAACGATTATGGGTCTTATCAAAGCGCTGGTAGGTTCCGCAGGCGGCGTTCTGGCCGACCAGTGGAAGGAGTATTTTTATTGTGATGCCATTCCCGAAAATGTCCTGGGCGTCCAGGGCCAGAAGCGGGTTTCCGGCCGTTCTTCCAACAGAAGAGGTTCTGACAATCTGATTACCAACGGCAGCGTGATTGCCGTTGCCGACGGACAGTGTATGATGATCGTGGATCAGGGCAGGGTGGTGGAGTTCTCCGCGGAACCCGGCGAGTTCACCTATGATGCCTCCACAGAGCCCACCATTTTCTCCGGCGATCTGGGCCAGAGTATTATGGAGACCTTCCGCAGCGTTGGAAAACGCTTCACCTTCGGCGGCGAACCCCCCAAGGATCAGAGGGTCTACTATTTTAACCTGAAGGAGCTGGTAGGCAACAAGTATGGTACCCCCAGCCCCGTGCCCTTCCGGGTGGTGGACCGGAACATCAATCTGGATTGGGAGATTTCCATCCGCTGCTTCGGTGAGTACAGCTTCCACATCTGCGACCCCCTGCTGTTCTACACCAATGTGTGCGGCAATTTCACCGGCGCCTACACCCGGGACCGGCTGGAAGGTCAGATGAAGACGGAACTGCTCACCGCCCTGCAGCCCGCTTTTGCAAAGATTTCCGACATGGGCATCCGCTACAGCAGCCTCCCCGGCCACACCATGGAGCTGGCCGATGCGCTGAATGAGGTGCTGTCCAATAAATGGCGCAACCTGCGGGGCATCGAGATCGTCTCCTTCGGCGTTTCCAGTGTGAAGGCCTCCGAGGAAGATGAGAAGATGCTCAAGGACATGCAGCGTACCGCTGTCTACTCCAATCCCAACATGGCCGCGGCCTACGATGTGATGGCCCGGGGCGATGCCATGAAGACTGCCGCCGGCAATTCCGCCGGTGCCATGACCGGCTTTATGGGCATGGGCATGGCCCAGGGCATGGGCGGCGGCACCAATGCGGCCCAGCTGTTCCAGATGGGGCAGCAGCAGGCCCAACAGCAGGCGGCGCCCGCTCCCGCAGCAAATGGCTGGAAGTGCAGCTGCGGCGCCATGGCCACCGGAAAATTCTGCACCGAGTGCGGCGCGAAGAAGCCGGAACCTGCTGCCGGTTGGAAGTGCGCCTGCGGTGCGGTGAACCAAGGCAAATTCTGCCCGGAATGCGGCGCCCGGAAGCCCGCCGGAGTTCCCCAGTACCGGTGCGACAAGTGCGGCTGGGTCCCTGAGGATCCCAAGAATCCTCCCAGATTCTGCCCGGAGTGCGGCGACAAATTCGGCGACGAGGACATCGTTATCTGATGATCGTTCCGAATTGCGGCGCTGTACTCCGGTACGGCACCGCATTGCCGGAATCTATGAAAGGAGCCTCCAGAAATGGCCAGTGAAATCACCAATTACCAATGCCCCTCCTGTACCGGCCCGCTGCATTTCGGCAGTGAATCCGGGATGCTGGAGTGCGATTACTGCGGCAGCCGCTTCTCGGTGGAGGACATTGAGCACATGTTCGCCGAAAAGAATGCCCATGCGGAAGACGCTGCCCGGGAGGCAGAGGAATACGAGGCGGAGGAACACGTCAATCAGGCCCAGTGGGACATGGATTCCGCCGGAGAGGACTGGGGTGAGGAGGGGGAAAACCTCCACGCCTACAACTGCCCCTCCTGCGGCGCGGAGCTGGTCTGCGACGAGACCACTGCCGCCACTGCCTGCCCCTATTGCGGCAATCCCTCCATTATCCCCGGGAAGCTCTCCGGCAGCAAGAAGCCGGATGTGATCATTCCCTTCAAGGTGGACAAAGCCGCCGCCGTGGCTGCCCTGACGAACCATTACAAGAGGAAACCCCTGCTTCCCAAGGCCTTCAAGGCGGAAAACCACATTCAGCAGATCAAGGGTGTCTATGTACCCTTCTGGCTGTACGATGCCCAGGTCAGCGCGGATATGACCTTCAAAACCACCCGGGTCCATACCCATACCACCCCCAAGGAGTACATCACCGAGACGGATCACTTCCTGGTGCACCGGGCGGGAACGCTGGATTTTGAGAATGTGCCGGTGGACGGTTCTTCCCAGATGCCCGACGGCCATATGGATGCCATCGAGCCCTACCGGTTTGAGGAGCTGAAGCCCTTCTCCCTGTCTTATCTGCCCGGCTTCCTGGCGGACCAGTACGATGTGTCCAAGGAGGAATGCGCCCGCCGGGCCAATGCCAGATGCACCGCCAGCATCGAGGATGCCCTGCGGGATACGGTGGTCGGCTATGCCTCCTGCGTCACCACCCGGAGGGACGTAACCGTCCACCCCGGCAAGGTGAAATACGCACTGCTGCCGGTATGGATGCTCTCCACCCAGTGGAACGGGAAGAATTTCCTGTTCGCCATGAATGGCCAGACCGGAAAGCTCATCGGCGATCTGCCCATCGACAAGGGCAAGCTGGCGCTGTACTGCGGCGTTGCCTTTGCCGCAGCGGCGGCGCTGTCGCTGCTGTTCCTGCTGTAAGGGGGTGCGGACATGAAAAACAGACGTTTTCTCAGTTTCATCACCGCACTGCTGCTGATTGCCTGCTTCACCGTCACCGCCTTTGCCACGGAAGCCAAGCTGGACTACGTCACAGACAATGCAGGGCTCTTCTCCGATGCCCAGCGGGCAGCCCTGGAGCAGCGGGCCGCAGCGCTCAGCGAAAAGTATGAATTCGGCGTGTACATCGTCACTCTGGAAGATTACAAGGCCTATACCAATGTCTCCTCCATTGAAAAATTCGCCGTCCGGTTCTATGACCAGAATGCCCTGGGCTGGGGCAGTAACCATGACGGCGTCATGCTGATGCTCAGCATGGCCGAGCGGGATTATGACCTGGACTTTAACGGCAAACGGGCCAAGACCATTTTCACCGAGGCCGGGCGGGACTGGATGGAAAACCGCTTTCTGCTCCATTTCCGGGGGGATGATTTCTACAGCGGCTTCAGCGAATATCTGAACACCTGCGAGGAATATCTGGAAGCGGCCCAAAACGGCGAACCCGTTGGGCAGGGATACGCCAGCTCCGCCGATGGGCAGAAGGCTTCTCCCGCGTTTGCCCTGATTCCCGGCGCCATTGCGGCGCTGCTGGTGGGTATTTTCACCTGCGCACCCATGCACTCGGCGGGGATGAAGCGGGATGCCAACCAGTATATGGTTCGGGGCAGCCTGAATCTGCGCCGTCGGTCGGATATGTTCCTGCACCGCTCCGTCACCCGCAGCCCCCGGCAGACCCAGTCCTCCAACGGCCCCGGCGGTTCTCACCATTATTCCTCCGGCAGCCATTCCGGAAGAAGCGGCAAATTCTGATTTCCAATGCCCCCGGCCATCGGGGGCATTATTACCGAAAAACCAATCCGAAAAATCAGCGGGAATGTGCTTTGACTTTTTATGAAAAGGGGAGTATCATTTCTTCGCTGAGTCTCAATATGGGAAGTGAATGATCTGTGATAAAAAAAAGAGAGAGGGACATGCTTCACGGCCCTCTGGCCGGGAGCATTCTGCTGTATACCATCCCCATCATCCTCACCAGCTATTTACAGCTATTGTTCAACGCGGCCGATCTGGTGGTGGTGGGGCGGTTCTGCGGCAGTGTTTCCGTGGCGGCAGTGGGCGTGACAGGCGCAATCACCAATTTGATCGTCAATTTGTTTATGGGCCTGTCCGTGGGAGCGGGCGTTGCGGTGGCCCATGCCATCGGCGGCCGGGAATCGGAAACGGTGCACCGCACGGTGCATACCGCTCTGCTCACGGCGCTGGTGGGCGGCGTGGTGCTTACGGTGGTGGGCGTGATCTGGTCTTCCACCTTTCTGCGCTGGATGGACACACCGGAAAATGTACTGCCCCTGTCCAGCGTCTATATGCGCATCTACTTCGGCGGCATCACCTTTACCCTGGTGTACAACTACTGCACCTCCATCCTGCGGGCGGCGGGTGACACCCAGAGCCCTATGGTGATTCTGATGGCCGCCGGCGTGGTGAATGTGATTTTGAATGTGGTTTTTGTGGCGGTGTTCCACATGAATGTGGCGGGTGTTGCGTTGGCCACGGTGATTTCCCAGGCCCTGTCCGCCGTGGCGGTGGTTCTGGTGCTGATGCACCGCAGGGATGACATCCGTTTTTACCCCAGCAAGATGCGGATCTACATGCCCCAGTTGAAAAAGATTCTCCGCATCGGCCTGCCCGCAGGCATCCAGAGCTCCACGTTTTCTCTGTCCAATGTGATCATCCAGTCCGCCATGAACTCCTTCGGTGAAGTGCTGGTTTCCGGCAATGCGGCTGTTTCCAATATCGAGGGCTTCTGCTTTGCCACGGTGAACGGCTTCCATCAGGCGGCGGTGAATTACATCGGCCAGAACGTGGGCGCCCAGCAGTTTGACCGGGTGAAAAAGATCTTCCGCCTGTGCGTGATCTATGCCTCCCTGGCCGGACTGATCGTGGGCGGCGCGCTGACCATCTTCCGCCGCCCCCTGCTGAGCATTTACATCACCGATTCCCCCGAGGCGCTTCAGATCGGCATGACCCGGGTGTTCTTCACCTCCATGCCCTATTTCCTCTATGGCCTGCTGGATGCCGCGGCGGGTTCTCTGCGGGGCATGGGTGCTTCCACCATATCCATGCTGATTTCCGTTTTGGGCATCTGCGGCTCCCGGCTGCTGTGGATTTTCACCGTGTTCCAGATTCCGGCCATGCACACCCCGGAGTGCCTGTATACCTCCTATCCCATCTCCTGGATCCTTACGGCCATTGCCGAGTTTGTGGTATTCCCCATTATTTACCGGAAGATGACGGAAAAGACCAGGCTGCTGCCGGAGCTTTCCTAAGGCAACACCGCACAATGGGAGCGGCGGGCTTCGGCGGATCTTTTGCCCCAATCGTGCAGTATGAAAAATGGGAAATACATCCAGTATTCCCGCATTTTCCATACTTTCGCTTGGGTCAAAATCTCGCGCCGAATCTCCTTGCCCCATTATGCGGTATTGCCCTAAAAAGAATCCCACCCGTTTTTCGGGTGGGAACTTTTGGTTCAGGGTTTTTTTCGTTGTCCAAAAGGGCGGATTATGATCAGGAATTAAGGTTATGGACAATTGATCAATTGTAATTTGGCGTACCGGAATTGCCGCACCCCTTGGCTCCCCCTATGGGGGAGCTGGCTGCCCCGTAAGGGGCAGACTGAGAGGGCAATGCATTTGCCACTACCTTACTGCGGTACCCTCTCAGTCAGCCTGTTCGGCTGACAGCTCTCCCAAGGGGAGAGCCAAGGGGCGTTTCCGCATCTGCCCGCCAAATTACAATTTGTTGGTGTGATTCCAATGGCCGGCAGACAAATCCCGGAATCGGCATCGGGGGGTGCCTTACAGCATTTCCAGAATTTTTGCCTTGGGAACGGCACCGATGGACTTATTTACCACCTGGCCGTTTTTGAACACCAACAGGGTGGGGATGCTGGACACGCCATAGGAAATGGCCAGCTCCTGCTCTTCGTCCACATTCACCTTGCAGACCTTGATGTCCGGGCGCTCTGCGGCGATCTCATCCAGTACCGGGGCGATCATCCGGCAGGGGCCGCACCAACTGGCCCAAAAATCTACCAGGACGGTTTTGCTGCTCTCTTTCACGATGCTGTCGAAGTTACTGGTTCCTACGTGCAGTACAGACATGTTCATTCTCCTCTCTGTGATAACAGGGTGTGTTATTTCTGCCTTTATCATAACGGAAAATGAAGGAAAAAACAAGAGGTCACCAAAGAAATCGGTGTAAACTTCCTGTGAACCGGTTCCTTAATCCAGGTTTAATGAATCCTTAAGCTCTGCGGTGTTGATTTTTACATCGGGATGAATTATGATAGGGCGGAAGATGAGTTGATTTTAACGGAGGGATTTCCATATGAAAAAAGCTGCTGCCGTGCTTCTGACGATCTGCCTGCTGCTGGGGCTGACGTCCTGCGCTGTGAAGGAGAAGCAGGTGTTTGTGCAGAAGGTTTCCGATCTGTCCCAGATGGGAGGACTTGCCCCGTCGGACAAGTTCAGCGGGATCGTGGTTTCAGAAAGTGTGACGGAGATTCAAAGAGACAGCGACAAGGTGGTGGAAAACCTGTACGTCCGGGAGGGCGACGATGTCACCGAAGGACAGAAGCTCTTTTCCTACGATACCGAACAGCTGCAGCTGACGCTGGAGAAGCAAAAGCTGGAGCTGGAGCAGCTGGCTTCCTCCATTGAAAATTACGGCCTTCAGATTGCCCAGCTGGAAAAGGACCGGGATCGGGCCTATTCGGCGGACAAGCTGAAATACACCCTCCAGATTCAGACCAACCAGATCGATCTGAAGGAGGCGGAGCTGAAGCTGAAAACCAAGCAGTCCGAGATTCAGAAGTCGGAGCACCTGCTGGCGAATGCGTTGGTTACTTCCCCGGTTACCGGCCGGATCACCTCCATCAGCGAGGAGGGAACCGATCAATACGGAAACCCCAAGGCTTACATCTCCATCCAGCAAACCGGCTCCTACCGGGTGAAGGGCCAGATCAATGAGATGCAGCGAGGCGCCATCATGGAGGGCGATCGCGTGCGCATGGAATCCCGGCTGAACCCGGAGGAAGTCTGGATGGGCACCGTTACCCTGGTGGATTACGAGAATCCTGTCCAGGGGAACAACAACGGCTATTACGTCAGCTCCGATTCCGATGAGATGAGCGCTTCCAGCCGGTACCCCTTCTATGTGGAGTTGGACAGCATGGAAGGTTTGATCCTGGGCCAGCATCTGTACCTGTCCATGGCAGGGGAGGAGCCTGTTTCGCTGGAAGGGGTCACCCTGAGCGGCGCTTTTCTCTGCTATGACGAGGACGGAAGCTGCTTTGTCTGGGCGGATGACGGCCAGGGCAAGCTGGAAAAGCGCGGCGTGGAGCTGGGCAATTACGACCCAATGGCCGATGCCTATGAGATTCTCTCGGGCCTTTCGGACAGCGACTATGTGGCTTTCCCGGATGAAGAGGTATGCCTGCAGGGCGCTCCCACCATCAGACAAAGCCAGGAAGGCGGGGGTAGCCAATGACCATTCTGAAACTGACGGACATCTGCAAGGACTATGCCCAGGGCAAGCAGACCGTCCGGGTGCTGAAAAACATCAATCTTTCCGTGGAGCAGGGGGAGTACCTGGCCATCATGGGCCCCTCCGGCTCCGGCAAGACCACGCTGATGAATCTGATTGGCTGCCTGGATGTGCCCACCTCCGGCACCTTTGAGCTGAACGGAAAGAATTTGAAAAACAGCAGTGACAATGCCCTGGCGGACATTCGCAACAAATACATCGGCTTTGTTTTTCAGAATTTTTACCTGATGCCAAAGCTGGATGCGGTGGACAATGTGGCCCTGCCCCTGCTCTATGCCGGTGTGCCCCTGAAGGAGCGGCGGGCCAGAGCGGTGGAGGCCCTGAACGCCGTGGGCCTGGGGGAGCGGATTCATTTCCGGCCCAACCAGCTCTCCGGCGGCCAGTGCCAGCGGGTTGCCATTGCCCGGGCCATTGTCACAAAGCCCACCCTGCTGCTGGCGGATGAGCCCACCGGCGCCCTGGATACCAAAGCGGGAAATCAGATCATGGAGATTTTCCGAAAGCTGAGCGAGGATGGCATGACCATCATCATGATTACCCACGCGCCCGCCATTGCCGAATGTGCGGACAAAATCTACCATATCCTCGATGGCGAATTGCTGACGGAAGGAGGGAAAGTACCCCATGGGGAAGCTTAAGAAAATTGTCATTTCCCTGGCTGCTGTGGCCGTGGTGGGAACCGGCGGCTTTTTTGGCTGGCGTTATTTGCGGCAGGGAAATGTGCAGCCGGTGAAGGTTTTTCCCTTCGACCTTGTGGGCATGACCGAATACTGGGGGGATACCCAGGAAAGCTACGGCCCCGTGTCCACGGATCAGATTCAAACGGTTTACCTGTCGGATACTCAGACTGTTTCCCAGATCCTGGTGGAGGATGGGCAGGAAGTGAAAAAGGGAGATTTGCTTCTGTCCTTCGATACCACCCTGTCCCAACTGGAATTGGAGCGGAAGGACCTGGAAATTCAAAAGCTCCAGCTGGACCTGGAGGATGCAAACAAAGAACTGCAGCGCATCAGCTGGATGGTGCCCATGAGGACGCCGCCCACGGAGCCGGAAACCCAACCCACCGTGCCGTCAACGGTGATGTTCCGAAACGGGGACTATTCCCTGTTCCGGGAGAACGGCCACGACGGCTCTTCCCGGGAGGCGGCAATGATCTGCTGGATTCCCATGGGGAAGGTCATTTCAACGGAATTTTTGCAGGAGCAGATCGGTGAGCTGCTGCCTGAGACCGGAGAAGAACCCACAGAGCCGGAAACGGAGCCCAGCGGGCCGGATGAGACAACCGACTCCACAGAAGTGACGGATTCCACGGAAGAATCGAATCCAACAGAAGAAACGCCTTCCACGGAAACCTCCAATCCCGCGGAAGTGCCCGATCCCTCCGCCTCCGGAGAGCCCACGGAGTCTTCCGTTTCGGGAGAGGAAGCGCTGATTATGTTTACGGCATTCCTCTCTGATGAACCGACGGAAACCTGGGAAACGCCGACGGAAGCGACAACAGAAGCGACCACGGAAGCGACGACAGAGCCCTCTACGGAAGCGCCTGTGGAGGTACCCACTGAAGCGCCTACGGAGCCTTCTGCGGAGGTACCCACCGTTCCTGCCGACCCTTCGGTCATTTTCTATGGGATTGTGGTGTGTGATTCCGCGGTCAGCCTCCGCAGCGGCCCGGGCACGGCCTATCCCGTGGTGGACTATGCTTCCAACGGCCAGCAGGTTGCGGTATATGAATTGATCGATGTAAATGACGTCATCTGGTGCGGTATTGGTGGGGGAAGATGGATCTGCATGGATTACATCCGCCTGGATGGCAGTGAGGTCTACGAGCCCACGGCCCCCTCCGCACCCACGGAGCCTGAGGAGGAGGTGGAGCCTGCCGAACCCGGGGAAAAACGGTGTCGGCCATACTACGTGGTTTTCAAAGTCACCGAGAATAATTACCTGAGAGGGAATGTGCTGGTCTGGCTGGGCGTCCATGTCAGGTCCGACGGCAGCTTCTCCTTCTTCGATGCCCGGAATGTGGAGGACATCAGCCTTCCCCCAGAGCCCCCGGAGGAAACCGAGCCCGATGTGGACTACATCGGCAGCGGCTACACCTACTCCCAGATTCAGGAAATGAAGAAGGAGCAGGAACAGAAAATCAAGGACCTGGACATCCAGCTGAAGCTGGCCCAGGCCGAGCTGAAAATCATGGAGCGGGAGCTCAGCGATGGCAACGTCTATTCCGAGCAGGACGGCAAGGTCATCTCCCTGCTGACGGAAGAAGAGGCCAAGCTGAATTCCCAGCCCATCATCAAGGTCTCCGGCGGAGGCGGATACTATGTGGATGCCACCGTCAACGAGCTGGAGCGGGACAACGTTTTTGCCGGTATGGAAGTGACCGTCATGGATTGGGAGTCCGGCGGCAGCTACACCGGTACCGTGGTCTCCGTTGGGGATATTCCTTCCTCCGGCGGCATGGACGGCATGAGCAATCCCAATGCCTCCAGCTATCCCATGAAGGTGTTTGTGGAGGAAGACGCGAATCTGCGGGAAGGCGGCTATGTGAGTGTGCAGTATTCCTCCGCTTCCCAGGGCGGCATCTACCTGCAGAATCCCTTCCTGCGTACCATTCAGGGCAGAAGCTTTGTGTATGTTCTGGGCCAGGATGGTCTTCTGGAGGAGCGTACCGTCACTGTCGGCAAGTCCCTGGGGGGCAGCTACACCGAGATTCTGGAGGGCCTGACCGCCGAGGACCTGGTGGCCTTCCCCTATGGCAAGAATGTGAAGCCCGGGGTCCCCGCGGAAGAGGGCGACATGAGCGACCTCTACAATTGATGGGGAGGGGAGCGTATGTTTGAAAATATTCGCCTTGCCTTCCAGGGGGTGTGGAGCCACAAGCTGCGCAGCGCTTTGACCATGCTGGGCATCATCATCGGCATTGCCTCCATTATCACCATTGTCTCCACCATTAAGGGAACCAATGAGCAGATCAAGGAAAATCTCATCGGTGCGGGCAACAATGTGGTCACCGTGCAGCTGAACCAAAGCGGCTATCCCTACGATCTGTCCTGGAATCAGGTGCCCGCCGCCGTGCGGCCCATTTCGGAGGATACCCGCCGGGAGCTGGAGGCCATCGAAGGCGCCCAGAAGGTGACGCTGTACCACTCCCGCAGCTATTCGGAAAATGTCTTTTATCAGAACACCCAGTTTAACGGCGGCATGTACGGCGTGGACCGGAACTATTTCGGTACCTACGGCTATCAGATCCGCACCGGCCGGGGCTTTGCGGATTCGGATTATGAAAGCTTCCGCAAGGTGGCTATTGTGGATGAAAATGCGGTTTCCGGCCTGTTTCTGGGACAGAACCCGGTGGGCAAGACCTTGGAAATTCAGGGGGAGGTATTCACCGTCATCGGTGTGGCGGCCATGTCCCAGGAGTTCACCCCCACCATTACTTCCATGAACGACTACTGGATGTATTCCGGGGATTCTTCCGGGACGGTGTTCCTTCCCGACGCTGTGTGGCCGGTGGCTTACCGCTTTGATGAGCCGCAAAACGTGGCCATCCGGGTGGAGAGCACCGACGTGATGACTACCGTTGGCAAGACCGCCGCGGACCTTCTGACCCAGCGCCAGATTGTGGGCGAAGGCAGCGATTTTGATTACCGGAGCCAGGATATGCTGGAGCAGGCTCAGCAGCTTCAGAAAATGAGCCAGGCCACCAACACCCAGCTGGTGTGGATCGCCAGCATCTCCCTGCTGGTGGGCGGCATCGGTGTGATGAACATCATGCTGGTCTCCGTCACGGAGCGTACCGCCGAAATCGGCCTGAAAAAAGCCATCGGTGCGAAAAAACGGCGGATTCTGCTGCAGTTTCTCACCGAGGCTGCCGTGCTTACCAGTCTGGGCGGCATCATTGGTGTGGCCACCGGCATCGGCATGGCAGAGCTGATCTCCAGAATGATGGAGATTCCCGTGGCCATCAGCCTTCCTGCCATCGGCATCAGCGTGGCCTTTTCCACCCTCATCGGCGTGGTGTTCGGTCTGCTCCCCGCCACCCAGGCAGCCAACCTGAACCCCATCCAGGCCCTTCGCAGAGATTGAATTTCGGCGCAGCCCAATCCCGGCTGCGCCGATTTTGCGCCATGGAAGCATTATAAATTGTAATTTGGCGGGCAGGCGCGGCAGCGCCCTTGGCTCTCCCTTTGGGAGAGCTGGCAGCCGAACAGGCTGACTGAGAGGGTACCGCAGTAAGGTAATGGCAAATGCATTGCCCTCTCAGTCTGCCCCTTACGGGGCAGCCAGCTCCCCCATAGGGGGAGCCAAGGGGTGCGGCAATTCCGGTTCGCCAAATTATCGTTTGAAAAGGAGAAGCAAGTTGTATTTTCTTTCCTGATGTGATATACTACCACAAGAAGGTTATAACGGAGGGATAAAATCCATGAAATTGGTTGTTAAAACCGCCATGGCGCTGCTGCTGGCGGTTCTTCTTTGCGGCTGCGGCAAGGAATCGCTCCCCTTTGTGGAGACCACCACAGAGCCCCGGGTGGAGCAGATTACCGCAGTGGTCACCGAACAGTCCCTGCTGGAATTGGAGCAGAACTATCCGTACCTGGTGGAGGCGGACTTCACCGGCAGCGAATGCTACGATGCCATTCGCGCCTATGCGGCCCGGAATCCTCAGGTCAAGGTGCGCTACCTGGTGCGTCTGGGAGAAACGGCGGCGGAACCGGAGGCCCAGGCACTGGAACTGAACCCGGCGGATTTTGATTATTCCATCCTGCGGGAAAACCTGCGGTATCTCAATCAGCTGCAAAGCGTTTATTTCCGGCAGACCACCCTCACCATGGATCAGATCCGCACGCTCCAGGAGGAGTATCCCAATGTACAATTTGATTGCAGCATCGATTTCTGCGGCACTGTCTGTGACGGGAATACCCGGGAGCTGGATGTGTCCGGCCTGGAAGCGGAGTCGGTGCTTGCTTCCGCCGAAATGCTGTCCTTCCTGCCGAACCTGGAACGAATCGAACTGATGACCGGGGAGGGTGCCACCGCCTTTACCCTGGAACAGGCGGCACAGCTGCAAGCCTGTGTGCCGGAAACGCTGCTGCATTTCTCCTTTGACCTGTTCGGCAAGCAGGTTTCCACCACCGACGAGGAAGTCAGCTATGTGGGTAAAAGTTTCGGCAAACAGGAAGGCGCACTGGATACCTTGCGCACGGCTCTGACGGTGATGCGTGGCTGCAAACGCCTGGTGATGGATAATTGCGGTTTTTCCAATGAGGAAATGGCGGCTCTGCGGGATGAGTTCCGGGATACCACCAAGGTGGTCTGGCGGATATGGTTCGGCGAGGGCGGCTGCCTGACAGACCGGAAGGTCATCCGCCATGTTTACGGCCTGTATGATTACAACAGCACCAATCTGATCTACTGCGAGGACGCGGAATTTCTGGACTTCGGCCATAACGAGCTGCTGAAGCAATGCGATTTTGTGGCGGGGATGCCCAACCTCCGGGCGGTGATCCTCTCCGGTTCCATGATTTCCGACCTGACTCCCTTTGCCGCCTGCCCCAATCTGGAATTTTTGGAGATTGCCTACTGCGGCTATGTGACGGATATTTCTCCCCTGTCCAACTGCGGGAATCTGCAGCGGCTGAACATCGCCTATACCAAGGTTACCGATCTGTCCCCTCTGGATGATCTGAACCTCCAGGTTCTGGTGGATGCCCGCTCCCAGACCAGCGAGGAGGAGCGCGCCCGGTTTGACCAGCTCCACCCCGACTGCCTGGTGCAGCACACCGGAGACGCCAAGGACGATCAGCCTTATGGCTACCCCTGGCGCTACGAACAAAACGGCGACCCCAACGAATACTATGCCCTGCTGAAGGAGAAATTCGGCTATCCCAATCCTTCCAACACCCTGTGGTAAAGCACAATAAAAAAGCTCCTTCGGGAGCTTTTTGTTGTATTGTGCGGGGAAATGTGATAAAATGATAAGGCGAAGAAAAGATCGGTAAATTGTTGTTTGGCGGGCAGATGCGGAAACGCCCCTTGGCTCTCCCCTTGGGAGAGCTGTCAGCCGAACAGGCTGACTGAGAGGGT
>CAMEWH010000048.1:0-14867 GCA_945940335.1 uncultured Clostridia bacterium | reverse complement strand
CTATATCATATCGACGCGAAGCGATATCGAATGGGCAAAGCCCATATATCGAGTTCGCCAAAGGCAAACATATCGATAAAAAGAGGGATTCTATGGTTGACGACAAAAATCAGCTTCGCGAAGAAAGTATTGCGTTTGCATTGGCTGTTTCGGATGCCTGCGACGAAATAAGCGGGTGCTCCGTGTATGTCAATCAGCTCCTGCGCAGTTCTTCTTCCATCGGAGCAAACCTCCATGAAGCCCGGTATGCCCAAAGCCGGGCAGACTTCATCAGCAAACTGGAAATATCCCTGAAAGAAAGCTCCGAAACCGACTACTGGCTGGAGCTTCTGTTCAGGAAGAAAAAGCTCCCCGAAACGCAGTATGTACTGCTGAAAAACAAAAATGGGACGATCCGCCGCAAGCTGATCGCCTCCATTACCACAGCGAAGCGAAACGCGACCCTCTTACAAAAGGAGAAGGTATGAAACAGAGTATTTTTGAAATCCTCACCAACACTCCCCTCACCTCTTCCGTCTACAAAATGACCCTCCGGGGCGACACCTCCGCCATCACCGCTCCCGGGCAGTTTGTGGAGATTGCCCTGCCGGGGAAATTCCTCCGGCGGCCTATCTCCGTGTGCGACTGGGCGGAAAACAGCCTGACCCTCATCTATAAGGTGGTGGGCCAGGGCACCGAGCAGATGGCTGCCCTTCCCGCCGGAACCAGGCTGGATGTGCTCACCGGCCTGGGCAATGGCTACGATACCGCCCTCAGCGGGGAAAATCCCGTGCTGGTGGGCGGCGGCGTGGGGGTACCCCCGCTGTATGCCCTGTGCAAAAAGCTGATCGCGGAGGGGAAAAAGCCCAGGGTGATTCTGGGCTTCAACAAAGAAAGCGAAATTTTCCTGAAACAGGAATTTGAAGCCCTGGGCATCCCTACCCATATTGCCACCGCCGACGGCAGTGTGGGCACCAAGGGCTTCGTCACCGATGTGCTGAAAAATCTTCACTATTCCTATTTCTATTCCTGCGGCCCCATGCCCATGTTCCGGGCCATGGAGGCGGTGGTGACCACCTCCGGCCAGTATAGCTTTGAGGAGCGGATGGGCTGCGGCTTCGGCGCCTGCATGGGCTGCTCCATTCAGACAAAAAGCGGCGCGAAGCGGGTCTGCAAGGACGGCCCCGTTTTCCTGCGGGAGGAGGTATTCTTTTGAACACCAAAGTGAATCTGTGCGGTATTGAACTGGACAATCCGGTGATTCCCGCTTCCGGCACCTTCGGCTACGGCTACGAGTTCGCGGAAGTTTACGACATCAACGAGCTGGGCACCTTCTCCTTCAAGGGCACCACCCGGGAGCCCCGGTTCGGCAATCCCACCCCCCGGATTGCCGAATGCACTTCCGGCATGATCAACGCCGTGGGTCTGCAGAATCCCGGCGTGGAAGCTGTGATTGCCCGGGAGCTGCCCAAGCTGAAAGAATGCTTCCACAAGCCGGTGATGGCCAACGTCTCCGGCTTCAGCGTGGAGGATTACGCCTACACCTGCCGGAGGCTGGATGCCGAAGATCAGGTGGGCTGGCTGGAAGTGAACGTCAGCTGCCCCAATGTCCACGGCGGCGGCATGAGCTTCGGAACGGCGCCGGAGGCAGCGGCGGAGGTCACAAGAGCCGTCAAAGCGGTGACCACCAAGCCCGTGATCATCAAGCTCTCCCCCAATGTGACGGACATCGTGTCCATTGCCAAGGCCTGCGAGGATGCCGGGGCCGACGGCATCAGCCTGATCAACACGTTGCTCGGTATGCGCATTGACCTGCGGCGGAAAAAGCCGATCATTGCCAATACCATGGGCGGCTTCTCCGGCCCCGCCATCTTCCCGGTGGCCCTGCGGATGGTCTACCAGGTGAGCAAGGCGGTGAAGGTGCCGGTGATCGGCATGGGCGGCGTGAGCAGCGCCGAAGATGTGATTGAAATGATGCTGGCCGGTGCCACCGCCGTGGAGGTGGGGGCAGCCAACCTGGTGAATCCCTTCGCCAGCCGGGACATTGTCCGGTCCCTGCCGGAAACCATGGAAAAATACGGAATTCAAAATTTAAATGAGATTGTAGGAGGCGCACACTAATGGGTAAAGACGTCATTGTTGCCTGCGACTTTTCCAGCGCAGAGCAGGTATTCTCCTTCCTGGACAAGTTCCAGGGCAAGAAGCCTTTCGTGAAGATCGGCATGGAGCTGTACTACGCGGAGGGCCCCGCCATTGTCCGGGAGATCAAGGCCCGGGGCCACAAGATTTTCCTGGACCTGAAGCTCCACGACATTCCCAACACCGTGAAGAAGGCCATGGCGGTTTTGAGCAATCTGGATGTGGACATCTGCAACCTCCACGCCGCCGGTACCACCGCCATGATGAAGGCCGCTCTGGAGGGTCTGACCCGTCCTGACGGCACCCGTCCCCTGCTGATTGCCGTGACCCAGCTGACCTCCACCGACCAGGAGGCCATGGAGCGGGACCTGCTGATCCACGCTCCCATGGACGAAGTGGTGATGCACTACGCCGAGACCGCCAAGAACGCCGGTCTGGACGGCATCGTCTGCTCCCCCCTGGAAGCCGGTAAGGTCCACGACCGCTGCGGCAAGGATTTCCTCACCGTCACCCCCGGCGTTCGCTTCGCCGACGGAGACGTGGGAGATCAGAAACGGGTGATGACTCCCGCCGCCGCCAGGGAAATCGGCTCCGACTACATTGTGGTGGGCCGTCCCATCACCGCCGCCGCCGACCCCGTGGCCGCCTACGAGCGCTGCGTGGCTGAGTTCTGCGACTAAATCACAGGCAATTCTTCCCGATCCCGCAACCGGAACTTAAAAGGAATGTTTCGTAACGTGACAGGACGGCAAAAATACCTTCCCCCGGGGGGAAGGTGCCCCAGTTCGCAAACTGGGGCGGATGAGGAATGGCGGCAGGTACGGGAACGAAAGCAGTGAAGCAGATGCGCATCGGTACCAAAATGGTACCTTTTCAACCAACTGCACAGGAAGAATGGCGTGCTCGCCGTTCCTCATCAGTCTCGCTTTGCTCGACAGCTTCCCCCCGGGGGAAGCGATAGGCGCTGCCGCGCCGGTACGAAAAACACCCGCTTTCCGTATTACAAGCTGACAGAGGACGGGTTTCCCGTCCCGATTCCGCAGCAGGAACGAATAGCGACAAAAGATGCAAGATATTAGAAAGGATGAATTCTATGGAAAGCTATAAGCGCGAATTTATTCAGTTTCTGGAAAAGGCCGGTGTGCTGAAATTCGGTGACTTCACCGCCAAGTCCGGCCGGAAGATTCCCTATTTTATCAATGCCGGTATGATCAAAACCGGCGAAGAAATCGCCACCCTGGGCGAGTTCTACGCCCGGGCCTATCAGGAAAAGCTGGGCAGCAAACAGGCCGTGCTCTACGGCCCTGCCTACAAGGGCATCTCCATCGCCGTGTCCGCCGCCGTGGCCCTGAGCAAGCAGGGGCTGAATGTCCCCTTCTTCTTCAACCGGAAGGAAGTGAAGGACCATGGTGAGGGCGGCGTGTTCGTGGGCTATGTGCCCCAGCCCGGTGAGGAAGTGGTGATTGTGGAAGACGTGATCACCGCCGGCACCGCCATCCGGGAGAGCATGGAAATCCTCAGCCACCTGGAAAACGTGAAGGTCGCCGCCACCTTCATCATGGTGGACCGGAAGGAGCGGGGCCGGGGCGAAAAACTGGCCATGCAGGAAGTGGAGGAGGAATTCGGCTTCCCCGTGTACTCCGTGGTGGATGTGTATGACATCATCGAGTATCTCCAGGAGAATCCCGCCAACGCCGAGAACGTGGAGCGGATCAAGAATTACCTGGCCGTGAATGGAGCAAAAGCATGAGAAGCCTGAACAGCATCCTGGATCTGACTGTGGAAGAACTGGATGGGCTCATCTCCACCGCCAAGGACATCATCGCCCATCCGGAAAACTACTGGGACTCCTGCCGTCATAAGAAGCTGGCCACCCTGTTCTTTGAGCCCTCCACCCGGACACGGCTGAGCTTTGAGGCCGCCATGATCGAGCTGGGCGGCAGCGTCATCGGCTTCTCCGAGGCCAGCTCCTCCTCCGCCGCCAAAGGCGAGAGCATGGCGGATACCGCCAAAATCCTCAGCTGCTACGCCGACATCATGGCCATCCGCCATCCCAAGGACGGCGCGCCCTACGTGGCTTCCCGGAACGCCACCGTGCCCGTGATCAACGCCGGCGACGGCATGCACAACCATCCCACCCAGACCCTGGCCGATCTGCTCACCATTTCCCGGGAAATGGGCCGGCTGGACCATCTGACCATCGGCTTCTGCGGTGACCTGAAATATGGCCGCACCGTCCACTCCCTGATCGAGGCCATGAGCCGCTACCCCGGCATCCGGTTCGTGCTGATCTCTCCGGAGGAGCTGAAGCTGCCCGGCTTTGTCCGGTTCAACACCCTGGAAAAGCACCACATCCCCTACACCGAGGTCACCTCTTTGGAGGGCGCACTTCCGGAATTGGATGTGCTGTACATGACCCGCATCCAGCGGGAGCGGTTCGACGATCCCTGGCAGTATGAGCGGCTGAAGGACAGCTATGTGCTGGATACCGCAAAGATGAAGCTGGCCAAGGAGCAGATGTGCGTGCTCCATCCCCTGCCCCGGGTGAACGAAATCAGCGTGGCCGTGGACGACGATCCCAGAGCCGCCTATTTCCGCCAGGCCCTGAACGGCAAGTACATGCGCATGGCCCTGATTCTGATGCTGCTGAAAGAGGCGGAACGAAATCCGGTGCGGGAGGAAATCGACACCGAGGGTCTGCGCTACGACCTGGTGTGCCACAATCCCCGGTGCATCTCCGCCACCGAGCAGGAGCTGCCCCAGATTTTCCGCACCACCGACAAGGAAGCGGACATCCACCGCTGCATCTACTGCGAACAGAGAGCTTGATACGCAAACACCCCAAGGCCAATGCCTTGGGGTGAAGTTTTTTATGTACTGATCGGGCTTGTCCAGGAATCAGACAAATTGTAATTTGGCGAACCGGAATTGCCGCACCCCTTGGCTCCCCCTATGGGGGAGCTGGCTGCCCCGTTAGGGGCAGACTGAGAGGGCAATGCATTTGCCATTACCTTACTGCGGTACCCTCTCAG
The DNA here is from genome assembly GCA_945940335.1 of uncultured Clostridia bacterium. Lineage (GTDB taxonomy): Bacteria > Bacillota > Clostridia > Oscillospirales > Oscillospiraceae > Faecousia. The sequence goes on along the minus strand of CAMEWH010000048.1, from coordinate 9,717 downwards.
TCAGCCTGACGGCTGCCAGCTCTCCCAAAGGGAGAGCCAAGAGGGCGTTGCCGTATCTGCCCGCCAAATTCCAATTTCCGCTTTTCAATCCGACGCTTACACGCTGTATTTGGGCTCGCAGGTCAGGTTGACACCCAAACGCTTGAACACCTTTTCGTCCACCGGGGAGAGGATGACGGAGGAATGGACCTCGCAGCCCTTGAGCTTGCTCAGCTGCTCCATGGCCAGCTCTGCCAGAGGATTGGTGGCGGCGCAGATGGACAGGGCGATCAGGGTCTCATCGGTGTGGAGCCGGGGGTTCCGGTTGCCCAGGTGGGCAACCTTCAGATGCTGAATGGGGTCCAGCACCACAGGAGACATCAGGTGCATGTCATCCGGCAGATTGCTCAGAATCTTCAGGGCGTTCAGCAGCAGTGCGGAGGAGGCGCCCAGCAGATCGGAAGTGCGGCCGGTGACGATGGTGCCGTCCGGCAGCTCCATGGCAGCGGCGGCGTCCCCGGTCTGGGCCTCCCGCTCCAGGGCGGGGGCGACGGTGGTGCGTTCCTCCGGGGTCACGTTGGCCTTGCGCATTAATAGCTCCAGCTTGCGGACCACTTCCTCGCCGCATTTGCCCTGCTTCAGGTCGCACATGGCCACATAGTAGCGGCGGATGATCTCCTGGCGGGAGGCAGCCTTCACCGCTTCGTCGTCGAAAATGCAGTTGCCTGCCATGTTCACGCCCATATCCGTGGGGGACTTGTAGGGGCAGGTACCCATGATCTTTTCGAACAATGCCTCCAGCACGGGGAAGGCCTCCACATCCCGGTTGTAGTTCACGGTGGTCAGGCCGTAAGCATCCAGGTGGAAGGGGTCGATCATGTTCACGTCGTTCAGGTCCGCGGTGGCGGCCTCATAGGCCAGGTTCACGGGATGATTCAGCGGGATGTTCCAAATGGGGAAGGTCTCAAATTTGGCGTAGCCCGCCTGGATGCCCCGTTTGTTTTCGTGGTACACCTGGCTCAGGCAGGTGGCCAGCTTGCCGCTGCCGGGGCCCGGAGCGGTGACCACCACCAGGGAGCGGGTGGTCTCGATGTATTCATTTTTGCCGAAGCCCTCTTCGCTGACCACGAAGGAGGTGTTGGCGGGATAGCCCTCGATGCTGTAGTGATGGTAGACCCGGATGCCCATCCCCTCCAGACGGGACTGGAAAGCGGTGGCCAGGGTCTGGCCGTGGAACCGGGTGAGCACCACGCTGGACACATAAAGCCCAAAGTCCCGGAAGATTCCGATGAGGCGGATCACATCCCGGTCGTAGGTAATGCCCAGGTCACCCCGGATTTTATTTTTCTCGATATCGTCGGCATTGATGGCAATGACCATTTCCACCTGGTCCTTCAGCTGCAGCAGCATCCGCAGCTTGCTGTCCGGCTGGAACCCGGGAAGCACCCGGGAAGCATGGTTATCATCATACAGCTTGCCGCCGAATTCCAGATACAGCTTTCCGCCGAACTGGGCAATCCGCTCCTGGATATGCTGGGACTGCATTTGCAGGTATTTCTCATTGTCAAAGCCAATTTTTACCATTTCTCGCGCCTCTCTCTTTCCACGCATTCTGCCCCTTATTATACCGCAAATCCCCCCCGATAGCAAGTGGCAAAGAAAAATATGGCCGACAGACATACAAATTGTAATTTATGTGGCACACCATTCGTAGGGCGGGGTCTTGACCCCGCCGACCTGTGGCGATTACAAAATGCCTCCGTTGAATGGTGCAAGGTTCCGGAATGGGAAAAATACCTTCCCCCGGGGGGAAGGTGGCCCGGCGTAAGCCGGGTCGGATGAGGAACGGCGACACCTGAAATATTTGTGCTTGGTTCGTTAAAAAGGCACAATGTTGGACAATTACTCATTGATTTTTGGATTTTTGATTGTCCACCCGGGCGCATTCCTCATCCGCCCCTGCGGGGCACCTTCCCCCCGGGGGAAGGTATCCTCACCGCACCTGGTTACGTTCAACGCGCCATTCAATAACCGGAACCGGGTCGGCGGGGTCAAGACCCCGCCCTACGAATGGTCTGCTACATAAATTACAATTTAGCCTGCAAAAGCGTTACCGGGCGGTACCCAGGAGTCCCGGATTTCACACCGGCCCAGTGCGCCATTGTCCGCGGGCACTGCCCGCCAAATTACAATTTTACGGATTACGGGGCGGTTCTGATGCGCAAGAAAAATCCTCCCCTTTGGAAACCCATTGGGGAGGATTGATCAATCAGGAATTACACGGACTTCTTCTTCCGCAGAGCCATCACAGTGATCAGGGCTGCAGCAGCCAGGACCATCACGGCAGCAGCGATTTCAATCTTCGCGGTGTCGCCGGTCTTGGGGTTGGAGCCGATGATGACGTAGGTGGGATAAGTGGCGTTGGGGCTGCTGGGAGCGGGATACACCCAGTAACCGTTGCCGTTGCCCAGGTCAATCCAGGTGGCGCCGGCAGGCGTGGTAGCGCCGTTGGCGGGGATGGTGGGGATAATGGTGCTGCCGGTGCCTCCGGTGACGATGGTGCTGCCGGTGTTGGCATTGTTCACCATAACGTAGATCTTGTTGGGATGGGAGGCATCGATCTCGATGTTCGCGGTGCCGGGCTTGCTGGTGTTGGCACGGTAGCTGGACCAGGTGTACTCATCGAACAGGCCGGCGATGGACAGGGCGCCGGAAGCGGGGGTGTAGTACTTGACAACCTGCTCGTACACAGCGGCACGGCTGATGTTGTCATTCTTCACGTACTGGTCCATGAGGATCATCCGGTTGCAGGAAGAGAAATCGCCGTTGACGTAGATGTACAGGATCACCAGAGCCTCATCCTTCCACACAGCGGTCAGAGAGGTGTCGTCGGCCACCTGGTAGATGGTGTTGGCGTTGTAGAGGTTGCCATTGACGTCCTGCCAGCCCTGGAACACCTTACCGTTCAGAGAAGCGGTGGGCAGGGTTCCCACGGGAGAACCGAAGTAAACGGTCTTGGACAGGGGGGTCACGGCGCCGCCGTTGGCGTTGAAGTACAGGGTGTAGGACTTGGAAACGAAGTTCACGAACACGGTCTGAGCCTGGTTCATGCAGGCAGTCTGGTCGGTCAGAGGCTGGGTGCCGCTGTAATCTCTCCAGTAGCTGTACTCCCAGGTGTAGCCGGGGTTCAGAGCCAGCTCGCTGCGGACGATGGAAGCAATGTTCTCGTTCAGGTAGCCCAGCAGCGGGGTACCGGCGGGGACATTCACGGTCTTGATGGTCTTGGCGGTGGCGTTGTTGCCGTTGAGCACTCTGCGGACGGTGAGCTGATAGGTGATCTCGGTCCACTTGGCTTTGGCGGTCACGTTGCCGTCGAAGGTATAAACCTGGCCGTAGTTAACCAGGGTGTCGCCAACATACCAGCCGGCGAAGGTGTAGCCCTGACGGGTGGGGATGGGCAGGGTGCCGATGGGGGAACCCTTCTTCACGTTCACGGTAGCGGTGGCCACACCGTTGATGGTGCCGCCGTCGGCATCCAGAGTCAGGACACAGGGAGTACCTTCCTGAGTGGCGCCGCAGCCTTCCACGGTGCAGATGCCATTGACAAAATTATGGACACCGGTGGCGGAAATGGGAGCGCCTTCCTTCAGGCGAGCCTTGCAGTCGTTGCAGATGAGGTCAGCCTCTTTACCGGGATGAATGCAGTCGGCAGCGACGGCAGTGGAAGCATCCAGGATCTGGCTGGCATAGGGATGGGGGCAGGCGTACTTGCAGACGGTGCAGACACCGTTTGCGTCAAAGGTGTGGGCATTCTCGGCTACACGCTGGCCTTCCATTTCGCAGTTGGAAACATGGCAGACCTGCCAGTGGGTTGTGGAATTGTAATCCCAAACCTCGGCCAGGTGCTCGCCGATGTGAGGAATTTTGGCGGGCTCTTCTCCAAGAGGTGTGACCTCGGGAACAACCTCGGGAACAACCTCAGGCACAACCTCGGGGGTGCCCTCAACTTCAGCTGCGAACGCCTGGAAGGGAAGTGCGGAAACCAGCAGGATTGCTACCAGCAGCAGGCTGAGCAGCTTTTTGCTAACTGTTTTCATATGTTTTTCCTCCTAAAAATGTTTTACAAATTGAGGCCGGATAACTGCACATGTTGGTACACTCTCAGGCGCTCTGATTTATATGCGTATTATATATGACTTTCCCCGATTCGTCAATAGGGAATTTACAAAAAATTACAAAATAAATTACAAAAGAATTTCAGACCGTTGTCATTTTCTTTCTATTCCCCGTGATTATCCATTCTTTTCCACTCTTTTTCAACCACAAAACTGCGTCATTCCCCTCTTTTTTTCTATTATTAAGATTTTTGTAACATATCGATTACTTCTGCACAGCCTGTGGAAAGATGCCAAAATGGTTCCGTTTTCTGGTTACAAACGGTAACAAAAGTCATTTTCCTCTCAGATAGACCAAGCCTCCCCCGCTCATTGGACGGGAGAGGCTTGATTTTGAGAAAAGGGATCAAAGCGCCTGAAGCTCCTTACAGCCGCTGTCACAGGGCTGGGCAATTTCCTGATCCACCCCTTGGGGCAGCCCCTGGACGAATTTGGAATCCACGGCGAATTCCACGGTGACGCTCTCCAACCCCGGGGCGCTGACCACCAGGATGCCCGGACCGGTTTGGCCGATGGTACGGACATAGGTGCCGCACATGCCGCCCTCTGCCGTGGCGGAATCCGGCCCCAGCAGGGCCACATTGCCGTCCGCCACAAAGCTTACCGGCAGCTGGGCATAGGAGGCAACGCAACCCCATTCATCCAGAATCCGGATGCGAATCGCCGCCATATCATAGGTATCACCGATGTGCAGCCGGTTGCTGCTGGCACGCACCTCCAGATGGAGCTTGGCTGAGGCGGACCTGGTGACGGATTTCACGCATTTCCCATGAACCACGGCCTCGAAGCGCCACTTTGTGGATTCCCCACCCCAGTTGCCCACGTACTTGCCGTAAAGGGCCACGGCATCCTCATAGCGCACGCGGTAGCGGAGCATGGCCCAGGCGAGCTTCATCCGGTAGCGCAGGGGCATACCGGTCAGGCCGTATTTGGCGGCAGCAGCAAGGCATTCCCGCACCAGTTCGGCTTTTTTATGCCCAAACCCCTCCTGGCTCTCCAGCAGCCCGCCGATGGGATCGTCCATCCAGAAGGGCGGATGGGGCAGCGCCGACTCGGCATTTCTGCTCAGCTTGGTAACGAAGCAGTCATTTTTGTACAGCGTCACCTCGTCGGCATTGGAGAACACCGCCACACTCCCGATCTCACCGCCGGGATAATCGCCGATGTCCATGGAGGATGCCACCTCCAGCACCGTCTCCTCCTCCCCCTGGCTGGCGTAGGCATAGGCTGCCGGCTTGGGATTCCGGAAGGCATCCATCACGCCGTGATAGCACACCCGGTCGCCGGAGCCGAAGTCCTTGTGGGTGGGATAATCAAACATACACCAGCCGAAGCAGCCCGCATGCTCCCCGCTGGCATAGGCGGCATTCAGCACCCGCATGTGGCGCAGGGCCTGTTCCTGACGTTTGGCCCAGGGGTCAAAGGACTTGGTGGGGAACATATGGCCGTTGTGCTCGGAGATCAAAAAGGCCTTCTGGGCATTGGAGGTGACTTCCTTCTTGGGCTTGCAGCCGGAATTCCCCCCGGTGTGGGAGAAATCATTGAAGGCGTACACGTCCTCCAGCAGCTTGCTCTTTTCCAGATACCGGACACCGGAGGTGGCACGGCTGGAGTCCAGCTTGTGGGCCAGCTTATTGGTCTGGCGGTAGAAGGAATCGTCGTCCACACTTTCGTTGATCCGCACGCCCCAGAGGATGACACTGGGGTGATTCCGGTACTGCTTCACCATTTCCTCCACATTGCGGCAGGCCTGCTCCTTCCAGGCATCGTCGCCGATGTGCTGCCAGCCGGGGATCTCGGTGAACACCAGCAGGCCCAGCCGGTCGCACTCATCAATGAAATACTGACTCTGGGGATAGTGGCTGGTACGGACCGCCGTACAGTGGAGCTCCTCCTTCAGAATCCGGGCATCCTCCCGCTGCAGGGATTCCGTGGCAGCGTAGCCGATGTAAGGGAAGCTCTGGTGCCGGTTCAGGCCCCGGAGGAAATACTTCTCTCCGTTGAGATAGAAGCCATCGGCGGCAAATTCCGCCGTGCGAAAGCCGAAGAGGACCTGCTCCTCGTCCTCCACCCCGGACCCATTCAGCAGCCGCACCCGGCAGACATACCGGTTGGGGTCCTCCGGGCGCCAGGGACGGGCATTGATGCGCTGGGCGGAGGCATGGTTCTTCCGGCTGCAGGTATTGTAGAGCTGCTCACCGGACTCCGTGAGGATGGTAATATCAATGTCCCCGGAGAAATTGTCGGTTTCCACCTCGATTTCCGCCCGGTCCACCGTGGGGGTGGTGATGAACACATCCCGGATGACGCCGGAATTTTTCTCAATGAGCCAGGCCTCCCGGTACAGTCCGCCGTAGGTCAGATAATCGATGACGAATCCAAAGGGCGGAATTTCCTGGTTCTCCGTGGTATCCAGGCGGACGGCCAGGATGTTCTCCCCCGGCTTGACCAGGCCGGTGATCTCCAGCCGAAAGGCGGTGTAGCCGCAGCGGTGCTCCCCTGCCGCCATGCCATTGACAAAAACCGTGGCGATGTGGGCCGCACCGTCAAATTGCAGGAAAAACCGCTTGCCGGAAAGCTCCTCCGGGAGCATCAGTTTTTTCCGGTAGCCGCAGACCATCTGGTAATCCTCATGATTTACATAATGCAGCGGCAGCTCCACCGGGTTGTGGGGCAGGTCAACGATCTCCCCTTCCCCTGCGCCGTTCATGAATTCCTCGCTCCATTGCGCTGTAAATTCCCAATTGTCACAAATGCTGGTTTTCACACCGATTCCCCCTTATGCCTCCGGAAGGACATATTTCCGATTTTTTTCATTATACAATTCCCCCAGGGAAATGTAAAGTGGTTATCTTTCATTGACAAGCAAAGGGGGCATTCGGTATAATGAGCAGGAGAAAAGCAAATTGTAATTTATGTGGCACACCATTCGTAGGGCGGGGTCTTGACCCCGCCGACCTGTGGCGATTACAAAATGCCTCCGTTGAATGGTGCAAGGTTCCGGAATGGGAAAAATACCTTCCCCCGGGGGTGGTGCTCCGCGCAGCGAATTCAAAATCTCAATGATTGCCGGTGGCAATCATACCATAATGAACAGGTGGCCCGGCGTAAGCCGGGTCGGATGAGGAACGGCGACACCTGAAATATTTGTGCTTGGTTCGTTAAAAAGGCACAATGTTGGACAATTACTCATTGATTTTTGGATTTTTGATTGTCCACCCGGGCGCATTCCTCATCCGCCCCTGCGGGGCACCTTCCCCCCGGGGGAAGGTATCCTCACCGCACCTGGTTACGTTCAACGCGCCATTCAATAACCGGAACCGGGTCGGCGGGGTCAAGACCCCGCCCTACGAATGGTCTGCGACATAAATTACAATTCATCTTCCAAAAAAGGAGACAACACAATGGAATATCGCATTGAACACGACTCCATGGGCGAAATGAAGGTGCCCGCGGACAAATACTGGGGAGCCCAGACCCAGCGAAGCCACGAGAATTTTCCCATTGGCGTGGGAATCGAACCCATGCCCCGGGAGATCATCCGGGCCTTCGGTGCGCTGAAGCTGGCCGCCGCCCGGGCCAACCACGCCCTGAAGCCGGAAAAAATGACGAAGGAAAAGCTGGATGCCATCGAAATCGCCGCGACAGAGGTGCTGGAGGGCAAGCTGAACGACCACTTCCCCCTGGTGGTGTGGCAGACCGGCTCCGGCACCCAGTCCAACATGAACGCCAACGAGGTCATCGCCGCCCGGGGGAGCGATTTGGCAGGAAAGAAGCTGCTCCACCCCAACGACGACATCAACATGAGCCAGTCCTCCAACGATACCTTCCCCACCGCCATGCACATTGCGGCAGTGGAGGCACTGGAACAGAAGCTTCTGCCCGCTGTTCAGGTTCTGATTGACACCTTCAAAAGACTGGAAGTAGAGAATCAGGGCATTGTGAAATCCGGCCGCACCCATTTGCAGGATGCGGTGCCCATCTCCTTCTCCCAGGAAATCTCCGGCTGGCGCACCAGCCTGGAGCGGGATCGGGAACTGATCCGGCTTTCCCTGGAGCCCCTGCGGGAGTTGGCTCTGGGCGGCACCGCCGTAGGCACCGGACTGAATGCCCCCAAGGGCTTCGATACTTTGGTCGCCCGGGAAGTATCCTGCATCATGGGGCTGGATTTCTCCACCGCCCCCAACAAATTCCATGCCCTGACCTCCAAGGACGAGCTGGTGTTTGCCCACGGCGCACTGAAAGCCCTGGCAGCGGACATGATGAAAATCGCCAACGATGTGCGCTGGCTGGCCTCCGGCCCCCGGGACGGCCTGGGGGAAATCTTCATCCCGGAAAACGAGCCCGGCTCCTCCATCATGCCCGGCAAGGTCAACCCCACCCAGTGCGAAGCGGTGACCATGGTGGCGGTTCAGGTGATGGGCAATGACGCCACCATCGGTATCGCGGCCAGCCAGGGCAATTTTGAGCTGAACGTATTCATGCCGGTGATGGCCTACAATTTCCTCCAGTCCGCCCGGCTGCTGGCAGAGTCCATCCGCTCCTTCAACGACCGGTGCGCCGTGGGAATCCGGGCCAACCGGGAGAAGATGCACCATAATCTTTACAACTCCCTGATGCTGGTCACCGCACTGAACCCCTACATTGGCTACGAAAACGCCGCCAAAACCGCGAAAAAGGCATACCGAGAGAATATTTCTCTGAAGGATGCCTGCGTATCCCTAGGATTTTTGACCGCCGATCGATTTGACGAGATTTTCCATCCGGAGGAAATGGTGTAATGGAAGCGCGGCCCTATTACGAAGCCTACGACGACCGCTACCGGCAGGTACACCGGGAGAATCTGGAATGGTTTACCAGAACCCCCTCCCCCATTGTAGAGCGAACCATCCGGGAATTTCAAATCGGCCCCAATTCCAGGATTCTGGAGCTGGGCTGCGGCGAGGGCCGGGATGCCATTCATCTTCTGCGCCAAGGGTATCAGGTTCTGGCTACCGACATCTCCCCGGAGGCCATTGCCTACTGCCAAAGGCTTGCCCCGGAGTATACGGATTGCTTCCAGGTGCTGGACTGCATCGACGGAAAGCTGGAAGGAGAATTTGATTTTATCTACGCCGTGGCCGTTGTCCACATGCTGGTGGAGGACACACACCGGAAGGGATTCTACCAATTTATCCGAAATCACCTGAATGCCAGCGGCATTGCCCTGATCTGCACCATGGGTGACGGAGAGATTCAGCGCAAATCCGACATCACCAACGCCTTTTCCCTCCAGGAGCGCATCCACGAGCAGAGCGGGAAAACCGTTCATATTGCCAGCACCTCCTGCCGGATGGTGGATTTCCCCACCTTCCGGGCTGAGCTGGAACAAAACGGGTTTGCCATCCTCCAGGAGGGCCAGACCGCCATCGAACCGGATTTCACCCAGATGATGTACGCAGTGGTGCACCGGCAGACGTAGTTTGGTGTCAGGCTGATAAATTGTAATTTGGCGTACCGGAATTGCCGACCCCTTGGCTCCCCCTATGGGGGAGCTGGCTGCCCCGTAAGGGGCAGACTGAGA
>CAMEWH010000047.1:0-14982 GCA_945940335.1 uncultured Clostridia bacterium | reverse complement strand
CCTCTCAGTCAGCCTGTTCGGCTGACAGCTCTCCCAAAGGGAGAGCCAAGGGGCTCAGCCGTATCTGCCCGCCAAATTACAATTTTCCGCTCCGTCGAATGGATCCAATTTATTACTGCGTGATTGACAATTGCGCCGAAATGCTTTATAGTATCCATAGTTGATTTGTGTAAATTCAATCATAAATTTGCAAAAGGATAGGTGAATCAACATGTACATGGATGATTACAAGCGCTGGGCCTCCGCTCAGCTGGAGGACCCGGCCCTCACCGCGGAGCTGGAGAAAATTGCCGGCAACGAAGAAGAGATCAAGGACCGCTTTGCCGTGGCCCTGAAGTTCGGCACCGCCGGCCTGCGGGGCGTGCTGGGCGCCGGCTCCAACCGGATGAATATTTATGTGGTTCGTCAGGCGACCCAGGGCCTTGCCAACTGGGTGAAGACCCAGGGGGGCAATCAGCTGGTTGCCATCTCCTACGACAGCCGCATCAATTCCGACGTGTTCGCCAAGACTGCTGCCTGCGTTCTGGCTGCCAACGGCATCAAGGTTCGGATTTATGATGCCCTGATGCCCGTGCCCGCCCTATCTTTTGCAACCCGGTACTATGAGGCCAACGCCGGCATCATGGTTACCGCCTCCCACAACCCTGCCAAGTACAATGGCTACAAGGCCTACGGCCCCGACGGCTGCCAGATGACCGACGATGCCGCCGCCATTGTCTACGCCGAAATCCAGAAAACCGACATTCTGGAGGGGGCCAAGCTGGTTCCCTTTGAAGAGGGCCTGGCCTCCGGCATGATTTCCTATGTGGGCGAGGACTGCAAGGAAGCGCTGTACGACGCCATCAAGGCCCGCTCCGTCCGTCCCGGCCTGTGCAAGACCGCTGGACTGAAGCTGGTCTACTCCCCCCTGAATGGCTCCGGTCTGGTGCCTGTGACCCGGGTGCTCCATGACATCGGCATCGACGACATCACCATCGTCCCCGAGCAGCAGTTCCCCGACGGCAATTTCCCCACCTGCCCCTATCCTAACCCCGAAATTTTTGAGGCTCTGCGCCTTGGCCTGGAGCTGGCGAAAAAGTCCGGTGCCGACCTGATGCTGGCCACCGACCCGGATGCCGACCGGGTGGGCATTGCGATTAAGTGCCCCGACGGCTCCTATGAGCTGGTGTCCGGCAACGAGGTGGGCGTGCTGCTGCTGGATTACATCTGCGCCGGCAGGATTGAGAAGGGCACCATGCCCGCCAATCCCGTGGCGGTGAAGTCCATCGTCTCCACCCCCCTGGCGGATGCGGTTGCAGAAAGCTACGGCGTGGAAATGCGCAGCGTACTCACCGGCTTCAAGTGGATTGGCGACCAGATTGCCGGCCTGGAGGCTGCCGGAGAGGTTGACCGCTTCATCTTCGGCTTTGAAGAGAGCTACGGCTACCTGGCAGGCCCCTACGTCCGGGATAAGGATGCCATCATCGGCTCCATGCTGATCTGCGAAATGGCCGCCTACTACCGCTCCATCGGCTCCTCCATCAAGGAGCGGCTGGAAGCAATCTATGCCAAGTTCGGCCGCTACCTGAACAAGGTGGACTCCTTCGAGTTCCCCGGCCTTTCCGGCATGGACAAGATGGCGGGCATCATGGAATCCCTGCGGAAAGCGCCTCCTGCGGAGATTGCCGGTTACAAGGTGACCAAGGTGACGGACTACCAGAAGCCGGAAGAAACCGGCCTGCCCGCCGCCAACGTGCTGATCTACGCCCTGGAAGGAGGCGCCACCGTGGTGGTCCGTCCCTCCGGCACCGAGCCCAAGATCAAAACCTACTTCACCACCCTGGGCAAGGACATTGCGGAAGCCCAGGCCCAGAAGGATAAGCTGGCCCAGGCTTTGAAGCCCATCCTGGCATAATTTCCGGATAAAATGATCTCCCATTCAGCCCAAAACAGCGGGTTGAATGGGAGATTTTTTGTTTATCGGTGCGTTGAATGGTATCTTTTTCGGAATATCAATGGAAGACGAAAACGGCACATGATTCCGTTTATCTTCCCTGGCATATTTCGTTACCGGGTCGGCGGGGTCAAGACCCCGCCCTACGAATGGCGTGTGCAACACATCAGGCGGGGTCAACCCAGGTGCCGCCATGATGCGGGACCCAGATTTTCCCGTTCTCTGCCAAGACCGCAATTTCAAAATAGTCGGTGTAATCCTCACCGGACTTGGTTTGGCTGCACTCAAATATCCAGGCCGGGGACAGCACCACTTCCTCTGCCTCAGTTGTTGCCAGGTAGCCCGGGCGGATTTCGGTGCACCGGACGGTATCATAGAATGAAAGCTCCGTGATGTGATTGACAACGGATTCGATTGCCCGTTCCAGGGAGAGAGGAGCCTGCACAGCCATGCGCCGGCTCTCCCGAAGCATCATCAGCCCCTGGCAGCCAAAGAGCCCATCATTGGAAAGAAAGGCCTCGGAAGTTGTACGCGGGCCGTAAACAGGCAGTCCCTGATACTCCGGCTGCAAAGTGATGCGGTAATAGCCCTGCTGCTTCTGCCGGTCGTATTCCGCCTGCACGTTCCAGGGGGAGAACCGGAAGCAGGAGTAGTTTTCCAGCAGCTGCGATGCCTTTTGGGCAGCTTCCTCACCGGTCATGTCCATTCCCTCGGGAACGGTGGAGGTGATGTAGTGGGACGTGAACCAATTCCCGTCGCCGTCCAGATTGCTTCCGTTCAAATCCCGATGCACATCCACATAATACAGGTAGCCTGCGCTTCCGTCCGCGGAGCAGTCAAAGCCCAGCAGCAGATTCCCGGTTGCCTCGTCGGAAACGCTGATGTCCGTTTTTCCGCTGCTTAAATCCCCTTCGATCTGGGGGAATCGCTCCATCACCAGCTCCCGGCCCATTTTCTGCCAAAGGGCCGGATCTGCCTGCATCCAAACGGTACTGAGGTTTTCCGCATTCAACCTGGGAACAGCAGCGTGAATGGTGAGATTTGTCCCCCGGATTTGCTGGGTGATATCCAGGGTTTCACCGGCGGTCAGTTCTCCCAGGCTCCATTTTTCAGGGATGGAATCGGGATTGAGGTTGGGAATGGTAAAGCTCACCGGGTAATCCGCCTGGCCCACCCGGGCGTATTGGACGGTATCTCCTTCCAGCCTGAAGGCGTAGGTGACCACCCGGTAGGTGAGGGACACGCTGACCTCCGGCAGATTCCGGCATTTTTCCGGCAGCTCCACCTCTCCCATACCCATGGCGATGGGGTCAACGGTGAAGAAACCGTTTTCGTCCGGGTCTCCGTGGCAGGGGCCCAAATCCTCTCCGTCCGCGTAGACATGGTCGGAAATCCAGGCATCAAAGGCCAGGAAGCTCACAGAGCTGTCCTTCTGCAGCCTTTCCTCAATGTCCTGCAAAGCCGCCGCATCTTTTACAATACTGCGGTAGGAGGGATAGCCGTCGGCTTCCACGGTCTGGAAGGGGAGATTGGCGTAGTCCTCCGCATCAAAGCTGAAATCCACCTGCTTTTCCAGGTTGTGGAACTGGCAGGCCAGGGCGATTTTTTCCCCGTCGTAGTAGTATTCCAGCAGCGTCACCCCCGCTCCGTCCAGGCCGGGGATTTGGTAGGGGACCTCTGTTTGGACGGCATTTTCTCCAATTTTCAGCATCATGGACTGGGTCTCCAATTGGCTGTCCAACCACTGGGCGTAATCCGGGCGTTCCTCCCGGAGCTGGTCGTCCGGGGTGACATAGTGAAAGCTGCTCCAGTATTTGGAAATCAGACTTTGAATCGCTCCTGTTGCGTAGGCCGTCACTGCCAGGGCAACCACCAGGCAGGCGGCCAGAATGATCACCGCCAGACGGCGGCTGTGCTGCTTTTTCATACCGTTCCTTTCCGAAGGGGGGGAGTAAACCGCGCATTCTTCCACGAGGGCGGGTTCGATCCCATTCAGAATCTTCACTGTTGTTTTCCGGCTCATGGAAGCATCCCTTCTTTCCGTAAGTATTTTCTCAGATGTTCACGGATGCGGAACAGCCGCACGGAGATACGGTGGGGCGTTTTGCCCAGGGTTTCGGCAATATCGGTGATGGAATCGGCGTAATAGTAGCGCCGGAGGAAGGCGTACCGGTCATCGTAGGGAAGCTGTGCCAGAAATTCGCTGATACAGCCGGACAGCTCCTTTGCCTCCAACTCCGATTCCACGGTGCCCAGGGTGGGAATGGTATCCTCCAGCTCGTCCAATGCCGCATCGAAATGGGAATTGCGCTTCTTCGCGGTGTTGGCTTGATACCGGCTGAGGGCCTGGTTCCGGGCAATGCCGCAGCAGTAGGCCCCCAGGGACTTTGGAATGGTGGGCGGGATGGAATTCCACACCCCGAGATACGTATCGTTGGCACACTCCTCCGCATCCTGTGGGTCCGCCAGGATGTTGCCGGTGATTTTGGCAACCGCCTTGCCGTATTTGGAAATCAGCTCCACAAGTGCCTGCTCCGAGCGCTCCAGGAACAGTCTCGTGATTTCCTGATCCTCCATGCTTGACCACTTCCTTTCCGTTACACCTAAATAGTAAGGAAACCGGCGGGAATATCTCACCATGTTATTTGATAAAAATGTAATGTGTTTATCGGTTTTACTCAGCAAGCGTGCAAATTGTAATTTGCGGGCAGATACGGCAGCACCCCTTGGCTCTCCCTTTGGGAGAGCTGTCAGCCGAACAGGCTGACTGAGAGGGTACCGCAGTAAGATCATGGCAGCCGAATCAAGCCATGCTGGCCCTCTCAGTCTGCCCCTTGCGGGGCAGCCAGCTCCCCCAGAGGGGGAGCCAAGGGGGTACCGGTTCCGGTACGCCAAATTACAATTTGCAGATTTACTGTAGAAGGCAAATGCTGTTATTTCTGGAATGACTACCCAAAGAAAACCGCCGTTCAGGGAAAAAGAAAAATCCTGAACGGCGGAAACATTAACTCTGGGGTCCGGGTTTCAGCTCCGGGCCAATGGGGCAGTCGTAGCCTTCGGCGGCGGCTGCCTGGAATTCCGCCCGTGCCTTTGCCAGCAGGGCGGGCTCCAGCATCAGGTCCGCGGCGGTGCCGGCCAGGACTTTCGCGGCCTGGAGCATTCCCTTGTGGGCAATGGAGGTGCGGCCGATGGACACATTCTGCCAGGAGTGACCGGGGCTGGCGCTGGTCCAGGTGGCAGTGGTGAACTGGGCGGTGGGGGTGAGCCAGCTCACGTCCCCCACGTCGGTGGAGCCGGGGCTGTAGGCCCAGGAGGGGACGTAGGGCAGAATGAAATCATTGATGTCCCGCTTGCCGTCCTCCGTTTCCTTCCGGACAAAGGCACGGACCGCCGGATTGGACTTGGTCAGTTCTCCGGGCAGCTCCGCCGGATAGGTTTCATGCAGGGCATGGGCGTATTCCCGTTCTTCCCGGGTGTAGACGGGAAGGGGAGTCTGCTTCAGGTTTTCGTACATCACCTGCTCCAGCACCTGGTTTCCCACGGTGGAGGCGGTGCCGTCAATCTGGCGGAAGGTGAAGGTGGTATCCGTCATCAGCGCCGCGCCCTTGGCAATATTGTTCACCCGCTCCAGCAGTGCCTTGGCCTTTCGGACGGTTTCTCCCCGGACCATAAAAATGGTTCTGGCTTCTGCCTGCACCACGTTGGGGGACACGCCGCCGCCGTCGGTGATGGAATAGTGGATGCTGCTGTTGGGGGGCATATGCTCCCGGAGGAACTGGACGCCCATGTGCATCAGCTCCACCGCATCCAGTGCGGAGCGGCCATTGAAGGGGTCGTTTGCCGCGTGGGCCGCCACGCCGTGGAAGCTGTATTCCACCTGAATGCAGGCGGCAGAAGCGCCCACCTTGATCTCATTGGTGTCTCCCGGATGCCAGGTCAGGGCGGCATCCAGGTCCCGGAACATGCCGTCCCGGGCCATGAAGGTCTTACCGGCGCAGCCTTCTTCACCGGGGCAGCCGTAGAAAATCACGGTGCCCTGGAGCAGTCCTGCCTGGATGGCCTTTTTTACCGCCAGGGCCCCACCGAAGGCGGCGGCACCCAGCAGATTGTGGCCGCAGCCCTGGCCGTTGCCGCCCTCCGTCAGGCATTCCTTTCGGGCGGTGCCGGGAACCTGGGAGAGGCCGGAAAGGGCATCAAATTCCCCTAAGATTCCGATTCTGGGGCTGCCGGAGCCGAAGGAGCCGGAGAAGGCGGTGGGAATGCCGCACAGGTTCCGCTCCACGGTGAAGCCCTCCTGCTCCAAAAGATTGCAGTAGTATTCCGCTGATTGGTATTCCTCCATGGACAGCTCGGCAAGGTCCCAGATTTTGTCACTGAGGGTTATGATCGTGGGGGCATTTTCTTCAATTATCTCATATAAAAATTGCTTGTCCATCTTACAGCACCTTGGACAGGAAGTCCTGCAGCCGGGGGTGGGTGGGATGGTCGAACAGCTGGGCAGGGGGTGCCTGCTCCAGAATGTTGCCATCGGCCATGAACAGCACCCGGTCGGAGACCTCCCGGGCAAAGCGCATCTCATGGGTGACAATGACGCTGGTCATGCCGGTGGACACCAGCCCCTTGATGACATCCAGCACCTCGCCCACCATTTCCGGGTCCAGGGCGGAGGTGGGCTCGTCGAAGAGCATCACATCCGGTTCCATGGCCAGGGCCCGGACGATGGCCAGACGCTGTTTTTGGCCGCCGGAGAGCTTGCCGGGCATTTCGTCAAATTTATCGATGAGGCCCACCCGGTTTAACAGTTCCCGAGCCATGTCGTTGGCCTCGGCCTGGTTTTTGCCCTTCAGGAGCATGGGGGCCATGGTGATGTTTTCCGACACGGACAGGTGGGGAAACACATTGAAGTGCTGGAATACCATCCCCATCTTCTGCCGGTGGATATCGATGTCCACGTGTTTGCCGGTGATTTCCTTCCCTTCAAAGAAGATCTGGCCGCTTTCCGGCTTCTCCAGCAGGTTCAGGCAGCGCAGGAAGGTGCTTTTGCCGCCGCCGGAGGGGCCGATGATGGACACCACCTCGCCCTTTTGAATGGTTTCGCTGACGCCCTTTAGCACCTGCAGCTGGCCGAAGCTCTTGTGCAGGTTCACTGTTCTGATCATTTCCATGTGTCTGTCTCCTATAGAACCTTGCTCAGGAAGTCCTTGAGACGAGGGTTTTGGGGATTGCCGAAAATTTGCTGGGGCGGGCCTTCTTCCAATAGCTTGCCGTCCGCCATAAAGAGAACCCGGTTGCCCACCTCCCGGGCAAAGCCCATTTCGTGGGTGACCACCACCATGGTCATGCCGTCCGCTGCCAGCTCCTTCATCACTTCCAGCACCTCACCCACCATTTCCGGGTCCAGGGCGGAGGTGGGCTCGTCAAAGAGCATCACTTCCGGCTCCATCATCAGCGCCCGGACAATGGCGATGCGCTGCTTCTGGCCGCCGGAGAGCTGAATGGGGTAGGCATCTGCCCGGTCCTCCAGGCCCACTCTTGCCAGCAGCGCCCGGGCTTTCTGCTCGGCCAACTGCTTGTCCATGCCCTTGACCTTGATGGGGGCGATGGTCATGTTCTGCAGGATGGTCTTGTGGGGGAAGAGGTTGAAATGCTGGAACACCATGCCCATCTTCTGGCGGTGGACATTGATGTCCATTTTCACTTTTTTCCCTTCCGGGGTTACGGTGTATTTTTTAGTGATGTCTACCCCGTCGAACACAATGCTGCCCTCGGTGGGCACTTCCAGCAGGTTCAGGCTCCGGAGCAATGTGCTCTTGCCGGAACCGGAGGGGCCGATGACCACCATCACGTCACCACGGTTAATGTCCACGGACACATCGTCCAGAGCTTTGATGGCACCGTGGTTATAGTATTTTTTTAGATGCTGAACCTGAATCAGCTTATCTCCGGTCACCACGGCTCATTCTCCTTTCAAAGTAAGCGATAATCTTGCTGGTGGGGAAGGTGAGGCAGAAGTACACCACTGCCGCGATGATCAGCGGCTCTCCAATGGAGAAGGTGGCACCCTTGATGGAGTTCACGCCGTACATGATCTCCTGCACGCCGATGGTGTAGCAGATGGAGGATTCCTTGATGATGGTGACGAACTCGTTGGCAATGGCGGGCAGGATGTTCTTGATGGCCTGGGGCAGGACGATGAGCTTCAGGTTCTGCCACTGGGTCATGCCCAGGCTCCGGGCGGCTTCCGTCTGGCCGCCGTCGATGCTCTGGATACCGGAGCGGATGATCTCGCTGAGGTAGGCGCCGGAGTTCAGGGACAGGGCGATGACACCGGGGAGGAAACGCTCGAACCGGATGAAACCGAACACCTTGAACTTGGGCAGGGACACGCCGGCCAGCAGAATGTTGTACACAATGAACAGCTGCACCAGCAGGGGAGTGGCCCGAAGCACCTCCACATAGACGGTGGCCAGAAATTTGGCCACTTTGATGTTGGAAAGACGGCAGATGGCGAGAAACAGCGCCAGGATAAAGCCGAACAGAACCGTCAGCGCGGAGAGGGACAGGGTGCAGATCATGCCCTGTTCGATGAGATTGATGTATTCAAAGGCCTTTTGAAAGCCGCTGATGGAAAGCAAAATACCAGCTCCTTTTTTCTGTTTTTGAGGTGACGGATAGATTGTAATTTATCGCTTCAGCCACTGTAGGGGAGGCTCTTAGCCTCCCGCCAGGTAATGATACCTGAGCGTTTGGTTGAATGGTAACATGTTGGACATTGTACGAATTCGCCCAACCAGGTACTATGTTTTGGGTTGGTACTGCGCGGGAGGCTAAGAGCCTCCCCTACAATGGAGGGGCAATCATCGGAACATGATTCCTTTCAATGCACCACCAAATGATGATTTCACTCGTATCGGGAAACTGAGATTTCCCCGGAAGGGTTTCTTCCGGGGAAATCGTTCATTTGTGGGGGATTACTCTTCCAGCAGACCCTCGATGATCTCACCGGAGGCAAGCTCGTTGGCTTCAGCCACGAAGGCATCCATGCTGCCGTCGGCGATAGCGGCGGCGATGGCTTCGTTGATGCCGGCCAGCAGCTCGGCATTGCCCTTGGAAACGCCAACCACGCTGCCTTCCTGCTCATAGGGAACATTCAGAACCAAGGCCAGCTCGGGGTAGTTCTTGGCGTAGCTTTCAGCCACGGCGGTCTCGATGTAAGCGCCGTCCAGGTGGCCGGCCAGCAGCTCAGCAATGATGTCGGTGACCTTGCTCAGCTCCACAATGTCAGCCTCGGGGGAGTTTTCCTGGGCCAGCTTCACCTGAATGGAGCCCAGCTGGGCGCCGATCTGATAGTCGGAATTGTTGGTATCCTCCAGGGAGGTGAACAGGTCCGCCTTGTCCTTCACGGTGACGAAGGACTGACCGCCGGTGTAGTAGATGTCGGAGAAGTCCATCTTCTCTTCACGGGCGGGGTCGGGGGAGTAGCCGGCCATGGAGCAGTCCACATTCTTGGCAGCCAGTTCCATCAGGGTGCCGTCAAAGTCCATGGGGATGACTTCCAGCTCCAGGCCCAGGTAGTCGGCAATGTACTTGGCCAGAGCCATGTCGAAGCCGGCCAGGGTGGGGGTGCCTTCCTCGTCCAGGGAATAGAACTCATAGGGGGCGAAATCCGGGCTGGTGGCCACGGTGAGCACGCCGGGGTTCACGGTGGTGATTTCCTTCTTCTCTTCGGCGATGCCAACCATCACAAACAGGCTGGTGATCATGGCCAGCGTCAGAACCAGAGCAACGATCTTTTTCATAAATGACCTCTCCTTTATTAAATAAGTATACAGGGTTTCTGGTGGGTTTCTTTGATAGAGGCATTATACCTCGTATATTATTCATTGTCAATTGTATGGTCATACAACAATACAGCGGGTGCAGGCTGGGAGTTTAATAGAATCATCACAAAAATATTCAAAATCGGGTGGTATATTCGGTTATTCAATGATAATATTCAAAATGAGAGTGAATACTTATACAATTAAAACGATCCAATATTCATTTTGCCCACAGGAAGCCCCTGCTGCAGCCGGAAAAAGTTTTGTGCATATCGGATGAACTCAGCAAGCCAAAAATTGCAATTTGGCGGGTACAAATTACGTCCACGCCACCGTAGGGGCGGCTATTAGCCGCCCGCCAGGTAAGGAACCTGAGTGTTTTGTTGAATGGTACAATGCCCGACATGGTACTTTCTTCGCCCAACCTTACAGGTAGCCGTAGGCTGGTGCTGCGCGGGCGGCTAATAGCCGCCCCTACGGTGGAGTGATCGATAAACAGCAATTTTTCGAAGGCATGAGTCAAACCGATAAGCACAAAAAATTTCTTGATGACACTTGACAGAGCGGTCTATATATGATAGACTACAGACAGGTCGATAGACTATAGACCATTCGATTACAAACAGGAGGTTGATCCTATGGATGAAACCAGATTGGGGGCCGTGGAGGCCCGGTTCGCGGATATTATCTGGCAGAACGCCCCCTTAAGCTCCGGGGAGCTGGTGAAGCTCTGCGCCCAGCAGCTGGAATGGAAAAAATCCACCACCTACACCGTGCTGAAAAAGCTCTGTGAACGGGGGATTTTCCAGAATCAGGAGGGCACCGTCACGCCCCTGATTTCCCGCCAGGCCTTCTATGCCCGGCAGAGCCAGCGATTTGTGGAGGAAAATTTCGACGGCTCCCTGCCCTCGTTTATTGCTGCCTTTGCCTCCGGCGGGAGGCTGACCAACCAGGATCTGGCTGACATCCGCCGGATGCTGGATGAATTTGACAAGGAGGATTGACATGCAATCGTTCTTTTATGGCCTTGCCCGGCAGAGCCTTACCGCCGGGTGGATGATTCTGGCTCTGCTGGTTCTGCGGCCCTTGCTGAAAAAAGCGCCCCGGGCCGTTTCCTGTCTGCTTTGGGGCTTGGCAGCAGTGCGGCTGGTATTTCCCTTCTCCCTGGAGAGCCGGGTGAGCCTGGTGCCCCAGCAAATCGCGGCACCTGTCCGGGTGACCCCCATCGACCCGACCTATTTTGCCGGCCCCACCATCCAGACCGGCGCGCCGGCTGCGGCCCAGGTGGTTTCCCGGGGGATTTCCTGGCGGGAAGTGGTGCCCTGGGTTTGGCTGATTGGCGTGGCCGTCATGGGAATTTACGCGTTGGTCAGCTACCTGCGCCTTGCCGGAAGGGTGCGGGCCTCCGTCCGCATCAAGGACCGGCTGTACATCTGTGACAACGTGAGCTCTCCCTTTATTCTGGGCCTTTTCCGGCCGAAAATCTACCTGCCCTCGGACCTGGTGCAGCCGGCGACGGACTATGTGCTCGCTCACGAGCGGGCTCATCTGCGCCGGGGGGACCACCTGTGGAAGCCCCTGGGTTACGCCCTGCTCACCGTCTACTGGTTCAATCCTCTTTGCTGGCTGGCGTACATCCTGTTCTGCCGGGACATGGAGCAGGCCTGCGACGAGGCGGTGATCAAAAACATGACCCAGAAGGACAAGAAGGCCTATTCCGCCGCTCTGCTCCAGTGCAGCATGCCCCGCAGCGCCATTGCCGCCTGTCCCGTGGCCTTTGGGGAAGTCAGCGTCAAGCAGCGAATTCGGGGGGTGCTGAACTATCGCAGGCCCACCCTTTGGGTGGTGGCGGCTTCGGCGGTGCTGTGCATGGTGCTGGCCGCCTGCTTCCTCACGGACCCGGTGGAGGCCAACCAGGCGGAAGCCGAGGCAACGGAAAGCGCCGAACCTCAGGAATACCCGTTGTATTCCAGCCCCAGCGAGGGCAGCAGAACGGTCTATCAGCTTCTTCCCGGAGAGGACTATACCATCATCCGTACGGAACCCATCGGCGATCATCTCTGGGCCTATGTGGAGTGCCAGGACGGCAAGACCTTTGGCTGGATGATCCTGGGTACGGAGGAAGCAGCCTTTGCCAAGACATCGGAGGCCGCGATAGAGACTCCTAAACCGGATGGGGATTACATCACCTACCCCCGGGAGGTAATTGTCTACAGTGCGCCTGACCATGATTCCTGGGAGCTGGCCCGTTACCCTGCCGGAATGCCTGTCTCCCTGGACGGCATGGAGGTGGTGGAGGGCAGCATCTGGGGCTACGTGAAATACCTGGACGGGGAAACCCTCGGCTGGATTTCCCTGGATGAAATCATGGATGCCTTCATCAACCGGCAGAGCAGCTTCTCTCTGCGGACTACCATTTACAGCTCCCCCAGCCGCCAGGCAAGGCAGATCGGGCAGGGAGAGATCGGGGATGTCTATCTCCTTCAATCCATGGAACCCTTCGGAGAGAACATCTGGGGCTACATCGAGTACCAGAAAGAGAATACCACCATCATGGGCTGGATTCTTTTGAATGAAGGGAAAGCCCCCCTTTCTGACCTCTATGAGGTACCGGTGTACTCCAGCCCCAGCGAGGATGGCAGAATTCTCTGTGAGCTTGCTTTCGGAGAGGACTTCACCATCCTGGAAAGAGCAACCATCGAAAACACCATCTGGGCTTATGTGGAATGCCAGGAGGGGATGACCCGAGGCTGGGTTCGCCTGGTGCAGGGCTCCGAATCCGAAATTTTCCTCTCCGGCACCGTCAACGTGGAAGCGCTGAATGTCCGTTCCGGCCCGGGGGCAATGAACAGCGCGGTGGGCGTTCTGGAAGGCGGCACGAAGGTCATCATTCTTGAGGTTGTCTCCGACGAAAACCGGCAGTGGGGCCGCATCGGCAGTAACGCCTGGGTCAACATGGCATACATCGACTGCGGGGGAGAGGCTTCCGTTGATTCAACCCTTCCCGATACCATGGAGGCAACCCAGTATGCCGAACCCGATGATTCGGCAGAAGAAAGCTACACCTTCTCCCAGGAAACGGATGTGTACAGCAGCCCCAGCCAGCAGGCCAGGGTTGTTGCCCAGGCCGCTGCCGGAGAAAAGTGCACCATCACCCGGCGGGAATTCATCGCCGACGGAAGCTGGGGCTATGTGCAGCTTCAAGGCGGCAGCATCATGGGCTGGGTGCATTTCGTGGAGGAAGACGAGGCACTGAATTACTTCCGGGGCTATGTGGAAGCCTACAACCAGCCCGGACCCGATGAAGCAGAGCAGTATCTCTACTTCACATCAGAATACGCCCGGGAATTCTTCCGGGACAACTACGCACCCGTCACCGGCTGGTATCCCAGCGGCATCTTCCGGGTGAACGAAAATCTGTGGGGCATTCAGTACGCCGACTCTAACAGCGACAGAATGGTCTATTCCTTCGTAGGACGGATGGACGACCGGCTCTATGTGTTCCAGAATGTCCACCAGGTACCGGAGGAATTATCCGAAAATCTGGACGTGACAGCCTATGAGGAAGAGAATGCCATGTATCTCTCTGATGAATACATGGAATGCTACAGCGTCATCAAGCAGCTGCTGCCCTTTGCCGATCCCACTTATGTCACCGTGGAGGACAAGGGAACCAAGGATTATTCCGCCGCCTCTCCCTGCCCCATTGAGGATGTCATCTGCGGCACGGACACCTGGCGGGTGGTCCCGGAGCCCAAAAGCTACGGCTCCCCCAGCTGCATCATCACCCTCACCGCCCGGGACGGCAGTGTGGCAACCATCTGCGATTCCTCCCCGGTTATCCTGGTCACTGATGCGGACGGCACCCAGCAGTGGTTCCAGAGCTGGGCTTCCGGCGAAGAGCTGGTGGGAATGCTCTATAGCTGGGCCAAGAGCATCGAATGGACGCCGGGTGAGTAAATTCAGCGAAACGATATATGAAAGCACCGGCCAACCCGAAAAGGGCTGGCCGGTGTTTCTCTGATGCACCGATCTGCTTGACAATAATTAAAATATATGTATAATATAATTATGGAAGAGAAATAATTCAAGTGGGATGAAAATAAAAATGCCATCAACCAAAAGAAGCATCATGTTTCATTTGAAGAGGCAAAGACGGTATTTTATGACGAGGACGCGTTGGTGATTGACGACCCCGACCATTCGGAGGAGGAAGACCGATTTATCATTCTTGGGCTGTCATCGAAAGCAAATCTGTTGGTGGTTTGTCATTGCTATCGCGCTTCAGACACGGTCATTCGGCTGATTTCAGCCAGACAGGCCACAAAAACAGAAGCGAAATACTACGGTAATTGAGGTGATTGTTATGAGAGAAGAATATGATTTTTCCGCTGCCCAAAAGAATCCCTATGCCAAGAAGCTGAAAAAACAGATCACGATCAATATTGACAGCGATACCATCGACTATTTCCGCAAAGAATCCGACGATACCGGCATTCCCTATCAAACACTCATCAACCTTTACCTCGCCGACTGCGCCAAAAATAAGAAAAAGCTCCAGTTGACCTGGGGTTGATTCCGCGCTCAGTAAACAACCGGCCAACCCGAAAAGGGCTGGCCGGTATTTTCTCTTATTTCTGGTTGAGTTCTTGCCCGGGCAGGGGGCGGTGCTTGGCGGTGTACGCGCTGACATCAATCCGGATGACGCTGACGATGGACACCAGCCGCTCATTGAAATCAAAATCCCTGCCGGTCTGGGTTTTCATCAGCAGGGTCATGGCCTGCTCCTTTTCCGTCACATCCTCCACCATCACGGCCTTGCCCCGGCCCATGAGGGAATAGTAGGTGATGCCGTACTGGCAGGGGATTTTTCCCACAAAGGGCTCCACGCCATATTCCATCTCAAAGCAGCAGGTGGGATTCTTGGCAATCACATCCAGCTTGTAGCCCTTCACCGCGCTGTGCAGATAGATGGTGAGTTTCCCGTCCTCCATCCGGTAGCCGTAGTTCATGGGCACCACGTAGGGCATCCCATCATCCACCAGCCCCAGGTGCAAAACCTTGCTCCCATCCAGAATGTCCCGGATCACCGCCGGGTCGGTGACTTCAAATTCCCGCCTTGTCATCGTTTCAGCCTCCTGTTTTGATTCAGATGAAAGACAAATTGTAATTTTGCTACCGGAACCGACGCACCCCTTGGCTCCCCCTATGGGGGAGCTGGCTGCCCCG
>CAMEWH010000046.1:0-15075 GCA_945940335.1 uncultured Clostridia bacterium | reverse complement strand
AAAAAAGAGGGCTGCCTCTCATGATTTTTGCAAATCATTTTGAGACAGCCCCTTTGCACCCAGCTTCGTACCTCCCGCTGTGCCTGAGGGACCGGTTCGGACAGCGGTTCCTGGGGGAGTTCTTGCTCCACGCTCGCTTCCTGCTTTGAGCGATGTACCATTGCCATAAGCTGCGCACTCTGCTGCAGCATGGATGCAGAGCCGGGACCATTGGCTTACAATAATGGTTGCGTAATCATGCGGAGCATGATATAATAACCGGATGAAGGTGATAGGAATAGGATCATCCGATGAAGGAGACATAGAATAGGAAATGACACCGAAAAATGATCAAAATGCAGAAGCGATCGTGTCCTCTCTCAGCAATACGTTTTACGCCTATAAAGCAATGGCCATTGTGTTTGTGGCGATGATGCACTGCGTCTATACCACAAGACCCGTTTCGCGGGCAGCGGGGGCCTTCGGCCTTCTGGGCGTTCCGATCTTCTTTTTTACAGCAGGCTTTTTCTTTGACAGGCGGGAGAGTACAAAAGTCTTTTGGAAAAAGAAAATGAAGTCCATTGTGATTCCGTGGATTTTATATGGGACCTTGCTGTATCTCTTTGCCTGCGCGCTTAACAATTTCTCGAAAGTTGAGCTTCCTTTTTTGAGGTGGATTTTTGGTAATGGATCATGGCTGTATTTTGTGCCGGTTTTAATTCAGTGTTTCATTTTATTCAGGATATGCGATCATAAATGGTTTGACAGGGTTGTTTTCCTGCTGTTTATTCTGTCCAACTTCCTTTGCGTTTTAGGCATTATTGAAGGTTTGCCCTGGTTATCCCAATATCAAATGGTGTTTAACTGGTGCGGCTTTTTCCAGTTGGGAATGCTTGCCAGAAAGAACATATTGGCTGTGATGAAGCTTTTGAATCAGAAACCGGTAAAAGCTGCCGCAGTGGGGCTATGGATTCTGTCAGCGATTTATTACTTTACAACAGATTATGCTGGATATTGGTCCCCCGTTGCATTGGTTCATGAGCTTTTGGGCATTGTCGCATTTTTTGTTATTGCCGATACTTGTCTGAAAAAAGTCAATTTGCTGGTGGATATCGGAAGGAATACCTATGTCATTTTTTTCCTGCATATGCAGTTCGGCATTCCCACGGTGAGACGGATTTTTACGCCGTTGGGCATCATGAAGCATGAATGGCTGCTGTTTCTGCTTCAACCTGCATCCATTGTCCTTTCTGTGTATGCGGGAATCAAAGCAGTGCAATGGATATCGAAAAAACTCGGCCTGGAAAAAATCACGCGGGTGTTCAGAATTTAGGATGTGCGTTCGTCCTCAGAGCGTAGAATGGGATATTGGAAAATCAACGGCATGAATGCTCATAAAAAAGAATCGGGGGGGGCGGAATTTTCCGCCCCCTCTTTTGGTATGAAGAAAATGCCCACCCGAATGGGGTGGGCATAGGAGATATTCTCAGGAATTTGCGGCCTCGCTGTCCATCTGGGCCAGGTATTTTTTCACGCTGACCAGCTTCACAACGCAGGTGAACACCTTCATGGCCAGCTCCAGATCGGAATTGGCAGGGAAGGAGGGGGCGATGCGGATGTTGCTGTCGTGGGGATCCTTGCCGTAGGGGAAGGTGGCGCCGGCGCCGGTGAGGATCAGGCCAACCTTCTTGCATCTGGAAACGATCTCCTTGGCGCAGCCATCCAGGGAGTCAAAGGAGACAAAATAGCCGCCCTTGGGGTTGGTCCAGGTGCCGATGCCCAGGCCGCCCAGCTCGCTTTCCAGGGTGCTGCGGACGATCTCAAACTTGGGCCGCAGAATGTTGGCATGGAGGCGCATGTGCTCCACCATGCCGTGGATGTCCCCGAAGAAGCGCACATGGCGCAGCTGATTCACCTTGTCGTGACCGATGGTCTGAACCTTCATCTGGGCCCGGATGTCCACCAGGTTGTTCTCAGAGGCGGCCAGAGCGGAGATGCCGGAGCCGGGGAAGCTGATTTTGGAGGTGGAGGCGAACTTGTAGGCCAGGTCCGGATTTCCGGCCCGCTTGCACTCGGCCAGAATTTCAATCAGGTGATCCTGGTCGTGGTCATACAGGTGGTGGATGGTGTAGGCATTGTCCCAGTAGATGCGGAAATCCGTGGCGGCGGGCTTCAGCCTTGCGAACCGACGGACGGTCTCATCGGAGTAGGAGATACCCTGGGGGTTAGAGTACTTGGGCACACACCAGATTCCCTTGATGGCCGGGTCGGAGGAAACCAGCGCTTCCACCATATCCATATCCGGGCCGGTGGGGAGCATGGGCACGTTGATCATCTCAATGCCGAAATACTCGGTGATGGCAAAATGCCGGTCATAGCCGGGGACGGGGCAGAGGAACTTCACTTTTTCCAGTTTGCACCAGGGGGTGCTGCCCATGACGCCATGAATCATGGAGCGGGCCACGGTGTCAAACATCACATTCAGGCTGGAATTTCCGTAGATGATGACCTGATCAGGCCGAACCTCCATCATGTCGGCCATGAGCTCCTTGCACTCGTCGATGCCGTCCAGAACGCCGTAGTTCCGGCAGTCGGTGCCGTCCTCGCAGATCAGGTCGCTTTCACTGTTCAGCACATCCATCATGCCCATGGAGAGATTCAGCTGCTCCTGGCCGGGCTTACCACGGGCCATGTTCAGTGTCAGCTTGCGGTTCTGATATTCGTTGTACTCTGCTTTCAGAGCATCCTTCAGCTCCAGCAGCTCCTGGCGGGTCAGTTCGGAATAAGGTTTCATAACTACCTCCGATTGATCGTTTGATTTGCAAGTATGCCTTCCGTATCTTGCATAATGTATATATGATACTCTGAAACGATCAAAATATCAATGGTCAGTATCCACAGATTCCGAAAGAAATGAGAATGGAATATGCATATCCTGCACATTTCAGGCGTTCTTCATCCCTGCTTCCGGGAGCATTTGGTTCTTGGCTTATGATCGCTTATGGAAACTCTGCGGCTGCCAAAGACAATTTTAATGTCGGAATTGCGCTCGGGATAGACTTTGATGACGGATATTTTTTCGCTGCTGTCGTAATTGAAAACAACATCGGACGCTCATGAAATTCCGGAAATTCTGAAAAGCAGAGAATGGACCCAGTAATGGTTTTCTGTTTCCCCGTACACCACATTTCTGCTTTTTCATAGTCAAAACATATATTTTTCAGTTGCCTGATTGACAAAGCATTGGTAAAGTTATATAATCCTATTGTAAAAATTTACCAATGGAGGTTGGGATTATGAAAAAAATCTTGGCAATTGCGCTTTCCCTGGTAATGGTCCTCGGATTGTTCGCCGTTCACGGCGTACAGGCTGAGGGCATGGACGATCTCATCGCCGCCGCTCAGGCTGAGGGCGAGCTGATTGTCTACGGCTCCTGCGAGGAAGATTATCTGGCCGCTGCCTGTGAGCATTTCCAGGAGCTGTACGGCATCGAAGTGAAGTATCAGCGCCTGTCCACCGGCGAGGTTCAGAGCAAGATCGAAGAAGAGAACGGCACTCCCTCCGCCGATGTCTGGTTCGGCGGCACCACCGATCCTTACAACGTCTGCGCTGCCGAAGGCCTGCTGGAGCCCTATGAGGCTCAGAACGCTTCCCACCTGCTGGGCGACGCCTACAAGGACGCCGACGGCCAGTGGTATGGCATCTACAAGGGCATCCTGGGCTTCATCGTCAACATCGACGAGCTGAACCGGATGGGTCTGGAAGTCCCTCAGGACTGGGCTGACCTGCTGAAGGAAGAGTACAAGGATCTGATCTGGCTGTCCAACTACAACACCGCCGGTACTGCCAAGCTGGTCATCAACACCATGATCCAGAAGTACGGCCACGACGAAGGCATCCAGTACCTGGCTGACCTGGACAAGAACATCCATGTCTATACCAAGTCCGGCTCCGGTCCCTCCAAGAACGTCGGCACCGGTGAGTGCGTCATCGGCATCGGCTTCCTGCATGACGGCATCACCCAGATCGTGGACAATGGCTATGGCAACATTCAGCTGGTCATTCCTTCCTCCGGCACCTCCTTCGAGATCGGCGCCACCGCCATCTTCAAGGGCGCTGCCCATCCCAACGCCGCCAAGCTGTGGATTGAGTACGCCCTGAGCCCCGAGTGCGTGGAGCTGGCCCAGGACAACGGCTCTTACCAGTTCCTGGTCATCGACAACGCCAAGCAGCCCGAGGTTGCCGAGGAGTTCGGTCTGGATCCCGAGAATGTCATGGATTATGACTTCGAGGATGCCAAGGCCAACATCAAGACCTATGTGGAAGAAGTGATGAATGCTCTGGGCGGCGGCGACGACCGCTTCAAGACCGAGTAATTCCTCGCGTCGGCATTCCCAAGTAAAAACATAGGGGGGATGGAGTCAGTCTCCATCCCCCTTTTCTTAGAAAAAACTTTCCCCGAAAGGAGGAACCTGCCTATGGCAAGTCGCCAGGGAGCCGCTTTGGATCGGAAAAAGCTGCTGGGTGACCCGATTATGGTCACCACCATTGTGGTCCTGATTGCTTTTTTAACTCTGTTCATCCTTTACCCGCTGGCCATTCTGCTGGTGGACAGCGTCTACGGTACGGAAACCGGCCTGACCATGTCGGTATTCAAGCGCATCTTTGAAATGAGAAATTTCCGCACCGCCATCACCAATACCCTGAAGGTGGGTTTTACGGTTGGTATTCTGTCCACGGTGATCGGTCTTCTCTTTGCCTATGTGGAGGTTTACGTCAAGGTCCGCACCAAATTGATGGGCGGACTGTTCCAGGTGGTTTCCATGCTGCCGGTGGTGTCGCCTCCCTTTGTGCTCTCTCTGTCCATGATCATGCTCTTTGGCAAGGCGGGTATCATCACCCGGTATCTGCTTCACATCTACGACAACAGCGTCTATGGCTTCGGCGGCATCACGGTGGTGCAGACCCTGACCTTCTTCCCGGTGTGCTATATGATGCTCAAGGGCCTGCTGAAAAACATTGATCCCAGCCTGGAAGAAGCTGCCCGGGACATGGGTGCATCCCGGTTCAAGGTGTTCACCAGTGTCACCCTGCCCCTGATTCTGCCCGGCCTGGGCAATGCCTTCCTGGTGACCTTCATCGAGTCCATTGCCGACTTTGCCAACCCCATGATCATCGGCGGCTCCTATGACACCCTGGCCACCACCATCTATCTGCAGATCACCGGCGCATACGACAAGCAGGGTGCAGCCGCCATGGCCGTGGTGCTGCTGAGCATCACGCTGGTGATGTATCTGGTGCAGAAGTACGTGCTGGAAAAGAAGACCGCGGCCACCCTCACCGGCAAGGCATCCCGGGCCAGAATGCTCATTGAGGATCGCTCCGTCACCACGCCGCTGACCATCCTGTGCTCTTTCATTGCACTGTTCGTCATTATGATGTACATCTGCGTGCCCTTCGGCGCGTTGTTCAAAACCTGGGGCTATGACTTCCACCTGACCACCAAATGGTTTGTCCGTGTGTTTGAAAAGTACAAGGGTCTGAAAGCGTTCAAGGATTCCTTCGTTCTGTCCCTGATTGCGGCCCCCATCACGGCGCTGTTGAGCATGATCATCTCTTATCTGGTGGTCAAGCGGGATTTCAAGGCAAAGGGCTTTATTGAGTTCGTCTCCATGCTGGCCATGGCTGTGCCCGGTACCGTTCTGGGCATTGGCTACATCCGGGGCTTTGTCAAGGGCGTGTTCGGCACCGGCTTTTTGGCAGGGCTCTATGGCAGCGCGGCGATTCTGATCATCGTGTTTGTCATCCGCAGCCTGCCCACCGGCACCCGAAGCGGCATTTCCGCCCTGCGCCAGATTGACAAGAGCATCGAGGAATCCGCCTATGACATGGGTGCCAACAGTTTTAAGGTATTCATGACCGTAACGCTGCCGCTGATCAAGGATTCCTTCCTCAGCGGCCTTGTCACCGCCTTTGTCCGCAGCATTACAGCCATTTCCGCCATCATCCTGCTGGTGACCCCGGAGTTCCTGCTCATCACTGTGCAGATCAATGAGTTCGCGGAGAAGGGCTCCTACGGCGTGGCCTGCGCCTTCGCCACCATTCTGATCGCGATAACCTATGGCAGTGTGCTGCTGATGAACCTCATTATCAAGTTCTTCGGTACCAGCCGGAAAATCAAGGAGGACAATTGATATGGCGAAAGAAAAGAAAGGCGTCCGCCTGGAACATATTTCCAAAATCTACAAAGACCCCAAAACCGGCAAGGATTTCTACGCCGTGAAGGATGCCAATCTGGAAATCAAGCCCGGCTCCTTCGTGACGCTGCTGGGTCCCTCCGGCTGCGGCAAAACCACAACCCTGCGGATGATTGCCGGCTTTGAAAGCCCGGATGAGGGCGAAATCTACCTGGGGGGCGAACCCATCAATGCCCTCACCCCCAATAAGCGGGATACCGCCATGGTGTTCCAGAGCTATGCACTGCTGCCCCACTATAACATCTTTGACAACGTTGCCTACGGCCTGAAGCTGCGCAAGCTGGACAAGGCCACCATCAGGGAGAAGGTGACGAACATTCTCAAGCTGGTGGGCCTGGAGGGCATGGAAGCCCGGATGACCAATCAGCTTTCCGGCGGCCAGCAGCAGCGTGTTGCCCTGGCCAGAGCCCTGGTGCTGGAGCCTGGGGTGCTGCTGTTTGACGAGCCCCTCAGCAACCTGGATGCCAAGCTCCGTGTGTCCATGCGCACCGAGATTCGCCGCATCCAGCAGGAGGCGGGCATCACCGCCATCTACGTCACCCACGACCAGTCCGAGGCCATGGCCCTGTCGGATCAGATCATCATCATGGAAAAGGGCGTGGTGGCCCAGATCGGTACTCCTCAGGAAATCTATTACCATCCCGCCAGCGAGTTTGTGGCGGACTTCATCGGCGAGGCCAATTTCCTCCGGGGCACATTGGTGGACAAACATGGCGATCAGGGCGTGGTGAACGTAGAGGGTACTCCCGTGGATGTGGTGGGCGTCCGGGATATTGACAAGGGGAAATCCTGCACCCTGGTGCTCCGGCCGGAATCCGCCGTGCTGGCGGACAAGGGGCAGCTGCCCTGCAAGGTCGTGGTCTCCTGCTTCATGGGCTCCTACCAGAATTACCATGTGACGGTGGGTTCTACCCTGGTGAAGATTACGGACTTCAATCCGAAAAACAAGAAAATCTATCAGGTGGGTGACACCGCCTGGGTGGACTTTGAAAAGGAAAACGTCCACGTGCTGTAAAAGACATATTCTAAAGAACGCCTGAATCATTCGGGCGTTCTTTTTTACGATTTCCTCTTGTAAACCGGAGAAATCTGTGGTAGAATCCAAAAGATGTGTATATTTTTTGCGTTTAGGAGGCAGCCCCATGCGTTACGCTCCCACGTAGCGTTCCCCCAGAGAAGCAGCAAACAAATACGACTTTGGAGGAATCAAGAATGTCTGAACTCATTGAACAAATCAGCCGCCGCCGGACCTTTGCCATCATCTCCCACCCCGACGCCGGTAAAACCACTTTAACCGAAAAATTCCTGCTCTACGGCGGCGCCATTGCCCAGGCCGGCGTGGTCAAGGGCAAGAAGAATGCCCGTGCCGCCACCTCCGACTGGATGGAGATCGAAAAGCAGCGCGGTATTTCCGTCACCTCTTCTGTGATGCAGTTCCAGTATGAAGGCTTCTGCATCAACATTCTGGATACCCCCGGCCACCAGGACTTTTCCGAGGATACCTACCGTACCCTGATGGCAGCGGACTCCGCCGTCATGGTCATCGACGGCGCCAAGGGCGTGGAGCCCCAGACCCGGAAGCTCTTCAAGGTCTGCGCCATGCGCCACATCCCCATTTTTACCTTTGTGAACAAGATGGACCGGGAGGCCAAGGACCCCTTCGACCTGCTGGACGAGCTGGAGCGGGAGCTGGGCATTGAGACCTACGCCATGAACTGGCCCATCGGCTCCGGCAAGGATTTCCAGGGTGTCTATGACCGGGAAAAGAGCCAGCTGCTGTTCTTCTCCGGTGTTTCCGGCAAGAACAAGGCTGCAAAGCAGGAAATTGACCTCTATGATCCCCAGGTTGCCCAGCTGCTGGACAGCAAGGAAAAGCACCAGCAGCTCATCGACGATGTGGAGCTGCTGTCCGCCGGACGGGAGCTGGACATTGACGAAGTGAAGCGGGGCCAGCTCAGCCCGGTGTTCTTCGGTTCCGCCCTGACCAACTTCGGCATCGAGCCATTCCTGGAGTCCTTCCTGAAGCTGACGCCGCCCCCTCTGGCCCGGGTGGCGGACTGCGGGGAGATTGATACCTTCAGCCCGGACTTTTCTGCCTTTGTCTTTAAAATCCAGGCCAACATGAACAAGGCCCACCGGGACCGCCTTGCCTTCATGCGTATCTGCTCCGGCAAGTTCCAGCGGGACGCGGAATACTACCATGTCCAGGGCGGCCGGAAAATGCGTCTGTCCCAGCCCCAGCAGTTGATGGCGGCGGAGCGGGAAATCGTGGACGAGGCCTACGCCGGAGACGTGATCGGCGTGTTTGACCCGGGTATTTTCGCCATCGGCGACACCATCACCGTCCCGGGAAAGAAATTCCGGTTCTCCGGTATCCCCACCTTTGCCCCGGAGCATTTTGCCAGAGTCTCCGCCAAGGACTCCATGAAGCGGAAGCAGTTTGTCAAGGGCACCGAGCAGATCGCCCAGGAGGGCGCCATTCAGATTTTCAAGGTCCCCAATTCCGGTATGGAAGAGGTGATCGTGGGTGTTGTTGGCACGCTGCAGTTTGACGTGTTCCAGTATCGGATGAAGAGCGAGTATGGTGTGGACCTGCGGATGGAGGGCCTGCCCTATGAGGAAATCCGCCTCATCGACAGCTATCCCGGTGATCTGACCGATCTGAACCTGGGCAGCGATGCCGAGCTGCTGGAAGACTACCGGGGCAGAAGCCTGCTGGTCTTCTCCAGCTACTGGGCCATTGACTTCACCTGCCGCCGGAATCCCGGGTTGCAGCTGTCTGAAATCGTGGTCTCGGAAGGATAATCAACATG
The DNA here is from genome assembly GCA_945940335.1 of uncultured Clostridia bacterium. Lineage (GTDB taxonomy): Bacteria > Bacillota > Clostridia > Oscillospirales > Oscillospiraceae > Faecousia. The sequence continues at coordinate 6,026 of CAMEWH010000046.1, read as the reverse complement.
AACGCCTGGAAGCACTTTTGCACCATCAATGCGCACCGCTGGCGGGTTCTTTGTGGCTGCTTCCGAATCGGTCTGTACCGCCAAGGGCTGACCCACGACCTTTCCAAGTATTCCCCCACGGAATTCTGGACGGGTGCCCGGTATTACCAGGGAACCCGCAGCCCCAATGCCGCCGAACGGGAGGACAAGGGCTACAGCGAGGCCTGGATGCACCACAAGGGCCGCAACCGCCATCATTATGAGTACTGGACGGACATGAATCCCCAGACTCATCGCTATGAGCCGGTGATGATGCCCCGGCGGTACCTTGCCGAAATGGTGATGGACCGCCGGGCAGCCTGCATGACCTACCAAGGGAAGAACTATCACCCCGGCGCGGAGCTGGAATATCTGGAAAAGAGCAAAGAGCGCCTGCTGATGCACCCGGAGACTCTGCGTCAGCTGGAATACATCCTGACCATGCTGAAAGACCGGGGAGAGAAGGAAACCTTCCGCTACTTGCGGGAGGAGGTACTCAAGAACAAACCCTTCCCTTGGGAGAAATAACTGTCAAAGCCGCCGGAATTCTGGCGGCTTTCTTCAGTTGATACGATTGTTACTTTGATCCGGCATATAGAAAAATCGTAATTTGGCGGGCTGGATTACTACCCAGCCCACTGTAGGGGAGGCTATCAGCCTCCCGCGCAGTACAAACCCGCAATCATGAACCAGGACGGGCGAATTCGTACTGTGTTGGACATGGTACCGTTCAACCAAACACGTAATGAACCCACCTGGCGGGCCTCTGTAGCCTCCCTTGCAGTTGGTGTGTGAAAGTCTACAAGTAACCAGGTTTCTTCAAAAGGCAACCGGTACGCAATCTTAAGAATGGATAAAGATTCCAAATTCCGATTGACAGGACGGGTGCAATGGTGTTATCCTTTCAGCAGAAGATAAACGGAAAGGATGGAAGAAAACATGACGTTCAGAAGATTTGAAAAGACAGTTCTCGCCTGTCTGATGTGCGGGTTGTTGCTGCTTGGTTTGATTCCCGGAATTTCAGCCCAGGCAGAGGAACTTCCCCGGGAGACGGAGAGCGCGAACATCGTCCAGGTGACCACGGTGGATGAATTTCTGGCGGCCATTGCTCCGGATACGGAAATCGTCCTTGCCCCCGGCGAGTATAATCTGACCCAGGCCAAGGGCTATGGACGCACCGGTGGGAAATACTACCACTGGGAATCCGTATTCGACGGCTATGAGCTGGTGATCACCGATATCACCGGCCTGACCATCACCGGGGCGGAGCCCTTTACGGTGACCATTTCCACCGAACCCCGCTATGCCAATGTGCTGCGCTTTGACTATGCCAACGATGTCCGCATTGCGGAAATCACGGTGGGCCACACCAAGGAGCAGGGCAGCTGCGTGGGCGGAGTCCTGTATTTTGAGAGCAGCAGCGGTTTGGAAATCCAGAGCACCCGGCTCTACGGCTGCGGCGTCCGAGGGATCGATTTGCGCAGCTGTCAGAACGTCCATGTGGATTGCTCGGATGTTTATGAGTGCAGTATGGGCTGTGTATACATCTCCGGGAGCACGAATGTCCTCTTTGAGAACAGCAAATTCTTTAATTGCGCTCTGGCCGACGGTGTGTTTGAGATTTTCAGCTCCGACGACATTGCAGTCATCAATTCGGAAATTTACGGAAACTGGAGCGAATTCTTCTACGGCAGCCTGGTCTACTCCGATTGCCCCGGTATTTACCTGGGTGGCCTGGATGTCCACGACAACCAGTTCGACTGCATGTTCCGTGGCAACGGCAACCCGGTGACCGTGGAGTCCTGCCGCTTTGACTATGCCCCGCAGTGGGCGGAGAATGTGATGCCCGTGAACCCTGATGGACAGGAGCTCACTGCCGGAGACCTGGTCTCCATGAAAATGCGTGTGGTGTCCTGGGAGCCTGCCGGACGGCCGGAGGTGCCAATGGTGGAGGCCGGCGAGGACGGAAAAATCCATGTTTCCAATGTGGATGAATTCCTGGCGGCCATTGCCCCCAATGCCACCATCTACCTGGAGCCCGGGGAATATGATCTCTCCACCGCCTCCACCTATGCAGGCCTTGGTGGGGAATACTACCATTGGGAATCCGTCTATGATGGTTACGAGCTGGTGATTCGGGGTGCAAGCAATCTGACCATCGAGGCGGCGGACCCGGAGGCGGTGTCCATCGTCACCACACCCCGCTATGCCAATGTACTGCGGTTTGCGAACCTGACGGGCTTGATTCTGCGCAATGTGAAGGTGGGCCACACCCCGGCGGTGGGGGAGTGCTCCGGCGGTGTGGTGCAGCTGGAATACACCAACAGCGCCATCATCGAGGGCTGTCGGCTTTTCGGCTGCGGCACCCTGGGAGTCCAGGCCATGTACTGCTCCAATCTCAGCGTGTTCAACTCTGAGATTTATGAGTGCAGCAGCGGCGCCGCCTGGTTCTATGGATGCAATAGTGTCCAGGTGGAACAGTGCAATGTACATGACATTGGTGGCCTGGAATTCTATGCGGACTACTCCTGTAAGGATGTTTTGGTGAACGGAAATCCCATTGAGGAAGCTTTTTAACAAAGAGGGGGCCGAAAGGCCCCTTTTTTGATGCAGGAAAGAATACGTTTATTCTTTTCCACTGTCCCGCAATGGCAAGCATCGCTTTGGGGAGCACGGGGCGGCTTTTACAGCTTCGGAGCGCCCAGGCACAGTATTATCAAACAAATAAATAATTATTCCCGCCGAAGGAATTCCTTCGGTGGGTAATTTTTGCCAGAAATAGGATAAAAAGCGCGTTTATCGGCAACGGTTACAATTTGTGGTTGCGTCATTGGAGGCTATGGTGTATAATCCAAAATTGTGTGAATATGTACTTTTGTAAGGGAAGTTTTTCTATGAAAACATATGATATTTCTGAGTATATTGTTCCCGGTCGCAGGGCACATCTGGTGGGCATCGGCGGCGTGTCCATGCGTCCTCTGGGCTTGGTGCTCAAGGGCATGGGCCTGGAGGTTTCCGGCTCGGACATGAGTGCCTCTCTCTCCACCGAGGAGCTGGAGGAGAAGGGGATTCATGTTGCCATCGGCCACCGGGCGGAGAACATCCTGGGAGCGGACTGCGTGATTCGTACCGCTGCTGTCCACAACGACAACCCTGAGATTGCCGCTGCCCGCAGCGCCGGCATCCCGGTGTTCGAGCGGGCCCAGGCCTGGGGCGAGATCATGAAATCCTATAAAAACGCCATCTGCATTTCCGGCACCCACGGCAAAACCACCACCACTTCCATGATGACCCACATTCTCATGGAGGCCAGGATGGACCCCACGGTGATGATCGGCGGCTATCTGCCTCTGCTTCATGCAGGCCATCGGGTGGGTCACGGGGATACCATCGTGCTGGAAAGCTGCGAATACTGCGATTCCTTCCTGAATTTCTTTCCCACCCTGGCGGTGGTACTGAATGTGGAGGCCGACCATCTGGACTATTTCAAAGACCTGGCCGACATTCAGAAGTCTTTCCACAAATTCGCTGAAATGGCCACCTTCGGCGTGGCCGCCAATGGCGACGATCCCCACACCGTGGAGGCCATGAAGGGCATCAACCATGTTTCCTTCGGCCTGGGAGAGCAGAACCGGGTTCGGGCAGAGAATATTTCGGAGGACTGGCGCCACTTCAACGTGACCGTGGACGGGAATTTCTACTGCCATGTGGACATGGGCGTGATGGGAAAGCACAACGCCCTGAATACCCTGGGCGCCGCTGCGGCTTCCTGGATGCTGGGCATTCCCGGAGAAGCTGTGACAAGAGGTGTGGCTTCCTTCCACGGCGCGGGCCGGCGGATGGAGCGCAAAGGCACCTTTAACGGGGCGCAGGTGTATGACGATTACGCCCACCATCCCGATGAGCTGCGGGCTACACTGGATACTGCCCGCTCCATGGGTGGCCGCCTGGTGGTGGCTTTCCAGCCCCACACCTATTCCAGAACCCAGGCCCTTTTTGAGGATTTTGTCCGGGAGCTTTCCAAGGCCGATGTGCTGGTCCTGGCGGAGATTTACGCCGCCCGGGAGCGGAACACCAGCGGTATTTCTTCCCTGGACCTTGCCGCCAGAATTCCCGGCGCGGTTTATTGCGAGACGCTGCCCGAGGTGACGGAGTACCTTCGTACCCATATTCAGCCCAATGATCTGGTGATTACCATTGGCGCGGGAGATATTTTCCGGGCCGGTGAAGCGCTTCTCAAGGCTTGAAGAAAAGGGAGGATAAGTCTATGAAAAAACTGAGTGTATGCGTTCTGTTCGGCGGTGTCAGCCCGGAGCATGAGGTTTCTCTGCGCAGCGCGGAGTCCGTTCTGAATCACATTGATCACAGCAAGTATAATGTATTCCCCGTGGGTATTACCAAGGATGGTGACTGGATTTACTACACCGGCAAGGACTATTCTCTGCTGCCCACCGGGGCGTGGAAAAATCATCCCGATAACCGTCGGGCGGCCATTTCTCCTCTCCGGGGACAGGGGCTGCTGTGCTTCGAGGGGGACTGCGTGGTGCGGGAGCGCATCGATGTGGTGTTCCCCGTGCTCCACGGCGAGAACGGGGAGGACGGCACCATCCAGGGCCTGCTGCAGCTGGCCGGGATTCCCTATGTGGGTCCCCATGTGGCCGCTTCCGCGGTAGCCATGGACAAAACCCTGACCAAGCTGGTGGCGGATCAGGCGGGCATTCCCCAGGCCGATTGGCTGCTGGTGCGGCGGGAAGAGATGGAATCCCGCATGGAGTCCATTTTGGATCAGCTGGAAGAGAAATTTGCTTACCCCATGTTTGTCAAGCCTGCCGGAACCGGCTCCTCTGTGGGTGTTTCCAAGGCTGCCGATCGTCAGGCGCTGGAGCAGGGCCTGCGCGCTGCGGCAGTGTATGACCAGAAGGTGCTGGTGGAGGAGTTCATCCGCGGCAAGGAAATCGAAGTCGCCGTGATGGGTAATGATAATCCCGTTGCTTCCGTGTGCGGTGAAATCGATTCCGGCGCAGAGTTTTATGACTACGATGCCAAGTATATTACCGATACTTCCGTTGCCTATATCCCTGCCCGCATTTCCGAGGAAGCAGCGGAGCAGGTACGGGAACTGGCCGTGCGGGTCTATCAGGCCATCGGCTGCCAGGGCCTGAGCCGGGTGGACTTCTTTGTAACAGAGGATGGCCGGGCGGTGTTCAATGAGATCAATACCATTCCCGGCTTTACTTCCATTTCCATGTATCCCAAGCTGTTCGCCGCCAGCGGCATTCCTTATTCCCAGCTGATCGATGAGCTGATCGACCTTGCCATGGAGGATGTACAATGAGCATTCCTGTTATGATGTCCATCCAGGGCCGCCAGACCTACGTGGGTCAGGAACCGGACGTCATCCGACTGGACACCGAAGGCACCATGGAATTCCGGGATGGGGGCTGGGACATTACCTATGAGGAAAGCGAGCTCACGGGCCTGGCCGGCGTGACCACCACCTTCCGGGTGGAGCCGGAGAAGGTTACCCTGATCCGCACGGGAAGGCTTACCAGCACCATGGTTTTCCAGGAGGGCGTGTCCCACGATTCTCTTTACCGCATGGAGTTCGGGGCGCTGATGATCTCCGTGAAAGCCACCCGGGTGTTCTTCGACATTGTGGAAGACGGGGGCTCCATTGATCTGGTTTACAACATCATCATCGAAAACACCGAAGCTGGTGTGATCGACTATCATTTGGATATTCGCGCAAAATAAGCGTGGAAGCCATTTCCTGGTGCAAAGCATGGGAAATGGCTTCCTTTTTATTATCCGTTTATTCTCATATCGTTAAATTGTAATTTGGCGGGCAGAATTGCCGCACCTCTTGGCTCTCCCTTTGGGAGAGCTGTCAGCCGAACAGGCTGACTGAGAGGGTACCGCAGGAAGATAATATCACCCGAAATCAAACCATACCGGCCCTCTCAGTCTGCCCCTTACGGGGCAGCCAGCTCCCCCATAGGGGGAGCCAA
>CAMEWH010000045.1:0-15134 GCA_945940335.1 uncultured Clostridia bacterium | reverse complement strand
CCTCCGTTTCGAGAAATCGAAAATCGGAGGACTTTTTCATGAAAACCAATGACAATCAGACCACCCCGCAGATCTACTATCGCCCCCTCCATAAGTGGATTGAAGTCACCCTGGAGGAAAAACAGAATTGGGAACGCTTCATCGGCACAACCCGCAAATCGAAGCAGAGAGCAGGCACCTGCTGCATTCCTTATAAGAAAAGCTACAAGTGCGATGGCCTGTGTGAGGAATGTGAGTATCGCTGTATTCCCAAGGATGCACCCCAGCACCTTTCCATCGATGGCGAGATGGAAATTACGCAGAAGAACGGCACACGAAATAGCTTCCTTGCCGATGAGGCCATGACCACAGAAATCGGCATCGACAGTATGATCCTGAACCACCTTCTTTCCGAACTGCGGGATTCCGACCCGGAAAGCTATCAGATTCTTATGGTTCTGGCTGACGGGCTGTCCGAGCGCGCCAGTGCTGAAAAGCTGAATATGCCTCGAAACACCTTTGTGTACAAGAAAAATCAGCTGTTGAAGCGCATCCGCGAAAATTTCTAAAAAAAATAATTTCTCTTTCGGCCATTTCTTCCTTTTCTGTCCAGATGGATCGATGAAAGGCAACACAAGACGCCTTGGGAAAGGAGGAAACGCCGATGAGTAACACCGCAAAAAACTACCCCGGCACCGCGGCGGACGAAGATATCGTGGAAATCCTTACCGCCATCAGCGTGGTGTCCCGTAGACTGGCACGGAATATCGCAGCCGTCAGCCAGCAGAGTCAAACCAAGGAAGGAGGAAAACAGAATGAGCAAAATCAAGTTGCTTTTGGATGTCGTCGAGGATGCCCGTGCTGTAGCCGATAGTCTTATCCCGGTTATCGAGAAATTCAAGAACCTGGCCGAGAGCCTGCAGGCTGTAGCAGATGCCCTGGCATCTACGGAAACGAAGGCAGAACGCGTAGATGCTCATCCTGAAGAGCCGAAAGCCCTGCCTCAAGAGGCCAAAGCTGAAGCCACTCCTTCTTTGGAACAGGTCAGAGCCGTCCTCGCGGACAAGTCCCGAAAGGGGCACACCGCTGAAATTCGCGCTCTGCTCCAGAAGTACGGCGCAGCCAAGCTGTCCGGAATCGACCCCGTCCACTACGAGGCACTCGTTGCCGAAGCGGAGGTACTCGGTGATGGCAACTAAGCACGCTGTTCTGTCCGCATCATCGTCCGAGCGATGGCTGAACTGCCCACCCTCCGCAAGGCTATGCGAAACCTACGAGGACAAAAGCAGTGACTATGCCGCCGAAGGTACCGATGCTCATGCGTTGGCTGAAGCCAGGCTCAAGCAGGCACTGGGAATTCCCACGGAAGACCCGGTCGAAAATCTCACCTGGTACAACGCTGAGATGGAAGATTGCGCCCAAGGGTATGCAGCCTATGTGGTAGAGCTTTTGGAAACCGCCAAACAGACTTGCTCCGACCCTGTGGTCATGATCGAGCAACGGGTGGACTTCTCCCGTTGGGTCCCCGGAGGATTCGGCACCGGCGACTGTATCTGCATCGCAGAAGGTCTGCTGAACATAGTGGATCTGAAATACGGTGCCGGGATTGAAGTCAGCGCAGACCACAATCCCCAGATGATGCTCTACGCCTTGGGTGCCTTGGAAATCTTCGATGGCATCTACGACATTGACACCGTCCGCATGACCATCTATCAGCCCCGGAAGTCCAACATCAGCATCTTCGAGATGTCCAAGGACGCTCTGCTCACCTGGGCAGACACTGAACTGACCGAAAAAGCACGGCTGGCATACGAGGGTCAGGGCAACTTCAGCTGCGGCGAGTGGTGCCGGTTCTGCAAGGCAAAGGCCGAATGCAGAGAACGCGCCATCTACAATCTGAGGCTCGCCCAATACGACTTCCTGAACCCGGCTCTGCTCCAGGACGAGGAGATTGCCGACATTCTGGGTCGTATCGATGCACTGACATCCTGGGCATCCGATGTAAAGGAATATGCCCTTCAGCAAGCCATCAGCGGTAAGGAATGGACCGGCTGGAAACTGGTCGAAGGTCGTTCCAACCGCAAGTACACCAGTGAGGCCGATGTTGCCGCTGCTGTTGAAAGCGTAGGACTTGACCCCTATGAGCGAAAAGTTCTTGGTGTCACCGCCATGCAAAAGCTGCTGGGCAAGACCCGCTTTGAGGAGCTTCTCTCTCCCTACATTGAAAAGCCGCAAGGGAAACCCACGCTCGTGCTGGAGAGCGACAAACGTCCGGCGATGAATACAGCCAAAAACGATTTTATGGAGGAATTTTGATATGTCTAACAACACAACCAGAGCCACCAATCCCATGAAAGTTATCACCGGTCCCGATACCCGTTGGTCTTACGCCAATGTCTGGGAGCCCAAGTCCATCAACGGCGGCGCAGCGAAGTACAGCGTCAGCCTCATCATCCCGAAATCCGATACCAAGACAGTCGCTAAGATCAAGGCGGCAATCGAAGCTGCATACCAGGAGGGTCAGGCCAAGCTGAAGGGCAACGGTCGCTCCGTGCCTCCTCTCGCTGCCATTAAAAATCCGTTGAGAGACGGAGATCTGGAGCGTCCCGACGACCCCGCGTATGCTAACGCATACTTCGTCAATGCCAACTCCGCTACCGCTCCCGGCATCGTGGATGCGGACCGCAACCCCGTGCTGACCCGTTCCGAAGTTTATTCCGGCGTATATGGCCGTGCCAGCATCAACTTCTATGCCTTCAACTCCAACGGAAATAAGGGAATCGCCTGCGGTCTGAACAACCTGCAGCTGATTCGTCCCGGTGAGCCTCTGGGCGGCAAAGCCAGCGCTGAGTCCGATTTCGCAACTGACGATGACGAGGATTTCCTCGGTTAAGACAATGGAGGTAAAAAAATATGACAACGATTCAGACCATTCTCATCACCGCACTCCTGTTCGCCTGGCTGTGCATCAGCATCAGCTTCCTGGTGACTTCCATCCAGTCCTTCGTCTATGACCGCAAACGCGAAAAGCGTGAGCTGGCCCAGGCTGAACGTGACAAGGAATATCATGCCAAGCGCATGGAGGAACTGCTGAACAAGTAATCATCCATCCCCATGGGCGGTAGAGCAATCTGCCGCCCTATCGGGGAATGTGAAAGGACCGGTGAACATGAAAACTCTCTCAATTGATATCGAGACTTACAGCGATCAGCCACTTGCAAAAACCGGCGTATATCGCTATGTGGAGTCTCCCGTATTTGAAATATTGCTTTTCTCCTATAGTGCGGACGGTGGTCCCGTCCAGCTGGTCGATCTGGCCTGCGGAGAGAAGATTCCGACAGACATTCTCGCCGCCCTGGAGGACGATTCCGTTACGAAGTGGGCGTTCAATGCCAGCTTTGAACGCATCTGCCTTTCCCGGTATCTTGGCTATCCCACCGGTGAATATCTTGCCCCGGACTCTTGGAAATGCTCCATGGTCTGGGCTGCCACAATGGGACTGCCGCTTTCCCTGGAAGGCGTCGGTGCCGTGCTGGGTCTGGAAAAGCAAAAGCTGACTGAAGGCAAAGAACTCATCAAGTATTTTTGTCAGCCCTGTGCGCCTACCAAAACCAACGGTCAGCGTACCCGTAATCTCCCGGCCCATGCCCCGGACAAGTGGCTGGCTTTCAAAAAATACAACATTCGCGATGTAGAGACCGAGATGTCCATTCAGGCTCGGCTTGCAAAATTTCCGGTGCCGGACAGCGTATGGGATGAGTACCACCTGGATCAGGAAATCAACGACCGGGGTGTGGGGCTGGATATGGAACTGGTGCGGCAGGCCATTCAAATGGACGGTCGCTCCCGATCGGAACTAACCCGGGCCATGAAAGAGCTGACCGCCCTGGACAACCCCAACTCCGTCCAGCAGATGAAGCAGTGGCTTTCGGATAATGGTCTGGAAACGGATACCCTGGGCAAAAAAGCCGTGGCTGAAATGCTGAAAACCGCGCCCCCAGAATTGCAGACGGTACTGACCCTTCGCCAGCAGCTTGCCAAATCCTCGGTGAAGAAATACCAGGCCATGGAAACTGCCGTCTGCGCCGATGGCCGCGCCAGAGGAATGTTTCAGTTCTATGGTGCCAACCGTACAGGAAGATGGGCTGGACGCATCATTCAGATGCAGAATCTGCCCCAGAACCATTTGAACGACCTCTCCGAAGCCAGAGGCCTCGTCCGCAGCGGTGATTTTGAAGCCGTGGAGATGCTTTACGAGGATGTGCCGGACACATTATCCCAGCTGATCCGCACGGCGTTCGTCCCCCAGGGCGGCAGGAAATTCATCGTTGCCGACTTCTCCGCCATTGAAGCCCGGGTCATTGCATGGCTTGCCGGGGAGACCTGGCGGCAGGCGGTCTTTGCCGAGGGCAAGGACATCTATTGCGCGTCCGCGTCTCAGATGTTCGGCGTTCCGGTGGAAAAGCACGGTATCAACGGCCACCTTCGGCAGAAAGGCAAAATCGCAGAGCTGGCCCTTGGCTATGGTGGATCTGTCGGTGCGCTGAAGGCAATGGGCGCTTTGGAGATGGGGCTTTCCGAAGAGGAACTTCAGCCTCTGGTCCAAGCGTGGCGGGATGCCAACCCCAATATTACCAAGCTGTGGTGGGATGTTGACCGTGCGGCAATGGAGGCAGTTCGTTATAAGCACACCAACGAAACACACGGTATTGAATTCTCCTGCAAAAGCGGGATGCTCTTTATCACACTCCCGTCCGGTAGACGCCTTGCCTATGTGAAACCGAAAATCGGCGAGAACAAGTTCGGCGGCGATTGTATCACCTACGAGGGCATCGGTAGTACGAAAAAGTGGGAGCGGCTGGATTCTTACGGTCCCAAGTTCGTGGAAAACATTGTGCAGGCAACGGCACGAGACATCCTCTGCTATGCCATGAATACGCTCCGTTGCTGCTCCATCGTGATGCACATCCATGACGAGGTAGTCATTGAGGCTGATCCCCGGATGTCCATGCAGGCAGTCTGCGACCAGATGGGCATGACTCCGCCTTGGGCAAAGGGGCTGCAGCTTCGTGCCGATGGCTATGAGACCAATTTTTATAAGAAAGATTAACGAGGTAAATCCCATGAGTATAAACAAATTCAACAGCGAGGGGTATTACGACCCTACTGCCTACGAGGCAATGTCAGCGGTGGAAAAAGAAGAGAAGGCGCTCCGGGCCTTTCGTCCCATCGTTTACATCTGCTCACCCTATGCCGGAGATGTTCCTGCCAATGTCGAAAATGCTCGAAAGTACAGCCGCTTCGCCGTGGATGCCGGATATATTCCCATCGCACCCCACCTGCTGTTTCCGCAGTTTCTGAATGATACCAATCCGAAAGAGCGCCAGCTTGGGCTGTTCTTCGGGAATGCCCTCATGAGCAAGTGCAGCGAGGTGTGGGTATTTGGAGAGCATATCTCAGAAGGCATGGCTGCGGAGATCAAGCGCGCCAAGTGGAAGAATTACAGACTGCGTTATTTTTCTGAAGATTTTAAGGAGGTACACAATGTTTGCAATAACTGAAGGAACCAGAAAGGTTTTCGGAACGGAAATCACCACCTACACCAGAGACGTCGTCAGTGCCAACCTTCTGGAAGTGGAGGCCGGTACAAACGGGTTCCAGGGTGGCGATGCAGGACACGGCAGCCGCGCTTATATCCGCATTGAGAATATGGGCGGCACCGCCATTCAAGTGAACGCACTGGGGCATGACGGCGGGGATGGCTTTGAACTGCATCTCGGCGGCGACTGCGAATTGGAAACCATGATTACGGCACTCAAGTTTATTACGAAAGCCCTGGAAGATGGGGCCAAGGAGGTGTATGACTGATGTTCACGCTGTACAGTGCGGATTATATCAATTCTCCCGGCAACTGCTCCTATCCCCACAAGATCATCGTAACGGATGAGACCACTCTCGCTGCGGCGGTCAGCCACGACTATGTCTGCGCCGAGTATATGAACAGCTACCGCAACGGTGATAATTTCCTCGGCTCCGATTGCCTGCCCGTGGACTGTGACAATGACCACTCCGAGAACCCTGCCGATTGGGTCACCCCGGCAGATGTCCAGGCCGCATTTCCCGGCATCAGTTTTGCGGTGCATTACAGCCGGTTCCATATGCGTGAAAAGAATGGAAAACCCGCCCGGCCTAAGTTCCATGTGCTGTTTCCCATCGAGTACATGACGGACGCTGCCGCTTACAGCGAAATGAAGAAGCTGGTCAATACCATTTTCCCATACTTCGATACCAAGGCGCTGGATGCCGCCCGGTTCTTCTTCGGCACAGCTACCCCAGAGGTGGAAATGTACCCCGGCGAGATGACCTTGAGCGAATATCTTTCCGCTGACGATTTCGATGCGGATCTGCCCGGCGGTTCCCGCGGTGGCACGCAGGTTATTCCCGAAGGAAGCCGTAACGCCACTATGTCCCGCTTTGCCGGTCGCGTTATCAAGAAATATGGTGACTGCGAAGAAGCCTTCAACTGCTTTATGGAAGAAGCGGACAAATGCACTCCTCCGCTGGAACAGCAGGAACTGATGACCATTTGGCACTCCGCACAGAAGTTCTATGCCAAGGTTCAACAGCAGGACGGATACGTCCCTCCCGAACTGTACAACGATGATACCTCCTACAAGCCGGACGATTTTTCCGATGTAGGACAGGCCGAGGTGCTGGCAAAGCACTTCTCCGGGGAACTGCGTTATTCTCCGGCAACTCACTACATCCGCTACAACGGTCGGTACTGGCAAGAAACTGAACCCGGCGCACAGGCCGTTGCCCATGAACTGACCCGCCGTCAGATGAGGGAGGCATCCAACGATATGCTCTCGGCCCTCGCCGCACTTAAGGCTTGCGGCGCACAGGAAATCCTGGAAAACACCAGCAAAGCTAAGGCCGAAAGCATGATGAACGATGAACAGCTGGAAGCATACAAGGCATTCCTTGCGGCGAAAGCATATCAGTCCTATGTCATTCAGCGGCGCGCATCCAAAAACATCACCGCCACGCTGAAGGAGTCCCGTCCGATGCTGGAAATCACGCCACAGGATTTGGATGCGAACCCCTTCCTGCTCTGCACCCCGGACGCCACCTATGATCTGCGCCTGGGTATGGCCGGAGCAAGGGAGCATTCCCCAGAGGATTTCATCACCAAGACCACCACAGTCTCTCCCGGTGACCGTGGCAAACAGATCTGGCTGGACTGCCTGGACACCATCTTCTGCGGCGATCAGGAACTCATCGACTATGTGCAGCTGATCTGCGGCCTTGCTGCAATCGGTAAGGTACAGGTCGAGGCCCTCATCATTGCCTATGGCTGTGGCCGCAACGGCAAGTCCACCTTCTGGAACTCCATCTCCCGCGTCATGGGTCTTTACAGCGGCAACATCTCTGCCGACACGCTGACCTTCGGATGCCGCCGCAATGTGAAGCCAGAGATGGCCGAGGTCAAGGGAAAGCGTCTGCTCATCGCAGCAGAGATGCAGGAAGGTGCGCGTCTGAATGACTCTACCGTCAAACAGCTTTGTTCCACCGATGATATCTTTGCCGAAAAGAAATACAAGGACCCGTTCAGCTTCTCTCCCAGCCACAGCCTGGTGCTGTACACCAATCACCTCCCCAGGGTCAGTGCCTCTGACGATGGCACCTGGCGTCGCCTGATCGTGATCCCGTTCAATGCCAAGATTGAGGGCAAGAGCGACATCAAAAATTACGGTGACTACCTGTATCAGAATGCCGCCGAAAGCATTCTCGCCTGGATCATCGAGGGTGCCAAAAAGGTCATTGACCTGGACTACAAATTTCCTGTTCCCGCTATCGTACAGAAAGCCATTGATGATTACCGCAGCCAGAATGACTGGTTTGGCAATTTCCTGGCCGAGAAATGCGATGTGGGCGATGGCTTGAAGGAGAGCTCCAGTGCGCTGTATCAGGCATATCGCAACTACTGTCTGGACTGCAACGAGTATGTGCGCAACACCGCTGACTTCTATCTGGCGCTGGAGAACGCAGGCTTCGAGCGTTTGGTGGTAAGCCGTAAGCGCTATTTTAAGGGCCTGAGCCTGAAGTCCGAGGACGAGGATTTTCTGAACTAAGCACGGCAATGACAAGGTGTATCAAGGTCATATATAAAAGTTTTCTTAAGGGAAAATTTCAGAAAAAACCATAAGGAAAAGTTTAGGAAAAGACATTGATACACCTTGCACTTTGCCGGAAATCAAGATGGAGAACACATTATGAGAGAAAAAGCAATCGAGCAAAAATTATCCCTGATGGTAAAAAAGCGCGGCGGCATCTGTCCGAAATTCGTGTCTCCCGGATATGATGGGATGCCCGACCGAATCGTGCTGCTGCCGGGTTGCCATTTTGCCTTTGTGGAGGTCAAGGCTCCCGGCAAAAAGCCCCGCCCGCTCCAAATCGCAAGGCACAAATTACTGACCCGCCTCGGCTTCAAGGTCTATGTCCTGGACAACGAAGAACAGATTGGAGGTATCCTGGATGAGATACAAGCCTCATGACTACCAGGCTTATGCCATTGACTACATCGAAACCCACCCCATCGCAGCAGTCCTTTTGGACATGGGCCTTGGCAAAACGAGCATTACGCTGACCGCCATTTTTGACCTGCTGTTTGACAGCTTCGAGGTTCACCGGGTGCTGGTGATTGCACCCCTGCGTGTGGCACGGGACACATGGACGGCTGAAGTGGATAAGTGGGATCACCTTCAGAGCCTCATCTGCTCCGTGGCTGTCGGCACTGAGACAGAACGCAAAGCGGCGCTTATGCGGCAGGCTGACATTTACATCATCAACCGGGAAAATGTCCAGTGGCTCGTTGAGGAAAGCGGCATTCCCTTCACCTTCGACATGATCGTGATTGACGAGCTGTCCTCCTTCAAGAACCACAACACAAAGCGGTTCAAGTCCCTGCTGAAAGTCAGACCCAAGGTCAGCCGCATTGTTGGCCTGACCGGCACTCCCGCCTCCAACGGCCTGATGGATCTGTGGGCAGAGTTCCGCATACTGGACATGGGCCAGCGGCTGGGGCGGTTTATCACCAAGTACCGCACCGACTACTTTATGCCGGACAAACGGAACGGTCAGATCATTTACTCCTACAAACCATTGCCGTATGCGGAGGATGCCATTTACAGGCAGATTTCCGATATCACAATTTCCATGAAGTCCACCGACCACCTGCAGATGCCGGAACTGGTCAGCAGCGAATATATCGTGCGTCTGTCCGATTCCGAACAGGAAGACTATGAGGATCTGAAGCGTGAACTGGTTCTGACCATCCCGGGTGGAGAAATCACTGCTGCCAACGCCGCATCCCTCTCCGGAAAACTGAGCCAGCTTGCCAACGGTGCCATATACGATGATGCCGGTGATGTCCACAACATCCATGACCGCAAGCTGGACGCTTTGGAAGATATCATCGAAGCGGCTAACGGCAATCCGGTTCTGGTGGCCTACTGGTTCAAGCATGATTATGACCGCATTTCGGAACGGCTGAAAAAGTGCCATATCCCGTTTTCCAAGCTGGACACTTCCGACAGCATTCGCAGATGGAACAACGGTGAGATTCCGGTGGCGTTGATCCACCCGGCATCGGCGGGTCATGGTTTGAATCTCCAGTCCGGCGGCTCAACGCTGGTGTGGTTCGGCCTGACCTGGAGTCTGGAACTCTACCAACAGACCGTAGCCCGTCTCTGGCGGCAAGGCCAGACCTCCAAAACCGTGGTGGTGCAGCACATCATCACCAAAGGCACCATTGACGAGCGGATCATGAAGGCACTGCGAAGCAAGGAGCGCACCCAGTCCGCGCTGATTGATGCGGTCAAGGCCGATTTGAAAATCTGAGACAATCTATCGACAACCTAAGACAATCCGTGCCAATCCGAGGATCACAAAATATCGGAGGTACGAATATGGAACCTTATCAGGCATTAGCCAACGCCATCGTAGAACTGGCAGTAAAAGACTACAAGAAAGCCCTCAAACAACACTTCCGTTTTCCCAATAACAAGGATTACGCAAACGAGGTCGCATCATTGGAGCGGTTTTTCCGTTCCGGCTGGTACGGGATGCTGACCAACCTTGACGGCGAAGTCCTTATGACAGGGGTTCGCCGTATGGTGCGACAGGAGGTGGCAGCATGACCGCGAAGGACTTTCTGAACCAGGCTTATCTGTTGGATCAGCGGATAAAAAGCAAATCCGAGCAGATACAGTCCCTGAATGAACTCGCCACCAGCTGTACGGCAACCATGACCGGAATGCCCCACAATCCCAATCGCGGCACTTCCCGGATGGCAGACGCCGTCTGTAAGATCATCGACCTGCAGAACGAGATCGCATCGGATATGGACCGACTGGTTCAGATCAAAAAGGATATCGTGGATGTGATCAGCAAGGTCGAAGATGTGGAACTGCGCATCCTGCTGGAACAGCGGTATCTGTGCGGTGCGACATGGGAGGAAATCACCATGAATCTCTACCACAACCGCCGCTGGATCTTCCGGCTGCATGACAAGGCCCTGGATGCTGTGCAGCAGATTCTTGACGGCAACGAAAGAAGCCACTAAAAGCCACTATAATGCACATTCCCTTTATGATATCATTATAATGCGAAGAAAATGCAGAGAGCCTCATGGGAGCAATCCCGTGGGGCTTTTCTCATGCCCGGATGGAGGTGAACAGATGCCGAGAAAACCAAAGCGCCCCTGCTCCTTTCCTGGCTGCCCCAAATTGACAGACGGAAGATTCTGTGAGGAACACGCCAAACTGGAAGCCCAGCGGTATGAAAAATATGACCGCAACCCAGAAACCAAGCGTCGGTATGGTCGTGCCTGGAAACGCATCCGCGACAGTTATGCCGCCGCCCATCCGCTGTGTGAACTGTGTCTGAAGGAAGGACGGTATGTGAAAACCGAGGAGATCCACCATATCAAACCGCTGTCGGAAGGCGGCACTCACGCACGGGAGAATCTGATTGCCCTCTGTAAGCCCTGCCATGCCAGAATCCACGCTCAGCACGGTGACCGATGGCACAACCGCTGACCCCCAGGGGCGGTCAAAATCTCCAGGCGGCAAGGCCCTGGGAACGGGCGTGGGGTCACGCGTACAAAATCGCATAAGTTTTCGGGGGAATAGCCCCCTGACGGAAAGAAGGTGTACAGAATGGGCCAGCGAGGACCCAAACCAGGCACCGGAGGCAGGCCGAAAAAGGCCATCGCGGATAAGATCACGGACGGCAATCCCGGCAGACGACCGCTGACTGTTATCGATTTTGGTGACAGCGCGGCTGACCTTGAGGGTCAGGAAATGCCGAAGCCGTCCGAATTCCTGTCCGCCCGGCAGAAAGACGGCTCCACCCTCTGTGCCGCAGAAATCTATGAAAATGTGTGGAACTGGCTGAAGGATCGGGGCTGTGTGGCTCTGGTCAATCCGCAGCTCATCGAGCGATACGCCATGGCCAGCGCCCGGTGGATTCAGTGTGAGTCTATCACCAGCGAACTGGGCTTTCTGGCAAAGCACCCCACCACGGGTGCCGCCATCCAGTCGCCCTATGTGGCCATTGCGGATAAATACATGACCCAGGCCAACCGCCTGTGGTCGGAAATCTATCAGATCGTACGGGAGAACTGTACCGGCGAATACAACGGAGCCAATCCCCAGGACGATGTCATGGAACGATTGCTACGCGCAAGGAAAGGAACGATGTGAATGTTTGAGAAAGTGAATCCTTCCCACCCGGACAAGCTGGCCGACCGCATCGCCGGTGCCCTGGTGGATTACGCATACGCCAAAGAGCATGACCCCAGAATCGCCGTGGAAGTTCTGCTCGGCCACGGAAAATGCCATATCATTGCGGAAACTTCGGTGCATATCCCCACGGATGTCGTGGTGGCTGCGGTCTACCGCATTGCCGGATGGCATGAGGTCGATTATGTAGAAGTGCCGCAGGACGCCCATCTTTCCGAGAACCAGGCGGACGGCATCCGGTGCGGCGATAACGGCATTTTCAAGGGAATGCCGGTGACCGAGGAGCAGAAAACCCTCTCCCATATTGCCCATATCATCTACGAAGAATATGAGTCCGATGGCAAATACATTCTGGATGGCAACCGCCTGATCATTTGCCAGAGCAACGCAGACGCGGATGAGCTGGAGTGTTGGTATCCCGGTGCTGAGATCAATCCCCTCGGCGACTGGACTGGCGGAACCAATGTGGACACCGGAGCCACCAACCGCAAGCTGGGCAGCGACATGGCTGATAGTGTGACCGGCGGCGGTCTGCACGGCAAGGATCTCAGCAAGGCCGATGTGTCCGTCAACATCTATGCCTGGCTCGAAGCCCAGCACACTGGTAAGCCGGTGGAGCTGTGCTGCGCTATCGGTGATGAGACGGTCAGGGGCATTCCATATTCCAAAATTGTGGAAACAGCAAGAGAATACATCCGCTCTGTGGGCGGTTTCGAGGCTTTTGCTGAGTGGGGTCTGGTATGAATATTGAGAAGAAAAATGTGAAAGACCTGCTTCCGGCAGACTACAACCCCCGCAAAGACCTGAAGCCCGGTGATCCGGAATACGAAAAGTTGAAGCGCTCCATTGAACAGTTCGGCTATGTGGAGCCGGTTATCTGGAATAAAGCCACCGGGCGCGTGGTCGGCGGTCACCAGCGGCTGAAAGTCCTGATCGACATGGGCATTTCCGAAGTGGAATGCGTGGTGGTGGAACTGGACGAGGAAAAAGAAAAGGCCCTCAACATCGCCCTCAATAAGATCTCCGGCGAGTGGGATAAGGACAAGCTGGCCCTGCTGATCGCTGATCTGCAGGGCGCGGATTTTGATGTATCCCTTACCGGCTTTGAGCCTGCCGAGATCGATGCGCTCTTCAAGGACACCCTGAAGGACGGTGTCAAAGAGGATGATTTCGATGTTGATGCGGAACTTCAGAAACCCACCGTCACCAAACCGGGGGATGTGTGGACGCTGGGCCGTCACCGCCTGGTCTGTGGGGACGCTACCCGCGAAGAAACATATGAAACCCTGATGGGCGATACCAAGGCAAACCTCATCGTCACCGACCCTCCGTACAATGTGAACTATGAGGGTTCCGCCGGGAAAATCAAAAACGACAACATGGCATCCGAAAAGTTCTATCAGTTCCTTCTGGATGCGTTCACCTGCATGGAGCAGGCACTGGCGGATGACGGCAGCATCTATGTGTTCCATGCGGACACCGAGGGTCTGAATTTCCGCAGGGCGTTTGCCGATGCGGGTTTTTATTTGTCCGGCTGCTGTATCTGGAAAAAGCAGTCCCTGGTTCTGGGCCGCTCTCCTTACCAGTGGCAGCACGAGCCGGTTCTGTACGGGTGGAAGAAGAAAGGCAAGCACCAGTGGTACACCGGGCGCAAAGAATCCACCATCTGGGAATTTGATAAGCCCAAGAAAAACGGCGACCATCCCACCATGAAGCCCATTCCGCTCCTGGCCTATCCCATCATGAATTCCTCCATGAGCAATTCGGTGGTGCTGGACCCCTTCGGCGGTTCCGGCAGTACGCTGATCGCCTGTGAACAGACTGACCGAGTCTGCCGCACCATCGAACTGGATGAGAAGTTCTGCGATGTCATTGTGAAGCGGTTCATCGAGCAGGTCGGCAGCGCCGATGGTGTCTCTGTCCAGCGGGATGGATTGACCTATCGATATGATGAAGTCGACTTGGAATCCTCTATGGCATAATTGGTAATTCACACTGCTCTCAAGGCTTATCTTTGTCAGATTTATGCCGCCGAAATCACTTGATAATCTGTGCTTTCAGAGCGAATATGTGACTACCAAAAACAAAGGAGGATTCCCATATGGAACTAAAATTCGACGTTACCGGAACCCAGCGGAAAGAGATGGTCAGCATCATTTCCGACACGGTCCACATGAAGGCAGTCTACAAATTCATGCCCACCTGCGCATACGTCATCGATAACATGACGGTCAGCAAAGAAGGCACCCTGCTCTGGGACGAACGCACATCGCAGGAAACCATTGATGCGGTTCTGGCCGCCCTGACCGCCGCAGGCTTTTCCTACGAAGGCGAGAAACAGGAACCGGAACAGCCTGCTGCCGATGAGTCAGGCCTGACAGTCTCCCTGCCCAGGGACGGCTTCTCCGATATGGCGCTGGAAAACCTGAACCGTCTGCTGGATGCAAAGGGAACGCTCATCAAGAAAGCATTGGACATTGAAGCCCTGCCGCTGGAGGTTACCGATGAACGAGTTTCTTTCCCCTGGTTTCACCGGGACCTCACCCCGGATGAGGTGCAGACTTATATGAGTTTCATTGCCAACCTCTGTGCAATGGCTAAGAATGCCAAGCGAATCACGGCTACGGAAAAGCCGGTGGACAATGAGAAGTACGCTTTCCGCTGCTTCCTCCTCCGCCTGGGCTTCATCGGAAGCGCGTATAAAACCCAGCGGAAGATTCTGCTCCGCAACCTGACCGGATCGAGCGCCTTCAGGTCCGGCACGAAGAAGGAGGTGGCGGATGATGCGGTTTCCGAGTAAGGCTGTTGTCGAAGTGCTCCGCCGCCAGTATCCGGTTGGCACCCGGGTGGAATTGGTGCTGATGGACGATCCGCAGGCCCCTCCCATCGGCACAAAGGGCACTGTTAGAGGTGTCGATGACATTGGCAGCATCATGGTTGCCTGGGACAACGGGTGCGGCTTGAGTGTGGCCTATGGCGCTGACATTTGCAGAAAGGTTGGTGACGCGGATGCCCAATGATATTCTGGAAGATCTGTTCTACGGCAAAATCAACCCCTGGGAAGACTGCCCCAGCCGCATAGAGGAATTACGCAGTCTGAACCAGAAAATGAGCCAGCTCAGCGATATCCTTGAGGAACGGCTTGACAAGGAAACCCGATCCTTACTCGATCAGTACCTCTCCAACCGCGCGGATATGGAAACCCTGCTTTCCTGCGACAGCTTCAAGACGGGCTTCCAGCTTGGCATTCGCATCATGATGGCGGTGTACAAAGAGCCGTAATATACACAGTATTCCGTCGGATAGTTTGGTACATATATGGCTTCAAATTGACTTGCTATTATGCGG
>CAMEWH010000044.1:0-15323 GCA_945940335.1 uncultured Clostridia bacterium | reverse complement strand
TCCCAAAGGGAGAGCCAAGGGGTGCTGCCGTATCTGCCCGCCAAATTACAATTTGCCGATTTGAGGGGCAAAAACGGCTCCGTGTATCATCAAAAAAATGTATTGTGCTTCCATGCTTTTTTTGATATAATATCTGGAAAAGCATTTTGGATGTGTATTGTTGTGAAATATGGAATTTGGAACGTATCGAAACCGGACCCCCAGGCGGTAGCCAGCCTGCGCCGGGGTGGGTATCCGGAACTGGCAGCGCGGATTCTGGCTTCCCGGGGCATCACCAATCCCCAGGCGGCCCACGAAGCCCTGGACTGCAACTGCCCCCTGCCTTCACCGTTTCTTCTGACGGAAATGGATGTGGCCGCGGGACGGGTGGGCTGTGCCATCCACAGCCATGAAAAAATCGCCGTCTTCGGCGACTACGACGTGGACGGCATCACCGCCACCTGCCTGCTCACCGATTTTCTGCGCAGCTGCGGGGCGGACTGCGTCAGCTATATCCCCGGACGGCTGGAGGAGGGCTACGGCCTGAACCCCATCGCCATTCAGAGCCTCCACGACCAGGGAGTGAAGCTCATCATCACCGTGGACTGCGGCATCACTGCCGTGGAAGAAGCGGAGCTCTGCCGCCGGCTGGGGATGGAGCTGGTGATCACTGACCACCATGAGTGCAAGGATAAGCTCCCCCAGGCCGTGGCCATTGTGGACCCCCACAAGCCCGGCGACACCTATCCGCACCGCTGCCTTTCCGGCGTGGCCCTGGCCTTCAAGCTGGCCTGCGCCCTCAGCGGAGACACGGAGCAGGTGCTGGAAAACTATGCGGACATGGTGTGCCTTGGCACCGTGGCGGATGTGATTCCTTTGGTGGGAGAAAACCGGGTGTTTGTCTCCCGGGGCCTTGACTCCCTGCGCCATACCAAACGGCCGGGCCTTGCCGCGCTGATGAAGGAATGCGGCTGCGACCCGGCAGCCCTGAACGCCTCGTCCATCGGTTTTATGCTGGCCCCCCGGATCAATGCCGCCGGCCGCATGGGCCAGATTGACCTGGCGGTGGACCTGTTCATGACCCAGGACCGGGACCGGGCTGCCCAGGTGGCCAAAGGACTGTGTGACCTGAACCGCCAGCGCCAGCAAATCGAATCGGAGATTTACCGCCAGGCGGTATCCATGCTGCCCCAGGGCCAGGCGCCCGAGGCCATCGTGCTGGCGGATGAGAACTGGCATCAGGGCGTGGTTGGCATTGTGGCCAGCCGCATCGCCGAAGAATACGCCTGCCCCACCTTCCTGATCTGCCTGGATGGGGAGCACGGCAAGGCCAGCTCCCGCAGCCACGGAGGCTTCAACCTGTTCGCCTCCCTCACCGCTCTGTCTGACCTCCTGGAAAGCTACGGCGGCCACGAGCTTGCGGCGGGCTTTACCATCAACCGGAGCAACATTCCGGAGTTTCGCAAACAGGTCTGTGCATTGGCGGCGGAATTTTTTTCCGGTGAGACCCTGCGCACCAGCCTGGATGTGGACTGCGAGGTACCCCCGGAGCTGATGACCCTGGCGGAATTCGACGCACTGGAGATTCTGGAGCCCACGGGCAGCGGCTGCCCCAAGCCGGTGCTGATGCTCTCGGGTCTGGTGGTGGACCGGGTGACCATGGTGGGCGGCGGCAAGCACATGCGGCTGCGGCTGCGCCGGGACCGGCAGCTTTTCAACGCCATCTATTTTTCCGTGAATCCCGACACCGTGAACCTCCATGTGGGCGAAGTGGTGGATGTGGCCTTCCTGCCCCAGGTGAACTGCTTCCAGGGTGACCGGCAGCTGCAGATGAACGTGACGGACATCCGCCCCAGCTGTGCCGCTCCCTGCGGCACGGAAACCGCCCACTACCGGGCGCTGCTGGATGGCAGCCTTACCCCCGATGGGGCAAAGCTGCTCATTCCCAGCCGTGCAATGCTGGCCATCGTGTGGCGCTACCTCGCTTCGGTGCCCGGCAACGCCATTCAGGAGTCCCCCATGTGTCTGTGCCGGAAGATCGTCCGGTGGTCCGGAAAGCCCCTGGAGCTGGAGCAGCTGATGACCTGCCTGGATATTTTTCGGGATGTGGGCCTGCTGCAGCAGCAGCGAATGCACAAGTACATCACCATCCGCCTCACCCCTGGCACCGAAAAGGCGGACCTGAATCAAAGCGCCACCATGCAGCTTTTGCTGCATTGGATGAATCCTTAAATTTTTGCCACGCTGCTGTAGGGGAGGATATGATCCTCCTGTGCGGTATAAATCCACGATCGTGAATCGGGGCGGGCGAATTCGCACAACATTCCGATCAGACTGTAGGGGAGGATATGATCCTCCCGCGCAGTACAACCCAACGACCATAAACCAGGTTGGGCGAATCCGTACCACGTCGGACAAAGTGCCATTCAACCAAACGCTCAGATTTCTCACCTGGCGGGAGGCTAATAGCCTCCCCTACAGTGGCGTGTGCGTTATTTGTACCCGACATGAGTATGTTACGTTAACCGCGGGAAAGGGGCTTGCCCCCAGAACGAAAGAGAGCTGATATATCTTGGAAACCTTTGAAGAACATTATGATTCCATGTGTGCCGCCATTGCCCGGAGAATGCCCACTGCGGACATGGACCTGATCGATAAGGCCGTCCACTATGCCGACGACAAGCACCGCCAGCAGAAGCGCAAGGATGGCTCTCCCTACATCATCCATCCTTTGGCCGTGGCGGAGATCGTGGTGGAAATGGGCCTGGATATGGATGCCATCCTGGGCGCCCTGCTCCACGACTGCATCGAGGATACCGACGCCTCCCACGAGGAGATCGAAAAGCTCTTCGGCGCCACCGTTGCCGAGCTGGTGGAGGGTGTTACCAAGCTGACCCGGGCCAATTTCTCCTCCACCGAGGAGGCCCAGATGGAGAACCTGCGCAAGATGTTCATGGCTATGAGTAAGGACATCCGGGTGGTGCTGATCAAAATCGCCGACCGGCTCCACAACATGCGCACCATGCAGTACCAGTCCCCCGCCAAGCAGATCATCAAATGCAAGGAGACCATGGACGTCTATGCCCCTCTGGCCCACCGGCTTGGTATGCAGAAGATGAAATGGGAGCTGGAGGATACCTCCCTTCGTTACCTGGCCCCCAAGGAATACACGGAGATTACAAATTATCTCCAGGCCCACCGGGAAAAGGACGAGGCCTTCATGCAGTCCATCCAGTTCAAAATTACCGACCGGCTCAACGCCATGGGCATCCAGAACACCACCTACGGCCGCATCAAGCATGTGTATTCCATCTACCGGAAGATGGTGTCCCAGGACAAGACCATGGACCAACTCTATGACATTTACGCATTCCGGGTGATTGTGAACTCCATCCCGGACTGCTACAACGTGCTGGGCCACATCCATGATTTGTTCAACCTGGTGCCCGGCCGGTTCAAGGACTATATCTCCACCCCCAAGCCGAATATGTACCAGTCTCTGCACACCACCGTCATCGGCTCCGAGGGCATCCCCTTCGAGGTGCAGATCCGTACCTGGGACATGCACGAGACGGCGGAATACGGCATCGCCGCCCACTGGAAATACAAGCAGGGCACCGGCTCCGGCACGGAGAAGGACTTCGAGTGGGTGCGCCGTCTGCTGGAGAGCCAGCAGGACGCGGACGCGGAGGAGTACGTCCAGTCCCTGAAAATCGATATGTTTGACGATGAGGTATTCGTCTTTACCCCCAAGGGCCGCATCGTCTCCCTGCCCTCCGGCTCCACCCCCATCGATTTTGCCTATGCCATCCATTCCGGGGTGGGCAACTCCATGATCGGCGCCAAGGTGAATAACCGCATCGCCAACATCGACACCCCCCTGACCAACGGCGACATTGTGGAGATCATCACCTCCAAAACCGCCAAGGGCCCCAGCCGGGACTGGCTGAACATCTGCCAGAGCAACCAGGCCAGAACCAAGATCAAGCAGTGGTTCAAGAAGGAGAAGCGGGAGGAGAACATCGTCCACGGAAAGTCCTCCTTCGAGTCGGAGATGAAGCGGGTGGGCCTGCCCCTGTCCGCCCTCACCGACGAGGAGCTGGAGCCCCATCTGCTGAAAAAGCTTGCCTTCGACAGCTGGGACGATATGTATGCCGCCATCGGCTATGGTGGACTGACTGCCGTGAAGGCCGTGGGCAGAATCCGGGATGATGTTTCCCGGGCTGTCAAAGCCCAGACCGCGGAGCGGAATGTCAGCCCCCTGCGCTTAAACCCGGATTCCGAGGCGGTGAAGCAGAACCGCCATGCGGTGAACGGGGTGATCGTGGAGGACATTGATTCCTGCATGATCAAATTTGCAAAATGCTGCACCCCCGTGCCCGGAGATTCCATCGTGGGATTCATCACCAAGGGCTTCGGCGTCTCCGTCCACCGGGCGGACTGCCCCAATGCCCAGAACCGGGACGATCCCCGGCAGGCCGCCCGCTGGGTGCGGGTGCGCTGGGCCTCCCAGGAGGAGCAGCCCTTCGAGACCACTCTGGAGCTGGATTGCCTGACCCGGGACGGCATTGTGCTGGATGTGGCCACCGTGCTCACCACCGCTCGGGTGCGGGTGAAGGAGTTGGCTGCCAAGGATTTGCCCGGCGGCAGAAGCACCTGCCTGATCCGCTTTGAAGTGAAGAACGTGGCCGAGCTGGAGGCCATCCGCAACCGGCTGCTGAACATTCGGGATGTCACCGGCTCCCGGAGAGGACAGAACTAACATGAGAGCTGTTTTAACAAGAGTGAAGTATGCCTCCGTTACCATTGACGGAGAAGTGGTGGGAAAAATCGGCCCCGGCTTTCTCATTCTGCTGGGGGTTGGCCCGGAGGATACGGAGAAGGAATGCCGTGTTCTCGCGGAAAAGGCCCTGGGACTGCGGGTTTTCGAGGACGAAAACGGCAAAATGAACCTGGGACTGGAGCAGGTGGAGGGTCAGGTGCTGGTGGTGAGCCAGTTCACCCTCTACGGCAACTGCCGCAAGGGCCGCCGGCCCAGCTTTGCCGAGGCTGCCGGTCCGGAGCTGGGTAATGCGCTGTACGAAAAGTTCCTGTCCATCTGCGAAGAACTGGGCTACCCGCCCCAGCATGGCCGCTTCGGCGCGGACATGAAGGTGGAGTCCTTAAACGACGGCCCCGTCACCTTGATCCTGGACACCGACCAGCTGATGAATACCCCCAGACACTGAGCGGTGTATTCAATTCTAAAAAGGAGAATCCCCATGGAAATTACGGTTTTGACTTTGGGCGGCTATATGACCAATTGTTATATCCTCCGGCAGGAGGCTTCCTCCAAGTGTCTCATCATTGACCCGGGGTATGAAGCCGGGCGGATTCTTTCCGTTTTGCAGCAAAAGCAGTTGGAGCCGGAGGCCATCCTGCTGACCCACGGTCACTTTGACCATGTGGGTGCGGTGCAGGACCTGGCCGCGGAGACGGACTGCGACGTTTACATTGCCGAAGCCGACCTGAGTCTGCCCCCCATGATCACGAACGGAAAACTGTACTATACCCATACCTATCCCGCCTCGGGAACGCTGAACCTGGCTGGGCTGGCCATCCGCGTCCTTCCCACCCCGGGGCATACCCCCGGCTCGGTTTGCCTGCTGGTGGAGGACACCATGTTCTCCGGAGATACGTTGTTCCAGGGCAGCTGCGGGCGCACGGATCTGCCCGGCGGAAGCTGGGAGCAGATTGCCGCCTCTCTGAAAACGCTGGCCGCTCTCCCCGGGGACTACCGGGTGCTCCCCGGCCATGGGGGCGAAACCACCCTGGATCGGGAGCGGCAAAGCAATCCCTACCTGTAAGGAGCGAGGAGCATGAATCTGACCCTTTCCGGTCACGACGACCGCTACGCCGTGGAGCAGCTGCTGCTGTCCCTGTTTCCGGAGAATACCCCCCTGGAGGCGGTGTCCTCCCTGCACCGGGGGGAAGTCTGGATCACGGCCCGGGCCTCCATTACCCTGGATGGAAAAACCGTCCAGGCTGTCCGGCGGCTGAAAACTGCAGACGAGACCGTCCGCCTGCGCAGAAGGGCATTGCAGCAGAGCGTTTATCTGGCTGCCGTCCAGCTTCTGCCCACCCAGCCCGCCTGGGGGGCTTTGGCCGGCGTGCGGCCCACCAAAATCACCACCAAGCACCTGCTGGAAGGGGGCACCCCCCAATCCGCCGACAAACTCCTGAAGGATGTGTACTTCGTCACCCCGGAGCGGAGGAAGCTGGCGGTGCAGTGCTCTCAGTCCACGGTGAAAGCGGCCCGGCTGCTGGAACCACAGGACATTTCCCTGTATGTGGGCATTCCCTTCTGCCCCACCCGCTGCACCTATTGCAGCTTCGTCAGCCGGACGGTGGGGAAGAAGACCGAGCTGCTGGAGCCCTACCTGAATGCCCTTTTGAAAGAAATTGAAATCACTGGCGCTCTGCTGGCAAAATCCGGCCGCCGGGTGCGTACCATTTACATAGGAGGCGGCACTCCTTCCACCCTGTCCACCCCGCAGCTGGGGCGACTGATGGATGCCATCGCTGCCGCTTTCGATTTATCAAACTGCCTGGAATTCACTGTGGAGGGCGGAAGGCCGGATACCCTGGATGAAGAGAAGCTCCGGGCCATTCGTGTCCACGGAGCAAACCGCATGAGCATCAACCCCCAGACCATGGAGGATTCCGTGCTCCGGGCCTGCGGCAGACCCCACAAGGCCGGGGACATCGTCCGGGCCTATCACCAGGCGGTGGCGGCGGGGTTTGACGCCATCAACATGGACTTGATCGCCGGGCTGCCGGAGGACACCGTAGAGGGCTTCTGCCGCAGTCTGGACGCTGTGGCAGCACTGAACCCCTCCAATATCACCGTCCACACCCTGGCGCTGAAAAAGGGGGCCGACCTGTTTGAAAAGCGGGGGAGCCTGCCCGCTGCCGAAGAGGTGACGGAAATGGTGGCCTATGCCAACAAGACCCTGTCCGCCTTGGGCTACAAGCCCTACTATTTGTACCGCCAGAAGTATATGTCCGGCTCCTTCGAGAACGTGGGCTGGAGTCGGGATGGAATGGACTGCCTGTACAACATCTACATGATGGAGGAGGTTCACACCATCCTCTCCCTGGGTGGCGGCGGGATGAACAAGGTCAATCTTCCCGACGGCCATCTCCAGCGCTTCCACAACCCCAAATTCCCGGAGCAGTACATCGAACTTCTCCCCCGGGTGCTGGAACAGAAGAAAGAGCTGTTTGAATTGCTATAACGGAAAGGACACATTTTTGTGGATACTTTGATTGCAAATGTCACTGCGGTGACCATGAATCCCAAAATGGAGGTAATTTTCGGGGCCTACATCGGCATCGAAAACGGAAAAATCACCTCCATTGACCGCACACCCCCCAAGGAGCCGCCCAAGACGGTGATTGACGGCACCGGCATGGTGGCCATGCCCGGCCTCATCAATTGCCATACCCATCTGGCCTCCTCGGTGCTGCGCTGCTATACCGACGACCTGGGCAATACCCAGGCTCTGGAGGAGCTATTAAAGAAGGAGGCCAAAATGGACTCCCGCTGCGCCCGGGCGGCGGCACTGCTGAGCATTGCGGAGTGCCTGCGCTTCGGCGTGACCTCTGTGTCCGATTTGTACTACTATCCCGACGCCACCGCCAAAGCCGTGGCGGAGTCCGGCATCAAGGCCAACCTGGCCCTGTCCAGCTACCGGTTTATCGACCAGAACGAGGACTTCGACTTCGATACCGATGAGCAGTGCCGGGAGCTGGTTCGTGTGACGGAGAAGTGGAACGGCTTCGATGAGGGCCGGATCAAAATCGATGCCGGCATCTATGCCGAGTACACCAGCAACTATAAGCTTTGGGAAGGTCTGCTGGGCTACGCCAGCGAGCAGGGCCTGGGAGTTCAGCTCCACCTGGCCCAGACGGCGGGAGAGGTGGAAGAGTGCCTGGACCGCACGGGCATGAACCCCGGAGAGTTACTTAACTGCCACGGCCTGTTCCATGTTCCTGCCACTGCCGCGGGCTGCGGATATCTGACGGACTTTGAGCAAAAACTATTGGGGAAGAAAAAGGTCACCGCCGTGGCCCTGCCCATTGCCGCCGCCAAAAACGGGATGAGCTGCACCCCCATCCTGGACTGCGTCAAAGCCGGGATGAATGTGGCCCTGGGCACCGACGGTGCCGTGGAGACGGGAAACCTGGACATGTTTGAAGTGATGCGGGGCGCCTCCCTGTCCGTCCGGGCCGCCAAACAGGATGCTTCCGCCCTGCCCAGCTCCGCTGCGCTGATGATGGCCACCGTCTGCGGTGCCCAGGCCCAGGGCAGAAGCAAGGAATGCGGCATGCTGAAAGTGGGCATGGATGCGGACATTGCCCTGGTGGATTTCACTGCTCCCCATCTCATGCCCTGCCACAATGTGCTCAGCGGCCTGGTGTTCGCAGCCAAGGGCGGCGACGTGGCGATGACCATGGTCAGGGGCAAAATCCTCTACCAGAACGGTAAATTCCCCACCATTGACCTGGCTGCCGTGGTGCAGGAGCTGACGGAGGAAGCCATTCCCAGGCTCTTCCGGAAGGACCAGGAGCCCAGTGCAGCCCAAAATGGAGGTCAAACCAATGTCTGATGCGCAAAAGAAGCAGAATTTCCTCCAGGGCACGGCGTTGCTCGCCATTGCCACTTTGGTGGTGAAGCTGGTAGGCGCCCTGTACAAGGTGCCCCTGAATGCCATCATCGGAGAAAAGGGCTTCGGCTATTTCAGCACCGCTTACGAAATTTATAATATCCTGCTCATGATCTCCACCGCGGGCCTGCCCGTGGCCATGAGCCGGATGATCTCCCAGGCCAGCAGCCTGGAGCATTATGGCCAGGTGCGCCAGGTGTACGCCACTGCCCGGAAGCTGTTTCTGATCCTGGGTATCACCGGAAGCCTGCTGATGACGGTGTTCTGCCGCCAGCTGGCCTCCTTCTGGAATCAGCCGGATGCCTGGGCTGCCATCGGCTGCCTGGGTCCCTGCGTGCTGCTCATCTGCGTGATGAGTGCCTACCGGGGCTATTTCCAGGGCCAGAGCAACATGATCCCCACCGCCGTTTCCCAGGTGCTGGAGGTGGTGACCAAACTGGTCGTTGGTATGCTTGTTGCCATCCTTGTGCTCAAGGCTACGGCCAGCGTGCCATTGGCCGCGGGCGGCGCCATCCTGGGCGTGACGGTGAGCTGCCTGGTGTCGGTGGTGTACCTGTCCGGCCGGTTCCGCAAGAGCTACCGGGTGCTTCCCGAAACCGGGGATACCCCCCAGTCCTTTGGAGAAACCGCCAAGGAGCTGCTGAAAATTGCCATTCCCATCACCCTCAGCTCCACCTGCCTGTCCATCATCACCTCCCTGTCCAGTAAAATCTACATGGGTCAGCTGTTGGCCTCCGGGGTCAGCCAGGAGGCGGCGGATACCATGCGGGGCGTTCATGTGATGACCCAGACCATCTACAATATGCCCTGCGCCTTCATCACCCCCATCACTGTGAGCATCATCCCCGCCATCACCGCCCAGATTACCCTGAAAAAGTACCGCCAGACCCGGCTCACCGAGGAATCTGCCATCCGGGTCACGGGCATCGTGGCCATGCCCTGCGCCGTGGGACTGACGGTGTTGGCCCAGCCCATTACCGCATTGCTTGGCGGTTACTCCGGAGAGCGCCTGACCCTTGCCGCCCAGATGATGACCGTGCTGGGCATCTCCATTGTGTTTAACGCCCTGGTGCTGGTGACCACCGCCATTATGCAGGCCCACGGCAACGTGAACCGCCCGGTGGTGAATATGCTCATCGGCGGCGTATTAAAGCTGATCGTGGTGTATGTCCTCACGGGCAATCCCGCCATCGGCATTGTGGGCACTCCCATTGGCACGCTGCTGAGCTATGTGGTGATCTGCATTCTCAATGTGTTCTCCATCCGCTCTTTGGTGGAAGATCCGCCCCACATCCTCAGGAATCTGGTGCGGCCCCTCCTGGCTGCCTGCCTTATGGGCGTGGCAGTGTGGCTGTGCTGGTGGAGCATGAGTACCGTAGGCATTTCCAGCCGTGTTTTGCTGGCCGGGGTGCCCGTGTGCGTGGGCGTTGTGGTGTATGTCATCGCCGCCATCGTGTTCAAAGTCATCACCCGGGAGGACTGCCTGCTGCTGCCCAAGGGTGAAAAAATTGCAAAGCTGTTGAAATTGTGATGATTTGCAAGAAAATTCTTGCATTTTGCGAAACATTATGTTAATCTAAGAAAGCTCAATTTTTCTATCTGCAAATGGGTGGTTTTCCCCCGTTTGACTTTCATTGAAGAGAGGATTTTTAATTATGAATAAGACTGAACTCATCGCTGCCGCCGCCGAGGCTTCCGGCCTGACCAAAAAGGATACCGAGAAGGCTCTGAACGCCGCTCTGGATGCCATCACCGCCGCCCTGGTGCAGGGGGATAAGGTGCAGGTCAGCGGCTTTGGCATTTTCGAGGTGAAGGAGCGGGAGGCCCGCATGGGCCGCAACCCCCACACCGGCGAGGCCATGGAAATCGCCGCTTCCAAGGTGCCTTCCTTCAAAGCCAGCAAGACCCTGAAGGACGCTCTGGGCAAGTAATCCCATGCGCCTGGACAAATACCTGAAGGTCTCCCGCCTCATCAAGCGCCGCACCGTGGCCAACGAGGCCTGCGACAATGCCCGCATCAGCGTCAACGGCCGGCCCGCCAAGGCCAGCTACGACGTGAAGGTAGGGGACAAAATCGAGATTTCCATGGGCGGCCGCACCGTCGCCGTGGAGGTTTTGCAGGTGGCCGAAGCCGTCCGCAAGGACGATGCCGCCGCCATGTACAAGCAGATATAAAAGAAAGGATTGTTTCACCCAAAGCCGGTGGAACAATCCTTTAAATTTTGTCTGGATCGGCTTTTGCTTTTTCGGCAAACATTTCCTGCACGGCGGGAAGCTCCCCCAATCCGGTGAGGCACTGGCTTACCTGAAACCCCGCTGCTTCCAGCAGGGGCTTCAGCCGCCCGGTCATGTCCTTTTGGGAGTGGGCCCCGGCAGTCAGCAGCAGGGGCGCGAGGCACACCTTCCGCCGGGGGCCGGAAAGCAGGGAGGGAAGGGCGGCACCAAAATCCAGTCCCCCCTCCAAGGTGCACAGCGCCATGCCAAGGTCCTCCAGATGGCGGCGGAGGGCGGGGTAGATGCGGTCGCTCTCATGGCCGGTGCCATGTCCCATGAGCAGAAGCGCCGTATCCTCCGGCAGGGGATAGGCCTGGAGGAGCGCCTCTGCCAGGGCAGCAAGGTCCCGGTCCTCCCACAGCAGGGGTGTGCCCAAAATAACCCGCATCCCCTGGGCGGCGGCGGAAATTTCCTCCCGGAGCCGGTCATATTCCCGCCCGGGCAGCAGCAGGGTGGGCTGCACCTTCACCAGGGTGAACCCGGCCCGGCGCAGCTTTTCCAGGGCCTGGGCCGGGCTGTCCACCAAAATGCCCGCCTCTGCGGCAAGCTTCCGCCGGAGGGTAGGGCTGGTAAAGGCTCGGAAGCAGGGAATCTTCCCGGCGGCCCGCTGTATGGCCTGCTCCACAGGAAGAATGGCCCGTTCCAGCGCCTCCGGCCGTGCCGTGCCGAACCCGGCAATCAAAACGGCGTGTTTCTCCTTGATGTTTTGTTCCTGCATATTCCGTCCCCTGCCTTTTCTACTTATTTCACTGAACGTTGAACGGTATCCGGTGCCGATAACCGTCACGCCACTGTAGGGAAGGATATCATGCTCCCGCGCAGTACAACCCATCGTGATAAATCAGGTTGGGCGAATTCGTACTACGTTGGACATGATACCGTTCAACCAAACACGCGGTTAACCAACCTGGCGGGAAGCTAATAGCCTCCCCTACATTCGAACCGGGGGCTGTGGGAATTCACCCCAATCCCTCACTGCCCCCAGTGGGCCAGGGCCTCCCGGTTGAGAATACGGAAGGTATCCCGGTAGTAGTCCAGCAGTCCTTCCTGCTTCATCCGCCCCAGCTCCCGGGACAGGGCGCTGCGGTTGACGCAGAGGTAGTCCGCCATGTTCTCCCGGCTCAGTCCCAAAGAGAAGGTGGC
The DNA here is from genome assembly GCA_945940335.1 of uncultured Clostridia bacterium. GTDB lineage: Bacteria > Bacillota > Clostridia > Oscillospirales > Oscillospiraceae > Faecousia. The sequence continues at coordinate 3,219 of CAMEWH010000044.1, read as the reverse complement.
GGCATCTCCCGCCCGGTCCAGCAGGTACATGGCAATCCGGCCCCGCAGGGAGGAGGCACTGAGATAACCCAGCCGCCGCCGCTGGGCCCAGTATTTCTGGGCGATCTCCCCAATGAGATTCTCCCGCAGCCGGGCGTGGGCCGGGCAGCATTCCCGGCATCCGCCCATGATCTGCCGGAAGGGGAGAAACACCACCGTGGCAGCCTCCGCCGCAATGACGTACACCGGACTGACCCCGCCGGGGGTGGACATGAGCACATCCCCCACCAGAGCCCCGGGGCCGTGCCAGGCCATCAGGCTATGCTCCCCGGCGGCGTTCACCGCCTCCGCCCGCACCGCCCCGGAGAGCACCACGGCACAGGCACTTACCTGCTGGCCCGCGTGGTAGAGGATAGCGTTTTTGTCGTAGTGGACAGCCTCCGCCCCCAGACAGCCCAGCAATCGCTCCAGTTCGGGCTGGCTGATTCCCGTGAACAGGCCGCAGGAGGCCAGAATCTCCCGTTCTTTTTCGTTCATATACCCTCCATCATGAAATATGTATGTAACTTTGACCCAGCAGAGCGGTAAAATGTAATTTATTGCAACGCCAACTGTAGGGGAGGCTCGTAGCCTCCCGCGCAGTATCAGCCCACGATATAAACCAGGTTGGGCGAATCCGTACTAAGTCGGGCATGATGCCATTCAACCAAACACTCAGGCCCGGAACGTGGCGGGAGGCTACGAGCCTCCCCTACAGTGCCTGGTACGATCAATTACAATATGCCTATCTGTTGCCATGGCAACGGAATTCTGAACTTCAGTATAGTATAATACCTCCAGAAAGTCAATCCGGGAATCCCCGGAGGAAGGAGCCGTTCCTATGAAAAAATTATTCTCTGTGATTTGTGTCATTTGCCTGTTTGCCGCCCTGCTGGCCCTGCCGGTGCAGGCGGAGGAAGCAACCATCCATGTGGGCGCCCTCACCGGTCCCACCGCCATGGGCATGGTAAAGCTGCTGGCTGATGGCGAAGGTACCTATGAACCCACCATCCTGGGCGCTGCCGATGAGCTGATGCCCCTGATCCTGCAGGGCAAGGTGGACATCGCCTCCGTTCCTGCCAACCTGGCCTCCACCATTTACAATAAGACCGAGGGCGGCGTTCAGGTGCTGGCGGTGAACGTGCTGGGCGTGCTGTACATCAGCGAGTTCAACACCCAGGAGCTGAACAGCCTGGAGGATCTGAAGGGCAAGACCATCTATGCCACCGGCAAGGGCTCCACCCCGGAATATTTCCTGCGATATGTGCTGACTCAGAACGGCATCGACCCGGACAAGGACGTGACTGTTGAGTGGAAGAGTGAGCCCAGCGAGGTGGTGGCCCTGCTGAACGCCGAGCAGAAGGGCATTGCCATGCTGCCCCAGCCCTATGTCACCGCTGCAGCTACCCAGCTGGGGGAGGGCTTCCGGGTTGCTCTGTCCCTGTCCGACGAGTGGGCCAATCTGGACAACGGAACCCTGTGCACCACCGCCGTGGTGATGGCCAGGTCCGAATTTGTGGAGGCCAACCCCGAGGCGGTGGAGGCCTTCCTGGCGGAATTTGACGCTTCCGTCCAGTGGGTCAACGAAAATGTGGACGAGGCTGCTGCCCTGTGCGGCGAATATGAGATCATCAAGGCCCCCGTGGCCCAGAAGGCCATCCCTCAGTGCAACATCGTGTGCATCACCGGTGAGCAGATGAAGCAGGCCCTGTCCGGCTGCCTGGGCGTGATCTTCGACCAGAACCCCAAGGCCGTGGGCGGCGCCCTCCCCGGGGACGACTTCTACTATGGCGCAGAATAAGGGCAAATGGTTCACCCCCCAATCCAGGCTGGCAAAGTTATTTGCCAGCCTTTTGGCGCTGTGTGTCTGGCAGCTGGCGGCGGTGCTGGTGGACAATCGGCTGCTGCTGGTGGGGCCGGTGCAGGTGGCCGGACGGCTGTGGGTTCTGGTACGCACAGAGGCATTCTGGAGCGCCGTAGGCTTCACCTTCTCCCGGATTACGCTGGGCTTTTTGCTGGCCTTCTGCCTGGCCCTGGCTCTGGCAATCCTTTCCGCCCGGTTTCCGCTGGCGGAAACCCTGATCCACCCCTACATGGCGGCGGTGAAGACGGTGCCGGTGGCCTCCTTCATTGTCATCGCCCTGCTGTGGCTCTCCGGACGGCGGCTGAGCATTTTCATCTCCTTTCTGATGGTGCTGCCGGTGCTCTATTCCAATCTGCTCCAGGGCATCCGGGCAGCGGAGACAAAGCTGCTGGAAATGGCAAGGGTGTTCCGCATGAGCCTGCTCAGCCGCATCCGCTGCATTTATCTGCCCGCCCTGGAGCCCTATTGTCTCTCCGCCTGCCGGTCCGCCCTGGGCCTGTGCTGGAAGGCGGGGGTGGCCGCCGAGGTCATCGGCGTGTGCAGCGGCAGTGTGGGCGGGATGCTGTACGATGCCAAGGTGTACCTGGAGATCGGGGATCTGTTCGCCTGGACACTGGTGATCGTTCTGATCAGCGTGAGCTTTGAATGGGCTTTTACCCGCCTTTTGGCCCGGCTGCTCAAAGCATTGGAGGGCTGCTGATGGATATTCTGATTCAGGACATATCAAAAAGCTACGGGGAAAAGCAAGTGTTTTCCCATTTCTCCTGCCGGATTCCCCAGGGCAGCGGCTGCGCCGTGATGGCACCCTCCGGGGCGGGGAAGACCACCCTGCTCCGGCTGATTCTGGGCCTGGAAAAGCCCGACGCCGGGCAGGTTTGGGGGGTTCCGGCGGCCAAAGCGGCTCTATTCCAGGAGGACCGGCTGTTCCCCCGGCTCTCCGCCTTAAAGAATATCCGCATGGCGGTAAAGTGCAGCGAAGCCCAGGCCAAAGAGGTGCTTTCGGCCCTAGGCCTGTCGGACTGCTGGGACAAGCCGGTTTCCACCCTCTCCGGGGGGCAGGCCCGGCGGGTGGCGCTGGCCCGGGCGCTGGTGCATCCGGGGGAGCTGCTGGCTTTGGACGAGCCCTTCACCGGCCTGGATGAAGAAAGCCGCCTCCGGGCAGCCGAGACCATCCGCCGCTTCCGCCATGGCCGCACGCTGATCCTCGTCACCCACCGCCAGGAGGATCTGCCCCTGCTGGAAGTGACGGAGCAAATTGATTTATAAGGATCATTCCGGAGGGAAATTGTAATTTAGCTACCGGAACCGACGCACCCCTTGGCTCCCCCTATGGGGGA
>CAMEWH010000043.1:0-15333 GCA_945940335.1 uncultured Clostridia bacterium | reverse complement strand
CTCCCGGTGTGCACCACACCATGGGCGGCCTGAAGATCAACTCCGCCACCGAAGTGCTGACCGAGGACGGCTCCATCATCCCCGGCCTGTTCGCTGCCGGCGAAATCACCGGTGGTGTCCACGGCGCCAACCGTCTGGGCGGCAACGCTGTTGCTGACTTCGTGGTCTTTGGTCGTATCGCTGCCGAGAGCGCCGCAAGCTACGTGGCCTCTATCGCCGCCGACAAGGCTGCTTAATCCCACAAAATCATTTTGACCAGCCCGCCAAAACCGGGCTGGTCATTTTTGTAGACCATGGGCTGATCTTGATGCGACATCACGGCAAATTGTTGTTTGGCGTACCGAAACCGACGCGCCCCTTGGCTCCCCCTATGGGGGAGCTGTCAGCCGAACAGGCTGACTGAGAGGGTACCGCGGTAAGATAATGGCAGTCGAGATAAGCTATGATGCCCTCTCAGTCTGCCCCTTATGGGGCAGCCAGCTCTCCCAAAGGGAGAGCCAAGGGGTGCTGCCGTATCTGCCTGCTAAATTACAATTTCTCCAGGTATATAGAGCAATTCATGTCATTGATGAAATCAATTCTGAACTGCCCTGGGATCAACGCCCGAAGGTTGTTGGGCTGTTATTTTGTACATGAGCGAAAAAACACTTGTATTTCTGGAAGAAATCGGTAAAATGTTCTCGTTGTGGATTGCATTACCGGAAGGAAGGAGGGCCCGCGGCGGAACGCATCTTCTGTTGGAGTCTCACCGCCTGCGTTTGCAGGACGTACTTGTGAAAACAGCACGAGAGTAGTAAAAGTAGACCGTTCCCATCTGGTTTTCCAGCGAAAGACAAATTACTATATAGACTCAGAAAACCACCGGAATATTGGATAAATAAAGGGAGGACAGGTGTCCTGTCCAATCATAAATAATACAAGATATGGCGGGTTTGTTCAACAAGTACAATTACTTTTTTGTTGTGAAAATGGAGTGACAAAACGATGAAAAAAATAATTGTATTTTCTCTTGTACTAACTTTGGGCTTTGCCCTTCTGACTGGCTGCTTCCAGCCGGCCAAAGCCGATCCCTATTCAGAGGAAATGAAAATTCCCTATTCCTGCGATCTCAGCCCGGAGGACGGCGCGGACAGTGTGGAGCGCCAGGGCGATCACACGGACAGCCCCTATTTCAAGGCCCCGGATTTCTACAACCTGGAATCCACCGACAGCCTGACCATCCTGACCCATTTCAAGACCCAGCAGCAGACCAGTGAATGGAGCTGCGGCGTCAGCAGCGCACTGATGATGCTGGAGTGGTACGGGATGCGGGGGGATTACAACGAGCAGACCCTGGCCCAGTACCGCAGCAACGGCTTGACCCCCGGCGCCACCTCCATGTCCCAGATGGTGGAGATGTTCCAGGGCGTGGGCGGCTTCGAGGTGTATTCCACCCTGGACTGCGGGGAACAGGTGTACGATGTGTTCACCTTCGACTTTATCCGGGACACCCTGGCCCAGGGGAATCCCATTGCCATCGGCTGGAACGACTGGGGCGGACACTGGCAGGTTATCATCGGCTATGATACCATGGGCACGGAGACCACCCAGGATGATGTCATCATCGTGGCAGACCCCTATGATACCACCGACCACAACCAGGACGGATACGGCATCTACAGCGCCGAGCGTTTTCTGTATAACTTTACCTTCTACAATTTCTTCAGTGAGGAAAGCGGGGAGCCCAATGACATGTGCTTCCTGGTAGCCAAACCGGCTTAACCGATTCCTGACCAAGGTTCCAGCGGACCCCGGGCAATACACACAATCATCTTCCAGCATCAACAGCGGGCTGCCTCCAAAACAGAGGCAGCCCGTTTTTGGATAGATTCTGTTTGGCTGGGCGGAGCCGCTCCATAAATTTGCCTTTGCAGGGCTAGCACGTTTCAAATCCCCAAAAGTCCATGGTCCCCTCTCCCTGGAAGGTGAAGAACAGAGGCAGGGTTCCCCGGAGGGCGGGGAAGGCGGCGGCGGACTGGGCCCAGTCCTGGGAGGGGGAGATGGGCACAGCGGCGAAGGGGAGCGCGTTCCTGGCGGTGGAGACGGCCAGGATGCCCCGGGCGGTTCCCCGGGCGGTGACTCGGATTTGGGTCTGTCCGTCAAAGGCGAAATATTTGAAGCCGCACCAGGCCCCATTGGCCATGTTGGCAATATACTGGTCGGGATTGTCCTCCCGGTCCTTGCCGCTTTGGGTGAAATAGGGATGAAGGGTGTCCGCCTCGTGGACGGCAAGGTAGCCATAGCAGGGTTCCCGATATCCCAGGTTGCAGGCAATGCGGGCCTCATATCGGCCGGTTCCGGCCAGGGGACCGCCGTTCAGACCGCAGCTGGTGAGCTCTGCCTGAGGAATGGAGCCGTCCGGGCGGATGGTGATGGGCTCTGCGCAGCCCTGCCGGGCGCAGCACTGCTTGTTGGTCTGCCGGTGGTAGAAGATGTACCACTGGCCGTTCCATTCCACCATGCCGCCGTGGGTGTTGCCGGTGTAGTTCAGGGCTTCGGTGTTCCCCTCCAGGCCGATGTCGCCGATGCTCACCAGGGTGCCGCCGAAGCGGAAGTCCCGGTTTGGGAACCGGCTCACGGCATAGCACAGCTCATGGCTGAGAATGGAGGAATAGACGAAATAGTAAAGACCGCCGATTTTTCGGATGCTGCTGGCCTCGAAGAAAGCATGGCCTTCAAAGCCGGTGCCTGCCTCGTTCCACACGCTGGGAGCCACCAATACCGGCTCCCGCCGTACCGTAATCATATCCGGCTCCAGCTGCGTGCAGTAGGCCCCTTCCATCCGGCGGTGGGATTTGGAAAGCTGGTCATACAGCCACCCCGGGCCGGGGGCAAAGCCGGTGTACAGGTATACCCGGCTGCCCTCCACCAGAACGCCGGGGTCAAAGCAGCTCACGTCCCCTGCCCGGGAGCCATAGGGGGTTCCGTCCGGGCGCTGAACATAGCCGTAGAATTGGAAGTCCCCGGCAGGGGTATCGCACACCGCCACGGAAACCACCGTGGAGGCGTTGAGGGAATAGTACAGGTAATAGCGCCCGTCCGGCCCCTGCACTGCGTCCGGGGCGAAGAGCTTCATTTTGCCTTCGGGGTTCATGGGGTCCCGGCTGGCGGGATAGATCACCCCTTCATAGCGCCAGACCCCGGGATCGTCCAACGGGGCGGACCAGCAAACATAGTCCCCCTCACAGAAGCCTTCGCCGTTGAACCGGTCGTGGCTTCCGTAGATGTAGACCCGGTCACCAAAGACCCGGGGCTCCCCATCGGGGACGTATTCAAAGCTGGGAAGATAGGGGTTAAAGGCTTGATGTTTCATGTATCTCATCCTCTGTGTTGGTCATGGAAATTGTAATTTGGCGGGCAGTGCCCGCGGACAATGGCGCACCAAGATGTGTGTCATCCGGGACTCCTGGGTAGTGCCCGGTAACGTTTTCGCGCAGTAAACGTGATTTCCCATCCATTAACGGCGTGCAAAAATGAACCGAGCGGTACCCAGGAGTGTAACGACAACTGACCAGCCGAGCACGCATTGGGGTGAAGCGCCCTGCGCTTCAAACAACAATTTACCGCTGAAACCAGGATTCCTCCGGGCCCAGGTAGGACTGGGGGAGGGGAACGTCCGCAGGATAGATGACAATTTTTTCCAGCACCACCCCCGGCTCCAGGGGGGAGACGGTGAGAGCGTGGATTCCGGCCTCAAAAGAAAAAAGGGTTTCGGCGGTGTGAATCTGATCCAGCACTCCCTGGCACCAGCGGGGGTCGCTGTTCTCTCCTGCCCGGAAATCCGGGGCGATGAGCTGAACCTTCTGCACCTGGGTGCCGGTTTCCACCAGCAGGTTCACGCTTTCTCCCAGAGCAACCGGGTTGTTGGGAGCGGAGAGCAGCTCCACCCGGTACGCTCCCGGCTGATCGATTTGGAAGGAATAGGTCAGGGAGGGCTTTTCCTCCTCCATGGAGAATTCCGCGGTGGAAGGGGAGACCTTCATGCCGCTGCCGTATTTGCCGTAGCCGTCGATCCGGTAAAACGCACCGCCGGGGACATCCTTTTTCTCTGCGTAGTGCTCCGCCAGAATGGAAAGTACATTCCCGCGAGGCACAAAGGTCATGGAGGGCAAATGAGAATCGCCCCGGGCCTTGCCCGCCACCTTGACGATGACCAGCCCCTTACCGTCGGAGATGAACAGCGCCACCAGCTGCTTTTCCGGGGGGAGCTTGTCCCGGTGGCAGATCAGGCTGACCTCTGCCTGCTCCGTGACGGTGCCCCTGGCAGGCTCCACCGTCAGCCATTCGGGCAGCTCTCCCACGGGGCCGATGGTGAAATCAAAGGGCACCTTGCCGCTGTTGGCAATCTCCAATGTGACCCGCTCCCGGCCTTCAAAGCAGAAATCCTCCACCGGGATGGTGGTCCCGCCGCCGTAGACGTGCATGGAAAACGCCTCCCGGTCAGCCCGGGAAACCTTCATCTCTGCCTTGGGCATGGGGGTCACATGGTGCAGCACCGGGTAGCAGCTGCCTTCCTCATTCCACCGGGTAAAGCCGATATGGGGCGCCAGCTCCATTCCAGCCCATTTTCCCTCCCGGAAGGCGGCGAATTCCTCCGCCAGCTCCAAATCCCGCCGGATGCAGTTCTCCGTCAGGGCGGCGTATCGGTTGGCGACTACCTTGCCCTGGGCGGCGTAGTGGTGGTTTTTCCCGGCGTACAGGTGCATTTTCAGAAGATTCATGGAAGCCATGGCGGAAAAATGAATCATGCTGTAATAGGCGTCCCGTTCCTGGGGACAGAGGGAGCGCATCAGCTTTTCCGAGCGGGCTTCGATATTCTCTGCCAGGGCCAGCATCCGGTCTGTTTCCCTGTAGTGGCAGGGGTGATATACTCCGGCGTGGAGGGCCTCCGGGCGGCGCAGGCTGTTCGTGGCCACATAATCCCGGAATACGCCGGCAATTTCTTCCTGTTGTTCTTCCGTGGCCTGGGGGAAGTTCTGCTTGGCCCATTGCTTCAGGTACTGGGCGGGGCTGTCCGGGTTCCCGGTACCCCATTTGTCAAAATCGTAGGCCAGGGCCATGAAGTAAGTCAAGGGCACCTCGTGGAGCTTCAGATCCCCCACGTTCACGATCCACAGTTCCCGGATGCCATAGTCCCATGCCTGGGTCATGGCTTCCCAGGTCTGGGCCAGGGTGGTGGAGTCCACCCATTCGTAGGAGATGGGGCCGCCGTGGTAGTCGAAATGGTAGTACATACCCCAGCCGCCGGGGTGGTTCCGCATTTCCTTGGGCGGGACAGTGCGCAGGTGGCCGTGGTTGTCCTCGCACAGCAGGAAGAGCACATCCTCCAGCTCCTGCCAATCCTTCAGACCCTGGGTGGTTTCGTCGCCGTAGAAATAGGCTTCCACCTCTTTGTAAAGAGCCAGCAGCTCTTTCGCCTTTCGGGGGACGTGGCGGTCAATCAGCGAGCGTTGATTTTTGATGATCTTCTTCAGCAGGGAGATGTTTTCCTCCAGCGTGGCGTCGTCGCCCAGCATGGAGCTGTCCCGCTCTCCCCGCATGCCGATGGTGATGATATTCTCATATTTCCCGCTGCGTTTCAGGGCATCCTCCCAGTAGCGAAGCAGGCCTTCTTCATTGGTGTAGTAGTTCCATTCGTTGCCGTAAATGCTGTTTTCACCCCGGACCTTGTCCCATTCCTCGCTGGCCCGGAGACAGGGCTCGTGGTGGGAGTAGCCCATCACCACGCCGTATAGGTCCGCCAGCTCCTCGTTGGCGCTGCCGGGACCGTCCAGGGGGAAAGAGGACTTCCACATGGCGGGCCAGAGATAGTTGCCCTTCATGCGCAGCAGAAGCTCAAAAATCCGGTCATAGCAGTCTGCGTTCACGTCGCCGTAGCGGCCGGTGGCCCAGGTGCCGAAGCAGGGCCATTCGTCGTTGATGAAAAAGCCCCGGTATTTCACGCTGGGCTCTTTGGAAATGGTTTCGATATCCTTGCCGATGGTTACGGTTTCCCGCTGCACCGGGGCCACATCCCCGAAAAAGCACAGCGGGCTGACACCAATGTACTCCGACAGGGCGAACAGACCGTAGATGGTTCCCCGCTTGTCGCTGCCGCAGATCACCAGGGCGGGAACAGCGTCAATTTGGGTCAGGGCGATCTGGTAGACCTCCCGCTTGCCGGAAAGGCGGCCTTGATCCAGCACGCCCTGGTTTGTAAGATCGTCTGCCAGGGGGCTTTTTCCCAAGGTGACGCAGACAATGGCCTGGCCCTCGGCCCACTGATTCGTCACTTCCGGGCAGACGCCGGTGACGGCTTCAATATCCTTTGCCACCTTTCCCGCGATTCGCCGAACGCCCTCATAGGCCTCGGGCTCCACATAGAGAAAGGTTTGTTTGGTTCCGAGCTGAAAATTCATGATGTGTCTCCTTGACAGTTTTGTGGTTTATTCTGGCGGCCGATTCCGCCCGGCAAGCAGAAAATTGTTGTTTAGCGGGCCCTTGGCTCCCCCTATGGGGGAGCTGGCTGCCCCATAGGGGCAGACTGAGAGGGCAGCACAGTTTGATGCACTGATGCTGCTGTCTCACTGCGGCACCCTCTCAGTCAGCCTGTCGGCTGCCAGCTCTCCCAAAGGGAGAGCCAAGGGCGCTGCCGCGCCGGCACGCTTACAGGCTTCCGCCCCATTGTTCCTGCTGGAGTTTTTCGTAAATGGCGGTGAGGTCCATATGCTTGTCCAGGGCAGGATAGATCATCACATAGGCAATGAGCATGGGCAGCCACACGCTGGTCAGCACCAGAATCACCAGAGTCAGGGGGAACCAGATCAGGATGATGCCGTAGTAGATCAGCTGGAGCAGGGCAGCCAGCAGGCTCTTGACTGGGTGGCAGAAGAACAGCACGAAGCAGTTGCGCAGCAGCGCCCAGCCGGGCAGCTTCATGCACACCATCATGGGCAGATAATACTGGGTGATGCCTGTCAGCACCAGCATGGCAGCAAACAGCATGAGAAATTCCCGGGTGGGGTTTTCCAGCATGGTGATGTAGTATAGCAAATAGATGTATGCGCCGATGATCAGGCCCAGAATACCCCCGGGGAGGATGGATTCCCGGGCGTTCCGCTTCCAGGCTTTTTTGTAGGTGTCCCACCACCACCAGCCAACCTCGTCCCGCTGGCTGCGCATGACGGTGTCCGCCGCGCCGGCGATCTGGGGGGCGGCCAGCATTCCTGTGGGGATGCAGGCCAGCAGGAAAATGGGCGCGTTGTTGGCCACGGCGAACAGCACCGTCAGGAAAAAGGGGATCAGGCCCAGAAGGGCCAGTACCCCGGATTTGAAGAATTTTCCACTGTCCCGGTCCAGCAGCTCGATCATGCGCATCAGGCCCTTTTTGCGCTCCTGGGGGGCGGCAGTGTTTTCGGACAGCTCGTTTCTTTCGTTCTTTCTCATTTAATATGTTCTCCTTGGTTGTGTTGATCCAGGCGTACCTGGAACATGCCCCGGTACTGGGTGGGGGTGCAGCCCTTCAGTTTTTTGAAGGTGCGGTTGAAGGTGGACACGCTGGAAAAACCGGACTGCAGCGCGATCTGGGAAATGGACAGCTCCGGCTTCATCAGCAGGGCTTCGGAGGATTTGATCCGCCGGTGGCACAGGTATTCATAGAAATTGCAGCCGGAGAGCTGCTTGAAGGTTCTGGAAAAGTGGAATTTGGAGAAGCCGGCCACGGCGGCCACGCCCTCCAGGGTCAGATCCTCTGCGAAATGCCGGTCCAGATAGGTGAACACCGCGCCGAATTTTTCCGCATAGCTGCGCTGGCTGGAAGGGGACAACTGGCTCGCAGTGTAGTGGCCCTCCATGGACAGCCGGTATTTTCCGTAATTCAAAAAGAAGGTCAGCAGCTTGGAATAGATGGTGATGTCCCGCAGGCTGTCATCGTGGAGGTAGTCCCAGCAGATCTGGGAGATGATATCCGACTCCTCGGCATAGATGGAGGGACAGGTGCTCCGGTTGATCAGCAGGGGTTGGGACATGCAGGAGGCCAGATAGGACGAACCTTTGATGGCGAGAATCTGGTCGAATTCAAACAGCAGGATAAACCGACCGCCCCGGGAGGGAGCCGTCAGGGAATGGGGCTCGCCGCTGGGAATCAGGAAAATATCCCCCGGAGTCAGCTCAAAGGTCTGGCCGGAGACCGTTGCCAGATAATTGCCCTCGGTGGGGACGATGATCTCACAGGCGCTGTGCCAGTGGGGCTCGTAGCCGTTCATGTCTTTGTTGTACCAAAAACGAAGGGTGGAACCGGGCTGGTACTCCACCGATTCCAGATCGTCTGCCACAGAGCGGACGTAAACATACTTGCTCTGCCGAACCAGGTACTGGTTAATCACATCCTGGCTGGCGGCGTAGGGCGTTTGGGTAATCAGATTTTGTGGCATGTTTCTCCTCCTGTTGGAACGTTTCTGAGGAATGCGCAAATATTGCCATGGGAAAAAGGCCGATAATTTGGCAATATAGCCAATTTTGGAGATTTCTTCGCCGGTTCTGGTGAAAAAATTGCTAAGGAAACTATAGCATAATTCAATTCTGCTTGCAATATATTATAATTTTTTTTACCGATAAAAGAATTTTTTGTAAATTACAGCAATTTCTGAAAAGAAAGATAGCAATTTTTGGTAAGAACCACAACGATCCTGCTGGTATAATGATACAAGAATCCACCATAAATAGGAGGTTGGCAATGGCAAAGTTAACAAACACAAAGCCGGGCCCTGAGTCACAGCTGGCGCTGCAAAAAAAGCGCGGCAGCTTCGGCCCCTATATCAAACGGTATTGGCAGCTGTATGCGCTGCTGGCGCTTCCTCTGCTGTACCTGCTGGTATTTAAGTACGCCCCTATGATTTACATCCAGATCGCTTTCAAGAAGTATAAGCTGAACATGAGCGTCTGGGAAATGCCCCTGGCCAAGAACCACGGCTTCGAGTATTTCATCAAAGCCTTCGGCAGCAAGGATTTCCGGCTGGCGCTGCGCAACACCATCAAGCTGAACCTGCTGGATCTGATCGTCGGCTTCCCCGCACCGATCATTTTTGCCCTGATCCTCAACGAGCTGCCCTTCCCCAAGTTCAAAAAGACCGTTCAGACCATCGCTTACATGCCCCACTTCCTGTCCTGGGTCATCATCTCCAGCCTGGCGCTGCAGCTGTTCGCTCCCAGTGAAGGTCTGGTGAACATGGTCATCGAGAAGGTCACCGGCCAGTCCTTCCCCTTCCTGAATGACCCAGACTGCTGGGTTGGCACCTACATCGGCGTGGGCGTGTGGCAGAGCTTCGGCTGGAACTCCATTGTCTACCTTGCCGCCATCGCCGGCATCAACCAGGAGCTCTACGAAGCCGCCGACGTGGACGGCGCGGGCCGCTTCCGCAAAATGTGGAACATTACCCTGCCCTCCATCCGTCCCACCATCGTGGTGCTGCTGATTATGAACCTGGGCAACATCCTGGGCGGCGGCTTCGACCGTCCCTTCGCCATGTCCAACAACCTGGTGCTTCGCGCCTCCGAGGTCATTGCCACCTACGTGTACAAGACCGGTATCAAGGGCCTGCAGTTCTCCCTGACCACTGCCGTTGGCCTGTTCCAGTCCGTGGTTGGCGTGTTCTTCCTGCTGATGGCCAACTGGCTGTCCAGAAAACTGGGTGAAAGGGGTATCTGGTAATGCGAAACGTAAAATCCACATCTTCCAAGATCGGCGACTGGGGCTTTGTGTTCCTGTGCGTCCTGGTCAGCGCCGTTTGCCTGCTGCCCATGCTTCATCTGCTGGCCAAGTCCCTCAGCGGCACCGATTATCTGGTGCGGCATGAGGTCAGCCTCTGGCCCAAGGGTTTCAATTTTGACGCCTACCTTACCGTTCTGAAGGACCCCAAGTACATCCGGGCCTTCTTCTGGACCGTATTTCTGACGGTGGTCTGCACGATCCTGTCGCTGACCATGACCATCCTGTGTGCCTATCCTCTGATTTTCCGTCAGCTGAAGGGCCGGGGCGCCATCAATATCTTCATCACCATCACCATGTTCTTCAACGCCGGCACCATTCCCAACTACCTGCTGATGCAGAACCTGAACCTGCTGGATAACCCCCTGGTTCTGATCATCCCCGGCTGTCTGTCGGTGTACAACATGATCATCATGCGAAGTTTCTTCTACGGTATCCCGGAGAGCCTGCGGGAATCGGCGGAGATCGACGGCGCATCCATCTTCCAGATTCTGGTGAAGATCTATGTGCCCCTGTCCACCCCTGTCATGGCTACCCTGGCACTGTTCTACGCCGTGGGCCGGTGGAACGGCTACTCCGATGCCCTGATGTACATGAAGGATGCCAATTTCTATCCCCTGCAGCTGCTGCTTTACAACGTGATCAACAACATCAACTCCGTGGAAGTGGCCACCCAGGAGGGCTTCTCCTCTCCCGGCCTGTCCGCCTCTCTGAAAGCGGCAATCGTTATGTTCTCCACCGTTCCCATTCTGTGCATCTACCCCTGGCTGCAGAAGTATTTCATCCATGGCGTGACCATGGGCGCTGTGAAGGAATAACCGAATCCCCCGGATTCGATCATTCGTTATAAACCCAAAACCTGAAGGAGGAAACACAATGGCAAAGAAACTGGTAGCTCTGCTGCTGGCTGTGGCGATGGTCATGTCCTTCGCCCTGGTGGCCCACGCAGAGGACGAAATCGTGGACGGCAAGTTCACCACCACCCGTCACATCACTGTTGAGGTCTACGACCGCGGCAATGACGGCGGCTCCGATCCCACCAACAACATGTACACCGACTACATCAAGAAGGGCATGCTGGAAGACCACAACGTGGAAGTGGAATTCGTGAAGGTTCCCCGTTGGACTGAGGTTGAGGAAATCAACAACCTGCTGGCTGCCCAGAAGGCACCCGACATCTGCGTCACCTACAGCTACCCCACCATCCAGACCTACGCTGACATGGGCGGCGTGATGGACCTGAGCGAAATCCTGGAGGAGTACAAGGATCTGTGCCCCAACCTGTGGGATTGGCTGGGTGAGAACAACATCTATTGGGACCAGGATCCCGAGTCCGGTACGGTTTGGGCCGTTGAAGCCAAGCTGGCTACCTCCAACCGTATTCTGACCTTCGTCCGTCAGGACTGGCTGGATGTTCTGGGTCTGGAAGCTCCCACCACCACCGAAGAGTTCGAAGCCATGCTGTATGCCTTCAAGGAGAGAGCCTCCGAGCTGCCCGTTGACGACGCCAGCAAGGTTATCCCCTACTCTGTCAGCTACGACGTGGGCTGGCGTGCAGGCAACCTGATCGAGTCCTTCATCGACCCCGAGATCTCCGACCGTGAGTTCTATGTCAACGGCTTCGACGACAGAAAGCTCACCCAGAACGGCACCAAGGAAGCTGTCCGTCTGCTGAACAAGTGGTACAATGACGACCTGCTGTGGAAGAACTTCGCTCTGTACGGCTCCGGCGACACCACCGAAGACGACAACATGAAGGCCGGCTACGTGGGCGCTTTCACCCACAACTGGGACTACCCCTTCCGCAACGGCGTGGACAGCCTGAATGCTAATCTGGCCCGTAACATCGGCCCCGATGCCAAGTACGTGGCAGTTGACTGCTTCACCAGCAGCGACGGCAGCCACACCAAGTTCGTTCCCGGCCCCGTGGACCGCAAGGTGTTCTTCCCCCTGACCAACGACGAGCCTCTGGCCTGCCTGCTGTACCTGGATTGGATCTCCGATCCCGAGCACATCGAGTACCTGCAGATCGGTGACGAGGGCGTGACCCACAATGTTCTGGAGTCCGGCGCCATTCAGACCATGGCTGCCACCGGCGACGCCATCATGAACTCCGGCATGAACATCGACTACACCATCACCTGCAACGGCCTGAAGCTGGCTGACCCCGAGAAGACCCAGCTGTCCAAGGCTTACAACTACGCCGAGATCGATCCCGAGATCGTGGCCCAGGCGGACACCTACGCCCAGACCGACCTGCACTTCATCAAGAACGTGAACGTGGGCGCCATCGAGGCCGAAGCCGGCATCGGCGACACCCTGAGCTCCAAGCGCGACCAGGTCTTTGACCAGGCTGTGGTGGCTCCCGTTGACAAGTTCGACGAGGTTTGGGACGAGTTCCTGGAGGATTACCTGTCCTCCGGCGCTCAGGACATCATGGACGAGCGTGCCGAGAAGTGGGAAGAGTTCTTCGGCGATGCCGAGATGCTGCCCTGATCGGTTGTAATGATTCTCCCCTGATTGAATAATCACTCCCCCTTTCCTTCGGGAAAGGGGGAGATTTTTTGGAATGTATTTGTCGACTCGATTCAGCAGTCAGACAAGTTGTAATTTGCGGGCCGCGTGGCGCACCGGGGTGGTGTGTCATCCGGGACTCCTGGGCGGTGCCCGGTAACGTTTTTGCGCACCTGGATAAAGGCTTCCTGTGCATTTATGTCGTAGGGAACGGCCAGCGTGCCGTCCCATCCGCGCAGCGGCTACAACCCATCGGACCGGTACGCCCGGATGAATGGAATGCGGTTTGGACGGAGGTAATGCCATTCAACGAACTTCGAAATAAATGAGGGCAGGGCGGAACGACACACAGGCCGTTCCCTACGGAATGAACGAACCCCCTTCCGAAAACCGGAAGGGGGCTGATTTTATCAGGCGTTTCTCACGGCGGCGAAGCCGGCCTCCAGATCGGCCAGGATATCGTCAATGTGCTCAGTGCCGATGGACAGGCGGATGGTGTTCTGGTAGATGCCCACGTCTGCCAGCTCCTCGTCCGTCAGCTGGCTGTGGGTGGTGGAGGCGGGATGGATCACCAGGCTCTTCACGTCTGCCACGTTGGCAAGGAGGGAGAAGATTTTCAGGTTGTCGATGAACTTGAAAGCCTCCTCCCGGCCGCCCTTGATCTGGAAGGTAAAGATGGACGCGCCACCGTTGGGGAAGTATTTTTCGTACAGGGCGTGGTCCGGATGATCCGGCAGGCTGGGATGGTTCACCTTCTCCACCAGAGGATGGTTCACCAGGTAGTCCACCACCTTTTTGGTGTTTTCTGCGTGGCGCTCCAGCCGCAGGCTCAGGGTTTCCGTGCCCTGGAGCAGCAGGAAGGCGGCGAAGGGAGAGATGCAGGCGCCCTCGTCCCGCAGGAGGATGGCCCGGATATAGGTGACGAAGGCGGCCTTCCCGGCAGCCTCGGTGAACTTCACCCCATGGTAGCTGGGGTTGGGCTCCGAAATCCAGGGATACTTCCCGGAGGCGGCCCAGTCGAAGGTTCCGCCGTCCACAACCACGCCGCCCAGGGTGGTGCCGTGACCGCCGATGAATTTGGTAGCGGAGTGAACCACTACGTCTGCGCCATGCTCAATGGGGCGGATGAGGTAGGGGGTGCCGAAGGTGTTGTCGATCACCAGGGGCAGGCCGTGGCGGTGGGCAATTTCCGCGATGGCATCAATGTCCGGAATGTCGGAATTGGGGTTGCCCAGGGTTTCGATGTAGATGGCCTTGGTGTTGGGACGGATGGTGTTCTCCACTTCCTTCAGGTCGTGGGCATCCACAAAGGAGGCGGAGATGCCGTACAGGGGCAGGGTGTGGGCCAACAGGTTGGAGGTGCCGCCGTAGATGGTTTTCTGGGCCACAATGTGCTCCCCCTGCTTGGCCAGGGCCTGAAGGGTGTAGGTAATGGCCGCTGCGCCGGAGGCCACCGCCAATCCGGCCACGCCGCCCTCCAGCGCCGCGATCCGATCCTCAAACACGCCCTGGGTGGAATTGGTCAGGCGGCCGTAGATGTTCCCCGGGTCTGCCAGGCCGAACCGGTCGGCGGCGTGCTGGCTGTTGTGGAACACATAGGAGGTGGTGGCGTAAATGGGCACTGCCCGGGCATCGGAGGCGGGATCGGCCTGCTCCTGGCCAACGTGAAGCTGCAGGGTTTCAAATTTATATTCAGACATATGATTTCCTCATTTCTATATCATTTTTCCGGAATCTGAGCACAAAAAACGAGAGCGCACAGTCGCTCCCGGGCAAATGGTACAGGCAAGCCCATGCAAAGGGTTTTTATTTCGGCGCAGCACGGCAGCCCGCCGAAGCCACCTGGCCATGAATCCATGCCCGGGAGAAACGCATTCGACCGCTCATCATCCGCTGTGCAAAATAACGTTCGCTCATGGTACTCTGCTCCTTTCTGCGTGCTCACTCCTGATGTTGGTATTATACACCCATTATCCTACTATGTCAATAGGAAAATAATTTTTTCCAGTTACCCCGGAAAGGCAAATTACAAAATCCCGCCGTAGGGGTGGAGCTTGATCCGCCCGCCATCAGACAGCCCACGTGCTCCAAACCGGCGAGTCAAAACCCGCCCCTACAGCGGTTGGTGCGGCAAACAACAATTCGACCTTCTTGATTCTCCGGCGAATGTGGGGTATAATAGGGGAAAAAGGAAGCGGACAGATTGACTGCAAAAGGATGTTACAATCTGCAGGTAATGCCGGACCTGCTTTTGCGGACCGGCTTAACAAAGGAGATAAACCATGAAAAATGCCAACAAGGAAGCCTGCCACTGCAAAAATGTGACCTATGCCAAAATCAAAGCCGCCATTGACCGAGGCGCAAAAACGCCGGAGCAGGTGCAGGCAATTACCGGTTACGGCACCGGCTGCGGCCAGTGCCGGGAGTTTGTGGATTACCTCATCCGGCAGCTGCTGGAGGAGCAGAAATCGTAAGGGACAAAAAAATTTAAAAAAAGGATTGCAAAAAAGAAATGTGCATGATATAATGTTCCGTGTGTCCGACGTGGATGTGATACACCAGATATTGGGATGTCGCCAAGCGGTAAGGCACCAGACTTTGACTCTGGCATTCGTCGGTTCGAATCCGGCCATCCCAGCCAGTTTCCTTCATATGCGGTTCGCTAGCTCAGTAGGTAGAGCAACGCCCTTTTAAGGCGTGGGTCCAGGGTTCGAATCCCTGGCGAGCCACCAAACAGAAAATCCTGTCGACATTCGGCAGGATTTTCTGTTTGTATTATTCATTTTTCATTACTCATCCTTCATTATTCATTGCATGAAAGGATTTTCTGAATGAATAATGAAAGATGAAGCCGCTTCGCTGATGAATAATGAATAATTGCCATGTTTCGGATGATGTGATAACATAAACGCAGACCTGTGAGGAGGTGTGGATAATGCGCGAAAATTTGCTGATCGATAAATCAATTGTCTTTGCCGCGCGAATCATCAAGCTACACAAGCACCTGATAAGAACCCAAAAGGAAACCATCATTT
>CAMEWH010000042.1:0-15343 GCA_945940335.1 uncultured Clostridia bacterium | reverse complement strand
AACCGACGCACCCCTTGGCTCCCCCTATGGGGGAGCTGGCTGCCCCGTTAGGGGCGCCCCTGAGAGGGCAGCATGGTCTGATTTCGGGTGCTATTATCTTACTGCGGTACCCTCTCAGTCAGCCTGTTCGGCTGACAGCTCTCCCAAAGGGAGAGCCAAGGGGTGCTGCCGTATCTGCCCGCCAAATTACAATTGATTGTAACCAACCCACAAAAAAATCCCTCCTACAGGTTGAGGGCAGAAACAGGAGGTGCATCCATGGAGGATGAGCAGATTATTGACCTGTATTTTCAGCGCAGCGAGGATGCCATCCGGCAGACCGAAGCCGCCCACGGGCACAAGCTATACACCCTGTCCTACCGCATTCTCCGGAATCAGGAGGACGCGGAGGAGAGCGTCAGTGATACATACCTGAAGGCCTGGGAAACCATTCCTCCCACCCGCCCCACCTATTTTTACGCGTATCTGGCCAAAATCTGCCGGTTTATCTGCTTTGGCAAGCTGGACTGGCAGAACGCCGCCAAGCGGAAGGCGGAGATCGTGGAGCTCACCGCGGAAATGGAGCTGTGCATCCCGGATTCCCGGCAGCAGCTGGAAGCGGAGCGCCGGGAGCTGGGCGAGGTGCTGAATGAATTCCTGGGCACCCTGAATCAGGAGAGCCGGAAAATCTTCATGCGCCGGTACTGGTACGCCGACTCCATCGCCGAGATTGCTCAGCGTTACGGCCTGGGGGAGAGCAAGGTCAAAACCCGGCTGTTCCGTGCCCGGAATGACCTGCGCAGCTTCCTGGAAAAGGAGGGATATACCCGATGAATGGAAAAGAATTGATGGAATCCATGGGCCTTGTGGATGAAAAATATATTGCCGAGGCGGAGGAAGCCCCGGGAAAACACCGCCGCTGGAAGCCCCTTGCAGCCACCGCCTCTGCTGCCGCCTGTCTGGCTCTGATGCTGCTGGGCGTATGGCAGTTCCGGCCCCAAAAGCTGACGGAGAATGACACGACAATGGTCAGCGCCGCCCTTTACGCGGGAGAGGCTGCCAGCGGAACAGCCGCCCGCAGCATGGAGGAAAACGCCCTCGATCAGGACCTTGGCGCAGCTCCCACCATGGAGAAAGCTGTCGCCGACCAGGCTGTTGGCGCGGCCCCCATGATGGTATCTGGCCTGGCGGAGATGACGGTCCAGGTGGTGGAGCGGACAGAGGAGGGCCTTTTGTGCGTGGTCACCGACCCGGGCACCAGCGATTATCAGGTAAATGACCTGGTGAAGATTGCGCTGCCGGAAGAAGCCGAACAGGAGGCCGCCCAGCCCGCCGCTCTGGCCGCCGATGCAGAGCCCCCCCAATATGAGGTTTCTTTCCTCCCGGATCAGGGCTCCGACACCATTACCCCCGCCCAGTGGAATCTGCTGGAAGACGGCTGATTCTTTCTCCGCTCCCGGAACAATCGTTCCGGGGGCGGTTTTTTTATAGAGAAGCTTTCAAATTGCCATCACTTCAAACAACGATTGACGATCCTTCCCTTGGTTAATAAATCCCCCTCCGACTTTCACCGGAGGGGGATAGATTAAAAATAGGATTTGATGGTGGAAATCAGGATATCACCCGCCACCACCCGGTCCTCCGCGGCGAAGCCGTCGGCAAAATTGTCGGAATAGAGCACCTGGGCGTTGGGGGGAAACTCGTCGTCGCCCTCCCATACCAGAATCTGCATCCGGTAATCTCCAATCAGGTCGAACAGGTAGCCCGCATCCCCGTGGGGGACGGGGGTAGCCCTCATTTTCTCACAGGCGGTCCGGAAGGCACCAATGCGGGTGCCGAAGGTGAAGGCGGCCCGGGTCAGCACCCGGCCGGTATAGGGCTTGATGTACATCTCTCCCCAGGGCATTTCCCGGAAGGTCTTCCAGGTGCCGTTCCAGGGAACCTGTCTGCTCTCCAGAAGATACCGGAGCAAAAAGGTCTGGGTGGGCAGGGGCGGGACGGCCCCGCCATCCAACGCCCGGATGGTGTAATCCGGATGGGCGATGGCGAAGGCGCGGCCCAGGAGGGTTACGGTGAATTCCTTCCCGTCCCAGCCGATGTCATTCAGACGGGTCAAGGCATCCTGGAGGTTCAGGGAACGGAACAGCTGCTCATAGTGGGCAAAGGGGACTTCCTCTTTGTGGTTTTCTACGTTCATTGGTTACCTCTTACTCGTGAAGTTCCAGGGGCAGGCCGTCGGGGTCTTTGAAGAAGGTGAAATGTCCCCCGTTGACCGCATCCTCCCGGATGGGTTCTGTTTCGATGCCCAGCTCATTCAGCCAACGGGCTGCCTCGGCCACGTCCTCCACCTGGAAGGCCAGATGCCGCAGCCCCATGGCCTCCGGCTGGGTGGGCCGCTGGGGGGCATTGGGTTTCTCGAATACCTCCAGTGTGGTATCTCCCAGCCGGAGCATCCGCAGGTAGTCCTTTTGGGCAGGGCGGTAGACCTCACGCAGCAGCCGGAAGCCCAGCTTGTCGATGTAGAAGGCCTTGGTTTTGGCGTAGTCCGAACAGATGATGGCGATATGATGCTGTTTCTCCAGGAGCATAATCAATCCTCCCGGCAGCAGTTGGGGAACAGGCTGGCATCGGTGTGGGGCAGGAAGCAGGCAGCAACGAAGGAATCCATGTACCCCGGGTGGGTGCTCAGCTCCAGGTAGGTCATGTTGGCGGCGATTTCGGAGAGCTTGACGTTTGCCTCGTCGCTCATCACCATGGCGTAAGCGCCGGCCAGGGAGGAGTTGCCGATGTAGTGGAACTTCTCCAGCTCCACGTCCGGGAACATGCCAATGTTCACGGCGTTCTTCATGTTGATGCCGGAGCCGATGCCGCCGGCCACATACACCTTGTCAATGGCCTCCACGCTCATGTCCACGCTGGAAAGCAGGGTGGAGATGGCGGAGAAGATGGCACCCTTGGCCCGGATGAAATTGTCGATGTCCACCTCGTTGATGGACACCTCCCGGCCGGTTTCGGACTGGTGGGCGTCGGCGATGACGTAGCGGCCCATGCCGTGGGAATCCCGCCGGACCCGGTCACCCTCCCGGATGAACAGGCCCTTTGCATTGATGATGCCGCAGCGGAAGAGCTCGGAGATGATGTCGATGATGCCGGAGCCGCAGATGCCCACCGGCCGCTGGCCCGGTTCGCCCACAATGGAAAGGGTGGGCTCCATGGTGGCTTTGTCCAGGGTGCAGGCCTCAATGGCGCCGTCGGTGGCACGCATGCCGCAGGAGATGTCGCCGCCCTCAAAGGCTGGGCCGGCGGAGCAGGCGCAGCTCATCATAAAGTCCCGGTTGCCGAACACGATCTCGCCGTTGGTGCCCAGGTCGATGAACAGGCTCATCTCGTCCTTGTCCCACAGTCCCGCGGCCAGGGTACCGGCGGTGATGTCGCCGCCCACATAGGAGCCGATGTTGGGTGCAATGAGCACGGGGGCCAGGGGGTTGGCAGGGAGCTTCACATCCCCGGCCAGCAATCCCTCCCAGCCAAAGAAGCTGGGGATATAGGGCTCCATCCGCACGGGCTGGGCATCCACCCCCACAAACAGGTGGTTCATGGTGGTGTTGGCGCCCACACTGAGCCGCAGGATGCTCCGAGCGGAGATACCGGCGGCTTTGCACAGGTTGGCAATGATGGGGGAAAGGGTCTCCTTGATGATGGCGTCCTGGAGCTTTTTCCGGCCCCCGGACTTGCTCTGCTCAATGATCCGGTTGATGACATCCGCGCCGTAGCGGATCTGGCCGTTGCCGGAGGAACCCTTGGCCAGGATCTTTCCGGATTCCAGGTCAGTGAGCACCATGGTGACGGTGGTGGTGCCGATGTCAATGGCACAGCCCACAATGGCGGTGTCCTCCGGGGCGGTGATCTCCATGCAGGTAAAGCAACCCTGGGTCAGTTCGCCCTTGACGCACACATTCCAGTTGTATTCCCGCAGGGTATGGGCCAGCTTCACCATGACGGCAAAGGGAATTTTTACGGTTTCCACCCCCAGCGCTTCCTGGATGGCCCAGGTGAGCCGCTCGTTGTCCGGCATGGTGTCGTCCAGGGTGGGCTCCGCCAGGGTGAGCACCACACTGCGGTAGTGATTTTCAAAATGGATGCCGCTTTCCTTCAGCTGGTTCTGACAGTTCTCGAAGATCTCAATCTCCTTGGGGCTGCTGAGGTCAGCGGTTTTCATCCGGGACTGGTAGGCGCTGGCAATGTCCGGCACCAGGACGGTGACGTCCGACAGCACCTTGGAGCAGCAGGACAGCCGCCAGCCGGACGTATATTCCTCGTCGGAGATGTGGCGGCTCTTGGGGGATTCCAGCTGACCCTCGATCAGCTGGACCTTGCATTTGCCGCAGGAGCCGTTGCCCCCGCAGGGGGCATCGATGGCCACATTGCTGCGGCGGGCCAGCTCCAGAAGATTGTCTCCGGCGTTGCATTCAACTTGAACAGGGCTCCCGCCCTCAATTTGGAAGGTTACCTTCATGGGATAAGTTTCCTTTCAATTGGTATGTTTTTTCTCCAAATAAACGAAAAATTGTAATTTGGCGGTGGATTGAACGGCGCATGATTCGTCCATTTCGTAGGGAACGGCCTGTGTGCCGTTCCATCCGCGCAGCGGCACCTACCTGACGGGACGGAATGCCCGGTTGAATAGAATATGGTTCGTCCCCACCGAAAACACCTGTTACCCATTCAACGGACCGTGCCAATTCCGGGGGCGGGGCGGAACGGCACGCAGGCCGTTCCCTACGGATTCGTCCAACATTGTTCCATTCATCCGACCTGGCAGGTTTCGTAACCTGATCGGCGGGGTCAAGACCCCGCCCTACGAATGGCGTGGACGTAATTTGTGCCTGCCAAATACCAATTTTCCAATGCATCATGGTTCCTTGATTTTCGCATGACAATGCGTTTTCTAAAAAATGCCTGACTGGCTTTCTTTGCGGCCAGCCAGGCATTTGGTGATATTACATCAGAGGCTCCAGGCCCAGGACGGGGTGACCCTTCTCGGTCAGCCAGTTCAGCAGCTCCTCGCCGTCGGTGGTGATGGTCTCGTCGGCCACCATGTCGGTGAAGTTCTCAATGCCATAGAGCTCCAGGGCGGTCTTGTTCAGCCGCTCGGCCACATCGTCCTTCAGCTCCTTGGGCATCCACACGATTCTCTGGATGCCGCCCTCGGCGGAGACGAACTTCTTGGAGGAAATGAAGTGACGGCCATGGCCCATGTAGCCGGGGGTCTGGACACCGCCGCCGGTGCAGGAGGCCAGCTCGCCGAAGGTCATGCCCACGGGGGTCATACCCTTGAATTCCCGGTTCACCACGATGACACCCATGCTCATGGGCTCGATGCCGCAGATGCATTCGAAGCAGCCGCAGGAGGTCATGGGATCCTCCAGCAGGGAGTACAGGGTCACATTCTCCACCGCGCCGTGGGTCGCCTCGGCGATGGCGGCGTTGACGGAGTCATACCGGCCCAGACGCTCGTCGGTGCAGCCTTCCTTGAAAATGGGCTGGCAAGGGCCGTTGGGGTTCAGCTCATTGGTGGCCTTGGCATCCAGCCAGCTAACGGCGCCGCAAAGGCCCAGACGCTCGGGGGTAACCACGCAGCAGTGTGCAGGGGCGAAGGACTGGCAGAGGATGCAGGTGTAGTAGCGGTCCACGGCCTCGTCGGTCATGGAAGCCAGGCGGTCGTCTCTCTGGTTGTAGCGGGGCATGGCCACCTCATCCCGGAATTTTTCTGCCTGGGCGGGGTCGGTGATGATGGTGACCTGGCACTTGTCCACCACGGCATCAAACTCGTTCATGATCATCACATACAGCACCTCGGCGAAGTCCTTCAGCCGCAGGCCCGCCTCATAAGCGGCATTGCTCACACGGACACGGACCTGATTGCGCTGGCCGGTGTGCATCACACCTTCCATATAGTTGAACCAGGCGTGGAACTTCCGCTCGATGACGGACTCGAAGTCGGTCTGCATCTTCTTGCCGGCAACCTCCACAAAGGTGGCAAGAGCCAGGTCCTTGGCTTCGTCGAAGTCCGGTCCGATGATGCTGATCTTGTGGTCCTCAATTTCGCTCATCTCCCGCATCAGCACCAGCTCGGCGGTGGGGTTCTTGGAGGACCAGCACTCGTTGTGCATGTCGGACTTGCGGATGATTTCGCCTTCGAAGGCGGCGGCGAAAGCAACAGGGATGGGCAGCTCCGTGGTCTTGATCTTGATGTTGCGCAGCTCCAGAGACTTCTTCACCGTCTCGTTGTGATCGGTGACGGATTCCAGCGCGCCGGGCACCTGGTTTTCGCCCAGGTCGATGTCCACCACCACGGGGAAGCCCAGGGCAATGGCACCGGCACCGGCGGAGACCACCACGGCGTCGATGGCGCCGAAGGTATTCACAAAGGCGGGCACTCTGGTCTTGGTGTACTCCAGCAGGCCGGCCAGGTCGCCGGGCTGGATGTTGCCGAAGATCAGGGCGGCACGGATGGCCACGGTGACCACGTGAATGACAGAGGTCACGTCATGGCCCAGGGGGATAACCCGGAGCTCCAGGCCCATCTTTACGCCGCCCTCGGCGCACTGTTCAATGCAGTCGCCCACCATAAAGGTCATGATGCCCTTGGACTGGTAGTCCTTGACCACCTTCACCACGTCGGCGGGGTTCTCGGCCTTGCCCAGCACCACGGCCACGCCGGGGATGTCGCCGGTGACCAGGGGCACGCCCAGGGAGCGGATGATGGGGTCGGGCACGAAGCCGATGCCGGACTCGTTTTCGTAGGGGTTGCCGCCCTCCACGTATTTCAGGCCCTCGATGATCTCTGCGCCCACGGCGGTGGCCAGACCCGCGTTCAGCGCCTGACCCAGGTCCTCCTGGTTCGTGATCAGGCTTTTCAGCACGCCAACGCAGGCGGGCAGATCACCCAGGGTTTTGACCTTCACACCGGTAGCGGCATAGATGGTGGGGAAGAAGTATGCCGTATCGGGGAATGCAATTTCCTTGTCAGCGCCGTACTTGGCGATGGCATTGTTGACGGCGCCTTCGGTCAGGCCCGCAACCGCGTTGGAACCGCCGTAAATCAGATCGGTTAATACGCTCATGAATGATTCCTCCTAATAATAGTTGGGGATAATTATATCAAACCGGAAACGGCTGAATATACGATTTGTAATTTTGCGGTGGGTGAATGGAACCCGGTAACGACAATCGCCCAGCCACTGTAGGGGAGGCTATCAGCCTCCCGCCGGCTGACGAACGTGAGTGTTTGGTTGAATGGTATCATGTCCGACATGGCGCGGATTCGCCCAACCTGGATGATTGCGTGGGTTGGTACTGCGCGGGCGGCTGCGAGCCGCCCCTACAGTCGTGTACTACAAAATGAAGTGAAGCAGGAAAAAGAAACGGTGCCTGCGTTTCCTTTTCCCGATTCGCTTCCCCAAAAGGATGATGGCTGGGAGGGAGGACCCCTCCCAGCCAAGAATCGCGGGGATTAACAGATGCTCTTACAGCAGGTCGGGACGGTCGCCCAGGTAGCTGTCGGAGTACAGGGTGTGGTTCTTGAAGATGTCGCAGGACTTGATGGTCTCCATCAGCCGCAGGTCGCAGGGGTTCACGATGGCGGAGGTCAGACCCTGCATCATGGCCATGGCAACCAGGGCGGAGTCCATGATGGGACGGACCTTCTTGGGCGCGCCGTTAGAGTTGTTGGACAGACCGCCGGTGGACTTCAGGCCCTCGTTGGAGAACAGCTTGATGGCTTCCAGAACTTCCATCTGCTTGTCCTGCATGCCCTTGACCACCAGGAACAGGGGGTCAAACCACAGGTCGGTGGCTTCCATGCCCCGGGACATACCGCGCTCCAGCATGTTCCGGCAGTGCATCATGCGCTCTTCGTTGTCCTTGGCAATGCCGTCGGCAGAGCACAGGGCGATACAGATGGCGTCATTGGCGGCAGCCAGGTCGATGTAGGAGATACGGGAGCCGGCGTCGGCGGAGTTGACGATGGGCTTACCGTTGGAACGGTTGTAGACCTTGATACCGGCTTCGATGGCCTTCTTGTTGGCGGTATCCAGAGCCAGAGGCACGTTGTTGAAGTTCTCCTGCAGCAGCTTGACAGCCCACATCATGCGCTCGGGACCGTCCTTCTCGGCAGGTCCGATGTTCACGTCCAGATAGGTGGCACCGGCAGCGATCTGCTCGGCGGCACGCTTCAGGATGGGAGCGGGATCCCGCTCGTCCATGGCCTTGCGGATGGCGGGGGAGATGCAGTGGATACGCTCGCCGATGGTGACGAAGGTGGAGGATTCGGGGTTGTAGCCGCCGTACTTCACACCCATGTCCACCACTTCAATGGCGGGCACCTTGGTGGCCAGCAGCTCGTCGAAGGACAGCTCCTTGACTTCCACAGTGGAAGCAGCCTTGGCGGCGTTCTCGGCAGCGGCGGCCTTGGCGGCAGCCTCGTACTCCTTGTCCTTCATGTACTTGGGCAGCTGGACAGCCTCGGTGGGACCGACCACCACGTTCCAGCCGGGCAGCTTCTCCTGGATTTCGCCCTTCATCACGGCAACCTTGCCGGGGATGATCAGGGTGCGGTTCTTGATCTTGTTCTCGATGTCCAGGGTCTCGAAGGTCTTCTTGACGGTGGAGGAGGAGAACTTGCCGGCAGCCCAGGCAGTCAGAACGGACATGCCGGAAGCGTCGGTGATGATCAGGTTCACGGGCTGGTTGGAGCGCTCCAGTTCGCCGGAGACCAGGAAGTAGGTCAGAG
The DNA here is from genome assembly GCA_945940335.1 of uncultured Clostridia bacterium. Taxonomy (GTDB): domain Bacteria; phylum Bacillota; class Clostridia; order Oscillospirales; family Oscillospiraceae; genus Faecousia. Next base: position 6,570 of record CAMEWH010000042.1, on the reverse strand, counting down.
CGAAGTCCACGGTCAGAGCGCAGGGGCTGTTCTCGTCGGCACCGTTCAGGGGATAAATCTTGGATTCCACCTTCATGGGCTTCTGAGGATCGGTGTAGATGTTCTGACGCAGGCCGTACAGAGGCAGAGCCTGAGCGTAGTCCATATCCTCCATGACGATGATGGAAGCGTACTTCTCGGTGAACATGGAGGCGTAAGCGGTCTGCAGGTGCTTGTTGCCCTTGGCCAGCTTGGCGACGTTCACGATGGAGGGATAGCCGAAGCTGCGGTCACCGTCAGCCAGAGCGGTACGGCGGACCTGAACGGCAGCGGCCAGGGTCTCCTTGGCAGTCTCACCGGTGACATCCAGAACCAGGTTCTTGTTGCCGGCGCCTTCCAGCTTCTTCACCAGGTCATACAGGTCGGACACGTTGGGAGCGCAAACGCCCAGGGTCACACCCGCAGCGGTGGCAACGGCGTTCATGGCCTCCCAGTTGTCGGGGGTGGCGCCATCGAGAATGACGTCCTTACCGGCCACGGCCAGAGCGGCTTTGGCGCACTCCACATCCCAGCAGGCCAGAATCAGGCTGCGGCCGGTGGCAGCGGCCTTCTCCACCAGCTTGGCGTAGACGGCGGGATCGGACTGCTTGTTGGCAACATAGACGAACTCCACGTACATCCGCTCGCCGATGCGCTCGTAGTCAATCTTTGCCATATTGGCCAGCTTGGCATCCACCGTTTCTTCGCTGCAATCGGTGCAGGCGCAGACGGCGTACAGGTTCTTGTTGACCAGAGTCTTCTCGTGACGGAACAGGACGGTTTCGCCGCCCAGCTTGTGCTCGCCCACGGTGATGGTCTTCATGGGGGGAGCGGTCTGCTCGTTGAGCATTGCCTTGGCGTCATCGGAGAAGTAGGGGCACTTGTCGATGGCGACAGCGCCCTGGGCCACCTTCATGCAGAATGCCATACAGGTGGGGCTGCCGCACTCCTTACAGTTTTTCTTGGGAGACAGCTTAAAAATGTCAAGACCTTTCAGAGCCATTGTATGTATCCTCCTTCCAATCAGACCAGCTCAGTGATGAACTGCTTAATGGTTGCAACAGCCGCGGGATGGCGCATGATCACGGCATCGGCGCCGCCGGTCAGGTTGGCGGCAGCGGTGGAAACTTCCATGCCGATGGCGCGCTCTTCGGCGTTGCCCCAGGTGGGCTCATCCTCTTCGGAAGCGGTAGCTTCCTTCACGCTCCAGGTGTCGGTGGACACGGGGGCGATGATGGGCATCTGCAGGTCGGCATCGGACTGAGCCAGAGCGGCCAGACGGACGCGGTCCAGGGTGGAGGCCACGTACTCATAGCCGTAGCCCACGGCAGCGGTGCCCACGTTCATCACGATGGAGGAGGCGGGAACGGTCAGGCCCTTGAGCATGATGTTCAGCTGCTTGGCCAGGTTGATGTCGTCAGCGGTCTCGGCGCCAACCTTCTGGCCGTAAGCCAGGGCGACGGAAGCACCGACGGTTTTGTAGTCTTCGCTGCGGGCGGAGAGCACCAGAATGTTCTTGCCCTGCAGGGCCTCGGCGATCTTGGAGAACAGCTCGCCGTCCTTCTCGATGTTCTTGCAGCCCATGATCACGATGGGCATGGTAACGGCCTCGGCCACAGCCTTGGCATCGGCGACGCAGTCAGCGACAGGACGGTTGGCACCGTTGGGATCGGCGGACTCGAAGTGCAGGCACAGGAAGTCGGCGCCGGGCATGGTCTCCGCCTTCTTGGCGTAGTCAACCATGGTGGTGCAGCCGGCGTAGAATTCCTTCAGCGCGGGAGCGGTCCACTCGGAAGCGCAGTCGGAGATTTCTACACCGATCTTGGGTGCGTTCTCGATGGGAGCATCGAAGGTGTAGAAGGGCAGTACGTTCTGACCACCGATGACGATTGCCTTATCACCGGTGCCCAGGGTGACAGCGTTGATGGCGCCGCGGTATGCCACCTTCTTGGGTGTAAAAGCCATTGTAATGTTTCCCCCTTGTTTTTACTTTCTAAGATATTTATTCACGAAAATCGTCCGGCTTGGGCAAGAATTGCCGCCTTGCCGCTGGGCAGGGACGATTTCCCAAGTCCCCGGCGTGGGGAACTGGGAAATCGCACCTTCCGAAGCGGCCTCCGGCCGGTTTTCGAAGAATATGAGTTTACAGGCCGATGTTCTGCAGGATTCCCTTCAGGGCGATCTTCATGCCGTCGGAATCCGGAAGAAGGGCGGAAGGCTCGCCGTTGCAGTCGCAGCGGTAAACCGCGTCGTCCTGGGGCAGCACGCCGAAGAGCGTCAAGCCGTGCTTTTCAATTTCGGCCTTCACGCCGTCCTCCAGCACGCCGCCGGGGGCCCGGTTGACGATCAGGCCCATCTGCGTGGGATTGAGCTCCATTTCGTGGATCATTTCCGCCAGCCGTGCCACCGCCTGAATGCCCCGGCGGGAGCAGTCGGAGATGAGCAGCATGGTGTCCACATGGGGCAGGGTGCCCCGGGCCACATGCTCCAGGCCAGCCTCGTTGTCCATGACGATGTAGGAATAATTCTTGGCGTATTTGTCCACCTGGGCCTTGAGCACGCCGTTGACATAACAGTAGCAGCCTTTGCCCTGGGTGCGGCCCATGATGAGCATGTCGAAGTCGTCCTCTTCGATCAGGGCATCGTTGAATTTCATCTCGGCATAGTCCGCCTTGGTCATGCCCTTGGGAATGGTGCCCTTCAGCTCCGCCTGGGCCATTTCCTCCCGAATCTGGCCCAAAGAGACCTCCGCCTCCACGCCAAGCACTTCGTTCAGATTGGAGTTGGCATCCGCGTCCACCACCAGAACGGGGCCCGCGTGCTTCTTGCACAGATAATCAATAATCATACCGCAGGTGGTGGTTTTGCCCACGCCGCCCTTGCCGGCGACTGCGATGGTATGGGGTGTAGCCATAATAAATGCTTCCTTTGTGTAAATTCGCGCATCAAAAGGGCGCACGGGCACCCATATCGATACGACGATATCGTATCATACACAGCCCGGAAATTCAACCCTTTTTCTCAGAAAAATCCCCTGGGCAGCAGAGAATTTTCCCTGCTGAATTTGTATGTTTGACTGAATGTGCCCCGTTCCCTTCGGGTGAATCCACCAAGGGGAGAAATTGTACTTTGGCGGGCAGATACGGCAGTACTCCTTGGCTCTCCCTTTGGGAGAGCTGTCAGCCGAACAGGCTGACTGAGAGGGTACCGCAGTAAGATAATAGCACATAGCATTCGAAATTAAACCATTCTGCCCTCTCAGTCTGCCCCTTACGGGGCAGCCAGCTCCCCCGGAGGGGGAGCCAAGGGGTGCGTCGGTTCCGCTACGCCGAATTCCAATTTATCGCTGCCGGTACGCCAGAAGGGACTCGTTACACTAAGGAGTCGGCGTCGTCCAGCCGCCGCCGAGCAGATGTCCACCGGACATCTGTATTTGATGGTTCGAGTCCCCCCTGACACATCAAAAACGGGCCATCCCGATAGGGCGACTCGCTGTCGGTACGCCAGAAGGGACTCGTTACACTAAGGAGTCGGCGTCGTCCAGCCGCCGCCGAGCAGATGTCCACCGGACATCTGCATGAAATGGTTCGAGTCCCTTTGATGAAACAAAAATGGGAAACACCGAATGGTGTTTCCCATTTTTGGTACGCCAGAAGGGACTCGAACCCCCAACCCTCGGAACCGGAATCCGATGCTCTATCCATTGAGCCACTGGCGCATTTGTTTACAGCGGAGCTATTATAGCAGGAAAAAACGGTTTTGTAAAGAGGCGAACGGAAAAAATTTTCCTCTTCTGGCGACGGATTTCTTTCCGATTGCCGAAACAGAAGGTTGTTTTCTTGCCGCTGCTGTGGTATAATTCAGAAAAATGTTCTTTTCAGGAGGATTTTTTATGGTGGAACAGCCGAATCAGTTCCGCTCCTCTTTGGGCGGCTTCAACCGGGAAGACGTGGTTCGTTACCTGGAATTCATCAATAATAAGCACGCTGCCCAGGTGGCACAGCTGACCAATGAGCTGGAATATCTGAAGGGCAAGCAGGACACTCTGGATTCCAACCGGGTTTCCGAGCTGGAAAAGCAGCTCACCGCGGCCCAGGCGGAGAACGAGACGCTGAAGCACCGCATTGCCGCTCTGGAGCACAGTTTGCAGGAAGCCAATGCAGCCCTGGCCAGGCCTGCTGCCCCTGCCCAGCCTGCCGCACCTTCCGAATCCGAGCTGGAGGCCTATCGCCGGGCCGAGCGGGTGGAGCGGATGGCCAAGGAGCGGGCCCGCCAGGTGGGCAGGCAGACCGCCGATGCCCTGGGAAAAATGACCACCCGGATGGACGACGTTTCCGACCGCCTTTCTCAGGTCACCGCCCAGGTGACGGAGCAGCTGGCGCAGCTGCAGCAGGCCGTGTCCGACAGCCGTCAGGCCGTTGCCGATGCTGCCGGAATGGCCCAGGCCCTGAACGCCGAAATCGAGGCATAATTGTATCATACCCTTTTGAGGGCCCGTTCCCCTGGAATGGCCCTCTTTTTTTGGAGGATTTCAGGATGAATGTGACAAAGCCTTCCTACTATGACGATTTTCGCTGCATTGCCGGCCGCTGCCCGGACAGCTGCTGCAAGGAGTGGGATGTGGACGTGGACGAGGAAGCCGCTGCCCTTTACCGCAGCCTCCCCGGCCCCCTGGGGGACCGGCTTCGCCAGGTGCTGCGCCATACCGACGGCGGTACCGTGATGACCATTCAGGACGGCCGCTGCCCCATGTGGCGGGAGGACGGTCTGTGCCGCATCCAGGCGGAGCTGGGGGAGCAGGCCCTGTGCTATGTGTGCAGTCAGTTCCCCCGGCTGCGCCATGACTACGGCGATTTCGTGGAGCTGGGGCTGGAGCTCAGCTGCCCGGAGGCTGCCCGGCTCATCCTCTCCGCTCCCGCCGTACCCCGGATTTCCTTCCGGGAAGAGGGCGGGGAAGCGGGGGACTATGATGAGGAGGCCATGACCATTCTGCTGGAAACCAGACAGCAGGCTTTGGCCCTGCTGGAAGCATATCCGGACCCTGCCCAGGCGCTGACATTGCTGCTGTTCCATGGCTGCCGGGCCCAGGCCCAGCTGGACGGGGCGGAGATAGAGGAATTCCACCCGGAAGGGGCCCTGGAGACGGCGGCATCCCTGGCAAAGCAGCCGGATATTGCGGGCTTCCTGGAATTTTTCCGAGGGCTGGAAATCCTCACGGACCAGTGGCGGGAGCTGCTTTCGGGACCTCATACCCCGGCCCTTCCACCCCGGACATTGGCACTGGCCCGATACCTGGTGGAGCGCTACTGGCTCCAGGCGGTGAGCGATTACGATCTGGCCGGCCGGGTGAAATTCATTGTCATTTCCTGCCTGCTGGTGGGACTTCTGGGCGGGGAGTATGTACAGACGGCCCAGCTTTTTTCCAAGGAAATTGAAAACGATGCCGATAATGTGGAGGCCATTCTGGATGCCGCCTATTCCGCCCGGCCCTTTGCCGACGATAAGCTGCTGGGGATGCTCCAAATGGGGAAAGGAAAAGAATCATGATACAGGTTCTGACAATTTTGCTGCCCATTGCCGTGATGATCGGGGTGGGCGTCTGGTGCCGCTCCAGCGGCTTTCTCAACGATGCCGGCATTGAAAACATCAAAAAACTGGTGACCAAGGTGATTCTCCCCGTGGCCATTTTCCACGCTTTGTCCACCGCGGAATATTCCTCCAAAACCGCCGTGGTGGTGGCTCTGGTGTTCGCCGTGGAGCTTGCGACCTTCGCTGTGGGCTTTCTGCTCCGGCGGCTGCTGCCCCAGGCCTACGGAAAGTACATCCCCTTTATGGTCTGCCTGTATGAGGGCGGCATGATCGCCTACCCCCTGTACGCCAATCTGTGCGGCAGCGAGAATCTGTCCCGGATGGCCATGCTGGATATTCCCGGACTGCTGTTCGGTTTTTCCGTCTACATGGGCCTGCTGGAGGAGATGGAGACCGGCACCAAGCCCAACGCCAAAAATCTATTGCGGGATGCCCTGCGCAACCCCGCCTTCATCGCCAGCGCCGCCGGTGTAATTTTCGGCCTGACGGGCATCACCAAGGCCCTGATTGCCTCCCCCTTGGGGCAGGCTTATCTGGACACGCAGGCCCTGGTCACCGCGCCTATGACCGCCATGATTTTGCTGGTGGTGGGCTACAGCCTGAAGCCGGACCTGACGGATTGGAAGCCCTGCCTGCAAACCGTGGCCCTGCGCTTTCTGGTCCAGGCCGGAGCCATTGCCATTACGGTGGCGGGCCTGCGGGCCCTGATGCCCGGGGATGATCTGCTGATCCTGGCGGTGGTGATCTACATGTCCGCCCCTGCCACCTTCAGCATGCAGTCCTTCCTGCGCACCCGCCAGGCCAGCGCCTACGCCGCGGCGGTGAGCTCCATGTATGTATTCATCAGCATCACCGTCTACGCCCTGGCCGCGGTGTTCCTCGTTAGTTCGTAGGCAAAATGTAATTTGGCGGGCAGATGCGGCAGCGCCCCTTGGCTCTCCCTTTGGGAGAGCTGTCAGCCGA
>CAMEWH010000041.1:0-15501 GCA_945940335.1 uncultured Clostridia bacterium | reverse complement strand
CCCTCTCAGTCAGCCTGACGGCTGCCAGCTCTCCCAAAGGGAGAGCCAAGGGGTGATACCGTATCTGCCCGCCAAATTACAATTTAGCCACCTGATGGGATACGCTTTGCGTGATTTGGCAACATTCACAGTCGAATGGAGAAAAGCCGGGGTGGAATCGTCTTTCTGCTTTCTTGACGAAATTCCTCGTATCATGGTATAATAAGCATGAACTTTTTTTCTGACCTTTTCAGAATTTTTAGGAGGTAAGTATGAAGAAAGTCGGCATCGTTATGGGCAGCGACAGCGATTTGCCCATCCTGCGCAAGGCCATGGATACCCTGGACAGCCTGGGCATTCCCTATGAGGCCCACGTGTATTCCGCCCACCGTACCCCCGAGCAGGCTCGTGATTTTGCCCTGCACGCAAGAGAGAACGGCTTCGGTGCCATGATTGCCGCAGCCGGTATGGCCGCGCACCTGGCTGGCGCCATTGCAGCGTGCACCACCATTCCTGTGATCGGCATTCCCTGTAAATCCACCAATCTCGACGGCATTGACGCTCTATTGTCAACAGTCCAGATGCCCTCCGGCATTCCCGTAGCCACTGTTGCAATCAATGGAGCCGTTAATGCCGCTTTGTTAGCTGCGCAGATCATTGCCGTTTCCGACGATGCCCTGGCCGCCAAGCTGGACGCCAAGCGGGCAAGCGACGCAGCCAAGGTCCTTGAGAAAGACGCAGCACTTCAGGCAGAACTTTCAAAGTAAGCCCAAAGCAGAAAACAAGGAGGTTTTTTCATGGGTGGTTTCTTCGGCGCCACATCCCGCCGCAACTGTATTCTGGATGTTTTCTTCGGCACAGACTATCACTCCCACCTGGGCACCCGCCGGGGCGGCATGGCCGCCTGGGACGAAGAGGTGGGTATGCAGCGGGAGATTCACAACATTCAAAATTCCCCCTTCCGCACCAAATTTGAAGGGATTCTCGACGAGATGAAGGGCACCGCCGCCATCGGCTGCATCTCTGATACCGATCCCCAGCCCATCCTGATCCGCTCCAAGCTGGGCGTTTACGCAATCTGCACCGTGGGCATCATCAACAACGCTGATGAGCTGATTCAGCAGTATCTGACCTTCAGCGGCGGACACTTTGAATCCATGACCGGCGGCCGTGTCAATGCCAACGAGCTGATTGCCGCCATGATCGATCAGAAAAGCTCCTTCGGCGAAGGCATCCGTTTCGCTCAGGACATGATCAAGGGCACCGCCTCCATCCTGATTCTGAAGGACGGTGGTCACCTGATCGCCGCCCGGGACAAGATGGGCAGGCTCCCCATCGTCATTGAGAAGAATGAGGATGGCTACTGCGTCACCTTTGAGGATTACGCCGGTGAAAAGCTGGGCTACGAGGTGGTGCGGGAGCTGGGCCCAGGTGAGATCGTGGAGATTTCCCCGGATGGCGTGGAACAGCTGTCCGGACCCCGGACCGATATGAAAATCTGCGCCTTCCTCTGGTCCTATTATGGCTATCCCACCTCCTGCTACGAAGGCCAGAACGTGGAAGTCATGCGCTACCGCAACGGCCGCATCATGGCCAGAACCGACCGGGAAAACGGCGTCGCCCAAGACATTGACTATGTGGCAGGCGTCCCTGATTCCGGCACGCCCCACGCCATCGGCTACGCCAACGAAAGCGGCGTACCCTTCGCCCGGCCCTTTATCAAATACACCCCCACCTGGCCCCGGAGCTTCATGCCTGCCAACCAGAGCGAGCGGAACATGGTGGCCAAAATGAAGCAGATTCCCGTGGACGAGCTGATCCGGGATAAGAAGCTGCTGTTCGTGGACGACTCCGTGGTCCGGGGCACCCAGCTACGGGAGACCGTGGAATTCCTGTATGAGCACGGCGCGAAAGACGTGCACATCCGCAGCGCCTGCCCCCCCATCCTCTACGGCTGCAAATTTCTGAACTTCTCCCGGTCCAATTCCGAAAACGAGCTCATCGCCCGGGCCACCATCCTGGAGCTGGAGGGTGAAGAGGGCCTGAACCACCTGGACGAATATATGGACGGCAGCACCGAGCGGGGCAAGCAGATGCGTCAGGCCATCTGCGAAAAGCTTCACTTCGCCTCCCTGGAATACCAGACCCTGGACGGAATTCTGGAAGCCATCGGGCTGCCCAAGGACAAGGTTTGCACCTATTGCTGGAACGGCAAGGGTTGAGATTGAAATAGAGAAGGAGCAACATCATGATGGATCACAAGAATTCCTATTCCGCCAGCTACGCCGCTGCCGGTGTGGATATCACCGCCGGCTACCGGGCGGTGGAGCTGATGAAGAAGCACATTTCCCGTACCCGTAACGAGGGCTGCCTGGATGATGTGGGCGGCTTCGGCGGCTGCTTCGGTCTGCCCATTGCCGGTATGGAGGAGCCCGTTCTGGTCTCCGGTACCGACGGCTGCGGCACCAAGGTCAAGCTGGCCATTCTCATGGACAAGCACGACACCATCGGCATCGATGCCGTTGCCATGTGTGTCAACGATATCATCTGCGTGGGCGCAAAGCCCCTGTTCTTCCTGGACTACATCGCCTGCGGCAAAAACATTCCCGAGAAGATCGCCGAAATTGTCGGCGGCGTGGCCGAGGGCTGTGTCCAGTCCGGCGCTGCCCTCATCGGCGGCGAGACTGCCGAGCATCCCGGCATGATGCCTGCAGAGGACTACGACCTGGCCGGCTTCGCCGTGGGCATCGTGGACAAGAAGAAAATTCTGGACAACACCCGCATGGCCGTGGGCGACGTGGTGATTGCCCTGCCCTCCACCGGCATCCACTCTAACGGCTTCTCCCTGTGCCGGAAGGTCTTCGACATCGACAACAACAATCCTGAAATCTATGTCCCCCGGCAGGAGCTGGATGGCAAGTCCATTGCCGAGTCCCTGCTGGTTCCCACCAAGATTTATGTGAAGCCCGTTCTGGCTCTGCTGGAAAAGGTGGATGTGAAGGGCATTTCCCACATCACAGGCGGCGGCTTCTACGAGAACATTCCCCGTTCCATCCCCGACGGCCTGTGCGCCAGGATCGACAAAGCGGCAGTGAAGGTTCTGCCCATTTTCGATGTGATCGCAAAGTGGGGCAACATTCCCGAGCGTGACATGTACAACACCTACAACATGGGCGTTGGCATGAGCGTTGTGGTTCCTGCCGCCCAGGTGGAGACTGCGCTGGACGTGCTGAGGGCAAATGGCGTGGACGCCTATGTCATCGGTGAGATCATCCAGGGCCAGGGCGAGGAAAAGGTGATCCTGTAATGGCAAAAGCAAAAATTGCCGTGCTGGTCTCCGGCGGCGGCACCAATCTTCAGGCGCTGATCGACGCCCAGGGCAGTGTGCTGTGCAGCGGTGAAATTGCCCTGGTGGTATCCAACGCCTCCGGCGCCTACGCGCTGGAACGGGCAAAGAAAGCGGGTATCCCCGGCGTAACCCTGCTGAAAAAGCAGCTGGGCGGACAGGAGGGCTTTGAAGCAGCTTTGCAGAAAACCCTGGAAGAATACGGCATCGACGTGATCGTGCTGGCCGGATTCATGACCATTCTCTCCGGCAGCTTCACCGCCAAATGGCCCCGGCGGATTCTGAACATCCATCCCGCCCTGATTCCTTCCTTCTGCGGAGAGGGCTTCTATGGCCTCCGGGTCCATCAGGCGGCTCTGGATTACGGCGTGAAGGTCACCGGCGCCACTGTACATTTTGTCAACGAAGTTCCCGACGGCGGCGAAATCATCGCCCAGAAGGCCGTGGAGGTGCTCCCCGGAGACACCCCCGAGATTCTGCAGCGCCGGGTGATGGAGCAGGCGGAGTGGATTCTCCTGCCCCAGGCAGCCGAAAAGGTTTGTTCCAGCTTACAGAAATAACATTGTGGAATGGAGTTTTTTTGCAATGAACGTTTATGAAATCAAGTCCATGGGTGAGCGCCTGGAGGGCAACACCTATCCCGGCCGCGGCATTGTGCTGGGCATCACCCCCGACGGCAAGAAGGCAGTGGCTGCCTACTTTATTATGGGCCGGTCCGTCAACTCCCGGAACCGTGTGTTCATCCAGGAGCCCGACGGCATCCGCACCCAGGCCCATGATCCTGCTCTGATGAAGGACCCCCACCTGATCATCTACCATCCCGTCCGGGAGGTGGGCCGGGGTCTCATCGTCACCAACGGTGACCAGACCGACACCATCTGGGAGTACCTTGCAAAGGGCGAAAGCTGGGAAGCCGCCCTGCGCACCCGTCAGTTCGAGGACGACGGCCCCAACTGGACCCCCCGCATCTCCGGTCTGACCGCCGGTGACGGCTCCTACAAAATGTCCATTCTGAAAGCCGCCGATCCCGAAGGCCGCGCCTGCGCCCGGTTCTTCTGGGAGTACCCGGCCACTGCCGGTCTGGGCCACTTCCTGCATACCTACGTCTGTGACGGCAATCCCGTGATCCCCACCTTCCAGGGGGAACCGGAGCGGGTTTCCATCCCCCAGGACATCGACGCGTTCACCCAGGAGCTGTGGACCAATCTGGACGAAAACAACAAGATTTCCCTGTTCGTCCGTTACACCGACCTGGCAAGCGGCCAGGCGGAGCAGCGAATCCTCAACAAGCACTGCTAAGAGAAGGAGAACCCCCGTTATGAAGAATTTTGAACTGAAATACGGCTGCAACCCCAATCAGAAGCCTGCATCTATCTACATGAACGACGGCAGCGATCTGCCCATCACCATTCTGAACGGCCGCCCCGGCTACATCAACTTCCTGGATGCCCTGAACTCCTGGCAGCTGGTGAAGGAGCTGAAGGAAGCCACCGGAATGGCCTGCGCCACTTCCTTCAAGCACGTCTCCCCCACCTCCGCCGCCGTGGGCAAGCCCCTGCCTGAGGAACTGAAAAAGGCCTGCTTTGTGGACCAGGTGGAAGGTCTGGACGAGAATCCGCTGGCCTGTGCCTATGCCCGCGCCCGGGGCACCGACCGGATGTGCTCCTTCGGTGACTGGGTTGCCCTGTCCGACGTCTGCGATGAAATGACCGCTTCCCTCATCGCCCCCGAGGTTTCCGACGGCGTCATCGCCCCCGGCTACACCGACGAAGCTCTGGCCATTCTGAAGGCCAAGCGGAAGGGCAGTTACAACATCGTTGCCATTGACCCTGACTACGTTCCCCAGGTGCAGGAGACCAAGCAGGTCTTCGGCATCACCTTCGAGCAGGGCCGCAACAATTTCAAGATCGGTGCGTCTCTGCTGGAAAACATCGTAACTGCCAACAAGGAACTGCCCGAGGATGCCAAGATTGACCTGATCGTGGCTCTGATCACCCTGAAATACACCCAAAGTAACTCCGTCTGCTTTGCCTTTGACGGTCAGGCCATCGGCGTGGGCGCCGGTCAGCAGTCCCGTATCCACTGCACCCGTCTGGCAGGCACCAAGGCGGACACCTGGTTCCTGCGCCAGCATCCCAAAACCCTGAACCTGCCCTTCCGGGCGGATTTGGGTCGTGCCAACCGTGACAACGTCATTGACGGCTACATCAACGGCAACGAAGAGGACGTGTGCGCCGACGGCATCTGGCAGGAATACTTCACGGTGCAGCCGGAGCGCCTGACCGCGGAAGAGAAGGCCGCCTGGCTGGCTTCCCGGCAGAACGTGGCACTGGGCTCCGACGCCTTCTTCCCCTTCGCCGACAACATCAAGCGCGCCTACGCCTCCGGTGTCAAGTACATCGCCGAGCCCGGCGGTTCCATCCGGGATGATCTGGTCATTGCGGAGTGTGACAAGCACGGCATCGTCATGGCCTTCACCGGCATGCGGCTGTTCCACCACTAAATGAAGATATGAGATATGAGATATTAGATACAAGATATTTGTAATCTGACATCTTATATTTCATGGAATGTAAGAAAATGACTACAGACAGCATTGCAAAACAAAAGAGTATGGCGTTTGCCATACGAATCGTTCACTTGTATCGGTATTTGGGTGAAGAACACCATGAGTACATCATGTCCAAGCAGTTGCTTCGCAGCGGAACCAGTATTGGCGCAAATATTGCGGAAGCGATCTACGGAAGCAGCCGGAAAGACTTTACCGTAAAACTTCAAATTGCGGAAAAAGAGGCTGCGGAAACCCTTTATTGGTTGGAACTTCTCAGCAAATGTTTCTATATTCCCGACAAGCTTTACCAGTCCCTACGCAGCGATTGCAGTGAACTTTTGGCCATTCTTTCCGCATCCATCCGTTCCAGTTCAATCTAAAATTATCTTATATCTCATATCTAATATCTTATATCTCCAAAAGGGGTTATTTTATGAAATTATTAGTCGTTGGTGGCGGCGGCAGGGAGCACGCCATCATTAAAAAGCTGAAAGAAAACAAAACCATCCAGGAGATTTTTGCTCTGCCCGGTAATGGCGGCATTGCGGCGGACGCCACCTGTGTGAACATCGGCGCAACCGACATCCAGGGTATCGTGAATTTTGCCAGGGATAACGCCATTGACTATGCGGTGGTGGCCCCGGACGATCCTCTGGTGCTGGGCTGCGTAGATGCCCTGAATGAAGCCGGCATCCCCTGCTTCGGTCCCAAGGCCAACGCCGCCATCATCGAAGGCAGCAAGGTATTCTCCAAGAACCTGATGAAGAAATACGCCATTCCCACTGCCGAGTATGCTGTTTTTGACGACATTACCCAGGCCCTGGCATATCTGGAAACCGCCCCCATCCCCACCGTCGTCAAGGCCGACGGTCTGGCACTGGGCAAGGGCGTCATCATCGCCCAGACCCGGGAGGAAGCCAAACAGGCCGTCACTGACATGATGGAAGGCGGCATGTTCGGTAAATCCGGCAGCCGGGTGGTCATTGAGGAATTCCTCACCGGCCCCGAGGTTTCCGTGCTGGCCTTCACCGACGGCAAGGTGGTCAAGCCCATGGTGTCCTCCATGGACCACAAGCGCATCGGCGACCACGACACCGGCCTGAACACCGGCGGCATGGGCACCGTTGCCCCCAATCCCTACTACACCCCGGAAATCGCGGAGCGGTGCATGAAGGAAATCTTCCTGCCCACCATCGCCGCCATGAACGCCGAAGGCCGGACCTTCACCGGCTGCCTGTACTTCGGCCTGATGCTCACCCCCAAGGGCCCCAAGGTCATTGAGTACAACTGCCGCTTCGGCGATCCCGAGACCCAGGTGGTGCTTCCCCTGCTGGAAAGCGACCTGCTCACCGTCATGCAGGCCACCACCAACGGAACTCTGGCGGAAACCGAAGTGAAGTTTGCAAACAAGCACGCCTGCTGCGTGATCTGGGCCTCCGCCGGTTACCCCACCAGCTACAAGAAGGGCTTTGAAATCACCATGAATCCCGAAGCCGCCGCCCACACCTATGTGGCCGGTGCCAAGCTGGACGGCGGCAAGCTGGTCACCTCCGGCGGTCGGGTCACCGGCACCACCGCCGTGGCCGACACCCTGGAAGACGCCATCCGGGAAGCCTACCGCATTTCCGACGGTGTGAAATTTGACAACGCCTACCGCAGAAGTGATATTGGCCAGCGAGCCCTGCAGGCTCTGAACTGATTGGGAGGATATTACCTATGGTTTACCGCGTATTTGTTGAGAAAAAGCCCGGTCTGGCACCGGAGGCAGCAGGTCTGCTCTCCGACTGCCGGAACTTCCTGGGCATTCAGAAACTGGAAAACGTCCGCATTCTGAACCGCTACGACGTGGAAGGCATTGACGAGAAGCTCTTCGACTATGCCCGCACCACCGTTTTCTCCGAGCCCCAGCTGGACAATGTATCCGGGGAAGTGGACCTGAGCGACGCCAACGTGGTGTTCGCCGTTGAGCCCCTGCCCGGCCAGTTTGACCAGCGGGCGGACTCCGCCGCCCAGTGCATTCAGCTCCAGAGCCAGGGAGAGCGGCCCACCGTCCGCAGTGCCAAGGTCTACGCCCTGTACGGCAAGCTCACCAAGAAGGACGTGGAGGCCATCAAGCACTACGTCATCAACGCGGTGGAGGCAAGAGAGGCCTCTCTGGAAAAGCCGGAGACCCTGGCCATCCAGCACGCCGCTCCCGAAACCGTGGACACGGTGAAGGGCTTCATCAAGATGACCGACGCCGCCCTGCAGAAGCTTCTGGACAAACTGGGCCTGGCTATGGACCTGGATGACCTGAAGTTCCTCCAGGCCTACTTCCGGGACGAAGAGCACCGGGATCCCACCATCACTGAAGTGCGGGTGGTGGACACCTACTGGTCCGACCACTGCCGCCACACCACCTTCTCCACCCACATTGACAAAGCCAAAATCTCCGACCCCACTGTGAAGGCCGCCTACAAGCGGTATCTGGATGCCAGGGTGGAGGTCTACGGCAAGCAGAAGGCTTCGAAGCGCCCCCAGACCCTGATGGACATTGCCACCATCGGCACCAAAACCCTGAAAAAGCGGGGCCAGCTTCCCGAGCTGGACGAGAGCGAGGAGATCAACGCCTGCTCCATCCACGTTCCCACCGTCATCGACGGCAAGGAAGAGGACTGGCTGCTGATGTTCAAAAACGAGACCCACAACCATCCCACGGAGATTGAGCCCTTCGGCGGCGCGGCCACCTGCATCGGCGGCTGCATCCGTGACCCCCTGTCCGGTCGTGCCTATGTGCACCAGGCCATGCGTGTCACCGGCGGCGGCGACCCCCGGGTCAGCCTGAAGGACACCACCAAGGGCAAGCTCCCCCAGAGAAAGCTGGCCACCACCGCCGCAGCCGGTTACTCCTCCTACGGCAACCAGATCGGCCTGGCCACCGGCCATGTGGCAGAGCTGTACCACGAGGGCTACATTGCCAAGCGCCTGGAGTGCGGCGCCGTGGTTGCGGCCGCTCCCACCGCGAATGTGCGCCGGGAGGTTCCCGCCCCCGGTGACGTGGTTGTCCTGCTGGGCGGCCGCACCGGCCGTGACGGCATCGGCGGCGCCACCGGCTCCTCCAAGAGCCACAACATGAAATCCCTGCAGACCATGGCTTCCGAAGTCCAGAAGGGCAACGCCCCCGAAGAGCGGAAGATCCAGCGTCTGTTCCGCAACGGCCAGGTCACCCGCCTGATCAAGCGCTGCAACGACTTCGGCGCCGGCGGTGTTTCCGTTGCCATCGGCGAGCTGGCCGCCGGATTGCGCATCGACCTGGATGCCGTGCGGAAGAAATACGAAGGCCTGGACGGCACCGAGCTGGCCATCTCCGAATCCCAGGAACGGATGGCCGTGGTGGTCGCCCCCGAGGATGCGGACAAGTTCATTGAAGCCGCCCAGGCAGAAAACCTGGAAGCTTACCGGGTGGCCGTGGTCACCGAGGAAGCGCGGATGGTCATGGAGTGGAAGGGCAAGGAGATTGCCAACCTGAGCCGTGCCTTCCTGGACACCAACGGCGCCGTGAAGCACACGGAGGTTGCCGTAGAGAAGAAGGACCTGTCCGCCCTGTCCAAGCCCCTGTACGCCTCCCTGCGGGAAATGGCTTCCAGCCTGAAAACCGCCAGCCGCCGAGGCCTGACTGAGCGTTTCGACGGCTCCATCGGCGCCGGCTCCGTGCTGATGCCCTTCGGCGGCAGAAATCAGACGACCCCCGCCCAGGCCATGGCGGCCCTGTTCCCCGTGCTGCCCGGGCAGACTACCAGCCAGGCCAGTGTGATGGCTTGGGGCTGCGATCCCGACCAGATGTGCATCGACCCCTACACCGGCGCCCATGACGCTGTCTACAGCTCCATGGCCAAGCTGGTGGCTGCCGGTGCCGACTATCATAAAGCCTACCTGACGTTGCAGGAGTTCTTCGAAAAGCTGCGCACCGACCCCAATCGCTGGGGCAAGCCCTTCGCCGCCCTGCTGGGTGCGCTGGATGCTCAGCTGGAGCTGAATACCGCCGCCATCGGCGGTAAGGACTCCATGTCCGGTTCCTTCCTGGATTTGGATGTGCCTCCCACGGTGATTTCCTTTGCCATTGCTCCCGTGGACGCCGGGAAGGTGCTCTCCCCCGAATTCAAAGGTGCCAACCATCCTGTCTACCTCTTCGCTCCTGCCGGGAATGCCCCCGAGGACGTGAAGGCCAGCTGGGACGCCTTCTCCTGGCTCCACAGCCAGGGCAAGGTACTCTCCGCCTGGGCAGTGGAGAACGGCGCCGCCGAGGCCGTGATGAAGATGAGCTTCGGCAACGAGATCGGCTTCCACAGCGAGAACTTCACCGACTGGTATACCTACGGCCCCGGCTGCCTGATTGCGGAGCTCACCGAGGATGTGTGGATGCGCAGCGCTGTGAAGATTGGCTACACCACCGAGCGGCCCGTGATTGTTCTGGGCGAGGACGAGGCCTCCATTGAGGAGCTGCGCAGCCTGAACGAGGCCACCCTGGCAAAGGTCTACCCCACCAAGGTCACCGAGGACGATCAGGACATTCCCGCCTTCAACTACCAAGCCAAGAGCTACCCCGCTCCTGCTGTAAAGGTGGCCCGTCCCAAGGTGCTGATCCCCGTGTTCCCCGGCACCAACTGCGAATATGACTCCGCTCGGGCTATGATGAGCGCCGGTGCCGATGCGGAAATCACCGTGATTCGCAACCTCACCGCCGCCGATGTCCAGCGCAGCGTGGAGGAATTCGCCAAGAAGGCTGCTCAGGCTCAGATGATCTTCCTCCCCGGCGGCTTCTCCGGCGGCGACGAGCCCGACGGCTCCGCCAAGTTCATCACCGCCTTCTTCCGCAACCCGGCCATTAAGGAACAGGTCACCGCCCTGCTGGAGAACCGGGACGGCCTGATGCTGGGCATCTGCAACGGCTTCCAGGCGCTGATCAAGCTGGGTCTGGTCCCCTACGGCAAAATCATCGACACCGACGATACCTGCCCCACCCTGACCTATAACATCATCGGCCGCCACCAGTCCAAGGTAGTCCGCACCCGGATCTGTTCCAACAAGTCCCCCTGGCTGGCCGGTACCGAAGTGGGCAGCGTGTGCTCCGTGCCCATCTCCCACGGCGAGGGCCGGTTCTTCGCCAGCGACGAGGTGGTGCAGCAGCTGGCGGAAAACGGCCAGATTGCCACTCAGTACGTAGACCTTTCCGGCAAGCCCACCATGGACACCGAGTTCAATCCCAACGGCTCCGTCTTTGCCATTGAGGGCATCACTTCCCCCGACGGCCGGGTCCTGGGCAAAATGGGCCACAGCGAGCGTATTGGAAAGAACCTTTACCGCAATGTCCCCGGGGAATATGACATCAAGCTGTTTGAGAACGCAGTGAAGTATTTTAAGTAAGCCCTAAAACCAGGATAGCCCCCGTCCGTGTTGGACGGGGGCTGTTTTGCAACCTGAAGTTGCGGTAATTGAGAAAAAAGCATCTGTAAAGCGGTGGTCATTTTTCCTTTTCCGTGATAAAATGCTTCTACAGCGCTGAAACACACAAAGGAGAACCCCTATGAGCTTTGGAAGAAATTTGCAGCATCTGCGCCGCCTCAGCGGGAATATGACCCAGGAGGCTCTGGCGGAGCGATTGAATGTGAGCCGCCAGACCGTTTCCAAGTGGGAAATGGACGCCGCCCAGCCGGAAATGGCCAAAGCCCTGGAGCTTTGCCGGATTTTCAGCTGCACCCTGGACAATCTGTTCCGGGAGGAGCTGGATGAATGCGACAGCGCCTATTCCCGTTTGCGGGTGGAGAATGTGCCGGGATTCCGGTATGTGCGCCACGCAGTCATCAGCCCCACACCGGAGGAGGATGCCCTGGACCGGCTGCGCGCCATCGCCCGCAAATGCGGCGTGGAGGAGCCCCGGCTGATCGGCTGGGATTTCCCCTGCCTTTCCCAGGAGCAGATCAACGTCTACCACATGCACGGCTATGCCGCCGCCTGGATTCTCCCGGAGGGAATTACGCCGGAGGGGATGGAAATTCTGGAGCAGCCTCCCTGCCGCTACGCCGCCATTCACATCGATCGCCCCTTTGAAAATCCCTTTGTCACCATCCCCAAGGCCTACCGGACTCTGATGGACTATATGCGCCTCAATGGTCTGGAGCACACGGAGGATGGCGCCATTCCCTGCTTTGAAACCGCCGGAGAGACCATGGATATTTACATTGCCTGTCAATAAGGCGACAATTCATAATTTGGCGTACCGGAACTGACGCACCACTTGGCTCCCCCTATGGGGGAGCTGGCTGCCCCGTAAGGGGCTCACCTGAGAGGGCAACACGGTTTGGGTTTAAAGTTGCTGCTATTTTTCTGCGGTACCCTCTCAGTCAGCCTGACGGCTGCCAGCTCTCCCAAAGGGAGAGCCAAGAGGCACTGCCGTATCTAGCCGCCAAACAACAATTATCCGTTTCAGGCAAACAGCTTTTGATCCAGGCCCCGGGCCTTGACGGCGTAGAATACCACGCTGCCCACTGCCAGCAGGGCGATGAACTCTCCCAGGGCAACAAACAGGGCATTGTACCAGAAGCTGGCCTCGCCGATGTAAACCGTGAGCTCCCAACCCACCAGAATGGCATTGGTCACAGCGGGCAGCAGCATTCCCACCAGAGGATAGCCCTTGACCGTGATCTTCCGGGTCAGCCACATGCCCTCGGCGGCAATCAGGGTAGCCAAGGTGCCCACCAGCCAGTCCAGAGGCAGGGTGCCGGCAAAGGTCAGGTTAAAGATCAGGCAGCCCAGCGTCAGGCCGGGCACGGCGGCGGGAGTGAAGAAGGCGAACACGCACAGCGCCTCGCTGATACGCACCTGGATGGCCATAGAGGTGGAACCCGGCCAGAGCAGATACTGGGCATAGGTGAGCACTACATAGAGTGCAGCAAAAATGGCAGAATGGGTGATAAAGCGGGTGTTTTTCATAATGTTCTCTCCTCACAAAAAAATGCGGTCACAGACACGTGACCGCAGCAAAAGAAAATGGGCGCAAAATGCGCCCATCTTTTTGTAAATTCCCTAGTTTTGTTTACCGACAGGATGGTCACGAACTGTCCTATTCAATTACACAAAGGAGTATACCCTATTTGGTGTAATCTGTCAAGTATCGAATCACAGGGCATCGAATCTGGCGGCTCCCCTGGTATTCAGCCATCGGGTCACGACCAGTGAAAGCACCCCAAACAGTGCGGCGCAAAGACCTATGTACAGCTCCGTGGAGAGCAGATTCCGGGTAAAATAGCATCCCACCGCCGCCAGAACAGGCAGTGCAAAGCCAACAAATACAGAAATCAGCACATTCATGCTCTGCTTGATGGGCATTGCCTCGGAAGTCCACTGGAAATTGGGACGAAGCACACCCAGCATCAGCCCAAAGGCGCCGGTGAGCCACAGGAAGGCCACCGTAAACACGGCACACAGGCCAATGGTCAGTGCCCCCAGCTTCAGGCAAACGCCCAGCACCACCACGGCAAACAGGGCGGCGGGCAGATTCAGCCACAGGTGCAGCCGGAGCTTGGCGGAAAGCACCATTTTCCCGCTGACAGGCAGAGAACGGAGAATCCACAGGTGCTTTCCTTCCAGGGAAACCGAGGGGGTGGACACGGCGTTCAGACCGGAACACATACACACGACCAGCACCACCGCCATGGGCAGCAGGTTGTTGACAATGGGCAGCATCTGCCCAATTCCGGTAATCATCTCATCCAGGAATTCCCGCTTCACCAGGGCAATCACTGACACCACAGGCAAGATTGCAATACCCAGGCCGCAGTTGAGCATGTAGGTTGGGCTGCTGACAAAGCGCCTCAGCTCCCGGCTCAGCAGGGCGGAGGAGACGCCGGCGGACTTGACGGAAACCTTCCCCCCACGTCTGCCCTCGCTGCGGGTGCGGATGGCAATATGCAGGAAACTCTTGGACAGGACGAAAAAGCACAGGGCAAAGAGCGCCAGGGTGATGCCGGAGAAAATCGCCATGGCTTTGGCATCACCTGAAGCGGCCATGCCCAGCTGATAGAGCACATTGGCCCAAATTCGAATCCCCTCGCCCAGAGCCTGAGCATTCAGCAGCAGCTTCTGGAGAATTCCCATCCAGTTGAAGCACACATAGTAGTAGCCGCCAAAGAGCACCAGAGACAAAACCACAATGACGAAGCTCCTGTTCTTCACCCGGGTGGAAACAAGAGCCACCACCCAGCCCAGCACACAGGTGACCACCGTGACGAAAAGGGCCACCAGGAAAATCAGCAGCACATCAAACACCACAGCCAGGGAAGAAACCGTTCCGAAAATCCAGGCGAATACCACGGCGGGAATCCAGACAATGCCGCTGTACATCAGGCTCATGCCGTAGACCAGGGACATCCGGGTGATGAGGATTTTGGAGGGAGGAATGGGCATGGCCAGGAGCATCTCATTGTCCTTGGCAAGATACAGCGTGGAATAGGTATTGAACACGCTGCCGAAGGTTCCCATCAGTACGGAGAGAATCCCCATCAGCACGAAATACAGCCAGTCCATTCCGACTGCAAACAATCCATCCCCCAGCAAGAAGGACAATCCGAAGAACATTCCGGCCAGAAACAGCATAACGGCCGTAAAGAACACAAACATCCCAAAGATGCCCCGCTTGGAGCGTCTTTTCCCGGTTTTGGGATTGACAAAATAGGAGCGGAAGCACTCCTGATACTGTTTTTTGATCAGGGTTTTCAGCATGGTTATCCCTCCAGCTCCAGGAACACGGATTCCAGACTGGTGTCGCCCCTTACATCCTCCATGGTCCCGGAGCGAACCAGTTTGCCGCCTTTGATGATGGCCACTTTATCGCAGAGCTTTTCCGCCACCTCCAGCACATGGGTGGAGAAGAAGATGGCACCGCCCCGGTCGCAAACCTGGCGCATCATCTCCTTCAGGGTGTGGGCGGCCTTGGGGTCCAGGCCAACAAAGGGCTCGTCCATGAGGATCAGCTCCGGCTGATGGAGCCAGGCGGAAATGATGGCCAGCTTCTGCTTCATACCATGGGAATAGGAGCCGATGGACTGGGTCAGATCGGCGGTGAGCTCGAAGGCCTCCCCCAACTCCTGAATGCGCCGGCTGCGCTCCTGGTCGGGGACACCGAACACATTTCCTACGAAGTTCAAATACTGGATGCCGGTCATGAAGTCATACAGATCGGGGTTGTCGGGGATGTAGGCAATTTTCTTCTTGCAGGCAATGGGGTCCGCCTTCATGGACACCCCGTCCACCAGGATCTCGCCGCTGTCAAACTGCATGATTCCCGCCACACTTTTCAGGGTAGTGGTTTTTCCCGCGCCGTTGTGGCCGATGAAGCCGTAGATCTCCCCGGCCTGGATGTGCAGGGACAAATCGTCCACGGCTTTTTTCTCGCCGTAGGTTTTGGTGAAATGATTGATTTTCAGCATATACGTTTCTCCTCTTATGACTGGTTTGGTTTTCCATGCCGTGAATATACACCTTCCACAAGGTGGAAGGTCAAGTGTTTTTTGAAAATTTTTCCATTGAATTGGTAAATTGTAATTTGGCGGGCAGATACGGTAGCACCCCTTGGCTCTCCCTTTGGGAG
>CAMEWH010000040.1:0-15502 GCA_945940335.1 uncultured Clostridia bacterium | reverse complement strand
TCTCCCAAAGGGAGAGCCAAGGGCGCTGCCGCGCCAGTGCGTTAAACAACAATTTACCATTCTATTTCTCATACTCAAAATGAAAGGAACAGGAAAAATGGACACAAATTCTTTGGGAATGATTGAAACGAAAGGCCTGGTTGGGGCCATCGAGGCGGCGGACGCCATGGTAAAGTCCGCCAATGTACAGCTCATCGGCAAGGAACAGGTGGGCGGCGGTCTGGTCACCGTGATGGTGCGGGGCGATGTGGGTGCCGTAAAGGCGGCCACGGATGCCGGTGCGGCAGCGGCGGAAAAGGTGGGCGAGCTGATCTCCGTCCATGTGATTGCCCGGCCCCACGTGGAAGTGGACAACATCCTGCCCAAGGGCAAACCCCTGGCGGGCGGGACGAAATAATGCTCTATACCGAGGAAGCGGCCCGGGCCAACATCCGCAGCCGGGAGGGGAAGCGGGTGTTCTTCCTGGGGAAAAACGACCAGCTCACCAGCGCCGCCCGGGACTTTCTCCTGCGGGAGCGGATTGAGATTCTCCCGGCCCAGGAGGCAAAGCCGGAGCGCTACCGGCTGCTGGGGGGCGGCTTCACCGAGGAAAAGCCGGAGCACATGACCCATCTGGACGGCACCACCCTGGTGCCAAAGACCCACCCCCGGATCGTATTCCGGGGGAAGATGGATTCTCTGGAGGCAAGGTTACTTGCCTGCCGTCTGGCGGCACCGGAATATGACCGGGAACTGGGAGAGATTCTCACCTTTGCCCGGAAGCTGCTGCGCGCGGAAGTGCTGGGGGAGCCGGTGGAAGAGGAAAAACTCTGCGGTCTGACGGAGCAGGAGCTGCGTGCCAGAAGCCATTTCCCCCAGGATTACTACAATCAGCCCCATTTCATGCCGGAAGCCGCCGACGGCCCTGTCATGGCCCAGCTGAACCTGGCCCGCTGCGCAGCCAGAGAGGCGGAGCTGGCGGCAGCGGCGGCCTTCATTGGGCCCCATGGGCAGGTAACCCGGGGGGATTTGATCAAAGCAATGAACCGGCTGAGCAGCGCCATTTACCTGCTGATGATTCGGCAGAAAAGGAAAGTAGGGACGTTATGAAGCTGAAAACCACCCTTTTGGGAAAAACATATCTTTTCCGGGACATCAAGCAGGTGCTTGCCAAGGCCAACGAGGAGAAAACCGGTGATAAGCTGGCGGGCCTGGCGGCGGAATCCGCCCAGGAGCGGGTTGCCGCCAAGGTGGTGCTGTCCGCCCTGACCCTGGCCGATCTGCGGGAGAACCCGGCGGTGCCCTATGAGCAGGATGAAGTGACAAGAATCATCCAGGATGATGTGAACGAAGCGGTGTACAGCAGGATTAAGGACTGGACCGTGACGGAGCTTCGGGAGTGGCTTCTGGATGAGAACACCACCGGGGCAGACATCCGCAGGCTCAGCCGGGGGTTAACCAGTGAGATGGTGGCCGCCGTGTGCAAGCTGATGGGCAACCTGGACCTGATTTACGCAGCGAACAAAATCACCGTCACCGCCCACTGCAATACCACCATCGGTCTGCCCGGCACCCTGAGCTGCCGCCTGCAGCCCAACCACACCACCGATGACCCGGAGGGCATCACCGCCTCCACCCTGGAGGGGCTTTCCTTCGGCGCCGGAGACGCGGTGATTGGCCTGAACCCGGTGACCGACTCCCCGGAGCAGGTGGAAAAAATCCTGCGCCGGTTCCAGGAAATCAAGGAGCACTGGGCCATTCCCACCCAGATTTGCGTGCTGGCCCATGTGACGGCTCAGATGAAGGCCGTGAAAAAAGGCGCGCCCTGCGATCTGATCTTCCAGTCCATCGCCGGCAGCCAGAAGGGCAACGAGGCCTTCGGCTTCTCTGCGGCGACCTTGGAGGAGGCACGGCAGCTGCTGCTGAAGCAGGGCACCGCGGAGGGACCCAATGTGATGTATTTTGAAACCGGTCAGGGCAGCGAGCTTTCATCAAACGCCCATTACGACACCGACCAGGTGACCATGGAGGCCCGGTGCTATGGCTTTGCCAAGCGCTTTGCGCCCTTCCTGGTGAATACGGTGGTGGGCTTCATCGGGCCGGAATATCTCTACGATGCTCGGCAGGTGACCCGGGCGGGGCTGGAGGACCATTTTATGGGCAAGCTCACCGGCATTCCCATGGGCTGCGACTGCTGCTACACCAACCACATGAAGGCGGACCAGAACGACATTGAGAATCTGGCAAGTCTTCTGACTCTGGCTGGGTGCAACTATTTCATGGGCATCCCCCATGGGGATGACATCATGCTGAACTATCAGACCACGGGCTTCCGGGAGACCGCTGCCCTGCGGGAGATCACCGGCAAAACCGCCATCCCGGAATTCCAGGCCTGGCTGGAGAAAATGGGCTTCGTGGAAAACGGCCATTTGACCCCCAAAGCCGGTGACGGCTCCAGTTTGATTTTCTGACAAACGTCGGTTCGAAATAAATGAGCAAGTAAACTGTAATTTGAAGGTTTCCACCGCACCCCCTGTAGGGGCGGCTCGTAGCCGCCCGCAACGTAACGAAATTGGGTGTTCCGTTGAATGGTACACATCCGACATCGTACGAATTCGCCCGACCTGATCTATAATCGTGAACTAGTACCGCGCGGGAGGCTACGAGCCTCCCCTACAGTTGGCTGGTGCGATCAATTACAATTTACAGAAGAACGGAATCATGGAAGCAGGGGATGGGCCTTTGGCCCATTGCCCGGAAGAGGTGACTTTATGGAACTGGATAACGATTTACGCTCCCGCCAGCAGGCCCGGGAGCTGGCAAGGCAGGCGGGGGAGGCGCAGAAAATACTTTCGGAATTCCCCCAGGAGAAGCTGGATGCCATCGTAGAGGCGGTTGGAGAGGCTTTTTCCAAGGAGGCAGCGTCCCTGGCGGAGATGGCGGTGCAGGAGACCGGCTTCGGCAATATCCGGGACAAAACCGCCAAGAACCGATTTGCCGCCGATACCGTGCGTCAGGCGGTGCGGGGGATGAAAACCGTGGGGATCCTCTCCCGGGACAGCCAAAAGAAGCTCTGGGAGATCGGGGTGCCGGTGGGGGTGATTGCCGCCATTGTGCCCAGCACAAACCCCACCTCCACAGTTTGCTACAAGGCCATCATTGCTCTGAAGGCGGGGTGTCCCATTGTGTTTTCTCCCCATCCCAAGGCAATTTCCTGCACCCGACGGGCGGCGGAACTGGTGGCCAAAGCGGCGGAGGCGGCGGGAGCTCCCAAGGGTGCGGTGGGCTGCCTGACCATTCCTGCCCTGGCCGGATGCCAGGAGCTGATGGCCGCTCCCGAAACCCGACTGATTCTGGCCACGGGCGGCCCCGCCATGGTAAAGGCGGCCTATTCCTCCGGCAAGCCCGCCATTGGCGTGGGAGCGGGGAACGGCCCGGCCTTCATCC
Organism: uncultured Clostridia bacterium; assembly: GCA_945940335.1. GTDB lineage: Bacteria > Bacillota > Clostridia > Oscillospirales > Oscillospiraceae > Faecousia. Next base: position 12,076 of record CAMEWH010000040.1, on the reverse strand, counting down.
ACCATTCGGCGGACGTTTCCAAGGCGGTGGCCTGTATTGCCCGGTCCAAGACCTTTGACAACGGCACGGTGTGCGCTTCGGAGCAGAGCATCATTGTGGAGCGGACACTGGAGGACGCGGTGCGCCGGGAGGCCCAGAGCCAGGGCTTCTATTTCATGGATAAAGAGCAGGCAGGGCTTTTGGCGAAGCTCCTGTTCCGGCCCAACGGGACGCTGAACCCGGAGGTAGTGGGAAAATCCGCCCTGCATCTTGCCAAAATGGCGGGTTTCCCCGTACCTCCCGGGACAAGAATTCTGGTGGCACGGGAGCAGGAGGCGGGGCCCACCCGGCCTTACTCCATGGAAAAGCTTTGCCCGGTGCTGGCCTTTTTCGTAATGGACAGCGAAGAAGCGGTGCTTCACAAGGCAGTGGAGGTTCTGTCCCACGAGGGCAGCGGCCATACCTTCGTCATCCACGCGGAGGACGAGGCGGTGATCCGGCGCTTTGCGCTGAAAATTCCCGTGTCCCGGTTCCTGGTGAATGTGCCGGCGGCTTTGGGGGGCATCGGTGCAGAGACGGCCCTGTTCCCTGCCCTGACTCTGGGCTGCGGCGCAGTGGGAGGCAGCAGCTCCTCCAACAATATTTCTCCCATGGATTTGATCGACATTCGCCGGGTGGCCTGGGGCCTGGAGCAGAAAAAGGACGCTGCCTGCCCGGAACAGCCGGTGGATGAGGACCTGGTGGAGCTGCTGACCCGGAAAATTCTGGAGCGGCTGGGATAGACGGAGGGATGGCATGGACGCAGAACGATTGGCCAGCGCGGTGGCCCGGCAGCTCTTTGTGGAGCTGGAGGCTTCCGGCAGGCATGTGCACGTCACCGAGCAGCAGGCAAAGCAGCTCTTCGGGAAACCTCTGACCCCCAAGCGGCCCCTGTCCCAGCCGGGGCAATTTCTGGCAGAGCAGCGGGTGCGGGTGGTGGGCCCCAAGGGGGAATTCCGGGACGTGGCCGTACTGGGCCCGGAACGAAAGGCGGCCCAGGTGGAGATTTCTCTCACGGACGCTCGCACCTTGGGCATCCAGGCCCCCGTTCGCCTGTCCGGGGATATCCAGGGCAGCCCCGGTGCCGCCCTCGTGGGAAGCCGGGGCTGGGTGGAGATGGAAACCGGAGTGATCGTGGCCCAGCGCCATATTCACCTGACCCCGGAAGCGGCGGAGCGTTTCGGAGTGACGGACCGGCAGAAGGTGAAGCTGTGGACGCTCACCGGCAGACCGGTGATTTTTGAGGATGTGATCGTTCGGATCAGTCCGGATTTTGCCCCCTATGCCCATCTGGATTATGACGAGGCCAATGCCTGTGGGTTCCAAAAGGGAGATCTGGGGAGAATCCTCCCATGACCCGGGCACTGCTGATCGGCCGGGAGCCGGGGGCGGAATTGGGGTATGACTATGTGACGGAGCCGCCCTATGAAGCGGTGGTGCTTGGCTCCCTGACCCTGGGGCAGCTGCTCCGTTTTCGGGAGGAGCGGGTTCTGGAGGCCCTGGCCCAGGGCAAGCAGGTGCTGCTCTACACCCCGGGGCTGCCGGAGGTTCCCAAAAACCGGAGCCTGGCCGGAAGTCTGGCTTCCGCCCAGCGGGAGCTGAAAAACTGGGGGGTTCTGTTCACCGACGGTGGGCGCAGGCGCCTGATCACGGCAGAGGAAGCCCGGCTTCTGCGCCAGCAGGGGCGCAGACCTGCGCCGGACGCGGTGCTCACGCCTTTGGCCAAGGAGATTTTGGAGGGAAGCAATTGAAAATCGGAAAAGTAGTTGGCTCCATTTGGGCCACCCGCAAGGCAGCGTGCCTGCAGGGACAGACCTTCCTGGTGGTGGCCGCCGGGGAGGAAGAACTGGTGGCTGCCGACCAGGTGGGGGCAGGCCCCGGGGACCGGGTGCTGCTGGCCACCGGGACCGTGGCCTCCCGCTACTGCATGGATGCCCCGGTGGATGCGGCAGTGGTGGCCATTGTGGACGAGAGGAAAGAAAAGGGTTAGGAAGGAGCGGAGGATATGTCGGCGGACAGGGTGCTCATTACCCTGATGGCGGCGTTTGCCGGATTGGGGGCGTTGGACCGGATTTTCGGCAACCGGCTTGGCATCGGCCAGGAATTTGAAAACGGCATCCAGGCCATGGGCTCTTTGGCCCTGGCCATGGTGGGCATTGTGTGCCTGGCCCCGGTGTTGGCATCGGTGCTGCGGCCGGTGGTGGTGCCGGTGTTCAGCCTTTTGGGAGCGGACCCGGCCATGTTTGCCGGCTCCATTCTGGCCTGTGACATGGGCGGCGGCCCCCTGGCCCGGGAACTGACCACGGACCCCCAGGCGGCGGCCCTGGGTGGGGTGATCACCGGCTCCATGCTGGGGGCCACCATCGTATTCACCATTCCGGTAGCCCTGGGGATTTTGCGGGAGGAGGACCGGCCCGCCCTGGCCAAGGGGATTCTCTGCGGCATCGTCACCATTCCCGTGGGGATTCTGGTAAGCGGGCTCACGGCAGGATTTCCCCTTCCCATGGTGCTGCGCAATCTGGTGCCCATTGTGCTGCTGGCGGCGCTGATTGCCCTGGGGCTGTGGAAAGCGGAGGACAAAATGGTCCGGGGTTTTGCGGTGTTCGGGAAAATCGTGGTGGCGGTGATTACGGTGGGACTGGCGGCGGCGGTCATCCAGGCCCTGACGGGCTTTGCGGTGATTCCGGGGATGGTGGACATCTCTGAGGGGTTCCAGACCGTGGGCACCATTGCCATTGTACTGGCCGGAGCTTTCCCTCTGGTGGCGGTTGTGACGAAGCTGCTGCAAAAGCCCTTGCTGGCAGCGGGGAAGCTGCTGGGCATCAATGACGCGGCGGCGGCAGGAATGATTGCCACCCTGGCCAATTCCATTGCTACCTTCGGCATGGTGAAGGACATGAACCCCCGGGGCAAGGTGGTGAACATCGCCTTTGCGGTGTCGGCGGCCTTTGTGTTCGGGGACCATCTGGGCTTCACGGCGGGCTTTGCTCCGGAACTGCTGGGACCGATGATTCTGGGAAAGCTGGCGGGAGGCATCAGCGCGGTGATCGCGGCGCTGGTGCTGACCCGGAAGGAAGGATAGGCGTTCACAAATTGTCCTTTTTTTGTTTTCAAATCCGTTAATCGATGTTCAAAACCCACGGGTAATCTATAAACAAGAAAGGTTGCGGAAGCCGTGAGCCGCCTCCTTTCTCTCCGTAGATCCTCTTTTCTACCTCTCTTCTTTCTAACCCCTTTTGCGAATGGAATCCCCCTGCGAGAGCAGGGGGATTTCATCGTTTCCTGAGGTAATCGGTTTCAGTCGGCCATTGGATAAAATGTTGTTTGGCGTTCCGGAGCCGGAGCACCCCTTGGCTCCCCCTCTGGGGGAGCTGGCTGCCCCGCAAGGGGCAGACTGAGAGGGCCAGCATGGCTTGATTCGGCTGCCATTATCTTACTGCAGTACCCTCTCAGTCAGCCTGTTCGGCTGACAGCTCTCCCAAAGGGAGAGCCAAGGGGCGCTGCCGTATCTGCCCGCCAAATTACAATTTGCAGATATTGCGGGAGAACATTGCCGGCAGATTGCGGCAGCACTTCCTGTTGCAATGAAAAACTGCCCCACCGTTTGGTGAGGCAGTTTTTTGGTACAGGAGGGTCTGTAAGCCGGGTTCTGTTTTGACAGCCATCTATCTAGCCCCGCAATTGCTCGCGGGATCAAGCCGCCTCCTCGGGACGGTCGGGCCGACCTGTTGCCCCTCCACGGCGTTGCTCCGGGATAGAGTTTACATCGTAAAACCCATGTTACCATGGGCCGGGTGCGCTCTTACCGCACCTTTTCACCCTTGCTCCGCTGACGCGGGGCGGTATCTCTCTGTTGCACTTGTCCTGAGGTTTCCCTCGGCGGGCGTTACCCGTTATCCCTGCCCTGTGGAGCCCGGACTTTCCTCATCTGGGTCCTTTCGGTTCCCATCCGCGGCTGTCCAACCCTCGCTGCGGAAATATTCTACCCCAAAGCATGGCAATTGTCAAATCCCCTTGCAAATTCTTTTTGAAAAGGGTATACTGTGGACAATAAACCTGCCGCTGTCATTGGAGGAAACAGAATCATGAATGGGTTTGAACGCTATTTTAATTCCCTGCAGGGAAAGAAAATTGCCGTACTTGGGTTGGGCGTGAGCAACCGTCCCTTGGTGCGGCTGCTGCTGGAATTCGGCTGCGATGTCACCGGCTGCGACAAAACCCCCCGGGAGAAACTGGACGAAGAGGTGCTGCTGCTGGAGCGGGAAGGCTGCCGCCTGCGGGTGGGAGAAGGCTACCTGGATGGCGTGGAGGCCGATGTGGTGTTCCGTACCCCGGGAATGCACCCGGGCAATCCGGCCATTGAAGCCCTGCGACGGCGGGGAGCGGAGATCACCTCGGAGATGGAGGTGTTCTTTGAGGTGGCCCCCTGCTTTATTGTCGCCGTCACCGGCTCTGACGGGAAGACCACCACCACCACCCTGATCGCCGAAATGCTGAAGGCGGAGGGGAAAACCGTGTGGCTGGGGGGCAACATCGGCACGCCCCTGCTGCCATTGTGCCGGGAAATGAAGCCGGAGGACTACGCCGTGGTGGAGCTCAGCTCCTTTCAGCTGATGGATATGAAGCGCAGCCCCCAGCGGGCGGTGGTGACCAATCTGGCCCCCAACCATTTGGATGTGCACCGGGATATGGAAGAATATGTGCAGGCCAAGAAGAACATTTTCCGCTTCCAGAACCCCGGGGACCTGCTGGTGCTGAATGCGGACAATGCCATCACCGCTTCCTTTACCGGCCGGGGTGAAACCCACTTTTTCTCCCGGAAGGACCGGACCAATTGCGTGTGGGAGGAAAACGGCGTGATCTATCGCCGGGGAGAAAAGGTACTGGCCAGTGAGGAAATTCTCATTCCCGGTACCCACAACGTGGAAAATTACATGGCGGCCATTGCCGCGGTGGACGGACTGGTGGGCGACGAGACCATCCGCCAGGTGGCCAGGAACTTTGGCGGCGTGGAGCATCGGATCGAGCTGGTGCGGGTAAAGGATGGGGTGAAATTCTACAATGACTCCATTGCCTCCTCTCCCAGCCGCACCATCGCAGGCCTGCGCAGCTTCACCCAGAAGGTGATTCTCATCGCAGGCGGCTACGACAAGCACATTCCCTATGACGTTCTGGGACCGGAAATCTGCGCCCACGTGTCCAAGCTTTTCCTCTGCGGCGCCACCGCCGGGAAGATTCGTTCCGCCGTGGAGCAAGCGGAAGGCACCGAAAAGCCGGAAATCACTGACTGCGGCGATTTTGAAAACGCCGTCCGCACCGCTGCCGCCGCTGCCAAAGGGGGGGACATCGTGCTCATGAGCCCGGCCAGCGCCTCTTTTGACCAGTTCAAGAATTTCATGGTCCGAGGTGAATGCTTTAAAAGAATCGTAAAGGAGCTGTGATTCCGTGGACATTTCCAAGCTGACGAATGCCGGACGCAAGGCGCTGCCCCTGCAGAAATGCGGGGCGGTGATCGTGGCGGCGGGCTCCGCCTCCCGGATGGGGGGCATTGACAAGGTGATGGCCCAGCTGAAGGGGGAACCCATGATCCTGCGTACCGTAAGGGCCTTTCAGCAGTGCGACGCTGTTAAGGAGATCGTCATCGTCACCCGGGAGGACCTGATTCGACCCATTTCTTCCCTTTGCGCCCGGATGGACAAGGTACAGGCTGTGGTGGCGGGGGGAAAATCCCGGCAGGAGTCCGTGTGGTTGGGCTTGAATGCCCTTTCGAAGGATGTGAAGCTGGCGGCCATCCACGACGGGGCCCGGCCTCTGATTACGAATGCGGTGATTGACCGCACCGTTCGTGCCGCCCATACCTACGGCGCCGCCGCCCCGGCCGTTCCGGTGAAGGACACCATCAAGGTGGTGAAAAGCGGGCTGGTGATGGCCACTCCGGACCGGGCCAACCTGCGGGCGGTACAGACTCCCCAGGTATTTGATTTCGACCTGCTGCGGGGCGCGCTGAAAAAGGCGGAGGAAGAAAATGCCAGCCTCACCGACGACTGCTCCGCCGTGGAACGGATGGGAATGTCCGTGAAGATCGTGGAAGGGGACGAACGCAATCTGAAGGTCACCACACCCCTGGATTTGAAAATCGCGGAAATGCTGCTGGAGGAAGCGCCATGAGAATCGGACATGGATACGATGTGCACCGGCTGGTGCCGGGGAGAGCTTTGATCCTGGGTGGGGTGAAGATTCCCTACGAGCTGGGTCTGGACGGCCACTCCGACGCGGATGTGCTGCTCCACGCGGTGATGGATGCCCTGCTGGGGGCTGCCGCTCTGCGGGACATCGGCTATCACTTCCCGGATACCGATCCCACCTACAAGGGGGCAGATTCCATGCAGCTGCTGAAAGAGGTGGGCCGGAAGATTGCCGCCGCAGGCTACCGGGTAGGCAACATCGATGTGACCATGATCGCCCAAAAGCCCAAGCTGAAGGACTACATTCCCACCATGGCGAAAAACATCGCCGCCGCCCTGGAAATCGAAGAGAACAGGGTGAATGTGAAAGCCACCACCGAGGAACACCTGGGCTTCACCGGCACCGGGGAGGGCATGTCCTGCCACGCGGTGTGCCTGCTGGAGGAACGCTGAAATTTTAAGGAGGTAATACTAATTCTTGATTAAAATCTTTAATCCTTTCCGGTCTGGATTGCGCCAGAATGCGTTATCTTCCTTGCTGGGCGTCAGCCCAGCTGCGTCATCTGCCTTTTCTGGCACAATCCATCCGCGGAAATGATTTAAATCATTTAATCAAGAATTAGTATAAAAACAAAACCGAGTGATTTTCTCCCAAAATGAGAAGGGAGGAATCACTCGGCTTTTTTACTGCTGCTCGTCTGCCTCTTCAGAGAGTTCTTTCGAAAACAGAATGGACAAATAATCCCGACGGCCGTAAAGGATGCGGTCAATGTGCGCGGTGTCTTCGGAAAGGTGATAAAAAATCAGATAGTTACCGCATACTAAATACCGATATACAATGCTTACGCCGGGAAAAGAGAGCGGGGTGCCCGATTCCGGGAACTGTGTCAGAGAAGCTACTTCTGCCTGAAGTCGTTTCATGAGGGCTGCGGCAGCACGTTTATTGCGGAGTTTGGAAGCAATATAGTCGCTTGTTTCCAATAAATCCTGCCGCGCTGCCGGGGAAAAACGTATATTAGCCATTCAGCGTTTCCTCAAGCTCCCGGAACACAGCATCGGCATCCAGCCAGCCGCCGGCCTCTCCGCTGCGGCGACCGGTTTCCAATTCGATCAGAAGCTTTTCTTTGGCGAGCAGAATCTCGTATTGACGGTATTCTTCCATATCCAGAACGGCATAGCGTCCGTGGCCGTTTTTCGTCAGAAATACGGGGTGCCCCACGGCAACGTCCCGCAGAACTTCTCCATAGTTACGAAGGTCAGAGACGGGCTTGATGTTAGGCATGTTGCAAGCCTCCTTTCTGAAACCAGTATACCCGATTTATTCGTAAAAATCAACGATAAATTTTACGATATTTTCTGCTGTTCCGACTGAGATTTTATGCTCTGTTTATGCCGAAAGCCCAATTTCAGCGCCTTTTTGGGACAGGCTTTCACGCAGTCGCCGCAGCGGATGCACTCGGGACTGTTGGGGGACTTACTGGGGTCCACGCACATGCGGCATGCTTTCGCGCATTTGCCGCAGTGGACACATTCTTTTTCGTCAAAATCCATGCGATACAGGGCGAATTTGTTGAACAGGCCATAGATGGCCCCCAGGGGGCAGAGGTATTTGCAGAAGGGCCGCCAGATGACAAGGCAGCCGACCACAATCAGCACCAGCACCGATGCCTTCCATAGGAAGATGCCACCCAACTGGGCCCGGACTATGTTGTCCCGGAGGGCAAGCAGGATTCCCGACACCGTGCCGGAGGGGCAGAGGTACTTGCAGAAGAAGGGGGTCAGGGCGAAGCAGAGGGGCAGCACGATGACCAGCACCACCAGGACGATGTACTTGAGATACCGCAGGGGCTGATCTCCTTTGAACCGGTTCTTCTTGGGAATACCGGGAATCAGGTTCAGAAGCTCCTGCAAAAAGCCGAAGGGGCATAGAAGGCCGCATACCGCCCGGCCCAGCACCGCGCCGAAGAACAGCAGAAGGCCCACCACGTAGTAGGGGAACCGGAACTTCAGCCCGGAGAGAAAGCCCTGCAGGGAGCCGATGGGGCAGGAGCCCACGGCGCCGGGGCAGGAATAGCAGTTCAGCCCCGGGACGCATACATTCTTAATTGAGCCCTGGTAGATTTTGCCGGTGAAGAAGCCTTTTAAATTGGCGTTCTGAATCAGGGAAGCGGCGGCCAGAATGCCAAATCGTTTTTTATCCAATGCCAACACACTCCATACAGACCCGAATGGCCTTGGCCAGCACCTGGGCGTTCTGCCCCTGGGACAGTCCGATGCCGATGAGCACGGCTGCGGCAGTCAGGGTCAGCAGGGCGGGGAGATTCTTTTTCATAGCAGCTCCTCAATCAGGGCACACCAGCTGGCATAGTTCATTGCCCCGGCGAAGGGACCGTGTACGATGGTACCGTTGCCATCCACGATGGCCGTGGTGGGAACATAACCGGTCTGCATGAAGCCGAATTCCTTCACATAGCGCAAAATGGGGTAGCTCACGCCGGTGCTGTCCAGCACGGCCTGCACATCCTCGTCGGCGTTCGGGGTGGCAAACACGCCGATGACCTGAATGCCTTTGTCTGTGTATTCCTGGCTGAGTTGCTCCAGGAAAGGCATTTCCGCCACACAGGGGCCGCACCAGGGCTCCCAGAAATTCAAAATGGTGAGGCTGTGGCCGGCGAAAATCTGCTCGGTGACCTCGTTGCCCTCCAAATCCGTGGTGGTGAACTGGAAGGCAGGGGCGAACGTTTCCTTGGCACTAGTGTACTCGATTTCATAAATGGCAGCTGTTTCTCCCTCGGTCATGATCCGGTAGGTAAAGACGCCGGGCTTTTGACCCTCCAGGGAGAAGCAGGTGAAGGTGATTTCCTCAAAGCCATTCTTCAGGGGCGCGAGGGTGAAGACCTGGTCGCCTTCGTCGCCGCCCTGGTCCGTTACCTCCAGAATGCTGCCGTCGGACATTTCAAAGCTCCAGCCGGTGTCCTTTTCCCGGGGCAGGGCAATCTCGCTGAGCCCGGCCACATTCAGACCTTCGTCCACGGTGACAGGGACGGTGAAGGCGATGGCGGGCGCTTCATCCTCCCAGCTTCGGGCATAGGCGAAGGTGATTTCCGTTTCACCGGGGGCAGCGCCGCAGATGCGGAAAGCGACAGTAGCGGGCGCGCCCACCAGTTCATCGTCTCCCTGAGATGTGGTGCCAAGGTCCTGGACATAGGCGATTTCCTCGTCAGAGGATACCGCCTGCCAGGTGTATCCGGTGGAAGAATTGCACTCCAGCCTCAGATCGATGCACCGCTGGGGTTCTCCCTCCAGATCCGCAAAGGCGGCGGGAATGAGGGACAGTGCCAGCACCGCAGATAAAATCAGGCAAAAAAATCGTTTCATATGGACCTCCATTCGTTGTGTTGATCGGTTTGCTTGGACAAGGGATGAATTGTTGTTTATCGTACACGCCACCGTCGGGGCGGCTACCAGCCGCCCCTGCGAAGGCTTGTGCAACAAATTACAACTTGTATGCGGGGTGAACCGATATGGGCATTATATATTGGTATGGGCAGAAAAATCAATGGTGTTAAAAATACTTTAACTTCCTTTTTCTTCCAAGGGCTCAGGAAAGCCTGATCACCAGGGTACCGTCGATCCAGGTGATGCAGCCGGCGGAGGGGAAGGAGGGGAGAGCCTGGGCCTGGGCGGCCAATTCTTCCCGGCGTTGGGAATCACACAGGCGGATGGGATTCTGCAGGACGGTGGTGAAATAGGCGTCGTAAAAATCCTCGTTGGTGATGGGGGTGGAGAAGATGGCGCCGGTGATTTCGTAGGTCTGGTCGTAACCGGACAGCGGTTCCACATCCGGCGCGCCCAGGATGGCTACCTCCGTTTCCCCGGGGACATAACCTTCGGTCTGTTCGATCCGGTCGGTGACCCGGGTCATCAGGGACAGAGCAGCCTGCCGCTCCTGATCCTTGCGGGTGTACAGCTGGTTGGAAAAGCGGATGTTGGAAAACAGCACCAGACCGATCAGAAGGCTGCACAGCAGAAGGGTTTTGGGCTTCCGGTCACTGACCCGGCGGCACAGCAGCAGAATCAGCAGGTACAGAAGCCAGGCGGCGTAGAGCATCAGCAGGTGTACCTTGCCGCTGTTCAGAAAGGTGGAGACGTTGGCACCGAAGGGGAGCAGAATGCCCAGCAGAAGAATGAGCACCTTGTTCGCAGTGGGAATCTGCTTGCTGCGCAGAATGTCCACCACCAGGAGGAAGGCGGAGAGGAACAGCAGGGCATTGAAAATGCCGTTGATTCTGGGGGCCTCAATGGCAAAGAGACTCAGCCAGCTGGTGAAGGTGGTGATCAGCAGCGCAATGATGCTGCTGTCTCCCCCCAGCATATTGGCCAGGCCGTTCTCCTGCTGGGTCAGGGTCAGACCCGCCAGAGCACAGGCGGCTTTGGACAGAAGAAGGTACAAAACGCCTCCCACAGCCATCAGCCCAATGGCCCGCAAGCCGTCCGGGAAAACGGCTTTCACCTGGTCGCCATCGGCCAGGCGGAGGATGCACAGGAAAATCACGAAGCTGATGTAGACGGAGAGCAAGCTCTGGTAGAGGCCCAGGGTGACCACCAGCATCGGGATGGCAAACAGCTGCCGCCGGCCGCCCTGCTTCCAGAAGAACACGGCGCACACCGCTGCCAGTACCGCAAACATATTGGCATCCAGATCGGACAGGTAGGTGGCGGCAAAGGCGGTCGTGGACAGGTTGACGGTGAAAATGCCGCAGGTGAAAATCAGCAGCCAGCGCTCCCGGATGTCAAAGACCCAGGCTGTAACCCACACGGCCAAGGCAATCCAGACCAGGGCCAGCATTCCGCTATACCAGGGAGCGACGGTTTCACCCCGGAACAGCAGCTGGTACACCGGCGTCAGGAAACGACCCAGGGCAATTTTCCACTGGGCCACCGACCCGGAGTAGTAGCCCATGGAATGAAAGACCCAGAATTCGTTCAGGGAATCGTGGGAGATAGTGAAATTCAGCAGGGCATAGCCGTGGGCGGCCAGACCCCAGAGAAATGTGGCGAGAAAAATGGTGGTAAGACGGTTTTTCTCCCGGTCAAGCCGGGTCAGCAGGGAAGCGAACATGGGTAACCTCCTCAGAACGCCCCGGGGGCGGACTACAATAATATAAATAGATTATACAACGAAATCGGATAATTGGGAAGAGCATTTTCCGGGAAGGGCAGAAACTGCCCCGGATGTCCTGTTGCTGCGGACAGGTGTCCACAGCAAAAAATCTCCATTATCCACGAATTTGACAGCGAATCTTTGTAAATTATTCTGAAAAAATGCTTGACATTTGGTTTGGGCGGTGGTATCATATCCCTGCGCGTGTGGGGGGAAACTCTGCGATGCGCAATGCGATGATGCAGGAGATTGCGTCTTATGGCGGTAACTTCTGCGGAGTATGTCCGGTCATCGGGCGGCTGAACGCTTCTTTTGCGCTGGCGTATATCGCCAGGCAGAGAAGAATGGTCGGCGCTTGTCGGCCAATTTTCATGCCCTGGAATGATACGCACGGAGGCGCGGACAGAAGAGTTCGACCGTACCCAGCCATCTCACAACTGAGTACGTCACATCAAGGAGGAAACAAAAACTATGGCAAACCAGCAAATGATCCGCATTCGGCTGAAGGCTTACGATCACCAGCTGATCGACTCCAGCGCGGCAAAGATCGTGGAAACCGGCAAGCGCAACGGCGCACAGGTTTCCGGCCCCATCCCGCTGCCCACCAAGAAGGAAGTTGTTACCATCCTTCGCTCTCCCCATGTCAACAAGGACAGCCGTGAGCAGTTCGAGCGCAGAACCCACAAGAGACTGATCGATATCCTCAACC
>CAMEWH010000039.1:0-15579 GCA_945940335.1 uncultured Clostridia bacterium | reverse complement strand
GAGAGCTGTCAGCCGAACAGGCTGACTGAGAGGGTACCGCAGTAAGGTAATGGCAGCTGAAATCACGCCATACTGGCCCTCTCAGTCTGCCCCCAAAGGGGCAGCCAGCTCCCCCAGAGGGGGAGCCAAGGGGTGCGTCGGTTCCGGTCGCCAAATTACAATTTACCTGCCCGTTGCGGAAATCCGATGGGAATAGATATGAATCCCCATCCCAATGGCAAACCCGATGAGCGCGGGGGTAACCCAGCCCATACCCAGGGAATACAGGGGAATGAACTGCCCGGCGAATTGGGTTACCCCGGCCAGAAACCGGCTTCCGGGAATCATGCCGGAGAGGGTGCCGAGAAAATCCAATGCAGCGGCCACCAGGGTCAAGCCGGTGGTGACGGCGTAAACGGCGGGGTCCTTTCCAAACCACTTCTCGGTTAGTGCCAGCAAAATCAAGGTGATGGCCAGAGGGTATACGAACATCAGCACCGGTACGCACCAGGCGACGATGGTGCTCAGGCCAAAATTGGCGATGCCGAAGGAAACCAGGCAGAACACGATCGCCCACACGGAATACCCCGGCCCCTTGGGGAACATCTGCACGAAGGCCTCGGAGCAGCTGGTCACCAGACCGATGGCGGTTTTCAGGCAGGCAAAGGTGACGATGGCGGCGGTGAGAATGGCTCCCGCCGAATGGAAATAGTGCCGGGCAATGATTCCAAGCACCTGACCGCCGTTGGAAGCCCCTTCACACAGGGGGGCGCTCCGGGCGGTGATCAGGGTGATGAAAAAGTAGATAAGGCCCATGAACAGACAGCTGAACACGCCTGCCTTTGCGGTGTTCACCGCCACCCGGCCCGGCTCTTCTACGCCGTGGCTGCGCACCACCTGGATCACCACAATGCCGAAGGCCAGCCCGGCCAGGGCATCCAGGGTGTTGTAGCCCTCCAGAAAGCCGGTGAAGAACGCCTTGCCGCCGCTGGCGTAGCTCTCCCGGGGAATGACCTGGGATACCGACGTGATGGGGCGCAGCAGCGCCGCGATCACCAGGACGAACAGGAACAGAAGGAACACCGGGTTCAGGATTTTTCCGATCCAGGTCATGATCCCGCTGGGCTTCAGTGAGAAAAGCAGAACCATGGCGAAGAACACAAAGGAGAAAATGGCCAGATACAGCCCGGTGTTTCCCTCCCCCAGCAGGTTCACCGCCCCCACGGAGAAGGAGGTGCTGGCGCAGCGGGGAATGGCGAACAGCGGGCCGATGGTGAGATACAGCAAGGTACAGAAGAACACGCTGTATTTTTTGCCCACCTTGTTTGCCAGCTGCACGACCCCTTCGCACCGGCTCAGTCCCAGGGCCACCACAGCCAGCATGGGGATGCCCACGGCGGTGACGAATACCCCCGCAAAGGCGCTCCAAAGGTTGCTGCCGGCGTCAATGCCCATCTTCGCCGGGAAAATCAGATTTCCGGCCCCAAAGAACATGCCGAAAAGCATACTGGTGATGGTAATGGTTTCCCTGATGGTGAGGTTTCGCTTCATGGGGATCATCCTTTCTGCGTTGAATGATCGTATCTTACCCCATCTACGGCGCCGATTCAAACGAAGCAGGGTTTCTTTAAAAGAAAAAAACCCGGAAATTTGTTTCTTAACAATAGACTTTTCTTCCGGATTGGTTTATACTGAAGCCAAACACCCCAAAGAGGAAACAAAAGCATAGAAAAGTTGATTTTAAAGAAACAGGAGGCAGCCCATGGGAGAAATCAGCCGGGAGATCGGCCACCGCATCCGCAATTTCCGCAAGTCCCGCCATATGACACTGGAGGCGCTTTCGGACCTTGTGTGCAAAAACAAATCCACCCTGTCCAAGTATGAAACCGGGGAAATCGTGCTGGATATTGAAACCATCTATGAGATTGCCCGGGCCCTGGGCATCCATGTGGAGCAGCTGCTGTACTGCACCCCGGACCGGGTGAGCATCCAGTCCTCCGGCCCCAAGCCCGCCTTTTTCAGCGGCCTGTCCCAGTTCTATTCCTATTATTACGACGGCCGCTACAACCGCATCATGCGCTGCGTGTTTGACGTGCTGCTCCAATCCGAGGACAACCGGTACAAAATCATGATGTACGCCAATTTCCAGGATTACAAAAGCTACCAGAACTGCGAAACCACCTACTGGGGCTATATGGAGCACTACGATGCCATCACCAACGTGATCCTCACCAACCAGGATTCCCCCATGGAGAAGGCCCACGGCCAGATTCTGGCCTCCTACATGAATTCCGATACCAAATGGGGCCTGTTCACCGGCCTCTCCGCCCGGCCCATGATGCCGGTGGCTCTGAAAATGCTCTTTTCCAAAAAGCGATTGCCGGAGGACGAAGCCCTGATGCAGCTGCTAAAGGTGACCAAGGAGGACATCCGGCTGATGAAGCTCTATAACATGATGACCGTCATGTAAAAAGAACGCCGCAGCATGAACGCTGCGGCGGAAAAAGCATTTTATGAAAGACAAATTGGAATTTAGTGGTGGGTTGAACGGAACCAGGTTCCGTCCTGACTGTAGGGGAGGCTCTTAGCCTCCCGCCAGGTTGAGTTCCTGAGTGTTTGGTTGAATGGAATGCAATTCGTCCTGACGCGTAGGGGACGGGTTTACCGTCCTGATTCCGCACCAGAAACGGAAGGCGAAACGCCTCCCCTACGGTCATATCGGAACATTGCGCGCATTCGCCCGACCCGGTTTATGATCGTGAGGTTGTACCGCACGGGAGGCTAAGAGCCTCCCCTACAGTTTCGTCGCAGTGCTGTGCGAATTCGCCCAGCCCGGTGCGCCATTGTCCGCCGCGACGCGCGGTTAAATTTCCAAATGGTTCTTCTTCAATGCCGCTTTAATTGCCACGATCAGGATGGGGGCGAAGATGATAGCCACCGCACCGTTGAAAATGGTGGCGGGCAGCTTGGCGGCCAGGGCGAGGAGGGCGGCGTCATGGGTCAGACCGCTGACAAGGATACCCTTGAGGTAGGACTTGAACAGATACAGCACCGCGTAAGTTACGGCACCGGCGGCAGAGGCAATGGCGGCCCGGACATAAGCCACCCACACGGCGCTCTCCTGCTTTCGGAACAGCTTGGCGGCGCCCAGGAAAACCAGACCGGCAACCAGACCGTAGGCACCCTTGGTCAGCAGGGTGATCCAGCTTTCTGCGATGTACAGGGGGTTGGTGAAGTCGTAAATCATGGAGCCGATGCCGGCAGCCAGTCCGCCGTACCAGGGGCCCAGCAGCAGACCCGACAGGGCGCACATGATGTTGCCCAGGTGGAAGGAGGTGTTGCCTCCGATGTCAATGGGCAGGGTGACCCGAATGGCGGAGCCGGCTACGGTCAGCGCGGCCATGAGGGCGGTGATGACGATTTTCTTGGTGGAGATGGTGGAATTCTGTTTCATACGGATCCCTCCCGTTTGGATTTGTGCCTATTATACGCAAAACTGGCCATAAAAACAGCGCCAAAAAAAGAATGTAAAATAGGGCCAGAATAGGGGGGGAGAAGAGAGAATGGTAAAAATATGCTTGGGAATGGGACTGTACAAGAATGGGGAAAAATGCTATAATAAACAAAACGACCATTCACAATAGCTGTTTAAATCATACAAAGGAGTATTGACTATGAGACTGATTCGCGCAAAGGATTATCAGGACGTGAGCAGAAAGGCCGCCAACATCATCGCCGCTCAGATCCAGCTGAAGCCGGACTGCGTGCTGGGTCTGGCCACCGGCAGCAGCCCCGTGGGCACCTACAAGGAGCTGATCGCCAAGTATGAAAGCGGCGACCTGGACTTTTCCCAGGTGAAGACCGTGAACCTGGACGAATATGTGGGTCTGCCCAAAGACCACGACCAGAGCTACGCTTACTTCATGCGCACGAACCTGTTCGATCATGTGAATATCGACCAGGCAAACTGCAACATCCCCAACGGCATGAACCCGGACGCGGCAGGGGAGTGCGCCCGGTATGATGCCGTCATCCAGGCCTTCGGCGGCGCCGACCTGCAGCTGCTGGGTCTGGGCCCCAACGGCCACGTGGGCTTCAATGAGCCCGCCGACGAATTCGTGAAGAATACCAACAAGGTCCGCCTCACCGATGCCACCATCGATGCCAATGCCCGGTTCTTTGCCACCCGGGAGGAGGTTCCCCAGTATGCCTACACCATGGGCATTGGCAGCATCATGAAGGCCAAGCGGGTGCTGCTGGTGGTCAACGGCAAGAACAAGGCTCAGGCGGTGAAGGACTGCTTCTTCGGACCCATCCGGCCCCAGGCCCCCGGCTCCATCCTGCAGCTGCACCCGGACTTCACCCTGGTTGCCGACGAGGATGCCCTGTCCCTGGTAAAGGACCTGCTGTAACCAACCCAAATCCCCTGTATTTTCGGATGCAGGGGATATTTTAAAACGTGCGTTTCATACACCATGGGGATAAGTTGCTGTTTGGCGGTTCGTTGAATGGAACCAGGTTCCGACCTAACTGTAGGGGAGGCTCTTAGCCTCCCGCCACGCTATGAAACTGAGTGTTCGGTTGAATGATACCACGTCCGACACGGTGCGAATTCGCCCAAGCTGATTTGATATTGTGGGTTTGTACCGCGCGGGAGGCTACGAGCCTCCCCTACAGTTTCGTCGCAGTGCTGAGGGAATTCGTCCAGCCAGGTGCGCCATTGTCCGCCGCGACTCGCGGCAAATTACAATTCACCGGAGCGAATCGATTGGTTTAGAGGAGAGAAAGATGGACAAGGAATTTTTATATGCGCTGCTGAATTCCAACAGCGTTTCCGGCAGCGAGACGGAAATTGAGAAAAAGATTTATGACCATATGCTGCCCATTGCGGACGCCGTCCGTGTGGACGAAATGGGTACCGTTACCGCGGTGCTGAACCCGGAGGCACCCTTCAAGGTGCTGCTCACCGGCCACGCCGATGAGATCGGTCTGATGGTCACGGCGGTCACTTCCGACGGCTTTCTGAAAGTGACCAGCATCGGCGGTGTCTATGCCACCACTTACCCCGGCCATAAGGTTCGGATCCACACCAAAAACGGCATCGTCTATGGCGCGGTGGTGAACACCCGGGAGTTGAGCAAAAAAGAGGGACTGAAGTCCTCCGATCTTACCATTGACATCGGTGCCACCGACAAGGAGGATGCCCTGAAGGCCGTGTCCCTGGGGGATACGGTGAATTTTGATACCGACGTGCGGGAGCTGCTGAACGGCCGCATCACCGCCCGGGCCATGGACGACCGGGTGGGGGCTTACATCGTCATGGAGGCCCTGAAGCTGGCCAAACAGAAGGGCGTGTCCGTCGGCGTGTACGCCGCCTCCACCACCGGAGAGGAGATCGTTGGCACCGGCGCCTACTTCACCGCCTCCCGGGTCCGGCCCAACATTGCCATCGCCGTGGATGTGACCTATGCCACCGACTACGAGGGCATGGACAAGTGGAAGTGCGGGGAGGTCTGCGTAGGTAAGGGGCCTGTCCTCTGCAACTCGCCCTCCATCCATAAAAAGGTGAATCAGTACCTGCTGGATGCGGCGGAGAAGCTGAACATGGCTGTGCAGATTGAGGCCGCCGGCGAACGTACTTATACCGATGGGGACACCATGCACCGCACCGGCCTGGGGGTACCCTTCGCCCTGGTGTCCATCCCCCTGCGGTATATGCACTGCCCCGATGAGGTGGGCTCTCTGCAGGACATACAGGACTGCGCCGAGCTGCTGGCCCAGTTCCTCTGCGACTGCACTGAGAATATGAACTTGAAGCCCTTTTGATGCTCTACGGAGCGTAGGTTGCAAGAAAGAAAAACCCATGGTATTGTGATTCCGAAGGGAGGCAATACCATGCTTTTTCATCCCATTGACCTTGTAACCTGGCCCCGGGGGCGGATGTTCTGGTATTTCTCTCAAATGGACCCCACCGGCTACTCCATCACCGTGGACCTGGATGTGACCCGGCTGCGGGAGACCCTGAACCGGGCAAACCGGAAATTCTTCCCCACCTACCTGTATCTGGTGACCAAATGCCTGAACCGTCAGCAGGAATTCAAAATTGCCTATCAGGAAAAGACGCTGGGCTATTACGAGACCCTTACGCCTCTGTATGCCAGCTTCCATGAGGACGACAAGACCTTTTCCCTGATGTGGACGGAATACGATGCCGATTACGAAATCTTTTATCAGAACTACCTGTCCAACCAGCGCCGCTTCGGGGGCAATCACGGCGTGCTGAGCCAGCCCCAGACCCCGCCGCCTGCCAATGCCTACACGGTTTCCTGCGTGCCCTGGATTTCCTTTCAGCATTTTGCGGTGCATTCCTATGACTGCAAGCCCTACTTTTTCCCCTCGGTGGAGGCCGGGAAAATCTACACCTCCCCCGAAGGCAGACAGCTGCTCCCCCTGTCCCTCACCTGCCACCATGCCACCACGGATGGGTACCATGTGGATGTTTTCCTGAAGGACCTCCAGCGGGAGATGGATGCGTTCCAGCCGGATTGAAATCGTTCGACAGCAGCTTGGTAAATTGTAATTTGAAGCGCAGGGCGCTTCACCCCAATGCGTGCTCGGCTGGTCTGTTGTCGTTACACTCCTGGGTACCGCTCGGTTCGTTTTTGCACGCCGTGATTGGATAATGCGTCATTTTTCCTGCGCAGAAACGTTACCGGGCGCTGCCCAGGAGTCCCGGATTTCACACCAGCCCGGTGCGTCATTGGCCGCGGGCCCTGCCCGCCAAATTACAATTTAACGTTCATTCAAAAAAGGATGAAACCGGGGGTTACCCTTCGTTTCATCCTTTTGATATTTATATGTCCATCACCAGTTCCACGGGGCAGTGGTCGGAGCCGAGGATTTCGGAGCGGATGGCGGCTTCCCGAATTTGGGAAGAAATCCGGTTGGACACCAGGAAATAGTCGATGCGCCAGCCTGCGTTTTTCTCCCTGGCGCGGAACATGTAGCTCCACCAGCTGTAGGCGCCGGTGACGTCGGGGTACAGGTGGCGGAAGGAATCGGTGAAGCCGCAGTCCAGGGTTTTCTGGAAGCTCTCCCGCTCCTGGTCGGAAAACCCGGCGTTTCCCCGGTTGGAGGCGGGGTTTTTCAGATCGATCTCTTTGTGGGCCACGTTCAGGTCGCCGCAGAGGATCACCGGTTTCCTGCTGTCCAGCCCGGTGATGTAGCCCCGGAAGGCCTCGTCCCATTTCATCCGGTGGTCGATTCTCGCCAGCTCCCGCTGGGCGTTGGGGGTGTAGCAGGTGACGAGGAAAAAGCCGGGATATTCCAGGGTGATCAGCCGCCCCTCGTTGTCCAGCTCCGGTACCCCCAGGCCGTAGGTGACGGACAGGGGCGCCTCTTTGGCAAAGATGGCGGTGCCGGAATAGCCCTTCTTTTCGGCGTAATTCCAGTAAGCTTTGTAGCCGGGCAGGGGAAGGGAGAGCTGCCCGTCGGAGAGCTTGGTCTCCTGCAGGCAGAAGAAGTCCGCGTCGGCGCTGTCAAAAAAGTTCTGAAAGCCCTTGCCCAGGCAGGCACGCAGGCCGTTCACGTTCCAGGAAATGAATTTCATAGGGATGTCCTCCGTTGGAAAAATGTGGTGAAATCAGATGGGTTTGGGGCAATTTGGGGCAGAACTGTTCATTGACTCATGCCGGAAAAACTGATATAATATCCGGTAAGAAAAAAGATGCCATCCTGCTGCAAGTGGGATGCAGTTATGATACAGCCCCGGGATAGAATTTTCTTGAAAATGGAATCCCATTCCCGGAAACGATTATACACGATTTTTCTCACCCGGGCAAGTCCGGTAATGTGAGAAACGAGGGAGAATTATGAAAAAACGATCCATTCTTTTCCGCCTGGCCGCCCTGTGGCTGGCCCTGGTCTGCTTTGCCCCTGGCGCTTTGGCGGAGGCGGTGACGGAAGAAACCCAGTACGTCATCACCGACGGCCCTTCGGCCAATCGGGAGCTGGCCTTCGGCAGCGTGTGTATCCTCAACGGCTGCCGCACCATCGACGGCTATGTTCCCCTGGGGGGCTCCGACCGGCGGCTGGACAGCGCCCAGGCAGCCATCGCCTTCGAGCGCAGCACCGGCACGCTGGTGTATGCCTACAACCCGGATACCAGGCTGTCCCCCGGCGGTCTGACCAAAATGGTCACCGCCCTGCTGGCCATTGAATACTGCGACCTGGAGGATGTGGTGACGGTGAGCAGCCGGAACATTTCCCGTCTGCCCGGCGGCACCCAGAACGTGAACCTGAAGGAAGCCGAGCAGCTGACGGTGAATGACCTGATCCACTGCCTGATCATGCAGGGCGCCAATGACGCGGCCATTGCCCTGGCAGAGCACATTGCCGGCAACCAGGAGGCCTTTGTGTCCATGATGAACGGCCGGGTCCGCCAGATGGGCTGCACCAACACCAATTTCACCAACGTCCACGGCCTGGACAGCGGCCAGAATGTCACCACTGCCCGGGACATGGCCCGCATCTTCATCGAGGCCACCCGGAACGAGACCTTCCGGAATCTGATCGCCGAAACTACCTATACGGTTCCGGCCACCAACCGTTCCGAGGCACGTTCCTTTGAATCCCAGAACTATCTGGTGGACAGCAAGAACATTCAGAAATTCTATGATACCCGGGTTACCGGCGGTATGCAGAGCGCCTCCACCAATTCCGGCGCCAGCCTGGTGTGCACAGCGGAGTACCGGAATATGGACATGATCTTTGTGGTTATGGGCTGTACCCGTCAGCTGTATGAAAACGGCTGGCAGGTGAAGGTCTACGGTAACTTTGAAGAGGCCCAGAGCCTGATCAATTTCGTGTTCAATACCTATAAATCCAACCGCATCCTCTATAACGGCCAGGCGCTGAAGCAGTTCAGCGTTTCCGGCGGCGAGAGCAATGTGGTGGCGGAGCCCCACCTGGACCTGGACAGCGTGCTTCCCTCCGATGCCCAGATGAGCAATCTGATCATGGAGTACACGGACAAGGGCCTGACTGCCCCCATCAACAAAGGGGACGTGGTGGCCACGGTGGAGGTGTGGTACCGCAACACCTGCCTGCACGAGGCGGAGCTGTACGCCATGAGCGACGTGCGCGCCACCTCCAATTCCGGCATGCAGGTTCTGGGCGGCGCGGATCGCAGGGATGCCGAATCCCGGCTTTCCCGGATTGTGCTGATCGTGTGTGTATCGATCCTGGCAGCGGTGGGCGGATATCTGGCCATCAATTACATTCTGCGGGTCAGACGCCGGGCCAAAACCCGCCGCCGCAGAAACAAGAACAGGAGGCGCAGTGACTGATGCAGACCTGGCAGGAGCTGGAAGAGCAGTGTGCCCAATGCACCGGGTGTCCTCTGTGTGAAACCAGACACCATGTGGTGTTCGGCGTGGGAAAGCGGGACGCGGATATCATGTTCGTCGGGGAAGGACCCGGGGAACAGGAGGACCTGAAGGGGGAGCCCTTCGTGGGCCCCGCCGGGCAGCTGCTGGACGATATGCTGTCCATCATCGACCTTGACCGAACCAATTGCTACATTGCCAACATCGTCAAATGCCGTCCCCCCAGAAACCGGGACCCCCAGGAGCCGGAGCAGGATGCCTGCATCGCTTATTTGCGCAGTCAAATCGCCCTGGTTCAGCCGAAGGTGATCGTCTGTCTGGGCCGCATCGCCGCCCTGCGGCTGATCGATCCCGACTACCGCATCACCCGGGAACACGGCCAGTGGGTGCAACGGGAGGGCATCTGGCTCACCGCCTTCTATCACCCCTCGGCCCTCCTCCGGGACCCGTCCAAACGCCCCGAAACCTTCGATGATCTGCTGTCCCTTCGGGAAAAACTCAGAGAATTGGGCGCTGCGCTTTGAAAAAAGCATTGACTTTTCTCCCATTTGCCAGTATAATCATATGGCGTTGAGAGAATGCTAGTGTAGCACAGTCGGTAGTGCATCTCACTCGTAATGAGAAGGTCGCCTGTTCGAGTCAGGTCACTAGCTCCATAAAAACACCCGGTATCAACAAGATTCCGGGTGTTTTCATAACTTTTTGACATAGTATAGACCCGCCCCGTTTCGCCATGGCTACCATTTGGCTACCGGAGCGGGATTTTTTGTTTTCAGGCGTGTTTTACCAGCATGTTTTCCAGCGCTCCCACGGCCTTGCGGTCAGTCTCCTGTAGAGCGTGGGCGTAGATATTCATGGTGGTGCTGGCCTGAGCGTGGCCCAGTCTGGCGGACACTGTTCGCACGTCCTGTTTGCTGGCGATCAGCAGCGTGGCGGATGTGTGGCGCAGTCCGTGGAAGGGAATGGCCGGCAGCTGCTTGTCTGGCTTCTTATCTGCGTTGTACCGGGCTATGGTGTCCTGAAATGCGGAATAGGGGGTTGAGTAGGACATTTGCTTTCCGTTATCCTGTATGAACAGCCATTCTGCTCCCTGCCAGTAGTCACCAACAGACAGCCGGTACTTGAGCCGCTCGTGCTTCATGGCCTTTATCCGCTGGGTAAGGAATTGAGGGATTGCCACCGTCCGGCGGGAGGTCTTTGTCTTGGGTTCCTTGGTGATCTGCTGACCCGCCACCACGCTGCAAGCCTTGGAGACAGTGACGGTGTCATTTTCAAAGTCGATGTCAGACCATTCCAGAGCCAGAAGCTCCCCCTTGCGCAAGCCCCCATAGATTGCCAGATTAAACAGCACCCGGATTTGTTCCGGGATTTCTTTTGTCCGCTCGTAGTCGCCCACGGTGTAGTCAATGCCGGTGTCGTCGGTGCGCTTGTGTCCCTTGGTCTTGACCTTATAGGGCTTTTCGATGTAGTCCAGAAATGTGGCGGCTTGCTCCGGCGTGAAGAATTCGATTTTATCAGCGGCGCACTCCCCCACAGAACGTACCTTGTCCATGGGGTTCTTCTCGATGATCTCCCATTCTACAGCGGTGCGCAGGACGGAGGAAAGCACATCCTGGGTCTTCTTGATGGTGGCTTTGGAGTAGCCGCCCGGCTTCCCGTCTTTTCTGGCTCCGTCTTTGGTCATGGCAGCGAAGGTGCTGTTGAGGGTGGCGGGGCGCAGTTCTGAAAGCTTCAGGTGCCCAATGACCGGGAGAATCTTTTCGTCAAGCTCCGCTTTGTACTTTTCCACGGTTCCCGGCTGCAGCTTCTGTGGTGCGTATTCCCGAAACCATCGGTCTGTGAATTCTTTGAGGGTGGTTTTTCTGCCGTCCATGGCAATGCCGTTTTTGATATTTGCCTCAAACTGCCGGGCAAATTCCTCCACAGCCTTTTGCCGCTTCTTTGGGGTAAGACCGGGGTCAGGGGTGAAGGTGGTGGTCTCGATCAGCTTCTTTCCGTAGATGTCCCGCCCGAGGCTCACGGTGATCTGATAGGAGCCGCTGCGCTCTTTAATCGATGCCATGGCTATTTCCCCTCCATCATTTTATCCAGAATGGTCATGATGCTCCGTTCCAGCTTCCAACGATCAAATTCCGCTTTTTCCTTCGCATCGTGGAGTTTTTTCATCATATCGAGGTCTGCGGCAGTGGTTGAACTTTGGCGAAAAGTACCCCCAGAAACATCAAAGAGTATCTGGCGCCGGACGGAGTATACCGCTGTAAGGTCTGCCAGCAGCCCACAAGAACAAAAATACACATTGAGGGCTATGGGGACATAGAGCCATCTATTGTCTGTGATTGCGACAGGACGGCGGAGGCGGAGAGGAAGGAGCGGGAGCGTCTGGAGGAAATTGACAGGAAAAGGCGTATCTGCTTCAATCAAGCTCCTATGCGCTCATGGTCTTTTGAGAATGATGACAGGAGTAACGCACGGATGTCGGATGCTATGCGCAGATATGCAGAGCTTTTCCCTGACTTTTTGAAGGAGGGAAAGGGCCTGTTACTGTATGGGCCTGTCGGTACCGGAAAGAGTTACTTTGCCGCCTGCATTGCAAACCGGGTCATTGAAATGGGCTATTCCGCAAAAATGACCAACTTTGCTACCCTCACAAACGACCTGCAGGGGATGAATGAGGGCTGCAACCAGTACATAGAGGATTTGAACCGCTATGGTTTGCTGATAATTGACGATCTGGGAGCAGAGCGCAAGAGCGAGTATATGCAGGAAATGGTATTTAATATCATCGACAGCCGATACCGCTCTGGCCTGCCTATGGTCATCACCACCAACCTTTCCGGGGAGGAAATCAAAAAGCCGGAGAATACCAGCTATGCAAGAATCTATGACAGGCTGTTGGGCTGCTGCTTCCCACAGGAGATCACCGGCCCCAGCCGCAGGAAGAAAGAACTGCGGGAATCCTTCGGTGATATGCGGGCCGTGCTGGGGCTGTGATAGGACGGTAGAACACCACGGCTCCAAGTAAAATAGCCAGCCCTTGGGCAGGAATCCCTTGGGGCTGGCAATGGATGATTGGCAAATCCATTTTACAGGAGCGAACAAAAAATGTCTACCGGATGGAACCAATGGTATGTGCAGTGCCCGTTCTTTCTGCGGGACGATGGAATAAAAGAGATCGTTTGCGAGGGCGTCGGTGGCGGCAGCACCTTGAAGCTCTGTTTTCAGAGAAAGCAGGATTTTCTCATACAGATGGAGACCTTCTGCAAGGAGCATTACCGAAACTGCGAAGTATTCCGCGCTGTGATGGAAAAGTATCAGGAGGATTAGGAAACAAACAGGTGACAAACATGCTACAAAAACACTACATTGGCGTGAACAAAAAGTGGGTAAAAACCGATGCAAAAACCGTTGATTCCGTTGTAATACAAAACGGAGGAATCCCATACCACCGCTACTACGGATGAACCGATTGGCGATATATACAGGGATTCCTCCGTGACAGCACCTCCAGGCCTTCGACTCGAACGTCTCAGTGGGAGATACTGACCTTCATAGAACCGGCTGCGGATCAGCCGCCCAGATTCGCAGCAAAGCCGCTTTCTGTTACCGGTTCTGTTGTCCAGTATAGTGTGCTTTCTGGACAATGTCAACACTATGTGTCAAACCAGAACAAGCCGCCACGCCTCCGTGGGGGAAGTGTGGCGGTTTGAATTCAAAAGACACTGTGCTGATCCTTTATTGCAGCGCCGCTTTCCTGGCTGCTTCCATGCCGGCTTGATAACCGTACAGGAAAATGGCATCAGTGCTGTGGGTTGCGCTCCATAGGGCTTCGATAAAGCCGGGGCGGTATGAATCGCCGATAGAATCCAGCTCGTCCAGGATGTCCCTGCCCTGGAGCCACTCAGCGGCGGCGGCTTTGTTCTGCGCATCCAGCTTCTCATGGAGGGCATCTCGCCAGGTGTCCAGGAGCTGGCCCGCGGCCTCATTCCCGGCAATCTCCCGTACCTGGTCGCAGATGGAATTGATCTCAGATGCTCCCTGATCGTCTTGGAGCTGGTCATGCTGCCAAAGGTCGGCGGCAATCTTCGCCAGGGTTTTGGGCTTTCTCAGCTCCTGGTTAATCAGGAGAACGCCTTTTCTCCGGAAGAAGCAGAATGGCTTACTGCTGTAGGAGAAAATGATCTCTTCGATTTCTGTGAGTTCCTGGGGGCTGATAATCATGTAGTTCAGTTGCATTCACTTTACCTCCAAATTCTGTTTGACATTTTTGGGAGGCTGGCCTACAATGTAGCTGCCTCCCATTGGTTGGTGGGTGTTGGGCTCTTTGCATCGTGTCTTGGCGGGCTGATGCAAGGGGCTTTTCTTATGCGCTGATTGGCTGCACCTGGGAGCGCCCAAAGTAGGAAGTCTTGCGGGTGCCGCTCTTGGTGGCGGGGTCTGTGATGGTGGCCTGGTAGATGGCCTTGCTCTGGTGGCGGACTTCATAGCCCAGCTTCTTCCAGCCTGCCCAGGTGTGGGTTTCCTCTGTGATTCCTGCGGCCTCCTGAGCGGCGTGGCGGGCTTTTTCGTTTGCCCACGCAATTCTCAGCGCCAGAGAAAAAGAGTCCGTTCCTGAGCGGTAGAGCCTCCATGCGGCACTCATGATGCTGCGCAGATTGTATTTGTTCATGCTGCACCTCCTGTATTTGATTCTAGCCGTCTCTCCGTGCTGCCACCGCTGCCCTTGTGTTTGTCGAAATGTTGGGTTACATCTGGCGGTTCTGGAATTGGTTCCCAACCTTTATGAGCATATTATAAAATCGTTACGCAACTATATCAAGATGGAATATTGCACATAATTGCGCAACGATAATTATTCAATTTATATAGTTGCGTAACGAGCAAATATGGGGTATAATATGAGATGATTGGAGGAGTGTATTATGGGAAAGGCATCAACGAAGGCACAGAATAAATACATTTCAAAGGCTTATGACCGCATTAACCTCACCATGCCAAAGGGGAAAAAAGAGACGGTTCAAAACCATGCTGCCCAGCGTGGCGAGAGCGTGAATTCTTTCATCAACCGGGCAATCGATGAAGCGATTGAGCGGGACAAGGGGGCATCTGTATGAAAACCTATACCATCATCGGCGGTGTCAACGGCGTGGGCAAAAGCAGCTTCACCGGCGTTCTGAAGGAGCGCAGCACAGACCTGGGCATGATCGTGGATGTGGACAAGATCACCGCAGAGCTGGGCGGGAATGCGCTGGCAGGCGGCAAGGCGGCTCTGGGGAAGATTACCGATTGCATCCACAGGGGGATTTCCTTCACCCAGGAAACCACCTTGTCAGGCCGCAAGACGGAGGCCACAGCGAAACAGGTCAAGGAATTGGGCTACCATGTCCGGCTGTTCTATATCGGCCTGGATACCGCAGAAGAAAGCCTGTCACGGATTGCAAACCGGGTAAAGCGTGGCGGGCATGACATTCCCCAGGACGATGTTGTGCGCCGCTTTGCAGGCCGCTGGGAGGCTGTGGCGAAGGTTCTCCCATATTGTGATGAAGCGGAGTTCTACGACAACGACAACGGCTTTGTGCTGGTGGCTGAGTACCGCAACGGGGAACTGCGCACCGTAGGCAGCCGCCGCCCTCAGTGGCTCATGGAGCTGCTGCAATACCTGGACACATAAAACACGACCGGGAGCCGCCGCAATGGCAGCTCCCGGTTTCTGTCAGAGGTGGCTTTGCATACCCGGTATGCAGTCAGATTCTTGGCTACCATTTGGCTACCAAAGTTATAAAAAAGCGTTTCCGGTAGCCAAAACGATACAACACACGCAATGCCGAAAAGTCCTTGAATATCAACAGGTTTCAGCATTTTTTAACACGTCAGAAAATGCAAAAAGCACCACTCGTAATGAGAAGGTCGCCTGTTCGAGTCAGGTCACTAGCTCCAAAAAACCCACCGTTTTCACTGGGGAAACGGTGGGTTTTTGCATCGTTCGGGGCGGTGTGAAAGGCCCCGTGTGCGGATTGGATGTTCCCGGCATCGGGATAAATTGTAATTTGGCGGGCAGAATTGCCGCACCTCTTGGCTCTCCCTTTGGGAGAGCTGTCAGCCGAACAGGCTGACTGAGAGGGTACCGCAGGAAGATAATATCACCCGAAATCAAACCATAACGGCCCTCTCAGGGGCGCCCCTTACGGGGCAGCCAGCTCCCCCAGAGGGGGAGCCA
>CAMEWH010000038.1:0-16142 GCA_945940335.1 uncultured Clostridia bacterium | reverse complement strand
GATGGGGCCGTCCTCCCGGTGGCGCACCAGGGTCAGCTGCTTGGCTTCCAGCTTGTTTTCCGCTCCCAGGGCGATGATCTGTCCCAGCCGTTCCGGCCGGTGCACCAGGAAGAAGTCACCGCCGAATTTCAGCGCCCAGGCGGCGGCCTTCATCAGCTCCGCCAGGGTGCAGGCATCCTCCCGCCGGGCCTGGGGGATTCCGGCTGCCGGACCGCCGGAAAAATAAGGAGGATTGGAAATACAGCATTCAAAGTGCCCCGGGGCAAAAAGCCCGGGAACTCGCCGCAGGTCGGCGCATATACTTTCCATGCGTTGGTCCAGCGCGTTGCGGCGGATGTTTTCCCCTGCGGCGTGGTGGGCAGCCTCATCCAGCTCCACACCGGTGACCCGGCAGTACCGGCTCCGGGCGCACAGTAGCAGCCCCAGGGTGCCGCAGCCGGCCCCCAGGTCCAGCACGGACCGGGTCCCCAGGTCGCCGGCAAAGTGGGCCAGCACCATGGAGTCGGTGGTGAGGGGAAAGCATCCCTTGGGGATGTCCAATTGGAGCCCATGGGGAAGGTATTCCATAATGCCTCCATAAAAATCAAAAAACTTCTGGAATCCATAAGAAAAGTCGGCCTGCACTGCGAAGAAGCAGGGCAGGCCGACCTGAACGCGGAAGAATTAGCCTTCCTCGATGGCTTCAGCGGGGCACTGATCAGCGCAGGAACCGCAGCTGACGCAGACATCGGGATCGATGACGTACTTGTCCTCGCCCTCGGAAATAGCCTCAACGGGGCACTGATCGGCGCAGGAGCCGCACTTCACGCAGGCATCGGTAATGTTAAAAGCCATGATGTAACCTCCTTATGGTTTTATTTTTTGCGCCCACAGGAGGACGCATCTTCATTCTAGCATGGATTTTGAAAATTGCAATTCCCTTTTTCAAAAAAATCGTATATTTCGGAATTCCCATGGAAAGAATTTTTTGGAAAAGGAGGGCCAATTGATGCGTTATCATTTGCTGACCTGCGAACTGATCCGCACTTCCGGCGAAAAAGCCCGGGCATTGGGCCACAGCTATGTGGGCACCATACACATTTTGCTGGCGCTGCTGGATCAGCCCGGGCAGATCGGCACCATGCTGCGCCTGCTGGGAGTGGAACCGGAGGCGGTGGGAGCCATGGCACAGCTGCTCTACGGCGCAGGAACCCCGGATCTGCCGCTGCCCCAGGGTTTTACGGCCAAGGCCAAAGAGGTATTTCGTCTTGCTGCCCAGGAGGCCCGTGGCCGAAACAACCGGGAGATCCTGCCCATTCATGTGCTGCTGGCGCTTTCCAGGGCAGAGGATACGGAGGCGGGGAAGCTGCTTCAGATTTTCGGGATCGGTGCGAATGTGCTGTTTACCCATACGGTGGAATGTTTGCAGCGGGAGCAATATGCTCCCGCAAGGGGGAAAAAGGAGGCGGTCACAACGAAACTGTTGGAACAATTCAGCGAGGACCTCATCGTGAAAGCGTCGGCCATGGAGCCGGTGATTGGCCGGGACAGGGAAATTGACACGGTGATCAGCATTCTCTGCCGGAAAAACAAGAATAACCCAGCCCTGGTGGGGGAGCCTGGGGTGGGGAAAACGGCCATCGCCGAGGGGCTGGCTCAGCGGATGGCGGTGGGGAACGTGCCGCCCCAGCTGAAAGACAAAAGGCTTGTCAGCCTGAACATGGCAAGCCTGGTGGCGGGCACCAAATACCGGGGAGAATTTGAAGAACGGCTGCGGGATGTATTGGCGGAGATCCACCGCACGGGGGATGTGATTTTGTTTGTGGACGAAATGCACACCATCGTGGGTGCGGGTGCGGCGGAGGGAGCCATCGACGCAGCCAATATCTTTAAGCCCGCCCTGGGCCGTGGGGAACTGCAGATGCTAGGGGCCACCACTCTGGAGGAGTACCGGAAATATATTGAGAAGGACGCAGCGTTGGAGCGGCGTTTCCGGGCGGTGGCGGTGGAGGAGCCGGGCAGCGAGACCACGCTGGCCATTCTGCGGGCACTGAAGCCGGGGCTGGAACGGCACCACCGGCTGCGGATTTCTGAGGAGGCCCTGAAAGAGTCGGTGCGGCTGTCCGTGCGGTATTTGCCGGAATTGTACCTGCCGGACAAAGCCATTGACCTGCTGGACGAGGGCGCTTCCCGGGCCAGAATGGAGGAGATGCGCCTAACCCGGGGCGGCACGGCCAGAAAGGAACTGGAAGAGGAGCTCCACGAGGCAGTGCGGGAGCGGCGATTTGAAAAGGCGGCGGAGCTGCGGGACAAAATGCAGACCATGATGACCCAGCCTGGGGAAAACCGCCGGGCGCGGACGGTGACTGCCTCCGATATCGCCTGGGTGGTTTCCGCCCGCACCGGCATCCCGGTGGGGCGGCTGACCGCCGGGGAACGGGAGCGCCTGCTGGGTCTGGAAAAGCTTCTGGAAAAACATGTGATGGGCCAGCCCAAGGCGGTACAGACCGTGTCGGAAGCGGTGCGCCGGGGCTTTTCCGGCATCCGGGATGAAAACCGCCCCATTGCCTGCCTGCTTTTCACCGGCCCCACCGGGGTGGGAAAAACCGAGCTGTGCCGGGCTTTGGCGGAGGAGGTTTACGGCAGCAATAACGCCATGATCCGACTGGATATGACGGAATATATGGAGAAGCACTCCGTATCCCGGTTGATTGGCGCGCCTCCCGGCTATGTGGGCTATGAGGAAGGGGGAAAGCTGACGGAAGCGGTGCGGCGGCGGCCCTACAGTCTGGTACTGCTGGACGAGGTGGAAAAAGCCCATCCGGAGGTGCTGGGCCTCCTGCTGCAGATCATGGAGGAGGGGGTACTCACCGATTCCACCGGGCGGCGGGTCAACTTCAAGAACACCATCGTTGTAATGACCTCCAATGTGGGCAGCGGCGTCCGGGGGGATGGCCTGGGTTTCTGCTCCGACGGAAAAAACAGTCAGGTGGAGGAGGCCATCCGCCAGGTGTTCACCCCGGAGTTTCTGGGCAGACTGGATGCCTCCGTTCGCTTTGAACCCCTGGACGAAGCAGCCATGGAGCGCATCGCGGAAAAATACCTCCGGGCGCTGCAGGAGCGGGCCGCGGCGGCGGGGATTCAGCTGAATCTGCCGGTGGAATTGGCCGCCAGCCTCAGCGCCCGCTGCCGGGGCAAGGACGGAGCCCGGCAGCTGCGCAGGATGGTGCAGACCGAGGTGGAAGGGGCACTTTCCAGCTTCCTGTTGGGCTGCAGCCGCCGTCCCACCCGGGTACGGGGGAGCATCCATGAGGGAACGCTTTCCTTTCAAAGCTAATATTATTGAACAAATATTCGATAAAATCCTCGATTTTTAAAGAAAATAACACCGGAATATGAAAAATCAAAGGAAAAAAGATTGATTTTTTCCTATGGGGAGGTTATAATAGCCACAAGTGGAGCAAAAGGGATATAAAGTGGAGCAAAAGGGAGAGGAGGGAGCTTATGATCGGCAAATACAGCGCCAAGCTGGACGAGAAGAACCGTCTCATCGTGCCCGCGAAGCTGCGGGAAGAGCTGGGTGACCAGTTCTATGTGACCTTTGGCGTCAATTGCGGTCATCGCTGCCTCACCGTTTACACTGCCGCGGAGTGGAAAACCCTCAGCGACAACTTCAACGCCCTGAGCATTTCCCAGCGGGGTGGAGCCACCAGTCTGATTTTTATGAATGCGGCGGAGTGTACCCCCGATAAGCAGTTCCGCTTCAGCCTGACTCCTTTTCTGACGAATTATGCCGGCATCGACCGTGAGGTCATGATGGTTGGCCGGGCCGGTCAGGCGGAGATCTGGGACGCGGAGGAATTCGCCCGGTTTGAGGAAGAGAACCTCACCCCCGAAAAGCTGCTGGCATCCCTGGAGGCAATCGGCCTATGAGTGAATTTCATCATGTTTCCGTCCTGCTGGACGAGTGCATCGAAGGGCTTGCCATCAAGCCGGAGGGGATTTATGTAGACGGTACCCTGGGCGGCGCCGGCCATTCCAGCCAGATTGCCGCAAGGCTTACCACAGGCCGTCTCATCGGCATCGACCGGGATGAAGTTGCCCTTGCGGCAGCGGGAAAGCGGCTTGCCCCTTACAGCGACCGGGTGACCCTGGTGCACTCCAATTTCTGTGAGATTGCTTCCGTTTTGGATGAATTGAACATTCCTGGGGTGGATGGTATCCTTTTGGATTTGGGCGTTTCCTCCCCCCAGTTGGACGACGGTTCCCGGGGCTTTTCCTATATGGTGGATGCGCCGCTGGATATGCGCATGGATGCCTCCGATTCTTTGAATGCCCACACGGTGGTGAACACCTGGCCCTATGAAGAGCTGAAACGCATTCTCTACGAGTACGGCGAGGAACGCTTTGCCCCCCAGATCGCCTCCGCCATCTGCAAACGGCGGGAGACCGCTCCCATCGCAACGACGCTGGAGCTGGTGGACGTCATACGTTCGGCCATGCCCGCTTCCGCCTTGCGGGAAAAGCAGCACCCCGCCAAACGGAGCTTCCAGGCCATCCGCATCGCTGTGAACGACGAACTGAATTCCGTCGCCAGGGTGATGGAGGACGCCATCCCCAAGCTGAATCCTGGCGGACGGCTGGCGGTAATCACCTTCCATTCCCTGGAGGATCGGATCGTGAAAAATGCAATGGCAGCGGCGGCCAAGGGCTGCACCTGCCCGCCCAGCTTCCCGGTTTGTGTCTGCGGAAAGAAGCCCAAGGTGAAGATCATTACCCGCAAGCCCATCGTTTCCGGCGAGGAAGAGCTGGAACGCAATCCCAGAGCCCGAAGCGCCAAACTTCGGATCTGCGAAAAGCTTTAAAAGAAGGAGGAACATGCCATGGCACAGAAAACCGAAATTCAATATGTCGGCCAGTTCTATGTTTTCGGCAGTGAAGCGCCTCAGCCCAAGGTCCAGCCCAAAAAGTCCAGGGCCAAGCGCCCGGAACTGCATCTGGGGCGGCTGCAGAAGGTCTATGTTGACCCTGTGGCTCTGTGCGGTGTGCTGATTGCGGTGGTGATGCTTTCCTTCCTGATTGCGGGAGCCTATCATCTGCGGGATACCAGAGCAGCTTACGACCAGATGAAAACCCAACTGGTAGACCTGAAGCGGGAAAATTTAAAGCTGAATCATGAATATCATACCAGCTACAACCTGGAGGAAATCCGGGCGCAGGCGGAAAAATTGGGCATGGTGGACGCCGAAGAAGCAGAAAGGTTTACGGTTTTCTTCAGTGCGCCCAAGGAAGAGGAAAAGAACTCTGCCTGGGACGATTTTGTCTGGCTGATTGCCGGCATGTTTTCGGAGCCGAAGCGGAACTGATGGAATAACCGCCCCGGTCTTCCATAGAATCATAATAGCAGCTGCAATGGGCGGCGAGGGGTTCCCTTGCTGCCCATTCCTGACATTATGCGGAAGGATCGGTGACGGATGGGAGACGGGCAGCAGAAGGAGTTTGGCCGGCTGCGGATGGACAGCGGCCAGCACAGACGGGTAATGTTGACTGCGGTTTTCCTGGGAATTCTGGCCTTTTTGCCCATGGTGGCGCGGCTGTACTCCCTGATGGTGACACAATATAAATACTATTCTGACCTGGCGCTGCGGAATCAGACCCGCTCCACCGCTGTCACTGCTGACCGGGGGACGATCTATGACCGCAATCTGAACATTCTTGCTTTCTCCGAAAACCGGGAGAATGTGTACCTTGATCCCCACGAGCTGAAGCAGTCCAAGGCGGATATCCGGTCCGTTGCGGAATTTTTAAGCGGCGTACTGGACAAGGACGTGCAGTGGATTGCAGAGCAGGCGGGGGACCTGCGGCGGCGCTACAAGCAGGTGGGCAGCTGCATCCCGGAGGAAACCGCCTCCCAAATCCGCGCCTATATTCAGGAACAGGGTATTTCGGGCATTCACATTGAGCCCACCTCCGTCCGGGCTTATCCTTACGGTGCCCTGGCTGCCCAGGTCATTGGCTTTACCAATGCTTCCAACGACGGCACCGAAGGCATCGAGGCCTCCTACAATCGCTTTTTGGCGGGCAGCGCCGGGCGGGTGATCACCACCAAGGGCAACAATGAAATGGATATGCCCTTCTCCTACGAGAAGTTCCAGGCTTCCCGGAAGGGGGCAGATGTGATTCTGACCCTGGATACCACGGTCCAGGCCTGCCTGGAAAAGCAATTGTCAGCGGCCATTGACCGTTATGATGTCCAGAACGGAGCCTTCGGCCTGGTGATGAACTGCAAAAACGGGGAAATCCTGGCCATGGCTACCCTGGGTAGCTATGATCCCAACCATTATCTGGAGATCGCCGATGAAAAAACGTTGGCGGAGCTTCAGCAGCTTCTCAGCAGCGGCGCCGACCAGGATACCTATTCCAAGGCTCTGGCGGAGGCACGGTGGAAACAGTGGCGCAACCGGGTGCTCTCCGACGGTTATGAGCCCGGGTCCACCTTCAAGGTGCTCACCATGGCGGCGGCCCTGGACTGCGGCGCCATCAATCTGACCACCCCCTTTTATTGCCGGGGTGCCGAGCAGATTCCCGGCCGTTCCCAGCTGCTGCACTGCTGGCGTTCGGCGGGCCACGGGGCGGAGCAGACGCCCCAGGCACTGCAGAATTCCTGCAACATCGCCTTTGCCCACATTGCGCTGAAGCTGGGCGGGGAGCGGTTTTATGATTACATCCAACGCTTCGGCATCCTTGAAAAAACCGGCATCGACCTGGCAGGGGAGAGCAAGGGCGTTTTCTTCGACAAGAAGCTGATTACCGATACGGACAAATGGGGCACCGCCTCCCTGACCTCCGGCTCCTTCGGTCAGACTTTCAAAATTACTCCCTTGCAGCTGGTGCGGGCCATCGCCTCGGTGGTCAACGGCGGCAATCTGCTGGAGCCATACATCGTTTCGGAGGTGGTGGATACAAACGGAGTCACCCTGCTGCGGCAGGAGCCGACGGTGGTGCGGACCACCATCTCCCCGGAGACTTCCACCACCATGCGG
The DNA here is from genome assembly GCA_945940335.1 of uncultured Clostridia bacterium. Lineage (GTDB taxonomy): Bacteria > Bacillota > Clostridia > Oscillospirales > Oscillospiraceae > Faecousia. The sequence continues at coordinate 9,120 of CAMEWH010000038.1, read as the reverse complement.
GAGCTGATTCGCAGCGTTGTCACCGAGGGAACGGCAAAAAATGCGAATGTGGCAGGGTTCTCCATTGGCGGAAAAACGGGAACCAGCGAGAAAATTGATGTATTTGACGAAAACGGCCAGCGTGTCCTGGATAAAATCGTGTCATTTGTTGGGATTGCGCCAATGGAGGATCCAGAGTATATTGTATTGGCGGCATTGGACACTCCCTCCCGCAGCACCGGGATCTATATTTCCGGCGGCGTGATGGCGGCTCCCACCGTGGGCGCCATCATGGCGGACATCCTGCCTTATCTTGGGGTGGAGCGTTCCATGGAGGGGGAAGCCTTTTCTATGCCGGATTTCACCGGAATGACCGAAAAGGAAGTCAAGGCTGCGTTAAAGGAAGGGAAAATCACCCTCACCGCCATCGGCGACGGAGAGACGGTCACAGGCCAGCTTCCCGCAGCGGGCCAGAGCGTGCTGCCCGGCAGTGAGGTGCTGGTGTACTTGGGAGAACCCACCCGGGAGCGGAGGGTGACGGTGCCGGATTTCACGGGAATGAACCGCCAGCAGGCCAGCCAGGCGGCTGGGCAGCTGGGGCTTTCCATCATCCCCATTGGCAGCGATGCAATCTCCACCAATGTGACGGTTTGCAGCCAAAAAGAGCCTGCCGGAACGGAATTGGCCGTGGGCAGCGCCGTTACGCTGCAATTTGCCGACACCACCGCCCGGGATTGAGAAAAAGATAATCCTTCCGCTTTTGGCGGATGAAGGAGGAAAGAGAATGAAACTGAGAGAACTGTTGGCGGGAATTTCCGTGGTGGAGCTGGCCGCCGACCCGGAAACGGAGATCACCTCCGTGTGTTATGATTCCAGAAAGGTGACCCCCGGGGCCCTGTTTGTGGCCATCTCCGGCTTTGCCTCGGACGGCAACCGCTTTATCCCCATGGCCATGGAGAAGGGGGCCAGCGTGGTGGTCACTGCCAAAAAGCCGGAGCAGGAGGTAAGCTATGTGCTGGTGGAATCCGACCGGCTGGCCCTGGCTCTGATCGGTACGAATTACTTCGGCCATCCCGCGCAGTCCATGAAAATGATCGGCATCACCGGCACCAACGGCAAAACCTCCAGTACCTTACTGCTCAAGCAGGTGCTGGAAACCTGCCTGGGGGCAAAGGTGGGCCTGATCGGCACCATGGAGAACCTCATCGGCGATCAGGTAATCCCCACCGAGCGTACCACACCGGAGAGCTTTGAGCTTCAGGCTCTGTTTGCGCAGATGCGGGATGCCGGCTGTACCCATGTGGTGATGGAGGTTTCCAGCCATGCCATCTCCCTGGAGCGGATTGGGGGCATTCACTACGATGTGGCGGCCTTTACCAATCTGACGGAGGATCATCTGGATTTCCACAAGACCATGGATGCCTACTGCGATGCCAAAGCGGAGCTCTTCCGCCGGTGCGGCCGGGCGGTAATCAACCGGGATGACCCTTACGCCCAGCGGATGCTGGCAGCGGCTGCCTGCCCGGTACTGACCACCTCTGTCCAGACAGAAGCCGGACTCCATGCCGAAGACGTGGAACTCCACGCCGAGGGCATTTCCTTCACGGCAGTTTCGGAAGGAGAACGGGCCCGGGTCCACTTGCCCATCCCCGGCAGATTCACAGTTTACAATGCCCTGACCGTCCTGGGTATTGCGCTGGAGCTGGGCATTTCCCTTCAGGCTGCTGCTGCGGCCCTGGCAAACGCCAAGGGTGTCAAGGGCAGGGTGGAGGTGGTTCCCACGCCGGGAATGCCCTATTCCGTGCTGATTGACTACGCCCACTCCCCGGACGGACTGGAAAATGTACTCAGTTCTGTCAGAGGCTTCTGCAAGGGCAGGCTCATTTCCGTCTTTGGCTGTGGCGGCGACCGGGACCCCATGAAACGCCCCATTATGGGCAGAATCGGCGTGGAATACGCGGACTTCGCCATTATCACATCGGATAATCCCCGGACGGAGCAGCCCATGGCCATCATCCAGGACATCCTGACAGGGATAACCCCGGATATGGGCGAGTATATTGTGATAGAAGAGCGGCGCAAAGCCATCAGATATGCTATGGACATTGCGAAAAAAGATGATATAATTGTATTGGCAGGAAAGGGCCATGAAACCTACCAGGAAATCAATGGGGTGAAGCATCACCTGGATGAGCGGGAAGAGGTTGCAGCCCACCTGGAAGAATTGAGGAAGAAGTAATGGGAACAATTACACTCCGGCAGGCCGCAGCCTGGTGCGGTGGTACCGTGGAAGAAAAATACGCGGATGTGACGTTTCGGGGTGCCAGCAACGACACCAGAACCCTCCGCCCGGGCCAGCTCTTTGTCGCCCTTCAGGGGGCGCGGGACGGCCATGAATTTATTGACGACGCTATGCAGAAGGGAGCTGCCGCGGTGCTGTGCTCCCGGATGGTAGGAGACTATCCTGCCATCTATGTGGCCAATCCCCGCCTGGCTCTGGGCGAGATCGCCCGCCGGGAGCGGATGCGCATCGGTATGCAGGTGGTGGGCATCACCGGCTCCGTGGGCAAAAGCACCACCAAGGAAATGGTGGCCCGGGTGCTGGAAACCACCTTCCGCACGGCCAAGACCCCGGCCAATCACAATAACGACATCGGTATGCCCATGGCCATCCTGGACATGCCGGAGGACACCCAGGTGGCTGTGGTGGAGATGGGCATGAATCATTTCCGGGAGATGGCCTACCTGTCCCGGATTGCCCGGCCGGACCTGGCCGCCATCATCAACATCGGTACTGCCCACATGGAGTATCTGGGCTCCCAGGAGGGCATCCGCAAGGCGAAGATGGAAATCCTGGAAGGTATGCTTCCCGATGCCCGGCTGCTGCTCAACGGTGACGATACCATGCTGCGCAGCCTGGAAGAACAGCCCCAGCAGCCCATCATCTATTTCGGCAGCGATGACCTGTGCAGCGTGTATGCCACGGATGTGCGGCAGGATGGGGATCTGCTCCGCTTTACCGTCCACGACGACGGGGGAGATTCCTTCCCGGTGCAGCTCCATGCAGAGGGGCAGCACTATGTCAGCGACGCCCTGGCTGCCATCACCGTGGGCCTTGCCATGGGGGTGGAGCCCGGGGCGATTCAGGCAGGACTGGATTCTTTCCGGAATATGGCAGGCCGCCAGGAGGTTCTGCAGTTTGGCGGCATGACCGTCATTAAGGACTGCTACAACGCGGGCCCGGAATCCATGGAGGCGGCGCTGAAGGTGCTGGGTGCCAAGGCCGGGCGTCGGATTGCCGTCCTGGGCGATATGCTGGAGCTGGGCGCCTGTACTCCGGCGGAACATTACCGCATCGGCAGAATGGCTGCCCAGAAAAGTGACTATGTTTTCGCTTACGGTCCCAACGCGGACCGGGTGATCAGCGGCTGCGTCACCGGCGGTATGGACAGAATTCACGCCAAGGATTATACGGATAAAGACAAGCTGATCAAGGAACTGCAGTTTACCCTGAAGCCCGGGGACTTCGTTCTGGTAAAGGGCAGCCACGGCATGCGCATGGAGCAGATTGTGGATGCACTGATGAAAAGCGAAAACTGATTACACAGGAGGAAGAAATAATGACCAGAATCCTGATTACTGCCCTGATCGGCTGCATCCTGTCCGGTGTTTTCGGCTATTTCCTGCTGCCCGTGCTTCGTGCACTGAAGGCCGGAATCAAGCTGCGGAAAATCGGCCCCACCTGGCACAACCAGAAGGCAGGCACCCCGGTGATGGGCGGGCTGATGTTCATTGCGGCTGCATTGGTTTGCCTGCTGGTGAACATCGGCTCCATGAAGGACTATTCCGTTTTCTATGTCTATGGCATGGCTCTGGCCTTCGGCGCCATCGGCATGGTGGATGATTTTGCCAAAATCAAGCATGACGAGAACCTGGGCCTGTCCGCCCTGCAGAAGCTGCTGTTTCAGATGGCGGCTGCGGCGCTGTTTGTCTATGCCCTGTATAAGCACGGCAGTCTGAGCACCAGCCTTTACATCCCCTTTGTCAGCGTTACCATCCATGTTCATCCACTATTATATGTGATGTTTACCATGTTTGTGGTAGTGGGCTGCGTGAACTCGGTAAACCTGACCGACGGCATCGATGGTCTGAGCAGCTCCGTGACGCTGCCTGTGATGGTGTTCTTCACCGCCGCTGCGGTGGCCCGGGGCAGAATGGACCTGGCTTTGCTGCCCACTGCCCTGATCGGCGGTCTGATCGCATACCTGTTCTACAACTGGCATCCGGCCAAGGTGTTCATGGGCGACACCGGTTCTCTTTTCCTGGGCGGCGCGGTTTGCGCCATGGCCATTGCTCTGGATATGCCCCTGATCCTGATTTTTGTGGGCTTTGTATACATCTGCGAGACCCTGTCCGTGATTTTGCAGGTGGGCTATTTCAAGCTGACCCACGGCAAGCGGCTTTTCAAAATGTCTCCCATCCACCATCATTTTGAGATGTGTGGGTGGAAGGAGGAGAAAATCGTGCTCACCTTCGCCGGCGTATCCGCAATCATGTGCATTGTGGGCTGGTTTGGTATTTCCGGTCTGATTCATTAAGTGTCCCGGGGTGTCCCGGGAAGCATTGGAAGGAGCTCTCATGGCGGCAGAAGCACTGCGTGCCAAAGAGAACCGCCGCTCCCTGGGAGCGGGGCCAAGTGTGGATTATCCTTTTCTGATTCTGGTGCTGCTGGCCCTGGCGGTAGGGCTGACCATGCTCTACTCCGCCAGCTACGCCCAGAGCGAATACGATACCGGCTATCATAGTTCTACCCGGTATCTGCAAAAGCAGGCCATCTGTGCCGGGATCGGTCTTGTGGCCATGTTTGTCTTCAGCTGCCTTCCGGCAGAGCTTTGGTACCGTCTGGCCTGGCCGCTGTATGGACTCAGCATTGTTCTGCTGCTGAGTGTTCTGGTGGTGGGGGAGTCGGTGAACGGCGCCCGGCGCTGGATCAACGTGGCGGGCATCCAGTTCCAGCCTTCGGAACTGGCGAAATTTACAATGATTCTGCTGTTTGGCAGACTGACCCGGGAATTTGGTTCCCGGGCGGAAAAATTCAGATACGGCGTGCTGGGGTTTGGATTGGCCATGCTGGGCATCCTGATCCCCCTGGCACTGGAAAAGCATCTCAGCGCCATCATGCTAATGGGTATGGTGGGGGTGGTGATGATGTTTGTGGCCGGAACCAAGCTGCGGTGGCTGCTGGCGGGAGCCGGTGCGGCCGGCGTGTTTGTGGTGGTTTATGTCAGCCTGATGGGCTATGCCGGCGACCGGATCACCGCCTGGCTCCACCCGGAGCGGGACCCGGGGGATACGGGATATCAGATTCTCCAATCCCTCTACGCCATCGGTTCCGGGGGCGTTTTCGGCCTTGGTTTTGGAAAAAGCAGGCAGAAGTATCTCTATCTGCCCTTTCAATATAACGATTACATCTTCGCTGTGATCTGCGAGGAGTTGGGACTGGTGGGGGCTACGGCCATCATCGTGCTCCTGGCGGCGCTGATTCTGCGGGGTTATTGGATCGCACTGCACGCAAAGGATCGGTTTTCCACCGTCCTGGCGGCGGGGCTGATCACTTTGATTGCTGTGCAGACGGTACTGAATCTGGGAGTGGTGACCAATTTGCTGCCATCCACCGGAATTGCACTGCCGTTTTTCTCCTATGGGGGGACGGCACTGGCGGTGAACCTGGGAGAGATGGGCATTGTGCTCAGCATTTCCCGGCACCGGGATGAAAGAAAAACACTGGAGGCATAACCCTATGAATTTCGTTTTTACCTGCGGCGGAACTGCCGGACACATTAACCCGGCCCTGGCCGTGGCCAATCTGATGCGGGAGCGTTACCCGGACTGCAACATCCTCTTCATCGGCGCCACCGGCCACATGGAAGAAAAGCTGGTACCCCAGGCGGGGTATGAACTGAAATGCCTGCCCGGCTCCGGCCTGAGCAGACAGCTGAACCTGACCGGTATCAAAAAGAACATCCGGGCGGTAAAATGTGTACTCAATGCGGTGAAGGCGTGCAAGCGGATTTTCCGGGAATTCCGGCCGGATGTGATCATCGGCACCGGCGGCTACGCCAGCTTCCCTGCGCTGTACGCAGGCTCTTCCATGAAGATTCCTGTCTGTGTCCACGAGAGCAACGCCGTTCCCGGTGTGACCACCAAGCTGGCTGCCAGACTGGCGGACCGGGTCTTGGTGTGCTTTGAAGAGAGCAAGGCCATGTATCCCGATCCATCCAAGGTGGAAGTGGTAGGGATGCCGGTACGCCGGGAGTTTATCTACGGTGACCGGGCTGCTGCCAGAAAAGAACTGGGCATCGGTGACGAGCCGCTGGTGCTCTCCGCCTTCGGCAGCCTGGGCGCCAAGGTGATGAACCAGACCATGGCGGAGCTGTTCCGCCTGGAAAAGGAGGACGGATATCCCTTCCGCCATATCCATGCCACCGGCAGCTTCGGCTGGGAGTGGATGCCCGGGCTGGTGAAGGAAAAGGGCGTGGACCTGGCCAATACGCCTCAGATCGAGATGCTTGAGTATTTTTACAACATGCCCACCCTGATGGCGGCGGCGGATGTGATCATCAGCCGCGCCGGCGCTTCCACCTGCAATGAGATCGGCGCCGCCGGACTGCCCTGCATTCTGATCCCGTCTCCCAATGTGACCAACAACCATCAGGAGAAAAACGCCCGGGTGCTGGAGTCCAGAGGCGGCGCAGTGGTGATTGTGGAAAAGGACTGCAGCGCCGAAAAGGTCTATGAGGAAATCAAGTCCCTGCTGGCAGACCCTGACCGCAGAGCGGAAATGGGGAAGAATCTGCGCCAGATGGTAACCATGGACAGCGCAGAGCGGATTTGCGACATTGTGGAGCAGCTGGCAAAACGATAAAATGGGACCGTTCTGACGCCGGTGAAGGCGGCGGAAGACCCCAGGAGGAAAACAATGGATACAAAAGAAAAAAACCGGGCAAAAAAAGTCCCTGCAAGTGGTGGGAAAAAAGCGCCTGACCGTCAGCGCCCTGCCGGAGATTCCCGTCCTTCCAACGGAAAAGCGCCGGCCCGGCCCAAGCCGAGCCAGCCCCCTGCTGCTCCTGACGGGGACTATGAGGTGTATATCCCCGATGCTCAGACCCAGCAGGACCGCCATGGTTCTGCCGAGGAGCGCTTGCCCCGCCCGGCGGGAAAGGCACCTGCCCGCCGTCCCGCCACCCCGGCGAAGGGGCAGAAAAAACAGTCTTCCCGAAATCAGGAAGCCCAGTACCGTCCCTACCGTCAGGCCAATCAGCGCAGCAAGGCCCTGAAACGAAAGTCCTTCCGGGACAGCCTTTCCAAATTCTTCTCTTACCAGAATCCTCTGGTGCGGAAGTTCTATAAGGAAGACCCCAACGTTTTCGGCGAGGAAGCCAATGCGGCCCGGCGGGAAAAGCGGGCTGCCGAGGCGGAGAGAAAGCGCAAGCGTGCAGAGCAGCTGAAGACCCCCGCCGTTATCTACACCCAGCCCATGTCCTTCAACAGCCGCCGGCTGGCGGTTCAGCTGACCACGATCCTTGCGGTGGTTCTGGCACTGGTTCTGGGCATGTCCGTCTTCTTCAGAGTGGAAGAGATTTACGTTGTTGGCGCCAATGTTTACAGTGACTGGACAGTCCGGGAAGAATCCGGCATCAACATCGGTGAAAATCTGCTGACCTTCGGACGCACCAAGGCTTCCGGCCAGATCATTGCAAACCTTCCCTATGTAAAAAGTGCCAGGATTGGAATAAAATTGCCGGATACGGTTATTATTGAAATAGAAGAAGAAGCGGTGGTTTACTCCATCCAGGACCAGGACGGCGTGTGGTGGCTGATGAACTCCGACGGTAAGGTGGTGGAGCAGACCAACACCCAGACCGCCAACGCCCATACGCAGGTTCTTGGTGTGACGCTGTACCAGCCTCAGGCCAGCGAGCTGGGGATTGCCACGGAGGAAGCTTCCACGGAGGTGGATGAATCCGGCCAGGAACTGCCGTTGATGATCACCGGAGCCCAGCGGCTGAACGCGGCGCTGCAGATTCTGCAGGCGCTGGAGATGAACGACATCGTGGGTGATGCGGCCAGCGTGGATGTGAGTCAGCTTCAGGATATCATCCTGTGGTACGGGACCCAGTACCAGGTAAATCTGGGCGCCATCAACAACAGCAAGTATGATATTGCATATAAAATTGCCTATATGAAGAACGCAATTTTACAGATGAGCGACTATCAGACCGGCATTTTGGACGTGAGTTTTACCACCTGGCCCGACCAGGTTGGCTATACGCCCTTCGGTTAACGGGAATATTTTGCCGAAAAAATAAGATTTTCTATTGACCAATCCGCAATTTCACGCTAGAATAGAAAAGCATAGGTGAAATTATCGCGGCGATACCGGCTGCATGATGGAAATCGATACATAGGAGGAAGAAGATATGTCCGAAAGTTTACAGGAGCGTGTCGTCAAGATCAAGGTTATTGGCGTTGGCGGCGCTGGCAACAATGTAATTAACAGAATGATTGAATCCGGCGTGAACGGTGTAGAGTTCATCGCCGTCAATACTGATAAGCAGGACCTGAATAAGTCCGTCTGCAAGAATAAGATCCAGATTGGTGAGAAGCTGACCAACGGCATGGGCGCTGGCTCCAAGCCTGAAATCGGCAAGAAGTCAGCCGAAGAAAGCCGCGCATCCATCGCCAAAGTCCTGGAGGGCACCGACATGGTGTTCATCACCGCCGGCATGGGCGGCGGCACCGGCACCGGCGCTGCTCCCATTGTGGCTGACCTGGCCCATGAGGCCGGCATCCTTACCGTGGGCGTGGTCACCAAGCCCTTCAAGTTCGAGGGCGCCAACCGGATGCGTCAGGCAGAGCAGGGCATTCAGGACCTGAGCGAGAAAGTGGACTCCCTGATCATCATCCCCAATGACCGTCTGAAATATGTGACCGACCAGAAGATCACCTTCGCCAATGCCTTCGGCATTGCCGACGATGTGCTGAAGCAGGCGGTCACCTCTATCTCCGAATTGGTGGGCTTCTCTCAGAACGTGATCATCAACCTGGACTTTGCCGACGTTTCCGCCGTGATGAAGTCCG
>CAMEWH010000037.1:0-16444 GCA_945940335.1 uncultured Clostridia bacterium | reverse complement strand
CCACCATTGCCTTGAACTTTTCCACAAGTGCTGCGATGCCCTCTTCGCCCTGAGCGGGGTCGATGATGTAGAGCACCTCATACTTACCGGTGATCTTAGCCATGTTGATTGCACCTCCTTTTGGACTTTTGGCCCACGGCCATACCGTGAGCAAGGATTGTCCGCATTTGCAGACCATAGTATGATACAGTATTCCGGTCAATTTGTCAAGAAATATTTCCGCATTTTTCCCGGTAAGGCAATTTCCCGGGGGCGAACCGGGCAATCCATTCTTGTCCCTTGACCTGGTGGAGAAACTATACTATTATATGCTTATCGACGGTTACTCAACAAAAGCAGAACTTAGTGGACTAATTCGACCGCCCCTTGGCTCTCCCTTTGGGAGAGCTGGCAGCCGTCAGGCTGACTGAGAGGGTACCGCAGTCGGCTGAAAACCCTCTCAGTCTGCCCCGCAAGGGGCAGACAGCTCCCCCAGAGGGGGAGCCAAGGGGTGCGCCGGTACCGGTATGCGAAAGAACATTTTACTACACCAGCGGAGTAAAGCCGATCAGCACATACAATTATTACATAACAAAATCTGCCCGGAAGGGCAATGAACAAAGGAGTTATCAAGATGGAAAACAAATTTGAATTGCTCCATGTGGGCATCAAGACCGACGATCCCGTGAAGGCCGAGGAAACCGCCAAGCTGCTGGCCATGATGTTCAACCTGGAGGTGAAGATGGGCAACAGCTCCAATTTCGCCGGCAAATACTTCGAGTGCATGAAGAAGGAAAATTCCCCCGGCACCAACGGCCACATCGCCATGGCCACCGCGGACGTGGACGCCGCCAAGGCCGAGCTGGAAGCCAAGGGCTTCTCCTTCCGCCCCGAGACCGCTTCCTACAATGAGGACGGCTCCCTGAAGAATATCTACCTGGCCGGAGAATTCGCCGGCTTCGCCTTCCACGTGATGAAGAAGTAATGATCCCAATCAAAGACGCCCCCCGGTTCCAAAAGCCGGAGGGCGTTGTTTTGTGCTGCCGAATGGCGCGATGGCTTCCCCTACGGTCGTAGCGGAACCGCACGGGGGGCTGACAGCCTCCCCTACTAGTCTGTAACACTTAAAAAGTGATGTTTGGTAAGATATGAGATACAAGATATAAGATATAAGATATCCCAACCGGAAACCAGTTCATTCTATTGAAATCTACAATACAGGAGCTAAACATAGGTCCTATCATGATTTGGTTATGACACCGGAAAAATATCTTATATCTCGTATCTTATATCTCTTCGAACAACAATTTTTAAATGTTACACCCTACTACAGTGGTTGGGGAGGGAGCCTGGACAGGAAATTCATCCAACAATTACAGCAAAAACAGCTGGAGCACCACCACGATGGCGAAGAAGCACAGGGAGATCTTTTCAAAACAGATCATAAACGCCTTGCCCTGGCCGGGATACTCCCGGGTGTACAGGCGCAGGTTGATCACCGAGGCCAGAGAGCCGATGACGGTCACCAGGCCCGCGGTATCCAGGCCATAGATCAGGGCCTGCAGGTCTGCTGTAAAGGGCCACAGGACGATGGAGGCGGGGACGTTGGAAATGATCTGGCTGATGCCGATGCTCCACCAGTATTCGTTGCCCCGGACGGCGCGCTCCAGGAAGCCGGCAATGCGCTGGTTGGCGGCGATGGAGGAAGAAAACACGAAGAAGCACAGGAAGGTCAGCAGCAGCACATAGTCCACCCGGCGGAAGACCTTGGGGTCCACTGCCAGCAGCACCAGGGTGACCAGCAGGGTGACGTAAGGCCAGTAGGGGGTGCGGGTGACGATGCACAGCAGCACTGCCGCAAAGAGGGCAAGGTAGGTCAGCCGCCGCAGCTTTCCTTCCGGCTGCCACTGCGCGCCCCGGTAGTCTGTGCACCCGGCCTTCTGGCCCAGGTCCTTCCGGTACAGAAACACCAGGAACAAGCTGATGAGCACCATGGAACCCAGCCACAGGGGCAGCATCATTTTCAGAAAAGCCCCGGTGCTGATGCCGCTGCCGGAGAAAAGGTACAGGTTCTGGGGACTTCCGAAGGGGGTGAGCAGACTGCCCCGCACGGCGGCAATGTTCTCCATGGTCAGGATGGGCAGGATGTAGCCCTCCTTCCCCTTCTCCCGGAACAGGAGGATGGTCAGGGGCACAAAGATGATGAGGGACACGTCATTGGTGACGAACATGCTGGAGAAGAACACTCCGAACACCAGGAAAAAGCTCAGCCCCAGCATGGTGGAAAATTTCTCCGTCAGCCGCAGGACAGGCAGGAAAAGATTTTCATGCTTGAAGCCGTCCAGCACGCTGAGCAACATAAACAGGGTGGCCAGGGTTTTCCAGTCGATGGCCTTCACCAGGTCGGCGCTGGGAGGGGTAATCACCAGTGACACCAGCGCCGCCGCAACGCTCACTACCAGCATTGCTTCTTTTTTCAGAAAGGAAATGACTGTTTTCATAGAATCCTCTTTTTGACACAGATGACGGGAGGCAAAATGCCTCCCGCGGGGTGGATTATCTGGCGAACCGGGTTTTCAGGGTGGTGCTCCAGCTTTCGCCGGGGGCCAGGATGGCGGCGGCGGGCTTTTTCAGCCAGTCGGTGCTGCCCTTTTCCGGGCTGGGCAGGCTGTGCCAGGGCTCGATGCACACGAATTTCGGGGTGCCGGGCTTGCTCCAGATCAGGGTATAGGGGAAGTCGGCAATGTCGCAGATCACGGCCCGGCCGGTGTCCTTTTCGTACAGGCCCAGGGTTTTGGAGCCCAGGTTGGTCATGCAGTGGCTGTCCACCTCGAAGAGCTTTTCGTCCACGGGGATGCAGTCGATGTTGCTGCCTAAGTAGTAGCACTTGCCCCGGAGCAGACCCTCGGGCTGGCAGCTCAGGCACAGAGGGGACTCCATCCGGTCGAAGCGGAGCTCGTAGTCGGCAGCGGTGTGGTTTTCGTCAAAGGGAATGGCGAAGGCGGGGTGGTAGCCGATGCCGAAGGGCAGAATCTCCCGGTCGGTGTTCTCCACGGTGAGGGTGTGGTGCAGGGTGTCGCCGTCCAGGGTGAAGGTGGAGATCAGGCGGAAGTCATAGGGAAAATGGGCCAGGGTCTCCGGGTTGCTGTGCAGCTCCAGCACCAGGGTATTGGCGGTCTGCTTTACCAGGTCGTGCTCCATCAGCCGGGCAAAGCCGTGCTGGGTGGATTCATAATCCTTCCCCTTGGCGTGGATGGTACCCTTCACCACCTTGCCGGTGTGGGGGAACAGGATGGGCGCGTGGTAGCCCCAGACGCTGGTGTCCGCCTGCCACATGTGCTCCACGCCGTCGCTCTTCCGCACGACGCTCTTCACCTGGGCACCCCAGGTGGTCACAGTGACCCGCAGGTACTCGTTTTCAATGATGTACTCTTCAAAATCCATAATATTGCCTCCCTGTTTTTTATATGTAATCAATAAAGCGGTAATTTGAAATTTGGCGGGATGCCCCTTGGCTCCCCCTCTGGGGGAGCTGGCTGCCCCAGAGGGGCAGACTGAGAGGGCAGTATGGCTTGATTTCGGTTGCCATGATCTTACTACGGTACCCTCTCAGTCAGCCTGTTCGGCTGCCAGCTCTCCCAAAGGGAGAGCCAAGGGGTGCTGCCGTATCTGCCCGCTAAATAACAATTTGCGGAGTCCTTATGATGCGAACATCAGGAAATACCCCAGCACGGCAATGCCCAGGAGGATGCGGTACACGCCGAAGGCGGAGAAGGAATGGCGGCGGACATAGGACATGAGGCCCTTGATGACCAGTAAGCTCACAATGTAGGAAACGGTGCAGCCCACCAGCAGGATCAGCAGGTCCATGGCGGTGAAGCCCACCCCGGACAGGAAGAATTTCAGCAGCTTGATGGCGCTGGCTCCCAGCATGGTGGGAATGGCCATGAAGAAGCTGAACTCCGCCGCCGCCCCACGGCTGACACCCACCAGAATTCCCCCCAGAATGGTGGAACCGGAACGGGAGGTGCCGGGGATCAGGCTCAGGCACTGGCTCAGTCCGATGATCAGGGCGGTGCTCAGGCCAATGTCGTGGACGTCGCTGACCCTGGGCTCCTTGCCCTCGTTGCGCCGCTCCACCAGGATGAAGGCCACACCGTAGACGATCAGGGCGATGGACACCACGGTGGCGTTGTGCAGGTGCTCATCCATCCAGTCGTCGAACAGCACGCCCACCACGCCGGAGGGGATGATGGCGGCGATGACCTTGAACCACAGATTCCAGGTTTGTTTCTTCTGGATTTGGCTTTTGTGACCATCGAAGGGGTTCAGCTTCCGGAAAAACAGGGCGCACACCGCCAGAATGGCGCCCAGCTGAATCACCACGTCGAACATGCTCTGGAATTCTTTGGACACGTTCAGGTTCACAAATTCATTCAGCAAAATCAGGTGCCCCGTGGAGGAAACGGGCAGCCATTCGGTGATGCCCTCCACGATGCCAAAAAGCACCGCCTTTAGAATTTCAATCATGAAAAAATCCTCCTTTGGCGGAAGTGTATTGATTGCACAATCCCCCGACCAAACTGTAGTAGTTTGTAACTCTTAAAAATTGTAATTTGGCACGCTGGCGCGGCAGCGCCCCTTGGCTCTCCCTTTGGGAGAGCTGTCAGCCGAACAGGCTGACTGAGAGGGTACCGCAGTAAGATAATGACAGCAGAAATCCGCCATACTGGCCCTCTCAGGGGCGCCCCTCGCGGGGCAGCCAGCTCCCCCAGAGGGGGAGCCAAGGGGTGCGTCAGTTCCGGTACGCCATATTACAATTATGTGTTAAAGACTACTACAGTGGGGGCAGGAATTATTTTGAACAGGCGTTGGAAATTTGCTGGGCCACGGTGCAGTTGGGTTCGTAGATGCAGCTGCCGTAGCAGCAGTCGCATTCGGTGAGCTCGCCGTTTTGGAGCTCGATGGTGACCATCCGGCTCTGGTCCAGCTGACGGCAGTAGCCGGTGAAAATCCGTTCTTCTTCCATATGTTACCCTTCCACGGCGCAGTAGCCCCGGGGGGCCAGGGTCAGCCAGTCCTGGGCGATGGTCTGCAGGTTTTTGCCGAAGATCACCCGGCCGGCGGGGATGTCCCAGGGGTCACCACTGCGGTTTACATAAATTTTTACTGTTTTCCCGCCGTAGCTCCGGGAGAAGCCCAGGTGCTTGTCTCCGGCGGTGAAGAAGTGGATGTCACCCAGGCGCAGGGGCTCGTGAAGCGCTCTCAGCTTGCCCAGGCAACGGAAATGGCTGAGGATTTCGGGATCCTCCCGGCCCCAGGGATAGGTGCGGCGGTTGAAGGGATCCTTGTAGCCCTCCATGCAGGCCTCGTCGCCATAGTACAGGCTGGGGGAGCCGGGCAGGGTGTACTGCAGGAAGGAGGCCATCATCAGCCGGTCCCGGGCCACTTCCAATTGGTTCCGGGACAGGTGCCGGTGGGCCTTTTCCTCCCGGCTGCCGTCGAAATCGTCCACCAAAGCGGTAAGAATCCGGGGGGTATCGTGGGTGCCCAGCAGGTTCATGTTGCAGGCAACCACCTGGGGCGGGTAATTTTCCACAATGGTCATCACCGTATCCCGCAGCCGTTCACCGGCGTCCCGGCCCCGCATGAAGTCCAGGATGGCGGTGCGGAAGGGGTAGTTCATCACGCTGTCCAGCTCGCCGCCCACGAAGTACCGGCGGCGCTTGTCGTAGGCCATTTTGTTGGAGGCATCCTCCCACACCTCCCCCAGCAGCAGGGCATCGGGGTTGATGGAACGGATGCGGTCGTGAATCATGCGGATGAATTCATCGGGCAGCTCATCGGCCACGTCCAGCCGGTAGCCGTCCGCCCCCAGCTTCATCCAGTGGGCCACCACGCTGTCTTCATCGGTGATGATATACTTGATGAAGTCCGGGTGCATTTTATTCACCGTGGGCAGGGTGTCGAAATTCCACCAGGAGTGGTAATTGGTGGGCCAGTCATAGAAGGTGTACCAGTTGTAGTAAGGAGATTGCCGGGTGCAGAAGGCGCCGTTTCCGCCGAAGGTGCGATTCCGGTCGAAGTACAGGCTGTCGGAGCCGGTGTGGGAGTACACGCCGTCCAGAATCACCTTGATGCCCCGCTCATGGGCCGCCCGGCACATGGCGGCAAAATCCGCCTCCGTGCCCAGCATGGGATCGGGGGTCTTGTAGTCGCCGGTGTCGTAGCGGTGGTTGGAAAAGCTCTTGCTGATGGGGTTCAGGTAGAGGATGGTCACGCCCAGGCTGGCGATATAGTCCATTTTTTCCGTGATGCCCCGGAAATTGCCCCCGAAGAAATCGTTGTTCTGGATGATCCCGTTTTCGTCCGGGGCCCAGTCCACGTCCTCGTCCCAGCTGGCGTGGATGGAATAGGGCTCCAGCTTGCCGGTGAGGTCAACCTTGCCGCTGCGGCAGAAGCGGTCGGGGAAAATCTGGTAAATGATGGCGCCCTTGGCCCAGTCCGGGGTGGTGAAGTCCGCGGGGATGCAGCTGACCTGCCACAGGTCGCCGGCCTCCATGTTGGCGTCGTCCCCCTGCTTGAACAGGCGGAACATGCCGTGGGGGTCGTGGATCTGGAAATAATAGAAGTACAATCCCGGGGCGAAGAGAGAGAATTCTCCCTGCCAGATTTCGTAGGCGCCCCGCTGCTCGGTGCGGTGCATGTCCAGATACCGGGCGGGGCTGCCGTTTTCATAGCACAGCACGATTTCCACCCGCTGGGTGCACACCGTGGCGGGAATGTGCACGTGCAGTGTACACATCTGCCCCGGGACCAGGGTGCCGAAGGGGGATTTGAACTGGGACTGCTTGCTGTCGAATAGAATCCTCATGCGCTCTCTCCATTTTTGTGTTGTGTCGGAAGGGGGAAATTGCTGTTTTGCGTGGATTTCTCGATATATTTTGCCTCTGGCAAAATGCGATATCGCCTGCGGCGTCGATATATGCCGCGCTGCGGCATTCGATGGAATATCAATTCCTCTCGCGCCGCAGCGCATCTCGTGTGGTTACACATATCGAACGCCCGGCGTATATCGTCCATTCCGCCAGGAATGGATATCGATCAATTTGACAAACGGGGGCATTTTCTTATCCCTGGCCGCTGGTGCGGGAGGCGATTCGTTTCAGGGAATAGGCCATATCGGAATAGCAGGCGGCGGTGACCTTATCCACGAAATTGCCTTCGTAGGCCTGCATGGCCTGCTCGATGCGCACCACCCGCTGGAAGCCGTCGGCAGACTGGCTGCCGGTGACGGTGTAGATGGGGGTGTAGCTGTAGCCGGTGACCCGGCAGGTGCCCTTTTCGGGGTCCTTGGTGATTTCCACATCCAGGATGATGGAATAGTTGGTGCCGCCCCGGGCGGCATCGCCGAAGAAGTCTCCCAGGGAGTAGGCCACCAGGGTACCGGCAGTCTCGTCGTACTTCACTTCCTGCACCAGATGGGGATGGGTGCCGATGATCAGGCCGACGCCGTTCTTTTGCATCAGCTTGACGATGGACTCCTGGGTGGAGCTGATGGTGTCGTTGTTCTCGCTGCCCCAGTGGACCAGCGCCACCACGAAGTCCGGCTTTTCGGATTTCACGGCGGTCAGAATCTGGGTGATGCCTTCGGTGTCCACCTTTTTGTAGGTGGAGTCGTAGTCCTGGTACAATAGATTCACGCAGTCCTCGTTGCCCGCGGGCATGCCCATGCCGCCCACACCCTTGGTGAAGGCCACGAAGGCAACCTTCAAGCCCTGGACATTACAGATGGTGTAGCCCTTGGAGCGCTTGAATTCCGAGGGGGAGGAATAGGCGCCCACCGGCTCCAGCCCGGCGGCCCGGATGGACTGCAGAGTGGAATTCAGGCCGATGAGGCCGTTGTTGATGGAACAGGAATTGGCCATCTGAATCAGATCCACGCCGGCGCTGCGCAGGGCGGTGAGGAGCTTATTGGGGGCGGAGGTGGTGGCGGTGCCGTAGGGCTCGCCGCAGATATTGCCCTCCAGGTTCAGCACCGTCAGGTCCGCGCCGGACAGGGTGCCGGCCACATCCTGGAAAGCCCGGGTGAAGTCGTAACCCGCGGCGGAAAGGCCTGCATCCACCACGTTGTTGGTGACGTTCAGGTCACCGGCGGCCCGGATGTGGATGGTGGTGGCAGCGCCCTTGGGGGGCGTGGTCTCCTCCGGGGGGAGGGTCTGGGGCACAGTGGTCTCCGTGGGCAGGGTGTCTGTGACGGCGGCGGAAATCTCCTGGGGCGCGTTTTCCGCAAAAAAATAGATGGCAAAGGTGCAAAGGGCCAGGATCACCACCGCTGCCGCCAGACCAAGCCGGAGCTTCCGGCGCTGGGCACGCTGCTTTTTCAGCTGTTTTTCCCGCCGCTGACGGCGTTTTTCCATATCCTCCGGGGTCATAGCCATGGCGATTCCTCCTTACTTGGGGTATTTTGCATTGTGTTCATAAATGGTTCATTGATTGCCCAGCCACTGTAGGGGAGGCTCTCAGCCTCCCGCCAGGCAGCGGGACTGGGTATTTGGTTGAATGGTACCATGTTGGGCACAGTCCGAATTCGCCCAACCCTGTTTTTTGAGGGTGGGTACTGCGCGGGCGGCTGCGAGCCGCCCCTACAGGCTTGTGCGGTTAGGATTTATGGCTGGGTTTGAAAAAAGTGGATGGTTTGTTCTGCGTTATGGTGAATTTCCTCCTGGAGCGCTTCCAATGTGGGGAATTTTCGCTCCGGGCGGAGGAATTTGTGGAATTCCAATGTGATCTCCCGGCCGTACAGGTCCCCCTGGTAGGAAAGAATCCAGGGCTCCACGGTGATGCCGCTGCCATGGACGGTGGGGCGGGTGCCGATGTTGGTGACGGCGGGGTAGCGCTCTCCATCCAGCTCCACCAAACAGGCGTAAACCCCGAACTTGGGGACAGCCAGCCCGGCAGGCAAAGACAGATTGGCGGTGGGGATGCCCAGGGTGCGGCCCAGCTGGTGGCCGTGGATGACTTGGCCGGTGAGAATATGGGGATGGCCCAGGAAGGCATTGGCCTCCTCCATCTGCCCCTGCTCCAGCAGGGCGCGGATGTGGGTGGAGGAGACCCGGATGCCGCGAACGGTCTGCTCCGGCACCACGGCGCAGGGGAGGTTCTCCCGGCGGCAGTAGTCTGTCAGCAATGCGCCGTTGCCGGCGCCGCGGCTTCCGAAGCGGAAATCGTCCCCGCAGACGAAGCCTGCCGCGGCGTAGTCCCGGCGGAGAAGGTTCAGAAAATCCTCCCAGCCGGTGGTGTGCATTTTTTCGTCAAAGGGCAGGGTGATCACCCGATCCAGACTGCGGCGCAGAAGCCGCTCCCGGTCGGCGGGGGTGTTGATCAGCACCGGGGCGGTGCCGAATACCAGCGCGTCCGGGTGGGCATCGAAGGTCACGGCTCCGGCCTCCCGGCCGGTTTCCCGGGCAAGCCGACGGCATTCATTTAACAAAGCTCGGTGTCCCAGGTGGACACCGTCAAAAAAGCCCAAGGCGTAAATTGTCTGATTCATGGTTTTTCGTCCGGTTCAAAAAAGCTCTTCACCGTGGTCATGGTTCCCTCCCTGACCTGGGCCAGCATGAGGAATTCCCCGGCTCTGCTGTAAGCCCGGTAGGTGCCCGGGGCCAGGGTTACGGAGAAGGCATTGCCGTTGCGGCACCGCTTTTCCTGATTGGCGGTGAGGGTAACGGCGCTTAAGCTGGAGAACAGGGAGTCCACCGGGCGCAAATAGGCTTCCGGGTGCTCCGATTCCAGCAGGGTCTCCAGAGGAACGGCATCGGCCAGGGTGTAATCCCCCGCCCGGGTGCGGCGAAGGCTTCCCATGCAGGCGCCGCAGCCCAGGGCTTCGCCGATGTCCTTGCACAGGGTACGGATGTAGGTGCCCTTGGAGCAGGCCACCTGCAATCTGACATTTCCTTCCTCAAAGCCCAGGAAGGTCAGCTCATGGATGGTAATGGGCCGGGGCTCCCGGGCCACTTCCCTGCCCTTCCGGGCCAGGTCGCAGAGCTTCTGACCGTTTACCTTCAGGGCGGAGTACATGGGGGGCACCTGCATAATCTCTCCCCGGAATCGGGGAAGAACGGCCAGAAGCTGATCTTCCGTCAGGGTCACTTCCTGACGGGTGAGCACGGTGCCGGTGGTGTCCTCGGTGTCGGTGGTGAGGCCGGGGACCAGGATGGCCTCGTACCCCTTTTCGGCGTGCTCAAAGAATTCCACTCCCCGGGTGGCCCGGCCCACAAACACCGGCAGTACGCCGGTGGCCATGGGGTCCAGGGTGCCGCCGTGGCCGATGCGCCGGGTACCGTAGACCCTTCTCAGCCGGGCGGTCACATCCTGACTGGTCCACCCGGCGGGTTTATCCACAATGACGATTCCGTTCATACATTCTGCTCCAGCATGATCCGCTCCACGGCCAGGGCGGCTTCGGGGAGGGGCATTTTCATGGTGGCGCCTGCGGCGCCCTTGTGGCCGCCGCCGCCGAAGGGTACGGTGACCAGAGTGGCGTCATAGCCGGGGATGGCCCGGACGGAGAGCTTCACGTCTCCGTTTTCCGCTTCCCGCAGGGTTGCCGCCATGCACACGCCGGCCACGGTGCGGGGAAAGCTGGAGATATTGTCCATATCGTCTCCGGTGACCCCCATCTCCTGCTCCACCCGGCGGGGAATGGCGCAGACGCACATGGAGCCGCTGCGGAGCATTTTCATATGGTCCACAATCCAGCCCTGCATCTTCAGCCTGGCCAGGGTGTTGGTTTCAAACAGCTCCATGTTCAGTCGGTAGATTTCCGCTCCCGCCTGGGCGCAGCTGGCAGCGGTGGAGAAGGTGTGGGCGGTGGTGTTGGCGTAGCGGAAGCAGCCGGTGTCGGTGGAGGCGCCCACGTAGATGGCCTCGGCCATGGCTTTGTCCAGCCGGCAGCCAAGCAAGGTGAGCACATCGTACACCACCTCGGCACAGCTGGCGCTGCACCCGTCCACCAGCTCACAGTCTGTAAAGGAGGTGGCGCTGCTGTGGTGGTCGATGCGCAGCCGGATGCGGCCCAGCAGGGGCCTGAATTCCTCCGGGAGCATCCCCGGGGAGGCCACGTCCACGCTGACGATGCAGCTGCCTTCCGCCGCTTCCGTCACGGTCAGCCCCTCATGGAGCCACCGGAACCGGGGACTGACCCCTTTGTTTTCCAGGATGTGGGCGGTTTTGCCCAGGCTGCGCAGGCCCAGGCAAAGGGCCGCGGCGGAGCCGATGGTGTCGCCGTCGGGGCGGGTGTGGGTGAGAATGAGATAGTGGTCATGGGCGGCCAGAAAATCGGCGGTTTCAGTCCTCGTCAGATTCTTCATGGCCGGTCTCCAGGGAATTGATGAGTTTCAGCATTTTTGCGCCGTAGGTGATGCTGTCGTCCAGGCTCCACACGATCTCGGGGGCGTAGCGCAGCTGCAGATTGTGCCCCAGCTCCCGGCGCAGGTAGCCGCCGGCGGACTTGAGCCCCGCCATGGCGTCCTTGGCCCGGTCCTCCTGGAGGAAGCTGACGTACACCTTGGTGTAGCGCAGATCCGGGGTGGTTTCCACCCGGGTAACGGAGATCATGGTATCCTGCACCCGGGGGTCCTTTACCGTGCGCAGAAGTGAGGATAACTCCTTCATGATCTCTTCATTGATTCGATTGATTCGGTTTGATGCCATTTTTTCCTCCGAAATAATCTGTTTTGCTTTTTGATGTTCCGGAACTGTTGCACCCCTTGGCTCTCCCTTTGGGAGAGCTGGCAGCCGTCAGGCTGACTGAGAGGGGACTACAGTAAGATTATGACAGCAGAAAACCGAACATTGGCCCTCTCAGGCCGCCCCTTACGGGGCAGCCAGCTCCCCCAGAGGGGGAGCCAAGGGGCGATGCCGTATCTGCCGGCCAAATCATCATTTACCGCTTCACTTCCTGCATGATGAAGCACTCGAAGATGTCGCCTTCTCTGATGTCGTTGAACTTCACCACGCTCATGCCGC
This sequence comes from uncultured Clostridia bacterium, assembly GCA_945940335.1. GTDB lineage: Bacteria > Bacillota > Clostridia > Oscillospirales > Oscillospiraceae > Faecousia. The sequence continues at coordinate 4,435 of CAMEWH010000037.1, read as the reverse complement.
ATTCGTAGCCGGCGGTGACCTCCTTGGCGGCGTCCTTGAAGCGCTGCAGGGAGCCGATCTCGCCTTCGTGGATGACGATGTTGTCCCGAAGGATGCGCACCTGGGAATCCCGGGTGACCTTGCCGTCCTTCACCATGCAGCCGGCGATGGTGCCCACGGCGCTGACCTTGTAGGTCATGCGGACTTCCGCGTGGCCGATGACAGCTTCCTCGTACTTGGGCGCCAGCATGCCCTTCATGGCGGCCTCGATTTCGTCGATGGCGTCGTAGATCACCCGGTAGAACCGCATGTCCACGTTGGCTCTCTGGCCGCTGGCCTGGGCGGCGGCGTCGGGCCGCACGTTGAAGCCCACGATGATGGCGCCGGCGGTGGAGGCCAGCAGCACGTCGGACTCGTTGATGGCGCCGACACCGGCGTGAATGACCTTGACCCGGACCTCCTCGTTGGAGATCTTCTCCAGGGAGGCCTTCACCGCTTCGGCGGAGCCCTGCACGTCGGCCTTGACGATCAGGTTCAGGGTCTTCATCTCGCCCTCCTGCATTCTGCTGAACAGGTTGTCCAGAGTGACCTTCTGGTTCAGCTTGGCCAGGGCGTCCTTCTGGGCCTGCTTGCGCTGCTCCACCAGTTCCCGGGCCATGCGCTCGTCGGTAACGGCGTTGAACTCGTCACCGGGGGTGGGAACCTCGGCAAGACCTGTGATCTCCACGGGCACGGAGGGGCCGGCGGACTTCACGGTGCGGCCCTTGTCGTTGGTCATGACACGGACGCGGCCCACGGAGGTGCCGGCGATGATGATGTCACCCTGATTCAGGGTGCCGTTCTGCACCAGCAGGGTGGCGATGGGGCCACGGGCCTTATCCAGGCGGGCTTCGATGACAGTGCCCTTGGCCCGGCGGTTGGGGTTGGCCTTCAGCTCCTGCACCTCGGCAGTGAGCAGCACCATTTCCAGCAGCTCGTCCAGGCCCTGGCCTGTCTTGGCGGAGATGGGCACGATGATGGTGTCGCCGCCCCACTCTTCGGGAACCAGATCATACTTGGTCAGCTGTTCCTTGATCTTGTCGGGGTTGGCGGTGGGCTTGTCCATTTTGTTGATGGCCACGATCAGGGGCACTTCGGCGGCCTTGGCGTGGTTGATGGACTCGATGGTCTGGGGCATGATGCCGTCGTCGGCAGCCACCACCAGAATGGCAATGTCGGTGGACTTGGCGCCCCGGGCACGCATGGAAGTAAAGGCGGCGTGGCCGGGGGTGTCCAGGAAGGTGATCATCTGACCGTTCACATCCACGGTGTAGGCGCCGATGTGCTGGGTGATGCCGCCGGCCTCTCCGGCGGTGACGCTGGTCTTGCGGATGGCGTCCAGGGTAGAGGTCTTGCCGTGGTCAACGTGGCCCATGACCACAACCACGGGGGCCCGGGTCTGGAGCTCTTCGGCGGTGTCCACATGGTCGTCGATGATCCGCTCTTCGATGGTGACGGTGACTTCCTTCTCCACCTTGCAGCCCATTTCCGTGGCCACGAACTCGGCGGTGTCGAAGTCGATGGTCTGGTTGATGGCGGCCATGACGCCGTTCTTCATCAGGATCTTGATGACTTCGCCGGCGGTTTTCTTCATCCGGGAGGCCAGCTCGCCCACGGTGATCTCGTCGGGAATCTTCACGGTGACGGGGGCCTTCCGGGCCACTTCCATCTGCAGACGGCGGAGCTTCTCCTGCTCCTCGTTGCGGGACTTGTTGCCCTTGAACTTGTTGTCCTTCTTGTTCTGCTGCTTGCCCTTGCCGCCGCCGATGCGCTGCTTACCGCCCTGGTAGTTCTGCACCCGCTCGGACACCAGGTTGTCCACGTCGGCAAAGCGGTTGGCGTTCACCTGGACGGCGGAGGTATCCACCACCCGGCGTTCCCGCTTGCGTTCGGGCTCCTTGGGCTTTTCGGCCTTGGCAGGCTCCGCCTGAGGAGCGGGCGCGGCTTTGGACTGCTGGGGATTGGCGGACTGCTGAGGCTTCTGAGCCTTGGCGGGCTCGGACTGGGAATTCTGGGCTGCCGCCTGGGGAGCGGGCTTGGGGGCTTCCTTGGGCTTGGCGGCGAATACCTGCTCCAGAGAATCAATCTGGTGGGTCTGCGTGACGCAGTCGAAAACCACGTTCAGCTCTTCGTCGGTGAGAATCTGGGTATTGGACTTGGGCTTTTCAAAAAACCGGGCGAGGATCTCCCCGACCTCCTTGGGGGTAATCCCCAGATCGGCGGCGACCTCCTTCAAGCGATACTTCACGAAACTCATATACTATACGCACCTCCATAATACAACACAGTCTGAATCCCCCGGAGGGGAGTTCAAACATCCTTACATAACATTTATCAATATCGTAGGGCGGGGTCTTGACCCCGCCGATCGGTAACGATCTTCGAGTACTTTCGTTGAACGGTACATGTTCAAAACCGCAACGTGGTCGGCGGGGTCAAGACCCCGCCCTACGATGTGGGTTTCGGTAAATTGAACCGGGGGATTATTTTTTCCCTTTGCGGACATTCCGTAAATGGGCCTTGGCTTCCTGCTGGCGTTTTTTCAGCTTCCGGGATTTTTCCTCCAGAACCTGGATGGCGGAGCGGTACTTTTCCGGCTCCGGCAGGCTCTGGAGCAGGGCCAATGCCAGGGGGGCATCGGTGATGGCGGCGATGGCCAGGCTCTCCCGGCCCACGGCCTGGCCCAGCTCGTCCTTGGTGAAGGGGAGCCGGACGCACTGCTGCTCCGTGCCGGCGGCGTAGGCCTTGGCTCTGCGCCAGGTGTGGTCGGAGGCATCGCTGGCCACCGCGATCACATAGGCCTTGCCCGTGCGGGAGACGTCGCCCACCGGCTCCTCTCCCAGCTCCGCCCGGCCGGCCTTTCGGGCCAGGGACAGATAGTTCAGGGCCTTATTGTCCATTTTGCGCCATCTCCTTTTCCAGCCGGTCGATAACCTCCTGGGGGATGGTCACCTCCAGGCTCCGGTCCAGGGCCTTGGAGCGCAGGGCTTTTTTCAGGCATTCGGAATTGGGGCAGATGTAGGCGCCCCGGCCGGGGGCCTTGCCGCCGAAGTCCAGGCTGACGGTTCCGTCGGTGCCCCGCACCACCCGGATCATCTCCCGCTTGGCCCTGCGTTCCCGGCAGCCCATGCACTGCCGCTGAGGGATCTTTTTCTGCATCGTTCAACCCTCCAAATTTGAGATATGAGATATTAGATATGAGATATGAGATAAGGAGAGAAATTTGATATAAAATATCTTATATCTTGTATCTTATATCTTATATCTTATTCTGCCGTCTCCGCCGGGATTGCCTGGGAGGCGGGCTTGATGTCGATCTTGTAGCCGGTGAGCCGGGCGGCCAGGCGGGCGTTCTGGCCCTCCTTGCCGATGGCCAGGCTCAGCTGGTCGTCGGGCACCACCACGCTGCAGGCCTTCTGGCCGGGCACCAGGGTGACGCTGACCACGTCGGCGGGGCTGAGGGCGGCCTTGACGTACTCGCAGGGATCCTCGCTCCACACCACGATTTCAATTTTCTCACCGTGCAATGCTTCCACAACGGCGCCCACACGGCCGCCCCGGGGACCCACACAGGCGCCCACGGGATCGATGCCCTCCATGGTGGCCCGGACGGCCATCTTGGACCGGGAACCGGCTTCCCGGGCGATGTTGCGGATTTCCACCTGGCCGTCGGCAATTTCAGGGGTCTCCAGCTCGAACAGGCGGCGGATCAGGTTGGGATGGGTACGGGACACGTGGACCAGGGGTCCCCGGTTGGGCTTGCGAACCTCCATGACGTAGACCCGGATCAGGTCGCCTTCCTTGAAGGTCTCGCCGGGAATCTGCTCGGAGGCAGGCAGCAGCGCTTCGGAAGCTTCGCTGCCCTGGCCGATCTTCACGATGATGTCGCCGGTGGCGGGGGCAATGCGCAGCACGGTGCCGGTGAGCAGCTCCTGAGCCTTGTTGGAATAGCTCTCAAACATCACGCCCCGCTCGGCTTCCCGGATGCCCTGGATCACCACCTGCTTGGCGGTCTGGGCGGCGATGCGGCCGAACTTGGCAATGTCCACGGGAATGTAGATGGAATCGCCCACCTGGGCGTTGGGGTTGATGCGCCGGGCAGCGTCGATGTGGATCTCCAGGGCCAGGTCCTCCAGCTCTTCCACGGCGGTCTTTACCTGGAACATGCTCAGGCCCTTCTCATCCAGGTTCACCACCACATTGTCGGCGGGAACGTCCCGATGATCCTCCCGGTCCTTCCGGTAGGCGTTGGTGAGGGCCTGCTTCAGCCGCTCCACCATATAGTCCACGGGGATGCCCTTCAGCTTCTCCAAATCCCGCAGACTTGCGAAAATCTCTGCGCCGATGTCCACCTTGGGAGCTTCGGCCTGCTTTTTGGCTCTGGTATTTCTTGCCATGGTCTGTCCTCCTGTCAGAA
>CAMEWH010000036.1:0-16847 GCA_945940335.1 uncultured Clostridia bacterium | reverse complement strand
CCTTCTCTTTTTCCTTCTCTTTTTCCTTCTCTTTTTCCTTCTCTTTTTCCTTCTCTTTTTCCTTCTCCTTCTCTTTCTCCTTCTCCTTGGGTTTTTTGGGTTTTTTGAAAAACCCCTGGGTTTCTGAAAAAACCGGTGGGTTTTTCCGTGGCTGTCCACTCGTTGCGCCGTTGACCTGGTTCTTTTGGAACCGGTCGGCATAGGTGATCAGAATCCTGCTTTTTCCCTTTCCCTTGAATAGAGCGAGACTTTTCATAATGCTCACACAAAAGCACGCATAGAGAAGTACTGTCATCGTTTCGCCTCCTGTTCAAATTTCCGGGCCTGTTTTCCGCCTTTAGAAAACTGTAGTTCTATTTATCTTACTATAGTATATCATACATTTGTTCTGATTGCAAGTCTTTCTTTGCCGGAATCTTCCACAAAATTCACCCCTCCGTTTTTACTGTTTTGCATATCGGATGATTCAGCAAATCGAAAAATTGTAATTCGATAGTTTGCACCGCACCAACTGTAGGGGCGGCTCGTAGCCGCCCGCAACGTAACGAAATTGAGTGTTCCGTTGAATGGTATCGTGTCTGACATCGTACGAATTCGCCCAACCCGGTTTATTTTTGTGGATTATACTGCGCGGGAGGCTACGAGCCTCCCCTACACTGGCTGGGCGATTGTTGTAGCCTGGCACGCAAAAACGTTACCGGGCACTGCCCAGGAGTCCCGGATGACACACCAGCCCGGTGCGCATTGGGGTGAAGCGCCCTGCGCTTCAAATTACAATTTATCGGTATAACGCATCATTTCTTGTTTAAGGCACCGCATTCCGGGGATAATGAAAAGCAAACCCTATTCAGGAAGGTACGGTCACATGGCGAAATACAAACGAGGCAAAAGCAGCTTTTTATTTACCGGCAAGCCGGTAATTACCGCATGGGCCAGCATTGCCGGGAAAAAGGAATCGGAAGGGCCCCTGGGGCATTGTTTTGACAAAACCTCCACGGACACCTTTTTCGGACAGAAAACCTGGGAGCAGGCGGAAAAGAAGATGCAGGAGCTGGCGCTGAAAACCCTGGCGGAAAAGGCCGGTCTGCACACCTGGGAGATCGATCTGGTCTACTCCGGGGATTTGCTGAACCAGTGCATCGGTTCCTCCTTCTCCCTGCGGAATATGAACATCCCCCATCTGGGGCTATACGGAGCCTGCTCCACCATGTCAGAGAGCCTGCTGCTGGCAGCGCTGACGGTGGACGGCGGGTATGCCGACCGGGTGGCCGCGCTGACCTCCTCCCACTTTGCATCCTCTGAGCGGCAGTACCGCTTCCCCTTGGGCTACGGCGGTCAACGCACCCCCACTGCCCAATGGACGGTCACCGGCTCCGGTGCCGCCCTGGTTGCAGCGGAGGGCACGGGGCCCAGGATCCTCTCCGGCACCGTGGGTACCGTCCGGGATCTGGGCATCAAGGACCCGGGAAACATGGGTGCCGCCATGGCTCCGGCCGCCTGTGCCACCATCAAAACCCATCTGGAGGATATGAATCTGACGCCCAAGGATTACGACATGATCGTCACCGGGGACCTGGGCCAGGTTGGCAAGGAGCTGCTGCTGGAGCTTTCCAAAACGGAAGGGCTGGAGCTGGAGGGAAAGCTCTTCGACTGCGGTACCATGGTGTTTGACAACAAGCTTCAGGGCGTGCACGCCGGCGGCTCCGGCTGCGGCTGCAGTGCCATCACCCTGTGCTCGTATCTTCTGAAAGAGCTATCCGGCGGGAAACTGAAAAAAATTCTGTTCTGCGGCACCGGTGCCCTGCTCTCCCCCACTTCCACCCAGCAGGGTCTGCCCATTCCCGGGGTCTGTCACGCCGTGGCCATTGAAGGAGGAGTGAGCTGAATGGACTACCTGAAAGCATTTCTTGTGGGCGGACTGCTCTGCCTCATCGGTCAGATTCTGGTGGACAAAACCAAGCTGACACCTGCCCGGATTCTGGTGGGATATGTGGTAGCCGGGGTGATCTTAGGCGCCTTCGGTCTCTACCAACCCATCATTGACTTTGCGGGAGCCGGCGCCACCGTGCCGCTGACGGGCTTTGGCGCTACCCTGGCAAAAGGGGTTAAGGAGGCAATCGACGAAAACGGCGCCCTGGGAATTCTCACCGGCGGACTGAAGGCAACAGCCGGGGGCATCTCAGCAGCCATTATTTTCGGCTTGCTGGCCGGAATTCTTTTCAAACCCAAGGATAAATCCTAAATTTCGGGGCAATCTATCTCTGCGGGAAAACCGCGACCAAATTTAGGAGGATCACAAGATGAATAATCAGAACCAGAACAAGAATCAGGAGAACAGCCAGCAGAACTGCGGCGGCCGGAATCAGAACCAGAACAACACCAACAGCAACCAGCAGAGCCGCTAATACAAAAAGCTGAAACCATGAAAAGAAAAGGCCACGGAACCCCAACCAGGTTCCATGGCCTTTTTTCTTGTCTCGGCATGTTAGAAAATTGGGCTTTATCGCACCAGAACGGTTGCACCCCTTGGCTCTCCCTCTGGGAGAGCTGGATGCCCCGTTAGGGGCAGACTGAGAGGGTTTTCTGCCTCCAGATCCGACTGCGGTACCCTCTCAGTCAGCCTGACGGCTGCCAGCTCTCCCAAAGGGAGAGCCAAGGGCGCTGCCGCGCCAGTGGGGTAAATCCTCCTTTTGCTGCGCAAATCCCATAGGCATTTTCTGCTATATTGCGACCAATTGATTCAAATGGAAGAAGTAGAGATACTTTCCTTTCACCGGCATTTCATAAATTCTTGCCAGCGCGTCGGCGTAGGTATCCAGCTGGAGCCGGTAGTGCCGGAGGGTCTGGGGCAGGGTTTCTTCCGTCACCCGGTCGGTTTTGAAATCCACCACGGTGATGCCGTCCTCCTCCACCAGGGCGCAGTCCACCACACCTTGCAGCAGGACCTGCTCTCCTTCCAGGCCGTCGCCGTATTTATCTCCCTCATCCAGAATGGAAAATTTGAACTCCCGGATGTACGGTGTTCCGCCCCGCAGCTTTGCACCAATGGGGCTTGCAAAGAAAGCGGCGATCTGCTTCGGATTCACCATACTCCCCTGCTCCGCAGTCAGCAGGCCTGATGCCACCATGCGCTTCACCTCGGCTGACACGGCGGCCTCATCGGTGCAGGATTCATAGCGGATGAACTGCATGGCAGCGTGGATGGCATTGCCGTAGGCGGTGCCACCCCTGGCCGCCTCCCGGAACGTGGGCTTTCGCCAGGGTTGATTCCGGTGCTGAGCAGGGGTATTCTCCTGAACCTCCTCGTCCCGGGTCCGGCCTTTTCTGCCTGTGGCGGTCTGTTTGGAGGGAGCCTGGGTAGCGGGCAAATGGTCATAACGGAAAGCCAGCCCCTTCTCCAGCTGCGCCACGGACTCCGCCGGGAAGGGAAGCGACTCTTCCTCCAATGCAGAGACCTTTTCCCCGGTTGCCTCGGTTTGCAGCAGGCGAATCTTCCAGGGGTAGTCGCTGATGTGCAGCTTTTCCGGCCTTCCGCCCAGGACGTGCAGCTCCCCCGCCTCCATCCGCTGCATGGCTGCCGTCAGGATCCAGTCGCCATGGCAGTCCGCCTCCATGCACAATAGCTTCTCCCCTCCGGCCACCAGGCGGTTGGCCAGGGTGCGCAGCTTCTTTTCGGGATTCTTCAGGGTGCAGGTCATCACCAGCCGGTCCCGGGCCCGGGTCATGGCCACATAGAGCACCCGCAGCTCCTCGCTGACGCTTTCCCGCTGGATGGCGGCAGCAATGGCCCGCTTGGAGATGGCGCTGTAGCGGAGCCGATTCTGATTGTCCGCCACCGCCAGCCCCAGGCCCAAATCCTTGTCGCACAGCACCTGCTGACGGACATCGCTGGCATTGAAGCGGTGGGACAGTCCGCAGAGGAACACCACCGGGAATTCCAGTCCCTTGGACTTGTGGATGCTCATGATGGTCACGCAGCCCGCGCTGCTTCCGGAGGCCGCCACCTGGCTGCCCCGCAGGGTCTCCAGATGCTCCAGGAACTGGTCCAGGGTGCGTAAATTTCCCTTTTCAAAATCCACCGCCATTTGGTAGAAGGTTTGCAGATTTTCCTTTTTCGCCTTGCCCCCGGGCATGGCCCCATAAACGCTGTCCAGCCGGGTCAGCAGGAAGCAGCTCTGCAAAAGTGCCGTCAGCGGCTCCAGCCGTGCCTTTTGGCGCAGCTGGGACAGCACATCCAAAAACTGCCCCACCTTTGGATGGTCGCTGTTCAGGAGCGCCTCGTAAATACGGATTTTCTTATTGCCGCCCCGGAGCCCGGCCAGTTCGTCGGCAGTGAAGCCAAACACGGGGCTGGCCAGTACGGTGAGCAGCGGAATATCCTGGCGGGGATTGGCCACGGTCTGCAGCAGGGCGCACAGGGTGCTGACCTCCTCCGTGTCCATCAGGTTGGCACCCCCTTCCAGGGCGCAGCGAATGCCCTCCGCCTCCAGGGCCCGACGGAAGGACTCCGCCATGGTGCCGGGGGAGCGAAGCAGAATCACAATATCCTCCGGCGTGACCGGGCGCAAAGAATCCTTCTGACGCACGGTGGTGCCTTCTTCCAGCATCTGCCGGATGCGCTCGGCGGTGAAGGCGGCTTCTTTATCGTAGGAGTCGCCGTCGGTGATTTCCAGAACGTCCAGCTCCGTGGCCCCGTCCCCCAGCGGAACGTGAGGCACGCCCTCCCGCAATGCTTCCGCTTCCGTATAGTATAGTCCCCCCACCTCCGGGCTCATGCAGACAGAAAACACATCGTTGATGCCGGAAATCACCTCTGCCCCGGAGCGGAAATTATGACTGAGGAGGATTTTCCGGCCCTGCCCGGGCTTTGCCTGCTCCGCGGGGGAATAGGAAGCGTATTTCTCCAGGAAAATCTGCGGGTCCGCCAGGCGGAAGCGGTAGATGGACTGCTTCACGTCCCCCACCAGGAAGCAATTCTGTTTTTCTTCCGTCAGCGCCGAGAAAATCGCGTCCTGCACCCCGTTGGAATCCTGGTATTCATCCACCATGATTTCCCGGAACCGGGCGCTGATTTCCCGGGCTGCCCCGGTCCTGCCGGTTCGATTTTTTCCCAGAAGCAAGTCCAGGGTACGGTGCTCCAAATCTCCGAAATCCAGAATCCGGCGGCTTCGTTTGGCCCGGGTATAGTCCTCATCAAACCGGCGCACCAGCTCGATGAGCCCCCGGGCAGCCGCTTCCGACCGGCGCAGGTCCGAGAGCACCTGGGCGGAATCATCGGAAAAGCATTTTACCCTCTTTTCCAGTTCGTCCTTCACCGCCTGCCGGATGGCCTTTACCTGGTCGGCAAGCACCGGATCGTAAGTCTTGCCGGAAAAGCGCAGCGTTCCGAAATCGATGTTCTTTCGGCTGTACACCTGATCCCAGGTGGTGCCGGACCGGAGGTATTCCAGTTGTTCAATCAGCCGGGAGATATTTTGAACGGGCTTTTCCACGCCGTCATCCTTTTTCAGCCGGGCAAGGCACTCCCGCAGGACTTCCAATTCCCGGTCCAGCCAGGAAAAGAAATCCTCCATCAGAAATCTTCCCCAGATGGACTCCCCTGCGTCGCTGATCCCTTCCAAAGTGACGTTTTCCAGGCAAGCATCCAGCCAGGCCTGGGGATTTAAGTGGCAGCGGGCGCTGTCGTACACCTTCAGGATCACCTCCGGCACCGCGCTGTCGTTCCGGCCCACGCCCTGGGAATCCACGAAATCCCGGAAATGCCCGCCGGGTTCTTCATACGCCCGGTCCAGCAGGTCCTTCAGAACGACGGTTTTCAGATCCGTGCACTCCGCCTCATCCGCCACCCGGAAATCCGGTGCCAGATCAATCCGGTAGGCATATTCCCGCAGGACGGCGGAGCAGAAGCCGTGGACCGTGGAAATCTGGGTCAGATACAGCCGCTGCAGCTGCTTTTGCAGGTGCTTGTTCTCCGGTTCCCGGGCGATCCGCTCCGTGAGCTTGTCGGCAATCTTTCCCCGGAGCTCGGAGGCCGCAGCCTTGGTATAGGTAATGATCAGAAATTCGTCCAGGTTGGCGGGGTGAACCGGGTCCGTCAGATAGCCAAGCAGGCGATCCACCAGCACCTTGGTTTTACCGGAACCGGCCGCCGCGCTCACCAGCAGCTTGCCGCCCCGATTTTCCACCGCCTGGGCCTGTTGGGGTGTCAAGGTCTCAGCCATGCTTTTGTGTCTCCTTTCCCACTTCCTCCCAGAACCGCTGGGCGGTCATGGTCTTATAATTTCTTCTCCCCGCCACACTTTCACTGTGGCAGATGCTGCCATAGGGACAGAACCGGCAGGCATCGTGGGCGCTGCCCCGGGTATAGGGGTTGGGCTCCACATTGCCGGAGGCGATGTCCTCCACCAGGCTGCCCAGCACCCGGAACACATAGCCCTCCAGCAGCTTCATCTGCTCCCGGTCAGCCAGATCGCCGGTGAGTTCCCCGTTTTTGTTTTTGACGCTCAGGCGCTTCGGCTCCGCCCCCGGCTCCATGGCACGAAGGACCGCTTCATCCCGAAGCAGCAGGCCCTGACGCTTCCACAGCTTGCGCCGCTCTTTTTCCAGCTCCTCCGGCTCCGGCACGCCGTCCATCAGCAGATAGGGCACCCGGGCGGGGAAATACTGTACCCCCGCCGGGACGGGGTCGGCGCCCAGAATTTCGCTGCCGCTTTCCTGCAGGGCAAACAGATACAGAAGCATCTGCAGCCCCACGCCGTTGAACACATCACAGTAGTCGAAATCCTTTTTGCCGGTTTTATAGTCCACCACCCGGTAGTACCGGCTGCCGGGACTCTGCCACACATCCACCCGGTCCACAAAGCCCCGGAGAATCGCGTTGATTTTTCCGTTGGGAATGGCAATGGGCGGCAGGGACCCTGCCTCGGAAGCACCGAAGGCAACCTCAAAATCCACCGGCTCAAAGCCGGATTCCCGCAATTCCTCCCAAAGCTCCTGCACCACCATGTCCAGCTCCCGCAAATTGCGGCGGAACAGATACTCCATCCGTTCCGACTGCAGCTGGCTGAACCGCTCCCGGGCGTATGCCTCGGAATAGCGGTGGGCGATGTCCAGGGTTTCCTCCAGGCTCACCTGATGGAAGCCGCCCAAATTCCGAATGCACCGGGCGGTGTTTTCCAACACGTCATGGACATAGGTGCCGAACTCCGCGGGGTCCACGGTGGCTTCCTTCCGCTCCTTGGCCCGCAGGCCGTAATTCAGGAAATAGGACAGGCGGCACTCCGCCTGTTTGTCCACCTGGGACGCTGACAGCTGCAAGCTGTCGCCGTAGAGCCTGCGAATATTGGCGTCGCTGACCTTTCCCAAAGCGTAATTGGCCCGGGCCAGGGTATGGGCATACTCCTCCTGCACGCCCAGTTGGGCGGCAATGCTTTCCTGCTTCCAGCCCGCGAGAAAGGCCCCCGCCTCCAGTTCATCGGCATCCCCGAAGCCCAGGGTATCCTCCGGCTGGATCTCCCCGCCTGCCAGCTGGGCAAGGCGGCGATAGATGAAGGAGGGCTGCTTACCGGAGCAGGAAATCTGCACCGATTCCATGGCGCCGCAAAAGACGCCGTAAATTTCCCCGAACTCCGCCTGCACACCTTCCAAGGCGCCGCCGGTCAAGGGAACGCCCAGATTCCGCAGGGCCACCCGCTCCTGATCCGTCAGGACGCCGGCGGAGCCGGAATAGCCGGGAAAGCTCCCCTCCTGGGCACCCAGCAGGATCAGATGCCGGCAGGTATGGCAGCGCATGGCGGACACCGGTCCCAGCTGCACCACATCCAGCACCGGAGGGATGGTGCCCACGTCATACTGGCTCAGCAGCAGCCGCAGGAGTCTGGCAAAATGCTCCGGCTCCCAGTGGGTATCCCCCAGCACGTCGTACAGCTGCTCCAGGGCGGACAGCAAAATTTCCCAAAGCTGATTGAGGATCTGGGCATCCCGGCCATTGCCCTTATCTTCCAGCTCCCGGGCCAGAAGCTCCAGACGGCGCTCCATGCCCACCTCCTCCAGGAACGCATACAGCGCCAGGACCTGCCCGGAGAGGGAGGCCGCGCTCCGGAGTCCCCGGCGCAGGCGCTCCAGCGGCTGCACAAAGCGGCTGCGCTGATCGTTCAGCAGCTCCAGCCGCCCACGGGCCTCCTCCGTCCATTCTTCTCCCAGTCCCTCCGGGTGGTTTTCCCAGGTCTGAAGCCACCGATTGCCCCGGATACCCCAGAGGAAGGCGTAGTTCTCCAGAAGATCGCAGGTGTCCAAATCCATGCCGGACAGGGCAGAACGGAGATAACGGAACACACTGCGCTGGTCAAAATCACTCAGGGCCGCATCCAGAGCGGTGAGCACCGTGGCGATCATGCTCTTTTGCAGAATATCCTCGGTGCCGGACTGGTAGACGGGGATGTGCAGTCTGGGGAAAATCAGATTCACCAGGCTGAGATATTGGCTCATATCCGTGCAGACCAGGCAGATATCCCGGTAGCGGCTGCCCCCGGCCACCAGCTCCCGCACGGTGTGGGCCGCGTTCATCACCTCCGCCCAGGCGGAGTCCCCCCGGCAGACCTTCAGATAACGCTGTCCCTCGCCGGTGGGAATCGGCCCCTGATACAGCCGGGCACGAAGAACACGCAGCTCGTCCTGCCGCTCCGGGATCACCTCCACCCGGACCGGAACCCCCAGGCGCTGGGCAATCCGGTAAATTTGGGAAGCCGTTTCACCGGCCTTTTCAAAGGCCAGCTGCCGGGAGCCGATGCTGTCGCAGTTCAGGCTGACGGTAACCTGAGGACTTTCGGCAATCAGATGTTCCAGGATGGCCATGTGCTGGCGGGTGAAATCCGGGAAGCCATCGATGTAGAAAACATGCTCCCGGGCATAATCTCCCTGTTCCAGCTGTTCCAGCAGCCAGGTCATCTGATCCCGGGGATCCCGCTTGCCCCGGCTGCAGAGGGCATCGTAGCCCTCCATCAGCAGGGCCAGCTCCTCCAGCTTTTGGGAAAGACTGCCCTCCGTTTCCAAGGCGGCCTTCTTCAAATCTGCGGAGCTGATGCAGCAGCGCTTGAATTCATCCACCGCGTTTACCAGCTCCAGCAGGAATTCCGGCTTGGTTTCCACCGCCGCATAGGCCTTCAGACGGCTGGAAAGCTGCCGGGCCGCCGCTGCCATGGCCACCACCCGGCCGCCGTTATCCAGGCATTCCATGGCGCCGCCCCCTGCCCGCTCCGCCGCCCGGCGGGCCAGCCGGGTAAAGGACAGCACCTCGGCATAGCGGCTGGCCGTATCCCCCGCCTCCCGGCAGAGCAGGCGCTCGGTTTCATGGCTGATAAGCTCCGGCACCATCAGAATCCTGCCCGGCTTTCGTTCCCGCACATCCCGGGCAATGCGGGACATGATTTCCCGCTGATTGGCGGTCCAGTCGGTACCGATGAGAAGCTGCAGCATGGAGCCGCCCCCTTTCTTTGTTTTATTGGATCAGTATATCATAAAACGGCAGAAAAGAACAGGTTGATTTCCATTGCCAGATAGACAAATTGTAATTTGGCGGGCAGTGCCCGCGGACAATGGCGCACCGGGCTGGTGTGTCATCCGGGACTCCTGGGGGGGTGCCCGGTAACGTTTCTGCGTACCAGGCTGAGGCAATTGCCCAGCCATCGTAGGGGCGGCTACCAGCCGCCCGTGCAGTACAAGCCAAAAATGATGAACCGGGTTGGGCGAATTCCCACAGCACCGCGACGAAACTGTAGGGGAGGCTCGTAGCCTCCCGCGCGGTACAAACCCACAATCACGAATCAGATTGGGCGAATTCGTACTGTGTCGGACGTGGTACCATTCAACCGAACACTCAGTTTCATCGCGTGGCGGGAGGCTAAGAGCCTCCCCTACAATGGGTACGGATTGCATGCCATTCAACCAAGCACGCGGTTCCGTTACGTTGCGGGCGGCTGGTAGCCGCCCCTACAGTGGGGCCGGGCGTTGATCCACCCCGCCAAATTACAATTTCCCTGCTTGCTGACGCTACAAAAAAGCCGCCCGAACAGCCTGGCTCGGGCGGCTTTGAAATTCTGAGGAATCAAACGGGCTTTGCGATGAACACGTTGGGATAGTTTTCTTTGAGCATATTGCACACCACAGCGGCATACTCAAAGCTGGGCATGATGGCGTAAATGGCAGAGCCGGAGCCGGTCATCTGCATGCCCAGGGCGCCATAGCTGTTGCAGATGGATTTGATGTAATTCAGCTCCAGATGCTCGGCGGTGACCACGGGATCGAATACATTTTCAATGAGGTCCGCAATCTTCCCCAAGTCAGCAGCCAGCAGCGCGCTCTCCATGGCGGTGTTGTCGGGATGGTGGGCAATGGCCACGGTGTCAATTTTCTGATAGAGCTCCGGGGTGGACACGGAAAAATCCGGCTTGCACACCACGAAAACGCAGTCCGGCAGATCCGGCAGCTTACGCAGCCGTTCGCCCCGGCCCTCCACCATGGCGGTGCCGCACAGGACGCAAAAAGGAACGTCGCTTCCCACCCGGGCACCCAGCTCTGCCAGGGCCAGAACGGAAAGCGGGCTGCCGTAGTGCCGGTTCAGGGCACGGAGCACCGCCGCCGCATCCGCGCTGCCGCCGCCCAGACCGGCGCCGGAGGGAATGCGCTTGTGAATGCGGATGGAAATGCCGTCGGGGTCCTTTTTCATTTCCTGGCAGAAGACCTCCGCCGCCTTCCAGGCCAGGTTTTTACGGTCTGTGGGAATCCCTTCGGCACTGCACTCCAGGCTCCAGGGCTTACCGGTTCCGATGTCGATTTCCACATCGTCCCGGATGGAAATGGTCTGCATGACACTCTTCAGATCGTGATAGCCGTCTTCCCGCTTCCCCAGCACATCCAGGGTTAGGTTCAGCTTTGCAAATGCGCCTTCATACAAAGTCGTCATAGTTTTCTCCTTCTGTTTCGTTCTGGATGGATCTATTATACCGCAGATTTCACCAAAAGCAATTCCCGGCCTGATATTATTTTCAAAACCGGGAATGCTATGCCTATCCCACAATATTGGAGGTTAACGCATGGATACCCTGACGCTGATTCTGGCCATCATCGGCTGCGCCAACTGGGGCCTGGTCGGGCTGTTTCAGTTCGACCTGGTGGCCTGGCTGTTTGGCGGGCAAGCCTCGCTGCTCAGCAGAATCATCTACACCCTGGTGGGACTGGCCGGTCTGTGGTGCATCTCGTTTCTGTTCCGCAGGCGAGTCTTTACCCAGGGAGAATAAAATCAGCGGCAGCCCGAACCGGACTGCCGCCGCATTTTAACAATCAGAACCGGAATCAGAACTTGCAGCGCACGACGCACTCAGCAACCTGGCCGTTGTACTCGGCTTTAACCACACAGACGCCTCTGCCAATGGCAGTGACCTGGCCGTTGTACACATTGGCAACGCCGGAGTCACTGGTGGACCACTTCACGCTGTCGGCGGAGATGCCGTTTTCCAGCTCCAGAGTGATGTAAACACCCCGGCGGCTGAAGGTGATGTCGGTCTTCTTCAGCTTGAGCACACCGCTGCTGGGCGTGGCCACGGTGGTGCCGGAAGAAGTTCCGGTGCCGGAAGTACCCTCTGCGGGAGCAGAAGCAGTTGTCTCCGTGGTCTCCTCCGCGGCATAGCTGACAACGGCAGGAGTCTCAATCCGCTTGTCGCCGCACTGGATCACGATCACGGTTTCGCCCTCGCCCACGGCGGTGACCCGGCCGTATTCGTCCACGGTGACCACAGACTCATCACCGGAAGTATAGGTCACGGTGTCGGTGGTATTGTCGGGCGCGTACTTGACCATCAGTCTCCAATACTGGCCGGGGGTGGTCAGCTTGTCCATACCGGCAACCAGGGACAGCTCGGTGCAGGGAATGGTGGGCTCGGTTTCCTCGGTGGACTCGGTGGACTCGGTGACCAGCTCCTGGGTGCTCACGGGCTCGGTGTTTTCCATGGGCTGGGTGGCCACGGTCTCCTGGGGCTTATTGTCGTCGCTGCCCACACGGTCGGGCTTCCACAGCTTGGTATAAGCGATGTAACCGCTCACTGCCAGCAGCGCAAGGATCAGAACCACCAGAATGATCACCAGGAACTTGTTGGAGCCGGACTCCTCTTCCTCTTCTTCCTCTTCCTCCACAGGAGCGGGCTTCACCGGTCTTGCAGGCTTGGCAGGCTTTGGAGAGGTGGGAGGAGCAGCAGGGGCGGCGGGCTGACGGCGGCGGGGATTTACCGCGTCATAATCAAATACCGCCTTTCCCTTCTGGGGAGGGACATCGGAAATTACATCATCGAGATCGTCGAGCTGAAAATCATCGTTCATAATATCGTCCACATTGTCGGCGGCATCCAGCGTGTTGCCGGGATTCCAGCCACAAACCGGGCAAACGCCGGAGGCGTCATCATAGGTTGTGCCGCAAATATCGCATACCATCTTGCTCATTTTCAAACCTCCTGTCCGGATGGGGAAACGAATCCATCCTTTCGACGTATTATATCACAGCTCCTTCAAGAAAACAAGCACAAACATATTGCATTTTTTGTAATTTTCGTATATGATACAGGGGATAAAGGAGGCGAGTTTACGTGCCTGAACAAATTGACGTCTCTCCCCTGCTGGATGGTTTTACCATCGGTACACCGGTAAACGACCATTATGGCGTTTGCTGTTATCCCGCGGTGAAGGAAAATTCCGAACGAAAATATATTGTTAAGGTGATTTCCATCCCCGCATCCCAGACCCAGCTGGATGCACTGCTGATCACCGGAGCCTACAAAAACGCGGCGGAGGCCGGAGACTATTTCCGCCAGACCGCCGGCGATCTGATCCGGGAGGTTCAGCTGCTGCAGAATCTGTCCCGGCTGGAGGGATTCCTTCCCTACGAAGGCTGCCAGGTGGAACCCATGCAGAAAAACCGCACCGGCTACCGGATTTGCCTGCTCAGCGGCTTCCGGCTGTCCCTGGAGCGTTATATGCACCGCCACACGGTTTCCCACCTGGAAGCGGTGAACCTGGGCATCGATATCTGTGCCGCGCTGGCTGCCTGCCGCAAGGCCGGGATGATGTACATCGATCTGAAGCCATCCAACATTTTCATTTCCAACAAGAAGGAATATAAAATCGGCGACCTGGGCTTTACCCCCCTGGACTCCATGAAATATTCCTCCATGCCGGAAAAATACCGCAGCTGTTATACGCCCCCGGAGCTGCTGGACGATTTCTCCGTGCTGAACGGTACCGCTGATACTTACGCCCTGGGCATGATCCTTTATCAGATCTTCAACCACGGCGCTTTGCCCCAGGATCTGACCAAGCCCCTGCCCGCCCCCGATGCTGCCGATGAGGAAATGGCCGGGATCCTGCTGAAAGCCTGCGCTCCCGATCCTGCTGACCGGTGGGAGGATCCCACCCAGATGGGGCAGGCTCTGATCGATTACATGCAGCGGGGCACCATCAATGATGTTCCCATTATGGAACCCATCACCGGCCCCGCATCCGGGAAGCGGAACGACGCCGGGTATCAAACCACCAGGTTCCCCACTCCCCCGGAGGAGCCGGAAGCAGCTGCCCCTGACGAAACAACTGCCCCTGACGAAGCACCCCCTCCGTCCCCCGAAGTTGAACCCCGGCAGGAGCGGACCGAACCAGAGCAGGTGCCGCCGGAGCAAGAGCAGGTAACACCGGAGCAAGAGCAGGTAACACCGGAACAGGAGCAGGTACCCCAGGAGGTCGAAGAAGCGCCGCCGGAAGAAGTTCCCACTGAGGCAGAGCAGGCAGCACCTCCGTCCCCGGAGGAGCCGGAAGCGATATCCACTGCCGAACTGGAAATGCAGTTCCGCGCCTTCGCTCAGGAACCATCTGCGGAAGAAACACCTGCAGCAGAAGCCGCACCCCCGGAGCAGACCCAGAGCTCTTTCTTTGACGGCTTCCCGGAGGCGGAATCTCAGACTTCCCCGGCTCCGGGGCAGGCTCTTCCCATTTTCTCCGCCACCGAAATCGAGGCTGCCGCGGCCGAGGAATTCTCCCGGCTCACCGGAGACTACGTCCCGGAGACGGAAGCAGCGGAGGAAGAAGCCCCCGAGCCCATAGACAGCGAGCAGCTGGACGAGGAACTGGAAGAAATGAATCAGTTCCTGCGGGCCTACGAGCAGCGTGTTCTGAAAACGCCGAAACCCCAGCCCCATGTGGAACCGGTGGTCATCAAACAGCAGAAGAAGAAAAGATCCGCCATCAGCATTTTGTTCCTGATCTTCTTCCTTTGCCTGTTGCTTGCCGCCAGCGTCTGGGGATATATGTACTATTCCACGGAGTACCTGCAAACGGTAAACGGCATTACCATTGAAGAGGAACTGGGCAAGCTGACCGTTCATGTGGATTCCGACGTTCAGGAAAGTCTCCTCAGCGTGGTCTGCACCGACCCCTACGGCAATTCTTACACCCAGAATGTACGCAGCGGAATCGCCGAGTTTACCAAGCTGACCCCGGGCACCTTCTATACCATTCAGGTAAAGATCAGCGGTTTGCACAAGCTGACCACGCCCATTACGGAGGTCTTTACCACCGAGGGCACCACCAATGTGGCCGCTTTCACCGCCGCAATGGGTTCTCAGGACGGAAGCGTCACCCTTTCCATGATCGTGGAGGGGCACGAGCCCGACCAGTGGCAGGTATTCTACTCCGCCGACGGAGAGCCGGAATATTCCGAAACCTTCACCGGGCATACCGTCACCGTGAACAATCTGGTTCTCGGAAAGCTCTACACCTTCCGGCTGGAGATGATCAACAGCGGCAGGAATTCCGCCGCCGGTGGTCAGAATACGGTGCAGTTCACCCCCGCCCAGGCCATCGGAGCCCGTAACCTTTCCATTGTGTCCTGCCTGAATGGAGAACTGACCGTCCAGTGGGACAACACCGCAAGCATCCAGCCTGAATACTGGTGGGTCCACTGTTACGGCGGGGATTATGACGAGAGCCAGGAAGTGACCGGCACCCAGGCCGTGTTCACCGGAATCTCTTCCGACAAATCCTACACCATCGAGGTGTGCGCCAAGGGCATGACCCAGACCTCCCGCGTCTCCGTTTCCGCCAATCCCATCACCCTGACCGATCTGCAGATCGATGAGTCCAATCCCCAGGAGCTGGTTCTCAGCTGGCAGTTCCAGGGGGCCGCTCCCGAAGGGGGCTGGATGGTGATGTACACCCTGGACAACAGCAACCTGCCCAGCGTGGTAAAGGCCGATGGCACCACCGCCATCGTTGCCCCCCGGATTCCCGGTGCGGTCTATCACTTCACCTTCCAGGCTGACGGCGATGTTTCCGTTTTTGGCGGCAGCCAGACGTACACCTGTCCCGCTGCTCCGGTTTACACCGGGCACCAGACTTCCGGTGACAACATTTCCTGCCGCCTGCTGGTGACACCGGAAGACGAGAACTGGACCTATACCGCCATCTCCAACAACAGCTCCAACCACAGCTTTGCCGCAGGACAGCCCCTTTCCGTGGTTCTGCAAAGCGTCTATGGCAACTACCTGGATTACGAAGACATCAACATTCTCTACGTCTTCCGGGATACCACCCTGGGCGCTTCCGGTGAGCTGATCGGTGAGGCTGTGTGCAACTGGCACGACCTGTGGAACAGCAACAATTCCCAGTATGCCGAGCTGGACATCCCCGTTGCTCCCACCAAGGCCGGTGACTATGTGCTGGATATCTACTTCAACGGTATGTCTGTCGCCTCTGCCAACCTGACCATCTATTAAAATAATCCCGATGCTGCGAACTGCGGCATCGGGATTTTGCATCAATTTCCAATAAAATTTTGTGGTTTGTTCACAAATATTCCGTAATCTGTGATATTATTCAAAGAGGAAAAAGAAAACCGGAGGCACCTATGCGAAATAAAAGTCACGCCCTGATGGGGCAGATTCTGCTTCATGAATATTTAGCCGATCTCCCCGCCGTCCACGCGAAAGTCTTTCTGCTGGGCTGCACCGAGCCGGACAAGAACCCCGCCACCTACATAAAAGGCTCCCTGCGAAGCCAGTGGATGCGGGGACACAATTACAGCAATGCCAACAGGTACATCATGCGTCTGGCGCGCCGGCTGGACCAGAAGGAGTATTTCTCCCCCTGGGACTGCTACCGTCTGGGAAAGCTGATTCACTACTGCCAGGACGCCTTCACCTTTGCCCACGACGAGCGGTTTCCAAAGGACCTCAAAACCCACCGGCGGTATGAGGCCAGGCTCCAGAATTATTTTCTGGACCAGGCAACCCGCCGCCCGATTCCCTCCCGCAGGTTCCAGAATCCCCCCATGGCGTTGATCCTAACCATGCACGAGGCCTATTCCAGGCTGCCCGGAAGCATTGAAACCGACACCGACTACGCCTTCCGCACCTGCTGCCTGCTGACCCAGCGGCTCACTGCCGGGCTTAGGCCCCAGCGGCAGCCTGTCCACGCTTCTTTCAAAAAAGCAATGGGATAACGGATATGGAGGTCACGGGATGGTCAATTTCAGGAAGATCACCGAAGAAAATTTCGATGCTACTATCAACAGGAAGCGCCCGGAGGGTGTGGCGCCAAATGCTGTTTCTCCGGCCCGGGCGTGGCCGTACCGAAATCAGAAAAGAGCCTGGAAAGCAGCAGACTTTCCAGGCGTTTCTTTATGCAATGTGCAATCTACCATCAATTAACCGTTAAATTGTAATTTGGCGGGCAGATGCGGAAACGCCCCTTGGCTCTCCCCTTGGGAGAGCTGTCAGCCGAACAGGCTGACTGAGAGGGTACCGCAGTAAGATAAT
>CAMEWH010000035.1:0-17111 GCA_945940335.1 uncultured Clostridia bacterium | reverse complement strand
GTGGACTTGCCGCAGCCGGACTCACCGGCGATGCCCAGGGACTTGCCCTCTTCAATCTTGAAGGAGACGCCGTCCACGGCATAAACGCTCTCGCCGAAGCGGGTGACGTACTTGGTTTTCAGGTTCCGAACCTCCAGCATAACCCGGCCGGAGGACTTCTTTTCCATGATTTCGTTCGCCATAACTGCCTCCTTAGTCTCTCAGGGTGGGGTTGAAGACCTGGTCCAGACCGGTGTTCATCAGGTTCAGAGAGAAGGAGATGAGGGTGATGGTCAGGATGACAGGCAGGTAGGCCCACCAGGTGCCGTTGATGTGTGCGGAGTAGCTCATTGCCCAGTTCATCATCAGGCCCAGAGTGGGGGTGACGGTGGTCTTGGGGCCCAGGCCCAGCAGAGAAAGCTGTGCTTCGCTGAGGATGCCGGAGGAAACCTGGAGAATGAAAGCCATCACAACATAGGAGGCGATGTAGGGCAGAATGTCGGTGACCACGATCCTCACCAGGCTGTGGCCGGAGAGCTTCGACAAATTCACATGGTCCCGGTTGCGCAGGGAGATGACCTGGCTGCGGACAGAACGGGCGGTCCAGGTCCAGCTGGTAAATCCGATCACCACAGCCACAGTGGTGGGACCGCGCAGGTCCGGGCTGATGGAATAGGAGATCAGAATCAGCAGGATGAAGCCGGGAATCACGGTGAACAGGTTGGTGATGAACATGATGATGTCATCCACAATGCCGCCGATGTAGCCCGACAGCAGGCCCATCGTCAGGCCGATGAGGGTGGCAACCACGCCGGCGACCAGGCCGACCACCAGTGAGGTCTTTGTCGCACCCACCAACTCCTTCAGCACGTCACGGCCGAAGTTATCCGTGCCCAGGGGCAGGACCTTCACGTTGGCGACGGCATTGACGTTCACATAGTCGGTCTTTTTGATGGTGCTCAGCGTTTCGCCGTCGGACACCACGGTGAGGTTGTCCGCGGTTTTCAGGTCCTGCAGAGCAGCGTCCAGACGCTTATACTTCTTCTGGGCGGCGGAGGTCATGCCCTTGGGCTTGAAGGAGGAATCGAAATGCTCGTCCCACAGCTCCAGAAGGGTCTCGGTGTCCTGGTAATCGACGCCCTCCAGGTCAACGCCCTTCAGGCCAAGCCATTCCACCATCAGCACCCGGTCGGAATCGCTGAGGGCCTTGGCCAGCCGCTTGTCGTCGGCATCGGCAAGCCGCAGGGTCTCCCGCTCCCGGTCAGGGTTTGTCTTGGCAGCGTCGTACAGGGAGATATAGGTGCCGGGCTTGGCGAAGGTGCCGACACCGATCTGTTCCAGGGGACTGCCGGGATTGATGAGAGGATAGACAATGATGGTGACAAGCAGGAACATAAAAATCACAAAGCCCGCCACAAATTTTCCGGAATGGAAGACGTTACGCAGTGTATTTTTCATAGTAGTCTCCTCCTTCCTCAGTCGACCTGAGCGGCCTTGACCCGGGGATCAATCAAACCGTAGATGATGTCCAGCAGGAAGTTGGCCAACAGTACCATGATGGTGATGATCAGGGTACAGGCGGAAATCAGGGGATAGTCAGCAGCCACAATAGCCTTGTACATGGTGTTGCCCAGGCCGGGATAGGAGAAAATCTTCTCGGCAACCAGGGCGCCGCCCATCATGGTACCCAGACTCATGGCCAGGCCGGTGATCTGGGGCAGCATGGCGTTGCGGAACACATAGCCGACGATCTTGCTGTCCTTAATGCCCAGGAAGCGGCTGTACTTCACATAGTCGGCGTTCAGCTCGTAGATGGACATGGAGCGCATGCCGATGGCCTGACCGCCGATGCTGATGATAACGATGGACCAGAAGGGCAGCTGATAGTGGGAAATCACGCTCTTGATGAAGGGCCAGGACAAATTGGGAATCATATCACTTGCATAGCCGCCTGCCAGGGGAGCAATCTTCAGATTGACGCCGAAGACGACCAGCAGCACAACTGCCATAGCAAAGGCAGGAACATTGCCAAAGAAGATGGATACCGGAAGCAGAACCTTATCGAAGCCCTTCTTCAGGTATGCAGCCATTGCGCCAAGGACATTGCCGATGATCCAGCCGACCAGGATGGCGGGCAGCTGCAGTGCCACAGTCCAGCCGACGGAGGAAGCCAGGATATCACTGACCTCGCGGGGGTACTGACTGAAGGATTTACCAAAGTTGCCGTGAAGCATATTCTTCACAAACATACCAAACTGCACGATCAGGGGTTTGTTGGTGCCAAACTCCTCCTGATAGTGCTCATAGATTTCACGGACAGCGGCAGCGTCGGACATACCGGCGGCCAGCTTGCCGGTGATGGAAGAAACGGGATCGGACGGCATCAGCCGGGGCAGAACAAAGTTCAGAATCACGGCAAAAACAAGAGTGATCAGGAACCACACCAGCTTTTTTCCGAAATACTTTCGATAGCCTTTCATTTTCTCTCCCTCCAGGATAAACGATTAAGTAGAAGAGCCATGCTCCGGAAAATCCGGAGCATGGCCTTGCTTAGTCAAATATTAGCCAACAAGCTCCAGATCGTACAGAGCAGCGATGCCGTAGCCATCGGTGCAGTCCATCGGAGGAATGTTGCGGCCGTCTTCACCGGTGGGGAAGTTGGTCCAAACGCTCTCGTTGACAGCGTGGAACAGGGCAGGACGGTACATCAGGGAGAAGCTGGGCACGTCGGTCAGGTAAATCTTAACCAGCTCGGTGTACAGCTCAACCTTCTTGTCCTGGTCGGTGGTCAGAGGAATCTCGGCCAGAATGGCGTCAGCCTCTTCGTTCTTATACTGGCCCCAGTTGCCGCTCCAGTTGTTCTGCAGGCCAACGAACTGGCTGGACAGGAACTGGTTGCAGCGGCCCCAAGGCATGGAGGGAGAAGCAGCGTCGGGAGACCACATGAAGATGGCGTAGTCGGTCTGGTCAGGATCGGTGAAGCGGGTCTGCATGATGTCCCACTCGGGGTACTCGGGCTCGATGGAAACGCCGATCTTGTCGCCAGCGGCGGCAACGATCTGCATGGCAGCCTGCCAGTCGGACCAGCCGTTGGGGCAGACAGCGTTCAGGGAGATCTTCTCACCGTTGTACTCACGCCAGCCATCGCCGTCGGTATCCACCAGGCCAGCCTCGTCCAGCAGGGCGTTGGCGCCTTCGATGTCGTTGCCGGCCCACTGCAGATCGGCAACAGCCTCGTGGTTGTACAGAGCCTGCTCACCGGCGGTGGGGTTCATCAGGGAACGGGGAACATCGGCGAAGGTGGGGGACTGGTTGGTCATGGCGTTGGCGATGATGGCTTCGTAGTCGGTAGCCATGGCGATGGCCTTACGCAGAGCGGGGTTCTCAGCAACCACGGGGATGTTCATGTTGTACCATGCGGTGGGCATGGTCAGGCAGACACCGTAGGGAGCTTCGTCGTAGAAGGTGGAGATGGGCAGGTCGTCTTCCAGCCACAAGTTCTGGATGTTGCCGATGAACTGCTGGCAGACATCGACCTCACCGGCCTTCAGAGCCAGCTCGCCGGCAGCGTTGTCAGCGTAGATGTTGTGAGCCAGGTACTTGGGAACAGGCAGCTTGCCCCACATGGACTCGTCCTGGCCCCAGTAGTTGTCGTCACGGATCAGGATGACCTTCTGGTCATCGGCGTAGTACTTGGTGTAGGGGCCGCTCCAAACAACGTCTTCACCGGCATCGTTCAGGATCTTGGTGGGGTCGTTGTCGTTGCGCTCGCACAGAGTGGCGATCCAGGCAGCCTGGGCGATGGGAGTACCGGTCAGGAAGTCCTCAACCTTCAGGGGGTTGACGGGCTGGCCAGCGTCGTTGAGCTTGCAGGTGATAACCAGGGTCTTGTCGCCGGTGGCCTCGATTTTCTCGATGTAGGCCTTGTTGCCGGCGCCGGTGCCGTTGTTGGTCAGCAGGGCCACATCCCAGGTGGCGACCACGTCAGCAGCAGTGACGGGGGTGCCGTCGGACCAATGAGCGGCATCCTTCAGGGTGACGGTCATGGCGGTCAGGTCCTCGTTCCACTCGAAGGAATCAGCCAGCAGGCCGATCTTCTCGCCGGACAGGGGGTTGAACATAAACAGGGTTTCGAACATGGTGGTGCGGTAGCCACCGGCGTTGCCGGCGATGGCCATAGAGTTGTTCTGGTTGGTGCCAACAATGTTCCAGCTGTTGACAGCGCCCCACTGCTGACCTGCGAAATACAGGGTCTCTTCCCGGGGCAGGGTGACGTCGGTGGCGGAAGCGCTAACTGCGAACATGCCGCAAATCATCGCAACAGCCATCAACATGGCAAGAAGCTTGGACAATTTTTTCATGATGTATCCTCCTTTTATTTTGTTAAAGCCCTTCGTGGGCCATAACTACGAAGCAATCAATTCCCCACCAAAAACCATCATTTCATCCATAATTGGATGAAATGAGAAAAGGAGTACTCCTTTTCCGGGGGATATAAACGATCAGATTTTGCGCACCGTTGCGCCCTTAATCAGGGTGCAGGGTATCACTTCCGTGCGGGGCAGGTATCCTCTCCCCTCTTCCACGGCCCGGGCCAACTCGTTGGCGGCAGCAATGCCGATGGCCTCGGTGTCCTGCTGGATGGTGGTGAGGGAAATGACCTTACCGATGGAGATGCCGTCGTAACCGGCGGCGCTCACATCCTCGGGCACCGACAGGCACATATCCTCCAAAGCCTGCTTTCCTCCAAAATAAGAGAAATCATCAGGATACAGAATGCAGGTTGGGGGATCCGGCAGCTCCATGAGCTTGCGGGTATACCTTGCAGAAACGTCGCCATCGTGGTAGCGGCCGTAGCAGATGTATTCCTCCGGGATATTCAGTCCCAGCTTGGTGCAGGTGTTGAAAAAGCTGGACATGCGGATCCGGGTGACCACCGTGTCCTCGCCGAAAATCACGGCAATCTTCCGGTGACCCTGACTGTAGACGTACTCCAGAAGGGTACGCATACCGCTGACGTTATCGGACTCGATGCAGCTGCAGTTATCGAAGTGGTAATCCAGGGATACCACCGGCACACCGCTGCGGATCAGCTCCTGGGCAACGGGCGCGGCATTGTCGGCCACCAGAACCGCCACACCGTCGCAGTTGCGGAAGCGAACATGGCTGACATAATCGCTGCCCCAGGGACCGGCCTGGTCACTGATGAGGGTAATGTCGTAGTTCAGTTCTTCCGCCCGGTGCTTGAAGCTGTTCAGCACATGGGCGAAGTGCTCATGGGTCAGTCCGCTGTTGGTACCGTCGCTGAAGATCACGCCGATGTTGTGGGATCGGCTGGTTTTCAGGTACCGGGCGGCGGCACAGGGGGTATAGCCCATCTGGGCAGCGGCTCTTTGAATACGCATTGCGGTCTCGGCGCTGATATCAGGGGCTCCGTTGAGGGCTTTACTGACCGTGGCGACGGACACGCCGCACTCCTTCGCCAGCATCTTTAATGTAACCATGAGCGTTTCCCTTTTCTGCCGTACATCGTATTATCGAAAACGTTTACTTTCATTTCGATTATAGTAACCGCCGGGGATTCTGTCAATAGTTATTACGAAATTTTAAACCGAAAATGGTTTTTTTGTGGATTATATCAAAATCATCCAAATCTTTTTCGTGCAAATCCCCAGTGCCCCCACATTATGTGTTGACTTTTACCAAGAATCGTCGTATAGTTATCTCGCCAACTTGTTTATTCTTTCGAAAACGTATTCGGAGGTATCATCATGGAAGTATTCACCCTGAACGGAGCCTGGGTCCTGGACATTCCCGGCAGCGCCTTCCCCCCCGTCAGCGCAACCGTCCCCGGCTCCGTGTATCATGACCTGCTCACCGCCGGTCAGATTCCCGACCCCTTCTATCGGGACAACGAGAACGAAGCCCTGAAAATCATGGACAATGACTTTGTCTACAGCCGCAGCTTCACCGTCCCCGCTTCCCTGCTGGAAAACGACGCCGTGGTGCTCCGCTGTGACGGTCTGGACACCCTGGCCACCGTCACCGTCAACGGCACCGTGGTGGGCACCGCCAAAAACATGCATAGGACTTATGAGTTTGATGTGAAGTCCGTACTCCAGGCAGGAGAAAACACCATTTCCGTGAAATTCGACTCCCCCACCCGTTATATTAAGGAGGCCTATGCCCAGAACCGGGCGGACGGCTCCTCCGATGCCATGGTGGGCTTCCCCCTGCTTCGCAAGGCCCACTGCATGTTCGGCTGGGATTGGGGTCCCCGTCTGCCGGATGCCGGCATCTGGCGGGACATCCGCATTCTGGGCATCAAAACCGCCCGGATCCGGGACGTGTATGTGGTACAGCACCACGAAAGCGGCAAGGTCACCCTGGAAGTCAGCACCCACGTCACCGAAATCACCGGCTCCGCCCCGGTATCTGTGAAGGTCACCGCGCCCGACGGCACCGTGTTCACCGCCCAAGGGGAGCACGCCCTGATTGAAATTGAGAATCCCCAGCTCTGGTGGCCCAACGGCCTGGGCCAGCAGCCCCTGTACCAGGTGGAAGTGACCCTGGGCGAGGGCCTGGACAGCTGGTGTAAGCGCGTGGGTCTGCGCACGCTCACTGTCACACGGAAGAAGGATCAGTGGGGCGAGAGCTTCAGCCACTGCGTCAACGGCGTGAACGTGTTCGCCATGGGCGCCGACTACATTCCCGAGGACAATCTGCTGCCCCGGGTGAATCCCCAGCGCACCCGCCGCCTGCTGGAGGACGCCAAGGCCGCCAACATGAACTGCATCCGTGTCTGGGGCGGCGGCTACTACCCCGAGGACTATTTCTACGATACCTGCGACGAGCTGGGTCTGCTGGTCTGGCAGGACTTCATGTTCGCCTGCGCCGTCTATAACCTCACCGAGGACTTTGAAGAGAACATCAGGGCCGAGTTCGTGGACAACATCCGCCGCCTGCGCCACCATGCCTCTCTGGCTCTGTGGTGCGGCAACAACGAGATGGAGCAGTTTGTGGCCGTGGGCGAGTGGGTCAGCTCTCTGCGTCAGAAGGCGGACTACATCAAGATGTACGAGTACATCCTGCCCAAGGTTCTGAAGGAAGAGGACCCCCAGACCTTCTACTGGCCCGCCTCCCCCTCCAGCGGCGGCAGCTTCGACGAGCCCCAGGACCCGAACCGGGGTGACGTGCATTACTGGGATGTGTGGCACGGCCTGAAGCCCTTCACGGACTACCGCAACTACCTGTTCCGCTACGTCTCCGAGTTCGGCTTCCAGAGCTTCCCCTGCATGGAGACCATCGAATCCTTCACCGCCCCCGAGGACCGGAACGTATTCTCCTATGTGATGGAGAAGCACCAGAGAAATGCCTCCGCCAATGGCCGGATCGTGTCCTACCTGTCCCAGATGTACCTGTACCCCAGTGAGCTTACCAACCTGGTGTACGCCTCCCAGCTGCTGCAGGCCCAGGCCATGCAGTACGGCGTGGAGCACTGGCGGCGCAACCGGAACGATGAGCGCTGCATGGGCGCAGTGGTATGGCAGCTCAACGACTGCTGGCCCGTGGCGAGCTGGGCCTCCATCGACTACTACGGCCGCTGGAAAGCCCTGCACTACTATGAAAAGCGGTTCTTCGCTCCCGTGCTGATCTCCTGCCATGAAGAAGGCATCCTGAGCCAGAACACCAACGTCAACGCCGAGCCCTTCGACCTGAAGAAGACCGCCCGGCTGAACGTGAGCAACGAGACGCTGAAGCCCTTTACCGGCAAAGCCAACTGGGCCCTGAGGCGTCCGGATGCCTCCGTCATCGAAAGCGGCAGCTTCGACGTCACCGTCGGCCCCATGAGCGCCGTCTGGATGCCTCAGCAGGACTTCTCCCTGCATGCCACCTACGACTGCTACTACTCCTACGAGCTGGTGGACGAGGCAGGCAGCGTGGTTGGCGAAGGCAGC
The DNA here is from genome assembly GCA_945940335.1 of uncultured Clostridia bacterium. Lineage (GTDB taxonomy): Bacteria > Bacillota > Clostridia > Oscillospirales > Oscillospiraceae > Faecousia. The sequence continues at coordinate 9,174 of CAMEWH010000035.1, read as the reverse complement.
GTGCTGTTCTGCGCCCCCAAACACTTCCACTTCGCCGATCCTCAGCTGGAAGTAAGCATCCAGGGCGACGAGATCGTGGTCACCGCCAGGACCTACGCCCGGAGCGTGGAGCTGATGGCCGGGGCCGACACCCTGCTCTCCGACAACTATTTCGATATGAACGCCGGCACCAAGCGGGTGAAGATTCTCCGGGGCGAAGCCAGGGAAGTCGCCGCCAGAAGCGTTTACAACATCCGGTAATCTCAATTCCATATTCAGGCTGCCCCACCCGGGGCAGCCTTTTTGTATGGTGATAAATTGTAATTTGAAGCGCAGGGCGCTTCACCCCAATGCGTGCTCGGCTGGTGTGTCATCGATACACTCCTGGGTACCGCTCGGTTCGTTTTTGCACGCCTTACAATTGCCGGACAATGGTTTTACTGCGCAGGAACGTTACCGGGCACCCCCCAGGAGCCCCGGATGACATATTCGCCCGGTGCGCCATTGGCCGCGGGCCCAGCCCGCTAAACAACAATTTCCCGTTTCGATGCCGGAGGCCCTTGACTGTCCGGGCCATATCATGTATGATAAACGCAAACATTTGAACGGGAGTGTGAGGGGCTACGGATACCAACAGAATGAAAATTGCGGCGGAATGGTTTTACGAAAAGGTCTTTTCCGACGAAGCCATCACCCCCAAAAAAGAACCTCCCAGAGAGCGCCTGCCCTCCCTGCTGCGCACTGCCCGCTCTTTGGAGGGTGGGCCCCAGAGCAGCTGGCAGTCCCGGGAGGCAATCTTTCTCAAGCAGGCAAAGCTGCTGGCAAGCTATGAGGATGACTATGAATTTTCAGGGCAGGTCACCCGCTACTACCCCACCTACCAGGCCCTGACGGACCAGGAGCTGCGGGGATATTTTTCCTGGCGCACCCGAGTACGCCGGGGGGATATTCGAAAAACCTCTCTCTCCTTCGCCTTTCTTTACATTTACGAGCTGATCAACCAGGTCGGCGTGGAGGACCCCCTGGAGGGCTACCAGAAGCTGATCCATTTCCGGGTGGTGTACGGCGCTCTGGATGACAGCATTCTCCCCTACCTCAAGCGGTGGATGACGGACTACGTGGTCTACTACGACCTCCCCCCGGCCCTGCTGGCGGACTCTCCCCAGGTGCAGCTGGACGGGAGCATTGCCGTGCTGGAGCGGATGGTGGAAGAATCCCCCGCCGCCATTATGGAGGCTCTGAAGCAGCTGCCCCTGAAATGGCTGAATCGCTCCAAATTCTACCAGAATCACACCCAGGACATGGACACGGTGATCGTCCGGGTTCTGCGCCGTATCGCCGCCCACTACGACAGCCGGTGCAAAAAGGGTTTCGTGGAGCAGTATGTGGCCAGCATCCAAAAGGACCTGACCTGGCTGTTTGAAGCCGCCGTGTTCTGTAACCCGCTGAAGCGGCGCAATTACGAATATTCCCTGGATGAGCGCTGCGTCTACCGCTGCCTGAACGGCCGGTGGATGGTAGAAAAATGCTTCTTCCAGTCCCGGAAATGCGCCAAGCTGGACGATATTCTGAAGACGGTGGACCGGAAAATGCGGGAGCATTTCGATCCCAAGCATCCCATCAAAAGCCAGCTGGAAACAAAGTGGATTCTGAAAATCATCGACGAGGAGATCCAGGCGCTTCTGGCGGAGCGAAAGGCCGCTGAGGCCAAAAAAATCACCATTGACCATTCCCGGCTGGCAAAAATCCGTCAGGATGCCGCCATCACCCGGGAAAAGCTCATTGTGGAGGAGGAGCTGGAGGAAGAAGAACCTGCGCCGCCCCTTGCCCCGGCAGAGCCCGCTCCAACCGCCGCTGCTGCGGAAGCGCCCGGGCAGGCACCGGCAGATATGCCCCTGGAGTCCCCCCTGAACGATGCCGAATACCGGCTGCTGCAAGCCATCCTGTACGGAAAGGACCGGAGCTGGGTGCGGGCGGAAGGGTATATTATGTCCGTTTTATTGGACAGCATCAATGAGAAACTATATGACGTATTCCAGGACGCGGTTCTGGACGATGCCGGAGCGCCGCTGGAAGACTATATTGACGAACTGAAAGAGATGGTTAAACCGTGAAGATTCCAAAACGAATTGCCCAGACCCTGATGAACGCCCTGAAGGGCGGCGTGGTGCCCCGGGTGGGTCTGCCCTATATCACCGTGGGCCGCAAAGCTGAAATTGACGCCCTGCTCCACGATGTGGACATCATATCGGACGGCGGCGCTTCCTTCCGCTTCATCGTGGGCAAATACGGCAGCGGCAAGAGCTTTCTGCTGCAGACCATCCGCAACTATGTAATGGCGAAAAATTTCGTGGTGGTGGATGCCGACCTCTCCCCGGAGCGGCGGCTCCAGGGAACCCGGGGGCAGGGTCTGGCCACCTACAAAGAGCTGATCCGGAATATGTCCACCAAGACCAGGCCGGAAGGCGGCGCGCTGTCCCTGATCCTGGACCGTTGGATCAGCAATGTACAGCAGCAGGTGATGGATTCCTCCGGCCTGAGCATCACCGACCCGGGCCTCTCCCGCCTGGTGGAAAAAGAAATTTCCGCCGTGATCTACTCCCTGAACGAGATGGTCCACGGCTTTGACTTCGCCCGGCTGCTGACGCTGTACTACCAGGCCCACCTGAATGGCGACGACGAAACCAAGGCCAAGGTGCTCAAATGGTTCCGTGGTGAGTACAACACCAAAACCGAAGCCCGGCAGGAGCTGGGGGTGAACATCGTCATCACCGATGACGACTGGTACGAATACCTGAAGCTCTTCGCCGCCTTCCTGAAGCAGGCGGGCTACGCCGGGATGCTGATCCTCATCGACGAGCTGGTGAACATCTACAAAATTCCCAACGCCATCACCCGGCAGTACAACTACGAGAAAATCCTCACCATGTACAACGATGCCATGCAGGGCAAGGCCCAGCACCTGGGCTTCATCCTCTGCGGCACCCCCCAGTGCATGGAGGACCCCCGCCGGGGCGTCTACAGCTACGAAGCCCTCCGCTCCCGGCTGGCGGAAGGCCATTTTGCCGGGGAGCACAAGGACCTGCTCTCCCCGGTCATTCGTCTCCAACCCCTGACCAACGAGGAAATGCTCATCCTCATCGAAAAGCTGGCGGACATCCACGCGGGGCTCTACGAATACCCCCAGATCGTCACCCAGCAGGATATGATCGACTTTATTGAGATCGAGTTTGGCCGTATCGGCGCGGACACCCACATCACCCCCCGGGAGGTCATCCGGGACTTCATCGAGGTGCTGGACATCGTGTACCAGAACCCCGGGGTGAAGGTCCGGCAGCTTTTAGGCAGCGAGGCGTTCACCTACGCCCGGAACGATGTCATCGGCGAAGCCACCGACGACCAATTCGCGGAATTTGACATTTAAGAGGCAAGGCTATGAGTGCATTTGACCGTTACGCTCCCTTTGTTCAGGACTATATCTACCGCAACAACTGGTCAAACCTCCGGGCCATTCAGGTGGCGGCGGCGGATGCCATCTTCAATACCGACGAAAATCTGCTGCTCACCGCCTCCACCGCCTCCGGCAAAACCGAGGCAGCCTTCTTCCCCATCATCACCCTGTTTTCCGAAGATCCCCCCGCCTCCGTGGGAGCCATCTACATTGGCCCTCTGAAAGCGCTGATCAACGACCAGTTTCTCCGGCTGAATGACCTGTGCGCCCAGGCGGACATTCCGGTGTGGCACTGGCACGGAGACGTGGCCCAGAGTCACAAGGCCAGAATGATGAAGCATCCCTCCGGCATTCTGCAGATCACCCCGGAATCGTTGGAAGCCATGCTGCTGCATAAGCACGCCGCCATTCCCCGTCTTTTCGGAGACCTTCGCTTCATCGTCATCGACGAGGTACACTCCCTGCTCCGGGGGGACCGGGGCGGGCAGACATTGTGCCTGATTGAGCGGCTGAGCCGATTGGCGGGAGTGAATCCCAGAAGAATCGGTCTGTCCGCCACCATCGGCGACCCGGAGAAATGCGGGGAATTTCTGTCCCTGGGCACCGGGAGAAAGACCATCATTCCCAAAATCGAAGCCAAGGGAAGCCGCTGGCGGCTGAGCATGGAGCATTTCTATGTGAAGAATGTCCAGGCCGCCGAGGACCGGACGGACATTGAGGCCCTGCCGGTGTTGGAGGAAAAAACCGACGAGGCTCCCAAAAACGCCGACCCGGGGCTGGGCTATATCTTCGAGCACACCCGGGGGAAAAAGTGCCTGGTGTTCGTCAACTCCCGGGAGGAATGCGAAACCGTCACCACCACCCTGCGGCAATACTGTGAGATCAATCACGAGCCCGACCGCTTCCTCATCCATCACGGCAACCTCTCTGCCTCCTATCGTCAGACCGCTGAAGAGGTGATGAAGGACGACTCCCAGTATATGACCACCGTGACCACCGCCACCCTGGAGCTGGGCATTGACATCGGGCGGCTGGAGCGGGCCTTCCAGATCGACGCCCCCTGGACGGTTTCTTCCTTCCTGCAGCGCATGGGCCGCACCGGGCGGCGGGAAAGCCCCCCGGAAATGTGGTTCGTGATGCGGGAGGACGAGCCGGAGGCCCGGGCCATGCTGCCCACCACCATTCCCTGGAAGCTGCTCCAGGGCATCGCTCTGGTGCAGCTGTATCTGGAGGAGCGGTGGGTGGAGCCGCCCCGGCTGGACCGGCTGCCCTACAGCCTGCTGTACCACCAGACCATGTCCACCCTGGCCTCCTGTGGGGAGCTGTCCCCCCGGGCCCTGGCGGACCGAGTGCTGCCGCTACACTACTTCCACCGCATCAGCCAGGAGGACTTCAAGTGCCTTTTGCGCCATCTGGTGGAAACGGATCACATCCAGCGCACGGAGCAGGGCGGACTGATTGTGGGCCTGGCGGGGGAACGGGTGGTGAATTCCTTCAAATTCTACGGCGTGTTCCAGGAGAACGAGGAATACACCGTCCGCAGCGAGTCCCAGGAGCTGGGCACCGTGGTGCTGCCGCCCCCGGTGGGAGAAAAGCTGGCCATCGCGGGACACGTTTGGGTGGTGCTGGACATCGACCACAAGCGACATCTGGTCTACTGCGAGCAGGTGAAGGGCTCTATCCCCGCCTATTTTGGCCAGTGCCCCGGGGATCTGCACACAAAGATTTTGCAGCGGATGCGCCGGGTGCTCCTGGAGGACCGTTCCTATCCCTACCTGATGAAAAACGCCGTAGCCCGGTTGGAACAGGCCCGGTTCACCGCCGCCCACTCCGAGGCGGGGAAAAAGCCCCTGATCAACCTGGGGGGTAACATGTGGTGTCTGCTCCCCTGGGTGGGCACCTATGAATTTCTCGCCATGGAGCGGTTTCTGAAAATCAAATGCGCCGACCGTCTGGGCCTGAAAAACCTGGATTCCGCCCGGCCCTACTATATGCAGTTCACCATGAGGGCAGGCCCGGAGGAATTCTTCCGGGTAGTGGCCGAAGAAATTCAAAAGCCCATGGACCCCATGGAGCTGGTGTACCCCAAGGAGTTGCCCCTGTTCGATAAGTACGACGAATATTTGCCGGAATCCCTGGTGAAAAAGGGCTTTGCCTACGGCGTGCTGGATTTACAGGGCATGAAGGAAGCCATTTTAAGCTGGCAATGACGACTGCCCAACCACCGTAGGGGCGGCTATCAGCCGCCCGCGCAGTACAAATCCCACAGCAGGCAACCAGATCGGGCGAATTCGTAGGATCCCCGACATGGCGCCATTCAACCAGGTAATCAAGTCCGGCGGGCGGCTTTCTGTCCCTGCCGCAATGTCACGCTTCGGGAAATGGTGCACAGAACGAAACCGCTCAATTTTCGTTGGTGCCTCCGGCGGGGTACTTTCTTGTCTCCGAACAAGAAAGGACCCAAAGAAGTCGGCTTAGGGGGAGGCGCTGAATGTCGCACTCCCGACGCCAAAGCCATACATTATGGTATACTTGCCACCGGCAAGTATAGGTATTATGGATTCGCTGCGCGGAGCACCACCCTCCCCCTAAGAACCCTCTCCCGGCGCGCTTTTTGCAGAGTGCTTTCGTTTTTTAGCTTGGCTTTTTGGGTTTGGTTCCTTTCCCCTGTATCTTGTATCTCGTATCTGATATCTCGCTTACATCAACCTTTTAGATTTACATTCTACTACAGTAGCTGTGGTACTGATCGGACAAAGTCCCAATCATCGTACTGCCAAACTACAATTTCCCCGTATAACGAAAAAATGCAGGAGCCTCCCGGGTGGGAGGCTCCTGGTGTTTGATGGGGTTATTCAATGACGCAGGAGGCGGCCTTTTTGCCGGTGAGCTCCCGGGTGCGTTCATCGGGCTGGCCGAAGGAAGCGTACAGGGTCCACTTCCCGCTGCCGGGAATCCACTTTCCCTCCTCATTGCAAACCTGGAAGGCTCTAGCAGGGAGCTTCAGGGTAATTTCCTTTTCCTCTCCCTCTGCCAGAAGAATCCGCTGGAACGCGCAGAGCTTGGGATTCACCGTATCATCCGGAGCGGTCATGTCCTTGATATAGAGCTGGAGTACATCCTCCGTCTCCCGGCCGTCGTTGCGCACCACCACTCTGGCTTCCGTTTCGTCAGCGGTGACGGACAGGACTTTGGTATCGCCGTAGGTCAGGCCATAGCCGAAGGGATACAGGGCCTTTCCTTCATAGTAGCGATAGGTGCGGTTTTTCATGGAATAGTCGGTGAAGGCGGGCATTTCCTCCAGGGCGCTGTTGTAATAGAAGGTCACAGGCAGCTTGCCGGAGGGGGAGCGCTTGCCGAACAGAATGTCCGCTGCCGCTTTGCCGCCCCGGGCGCCGGGATACCAAAGCTGCACCACAGCAGCCGCCCGGTCGGCAATTTCGCTGATATCGATGGCGCTGCCGGCCATCAGACACAGGATCACCGGCTTGCCGGAATCCAGCACCGCCTCCGCCAGCTTACGCTGGCTTTCGGGCAGCAGCAGACTTCCCTTGTCGCCGGAAGCATCGGCGTTGCCGGTGTCTCCTTCCTCGCCCTCCAGGGTTTCGTCCAGACCCAGCACCAGCACCACCACGTCGGACTGATCCGCCGCCACCAGGGCTTCGGCGATCCGGTCATCGGCCCGGCCCAGGCTCTCCACCCGGTCCCGGAACAGGTGGCAGCCTTCGGAATAGTAGACCCGCACATCGTCGCCAGCCTCATCCTGGATGCCCTCCAGCACGGTGATGTACCGGGAAGAGGTGCCGTGGTAATTGCCGATGAGGGCAACGCGGCTGTTGGCGTTGGGGCCCACCACGGCGATTGATTTCAGCTTTTCTTTGTTCAGGGGGAGAATGCCGTCGTTTTTCAGCAGTACAATGCCTTTTTCCGCCGCTTCAATGGCAGCGGATACATGCTCCCTGCACTCCACGGCGGAGTAAGGAATCTTGTCGAACTCCGTTTCCTGGCCGTCCATAATGCCAAGCAGATACCGGGTGGTGAACAGCCGGACAGCGGCCTGGCGAATGTCCTCCTCGGTGATCAGCTTCTGGGCCAGGGCGGTAATCAGGCAGCGGTAGGTGCAGCCGCAGTTCAGGTCGGTGCCGGCTTTCAGGGCAGCGGCGCTGGACTGGGCGGGGGTATCGGTAAAGTGGTGATTCTCATGGAAGTCCCGGATGGCCCAGCAGTCGGAGACCACATGGCCTTGAAAACCCCATTTGTCCCGCAGGTATTCCTGCAGCAGCTCCGGGCTGCCGCAGCAGGGGTAGCCGTTCACCGCATTGTAGGCGCCCATGACGGACTCCACATCCGCCTCCTTCACCGCCGCCTCGAAAGCGGGGAGATAGGTTTCCTCCATATCCTTTTTGGAGGGGTTGACGTTGAAATGGTGCCGCTCCGCCTCCGGGCCGGAATGGACGGCAAAATGCTTGGCACAGGCGGCGGATTTCAGATATTCTCCGTCCCCCTGGAGGCCCCGGATATAGGCCTTGCCCAGCTCGGCGGTAAGGGTGGGGTCCTCGCCATAGGTTTCATGGCCCCGGCCCCACCGGGGGTCCCGGAAAATATTGATGTTGGGGGACCAGAAGGTCAGTCCCTTGTAGATGTCCCGGTCGCCCTTTTGGGAGAGGGTGTTGTACTTGGCCCGGCCCTCGGTGGCGGCAATGTCGCCCAGGCGCTGCACCAGCTCCGGGTCAAAGGACGCGGCCATGCCGATGGCCTGGGGGAAGCTGGTGGCCACACCGGCCCGGGCCACGCCGTGAAGGGCCTCGTTCCACCAGTTGTATTCCGGAATATTCAGCCGGTCCAGGGCGGGGGCGTCATAGCTCAGCTGGGCGGCTGCCTCCAGCACGTCCATCTGCTCCACCAGCGCCTGGGCTTTCTTTCTTGCTTCTTCTCGATTCATGCAGTTACTCCTCTCTTCCGTGCTTATGGGAACCGGGCAACAGCATCACTGCCGCCGCCCGGTTTGGAAACGATTATTCTTCCACGTTCAGCGCGATGTGCACATCGTCCAGCTGCTTCTGCTCCACGGTGCTGGGAGCGCCCATCATCAGGTCCTGGGCGTTCTTGTTCATGGGGAAGGTGATGACCTCCCGGATGCTCTCCTCGCCGGTGAGCAGCATGATCAGGCGGTCCACGCCGGGAGCCGCGCCTGCATGGGGGGGAGCGCCGTAGGTGAAAGCATTGTACATGGCGGGGAACTTGGCCTTGACCTCTTCCTCGCCCCGGCCCACCATCTGGAAGGCCTTGACCATGATCTCAGGATCGTGGTTCCGGACCGCGCCGGAGGCGGACTCGTAGCCGTTGACTACCAGGTCGTACTGGTCAGCATTGATGGCGAGAATCTTCTCCTCATCATCCCCGGCATCCTCCAGCGCCTTCAGGCCGCCCTGGGGCATGGAGAAGGGGTTGTGGCAGAAGTCGATTTTGCCGGTTTCCTCGTCCTTTTCGTACATGGGGAAGTCCACAATCCAGCACAGGGCGTACTGCTCCTCGTCGAAGTGACCGGGAACCCGCTTGCCCAGCAAGGTGCGGATGACGCCGGCGGTCTTCTGGGCCGCGGCCTTCTTCCCTGCGGCCATGCACACGAAGCTGCCGGGCTTGAGATTCAGCTTTTCCTTCAGTGCCTCGCCGCACTGGCCCAGGAATTTGGAGATGCCGCCGGTGATGGCGCCGGTGTCGTCCACCTTGAACCAGCAGGCCTT
>CAMEWH010000034.1:0-18075 GCA_945940335.1 uncultured Clostridia bacterium | reverse complement strand
CTCAGTCTGCCCCTTACGGGGCAGCCAGCTCCCCCATAGGGGGAGCCAAGGGGTGATGCCGTGTCTGCCCGCCAAATAAATTATTACGCACGATTGCTCCGATTATGTCATATCCCGGAAAATGCTGCCAGCCGGAACCTTTTGATACCGATCCATCTATAATAGTAAGGAAATCAACAAGGGAGTGGTGGCCTGATGGAGCAGCAGGATTTGGAATTGGAGCGGCGGGTGTGGCAGCGGGTCAGCGGAGCGCAGGTGCCGGCTCAGGGGGAGTGCACCTCCCTGCGGGAGATGGAGCAGCGGAGCCGGGAGTCGGCTATGGTGTTCCGGCAGTTGGCCCAGACCAGCACCGGACTGATGCGGGATACCCTCCAGGAGCTTCACCGCCAGGAGTACGGTAATGCCCTGACGCTGCTGGGCATTCGCATCCTCTCCGGGGAGGAGCCGGAAAAGCAGCCCGGCTGCCCCTGGACCAAAACCGGGACCTGCCGGGCTCTGGCTCTGGCCTTCCGCCGCAGCAGCCGGGCCAGGGAGGATTACGCCGCCCGGGCTTCCGCCGGAGAATTCGCCCCGGTGTTTGCGGCCATGGAGCGGGAGGAAGGGGAGAAAATGAGGAAAATCCTTGCATTGATTGGCCTGGCCAAAGGGGGATAACCCGAAAGAAAACAGTCCGGAACATAATTTCTCCTTGAAGGCGGTTTTGGGAGGAGGGTTGGAACCTTTTGGCACAGACCGGATGCGACTGCATCTACCTTCCCATAATGGTAAAATTCAGCCATCACTGAAGAAAGGCGGGATCACAAATGATGGCGGAAACGGTACTGCTGCGGGTGAAACGGCGGGGGGAGCAGTGGCTGGAGCGGCCCGGCGTCCGGGGAACGGCCCGGTTCGCCTCCTTTTTTGGAGGTGGGATGCTGCTGAGCGGACTAAGCGTCTGGGGCAGAATGCAGCCTGTGGCCATGGGAGTGGCGGCGGCCTGTACCGGGTGGCGATGCTGTGCGGCGGCCGCCGGAAGTGCCCTGGGATATGTGCTGTTCTGGGGAGCGGAGGGCTTCCAGGGTGCAATCTGGGCCCTGGGAACAATGCTGCTTGCGCTGACACTGCCGCTGCTGGTGGGCGGAGGACGGGCCCGGTTCCGGCTGGCGGCGGGGTGCATGTGTATTGTTTCCGGTTCCGGATTGGCCTTCGGACTGGCCGACCCGGAGGGGACGCAGGTGCTGTTTCTGCGGATCGCCTTGGCGGGAGCAGGTGCTCTGGTGGCGGAAGCTGCCCTTACCGGCCGGGACAGACTGTGCCGGTGGATGGGCTGCGGTGTGGGAGTAGCGGCCCTGGCCCAGCGCATCGCCTGGCTGGGATGGCTGGCGGCGGGATTTGCCCTGGGGGCCGCGCCCCTCCCGGCGGCGCTGGCGGCAGCACTGGGCGCGGAGCTGGGGGCAAAAGCGGCAGTATCCCTGACGGCGGCAGCGGGGCTTGCCTTCTATCTTCAGCGGCTGCTGCCCCGGGGGGACTGGCGCCGGTTCGTCTCCCCGTGCCTGGCCTGCGGCGCATTGATGCTGGTGCAGCGGGAATGGGAGCCGGGGGTGATGCTCTGTGTCAGCCTGGGCTCTTTGGCCGGGGCGTTGATGCCCTGGCGGATCACGGCGGCACCCCGGCACAGCAGCGTGGGAGCGGCCCAGGTGCGGCTGGAGAAGACGGCTCGGGTGCTGACCCGTTGCCAGCGGCAGCTGCTGGAATTTGTGCCCCCTCCTTTGGATGTGACTGCCTTAACGCAAAAGCTGAAAATTAATGCCTGCGGCTCCTGCTCCGCCCGGGCGGGATGTGTGGAGCAGAAGCGGATGGATGAGAATCTGATCACCGGAGAAGAGGGGTTCCAGTGCCGCAAATCCGGCCTGGCGGAGGCGGAGCTGCGCCGGAGCCGGGAGCAGCTTCGCCGCATCCGGGCTTCCCGGGCCAGACAGGAGGAATACCGGATGGCCCTGGTGCAGCAGTATGGCTTCCTGGCGGATGCCTTGCAGGACCTGTCCGATCATCTGCCCGACGGGAATCGGAAAGGCGTTCCCCGGTACCGGGTTCAGGTGTCCGCCCGCTCCCGGGGAAAAGAGATCGCCGACGGGGACCGGGTCAGCGCCTTTCCCGGGGTGGGCCTCAGGTACTATGTGCTGCTGTGCGACGGGATGGGTACCGGCCTGGGGGCATCGGAGGAGAGCCGCCAGGCCACGGAGCTGATCACCAGCATGCTCACCGCCGGCATGGCACCCGGTGCGGTGCTGGGCAGCGTGAACAGTCAGCTGACGCTGATGGAACGGGGCGGTGCGGTGACGGTGGACCTGGCGGAGCTGCGGCTGGACACGGGCCGGGTGTGGCTGTACAAATGGGGCTCGGGTCCCAGCTGGCTGCTGCGCCACCGGCGGGGCGTACAGGTGGGTTCCTCCGGACCGCCCCCTGGGCTGGGCGTGGGGGTGGGGCGGGAATCGGTGCACCGGGTGGTGATGTTCCCCGGGGACAGCCTGGTGCTGCTCAGCGACGGGGTGGATGCCGTGAATGCCAAAACCTGGGCCGGCCTGGCGGGAATCAACGACCCAGGCGGCCTGGCGGCTCAGATTCTGGCATCCTGCGCCAACCGGAGCGACGACGCCACCGCCGTGGTCATCCGCCTCCAACCCCACGCCCCGCCCGGGAATGAATGAGAATGGGCAGGCTCTTGCTTTGACGAATAAATTGTATTTTGGGGGTGGGATGTGTGGGGATGTGTTGGACGAATCCGTAGACAAGGGAACGGCCTGCGTGCCGTTCCGCCCCGCCCCCATTTATGGTAGGGTTCGTTGAATGGCATCACGTCCGTCCAACCCGCATTCCATTCATCCGGACGTTCCGGTCCGTTGGGTTGCAGCCGCTGCGCGGAGGGAACGGCACGCAGGCCGTTCCCTACAAAATGGACGAACCGTATGCCGTTCAACCCACCGCTAAGCAACCATTTATCGTCTGCTGGATGATGCACAAAAAACCAGGCGGGAACGTACCGCTGTACATTCCCGCCTGCGGGTGTTTTTTGTTACCGGTTCAGAATATTCATGAATTCTTCGCCGGTGATGGTTTCCTTTTCGTAGAGGAAGGAGGCCAGCTCGTCCAGCTTCTCCCGGTTTTCCTGCAGAATCCGGGTTGCTTTCTCATGCTGCCGCTTCACCAGGGCGATGACCTGCTGGTCGATCTCGGTCTGGGTTGCGGCAGAGCAGGCCAGGGAGGCGTCGCCCCCCAGATATTGGTTGGATACGGTCTCCAGGGCCACCATGTCGAAGTCCTCGCTCATGCCGTACTGGGTGATCATGGCCCGGGCGATTTTGGTGGCCTGTTCGATGTCGTTGGAGGCGCCGGTGCTGATGGAGTGGAATACCACTTCCTCCGCTGCCCGGCCGCCGGTGTAGGTGGCGATCTTGGCTTCCAGCTCTTCCTGAGTCATCAGGTAGTGGTTGCCCTCCTCCACCTGCATGGTGTAGCCCAGAGCGCCGGAGGTACGGGGGACAATGGTGATCTTCTGCACCGGGGCGGAGCCGGTCTGTCTGGCGGCAACCAGGGCATGGCCGATTTCGTGGTAGGCCACCACCCGCTTCTCCTGATCCGTCAGGATGGCGTTCTTCTTCTGGTAGCCGGCGATGACGGTTTCGATGGATTCCTCCATGTCCGCCTGGGTGGCGAATTTCCGGTTGTCCCGCACCGCCCGCAGAGCGGCTTCGTTGACGATGTTGGCAAGCTCCGCGCCGCTGGCGCCGGAGGCCATCCGGGCGATTTTGGAAAAGTCCACATCGTCGGCGACTTTGATTTTTCTGGCGTGAACCTTCAGAATTTCCTCCCGGCCTTTCAGGTCGGGCAGCTCCACCGGCACTCTCCGGTCAAACCGGCCGGGACGGGTGAGGGCGGGGTCCAGGGACTCGGGACGGTTGGTAGCGGCCAGAATGATGACACCGTTGTTGCCTTCAAAGCCATCCATTTCGGTAAGCAGCTGGTTCAGGGTCTGCTCCCGCTCGTCGTTGCCGCCCATGCCGCCGGTGTTCCGCTTCTGGCCGATGGCGTCGATCTCGTCGATGAATACGATGCAGGGGGCCTTCTCCTTGGCCTGCTTAAAGAGGTCCCGAACCTTGCTGGCGCCCATACCCACGAACATCTCCACAAATTCGGAGCCGCTCATGGAGAAGAAGGGAACGCTGGCTTCACCGGCTACGGCCTTGGCCAGCATGGTTTTGCCGGTGCCCGGAGGGCCCACCAGGAGGATGCCTTTGGGCATGGAGGCGCCGATTTCCTTGTATTTATCCGGATTGTGGAGGTAATCCACGATTTCCGTCAGGTTTTCCTTGGCCTCATCCTCACCGGCCACATCGGAGAATTTGATGCCGTCGGAGGATTTGACGTAGACCTTAGCGTTGCTCTTGCCCATGTTGAAGCTCATGGCGCCGGCGCCGCCGCCGGCCCGGTCCATCAGCTTTTTGGTTAAAAACTGCCCCAGGGCGATGAAAAGCACCATGGGCAGCACCCAGGACAGCAGAATGGAAATCAGGGGTGAGGCCTCCTCGATGATTTCACTGGAGAACACCGCTCCCGCCGCGTGGAGCCGTTCCGTCCGTCCGGGGTCGTCCATCAGGCCGGTTTTGTAGATTTTTGTATTTTCCTTGTCGGTGAACACGATCTGGTTGGATTGGATGTCCACCTGACCGATGTTGCCCTCCTCGGTCATGGTCATGAAGGTGCCGTAGTCCACCTGCTGAATCTGCTGCTCCAGAATCCTGGGCATCAGCAGCCAGTTGAACAGCATGACACAGATCAGTACAATGAAATAATAGTAGGCCAGTGGTTTCTTTGGTTGCTTTACCTCGTTCATAAATCTCTTCCTTCCTTCAGTTTTGACCTTTCTAAATATAGAGTATTTGAGAATTGTGAACAAATTCCACCGGTTGCGTGAATTTTCTGAAAAAGTGAGATTTTTACGATTTTTCACGGTAAAGCGGTAAATTGTAATTTGGCGTACCGGAACTGACGTCCCCTTGGCTCCCCCTCTGGGGGAGCTGGCTGCCCCCTAAGGGGCAGACTGAGAGGGCAACACAGTTTGGATTTAAAGCTGTTGCGATCTTTCCTGCGGCACCCTCTCAGTCAGCCTGTTCGGCTGACAGCTCTCCCAAAGGGAGAGCCAAGGGGCGCTGCCGTATCAGCCCGCCAAATTACAGTTTACCTGTTTCTCATCGAACGGACAAAAAACGCCGCCCGGAATGGCGGCGTTTGGAATATTCGGTGTGTCAGGTCTTTGCCGGGCCGACAGAATCCCGGAGGATCACTTCGGGGTGGAGCTTCAGGCAGCTGATGTGGATCCCCCGAATCTGGCTGGCCAGAGCGTAGTAGGCGCTTTTGCCCAGCTCCGTCCGATCCTGACGGATGGAGGAGAGGGTGGGCACCGTGGACTGGCAGATGGGCAGATCGTCGATGCCGATGATGCTGACGTCCCCGGGAACGGGAAGACCGTTTCTCTGGCAGCGGGTCATCACCTCCCGGGCCAGCAGGTCGTGGCTGCAGATCAGGGCGGTGCAGCCCTGGGCCAGCAGCCGGGGCAGGTGGGAGTCCAGACATTCGGCAATGGAGAAGGAGTGGCCGGCCACCAGACGATCTTCCTCCAGAGCATGCTTGCGCAGGGCCCGGAAGAAAGCCAGGTACCGCTCCTGATAGATGTAGGAGCCCAGGCCGCCGCTGATGTATCCGATTTTCCGGTGGCCCAGCTCTTTCAGCTTTTCAATGGCGGCTTCCATGGCCTCGTCGTTGTCAATGCCCACCTGGGAGACCACGCTGTTGTACTGGGGATGGTTGTCCAGCAGCACAGCGGGGGTTCGGCAGGTGCGGAACTCCCCCATCCAGTCATCGGAGAAGGAGGTGCCCAGGAAGAAGGCGCCCTGGTAGTTGTTTCCCAGCATATATTCGTCATAATGGTGCTGCTTCTGCAGCTCGCGGCTTAAGGGAATCAGGTCCACAGTGCAGCCGTCGGGCTCCGCCAGCTTGCGAAAGCCGGTGACCAGGTCCCAGCCGAAATCGTTGGGATGCTCGTAGGACATGTTTTCAATGAACACACACAGCCGGGTTGGCTGACAGGAACGGGGCAGCCTGGAATAGCCCAGCTCCACCGCCGTTTCCAGCACTGCCCGGCGCATAGCCTCGCTCACGTCTCCGGCACCGCTGAAAGCTTTGGAAACCGTCCCTTTGGAAATTCCCAACCGCTTTGCAATATCATCCATGGTTGCCATTACCGTCACCTCTTTTGCCTGAATTTTGGCATTTTCCCCATTATATGACATCTATTCCAAAAAAGCAAATAATTGTTTCGTAATTTTTCGTAGTGTTTCACCGAAGCCGGAGCGATAAATCGTTATTTGGCGGGCAGTGCCCGCGGACAATGGCGCACCGGGCGAATATGTCATCCGGGACTCCTGGGCGGTGCCCGGTAACGTTTCTGCGCAGTAAAATCATTGCCCAGCCACTATATGGCGTGCAAAAACGAACCGAGCGGTACCCAGGAGTGTATCGATGACACACCAGCCGAGCACGCATTGGGATGAAGCGCCCTGCGCTTCAAATTACAATTTGTCCTCCTGCGCTCTGGAAAGGTACGAAAATCGACGGGGTGCTTTTTCGAAGATGAATGGTCGAAAGTACCAAAAATCATTCAGGAAATTGTTTAAAACAGAGAATCCCCCGGGGAACTCAAAATTTGCTTGACAGTAAAAAAGGAAGAGTTTAAAATGAAAATAACGAAACTTCCCGAAACAGCCGTGCCCCTTCCGGGGAATTTCCGAAAACAGAGGTACCTCTGTTTTCCTTTCCGTTTATATGGAAAGGATGATTCTGGCATCATCAGAGCATGCTCTGTGCTGCATATTACAACAAAATCTAGGAGGAGAAGAAATGAAGAAAATCATTGCCATGCTGCTGGCAGTTGCGATGGTCTGTGGCCTGTGCGCCGTGACCGCTGCCGCAGACGACGTCACCGAGCTGACCCTGAAGGTGTGGGCACCTCAGGAGGACCAGGCCAATGCTGACAGCTGGCTGCAGCAGATGGAAGCCAAGTTTGAGGAAGCTCACCCCGAGTACAAGATCACCTGGATCAACGAGGTCTGCGGTGAGGACAAGGCCAAGGACGAGGTCTCCAAGGACCCCGCTGCCGCCGCTGATGTTTACATGTTTGCCAACGACCAGCTGGGCGACCTGCTGGCTTGCCAGGGCATCGCCCGTCTGGGCGGCGCTTACCTGGAGCAGGTTCAGAACGACAACGGCGCTGCCATGATCGACTCCGTCACCGGCACTGACGGCAATGTGTATGGCTTCCCCATGGCTGCCAACACCTGGTTCTGCTACTACAATAAGGACGTCTACACCGAGGAAGATGTGAAGTCCCTGGACACCATGCTGGAGAAGGGCGTTGTGGCCTTCCCCACCATGAACTCCTGGTACCTGGGCGCCTTCTTCTTTGCCAACGGCGCTACCGTGTTCGGACCCTCCGGTAATGACGCCGCCGCCGGTGTTGTCTTCGGTGAGGACAACGGCGCTGCCGCTCTGGATGCCGTCCTGTCCATGGTTTCCAACCCCAACTACCGCACCGACGATGCCGGCCTGGGCAAGTCCGGCCTGATGAGCGGTGAGGTTGCCGCTTACTTCTCCGGTTCCTGGGATTACGATAACCTGAAGGAAGCCCTGGGCGACAAGCTGGGCGCCTGCCAGCTGCCCACCGTTACCATCAACGGTGAAGCCAAAAGCCTGAAGTCCTTCGCCGGCTCCAAGGCTGTGGGCGTGAACCCCCATGCCAGTGAGCACGGCGCCATGAAGCCCGCCATGCAGTTCGCCGCCTTCCTGGCTTCCGCCGAAGGCCAGCTGCTGCGCTACCAGGTCCGTTCCGCCATCCCCGTGGCTACCTCCTTGGCTGAGGATCCCACCATCGCCTCCGATATCGTGGCCGTGGCCATCCTGGACACCATTGCCAACACCTCCATTCTGCAGCCCACCCTGCCTGAGATGGGCAACTGGTGGACTCCCATTGAGACCCTGGGCAGAAACATCGTCAGCGGCGAAGTCAACGCCAGCAACGGTGCCGACTCCCTGGCCAAGACCCTGGACGTCATCAACAACGGCGGCCTGTAATTTACAAGCTGTAAGGGCAAACCCGGGCGGCAGCGGTAACTCCGCTGCCGCCCTTTGCATTTTTTCAGAAAGACTGAAGAGAAGGGAACGGAAACTATGTCTTCAAAAGAATTAGCAAAAGTCGCCGCTGCCCAGCAGAAACAGACCCCTGATACCCTGGCTGCCGCGCTGAAAAGCGGAAATCCCATCGTCCTGGCTTCCTTCCTGGTGATGGGTCTGGGTAACATTGCTGCCGGGCAGGTGATCAAGGGCCTGATTTTCCTGGCAATCGAAGTGGGCTTCATCGCCTATATGGCGGTTCCCATGGGCGGCGCTTACTGGCTGTCTATGCTGCCCGGGCTGGGCGAGGTGGAACGGATTGAGGTCTGGAACGAAGAAGAAGGCTTCTACGAGTATCTGCCCGGCGACAAATCCCAGCAGATTCTGCTGTATGCCGTGGCAACCCTGGTCATCATCGCACTGTTTGTGGTGATCTGGCGTGCTTCCATCCGCAGCGGCCACAATGCACAGCAGAAAAAAGCGGCGGGCAAGAAGGTCCCCACCTTTGTGGATGACCTGAAGGCGCTGCTGGATGAGAACATCCACAAGCTGCTCATGACTCCTCCTTTTGCCATGCTGCTGGTGTTCACCATCACTCCGCTGGTGTACATGATGCTGATGGCCTTCACCAACTACTCCAAGGAAGGCGAGCACCTGGTCCTGTTTGACTGGGTGGGCCTGAAGAATTTTGCGGACCTGTTCAACAGTTCCAGCACCATCGGCCGCCAGTTCTGGGGCGTTCTGCTCTGGACCGTTGTGTGGGCATTCTTCGCCACCTTCCTGAACTTCTTCCTGGGCACCATCATGGCCATGATCATCGACCGGCCCACCACCCGGTGCAAGGCGCTGTGGCGCACCATCCTGTCCTTCACCATCGCGGTGCCCCAGTTCGTGTCCCTGATGATCATCCGCACCATGTTCAAGGACGACGGCGCGGTGAATAAGCTTTTGCAGACCCTGGGATTCATCGGCGCAGGCCAGAACCTGCCCTTCTGGACCAACGCCACCTGGGCCCGGGTTACCGTTATTGTGGTGAATATCTGGGTGGGCATCCCCTACACGGTGATGTCCGTCACCGGCATTTTGAAGAACATCCCCGCCGAGCAGTATGAGGCTGCCCGGATCGACGGCGCCAACGCGGTGCAGCAGTTCGTGAACATCACCCTGCCGTATATGTTCTTCGTCATGACCCCCACCCTGATTACCACCTTCACCAACAACATCAACAATTTCAACGTCATCTATCTGCTGTCCGGCGGCGGCCCCACCTATGTGGGCGATACGGCGGGCCAGACGGACCTGCTGGTCACCTGGCTGTATAAGCTGACGGTGGACAAGCAGCAGTTCAACGTGGCGGCTGTCATCGGCATTATGACCTTCCTGATTCTGGCGTTTGTGTCCCTGGTGACCTACCGCAATTCCGCATCCTATAAAGACGAGGGGGCATTTAAGTAATGGGTAAGAAAATCAGTGGTTCTCTGAAAGCGCAGAGAACGATTGCGGACATTGTTGTCCATGTTTTCCTGGTGTGCGTGTCCATTGTGTGGCTGATTCCCTTTATCTGGCTAGTGGCCCACTCCTTCCGGGGCGGCCTGGACCGGGGGCAGTTCTCCGCCACCTTCTTCCCCACCCAGTGGACGCTGGATAACTACACCCGGCTGTTCACCGACACGGCAACCATCAATTTCCCCCGGATGTTCCTCAACACCTTCTTCATTGCCTGCTGCAGCTGCTGCATTTCTACCTTCTTCGTGCTGGCCGTGTCCTACAGCGTCAGCCGGGTGAAGTGGAAGATGCGCAAGGCCTATCTGAACATGGCAATGGTCATCAACCTGTTCCCTGGCTTCATGGCCATGGTTGCCATCTACTTCCTGCTGAAGGCCATTGGATTGACCGAGGGCAATTGGATTCCTCTGGCCCTGATCATCTGCTACTCTGCCGGTGCAGGCACCCAGTTCTATGTCATGAAGGGCTATATGGATACCATTCCCACGGCCCTGGATGAGGCAGCCTACATCGATGGTGCAACCAAGTGGGAAACCTTCACGAAGGTAACCCTGCCCCTGTGCAAGCCCATGGTGGTCTACCAGATCATCACCTCCTTCATGGCACCCTGGATGGACTTCATCTTTGCCAAGATCATCTGCGGCACCAAGACCCAGTACTACACCGTTTCCATCGGTCTGTTCAGCCTGCTGGATTCCAAGGAGTACGTGTCCACCTGGTTCACCCGGTTCTGCGCCGGCGCCGTGCTGGTGGCAATTCCCATCTCCATTCTGTACATCTGCACCCAGCGCTTCTACCAGGAAGCAATGGCCGGCGGCGTCAAGGGTTAATGCCGATGAAGCGGCTTGCACGATTGACGTGTCTGCTGCTCACCGCCCTGCTCCTGCTGGGTTCCTTCTACCAAAGCTTCACCCCCGACTTGTCGGGGGTGAACGTGCAGACGGAGCTTGTGGCATACAGCGATGTGAGCACGGAACCGGATGACAACTACCGCACCTGGTACGAGATTTTTGTGTATTCCTTCTGCGATTCCGACGGCGACGGCATCGGCGACCTGAAGGGCGTGACTTCCAAGCTGGACTATCTCCAGGAGCTGGGGGTGAACGGCATCTGGCTCATGCCCATCCATCCCAGCCCCACCTACCATAAGTACGATGTGACGGACTACTATGCCATCGACCCCCAGTACGGCACCATGGAGGATTTTGAGGAACTGATGGAGCAGTGCCGGGAGCGGGATATCCGGGTGATCCTGGATCTGGTGCTCAACCATACCAGCTCGGAGCACCCCTGGTTCCGTCAGGCTGTCGGCTACCTCCAGTCATTGGAGCCCGGCCGGGAGCCGAACCTGGAGGAATGTCCCTATGTGGACTGGTATTTCTTCGATAAAGAGGCAATCGCGGCAGATTTCTACGCCGTAGAGGGCACGGACTGGAAGTACGAAGGCAAATTCTGGTCCGGAATGCCGGATCTGAACCTGGACAACCTGGAACTGCGGACGGAGATTCGGGACATCATGGCTTTCTGGATGGACAAGGGTGTCTCCGGCTTCCGGCTGGACGCGGCCAAGGAATTCTTCTCCGGCCAGCCTTCCCGGAACATCCAGGTGCTCAGCTTCCTCACGGAGACCGCCCGGAGCATCAACCCCGATGCCTACCTGGTGGCGGAGGTGTGGGAGGGCTTTACCACCATCGCCGACTACTACGCCAGCGGCATCCCCAGCATTTTCAATTTTGCCTTCGGCGACAGCAGCGGTAAAATCACCGCCGTGCTCCGGGGGGTGGACAATGAAAAAACCGTATCTTCCTTCGCCGCCGCCCAGGAAAAGGCGGACAAGGCATTCCGGGCCAATAACCCGGACTACATCGACGCCCCCTTCCTGTCCAACCATGACACCGGCCGGATCGCGGGCTTCTGCAATCGGGATGAAAACAAAATGAAGCTGGCGGGGGCCATGAACCTGATGATGAGCGGCAGCGCCTTCCTCTACTACGGCGAGGAGCTGGGGATGCCCGGAAGCGGCAACGATCCCAGCAAGCGTGCCCCCATGGTCTGGAACGAGGCCCGGGACAATGGCACCACCAACCCGCCCCCGGAATGCCAGCTGCCGGAAAGCTATCCTCTGGGCAGCCTGGAAACCCAGCGGGAGGATGATGACTCCATTTTCAACTACTACCGGCGCGCCATCGCCCTGCGCCGGAGCTACCCGGTGATCTCCCACGGCATCCCCACCGCCGAAACGGCCCTGAATGTGGGCTGCGTCAGCGCCACCCGGAAGACCTGGGGGGAGGAGAACTGCATCATCCTCATGAACATCAGCACAGCCCAGAAACAGTGCGATCTGTCGGATTACAGCGATTTCACCCTGGTGGGCAGCCTCACTGTGGACGAAACCCCCATCACCCAGTCCGGAACCCAATTGACGCTGCCCCCCTACGCCGTAGCAGTGCTGTGCAAGTAAGGCACACCAAACTGTAGGGCACAGTACCAGCCCAAGCATCAACCCAGCTCAGGCGAATTCGAAGAACCTCCCCTACAGTGGCTGGGTTGTATCATCAAAAAAGGAGCATTTCATGGAAGAACGACTCTCCCCCCAACGCAGCACCGGCATTGACCGGAATACCCTTCGGCTCATCGGCCTGGTTATTGCAGCCCTGGGCATCCTGGGCCGGGGCATTCTGCAAAACCGGGTGCTGGGCGCATCCTCCGGCACCAATCTGGCGGCATTGCTGGAATCCTCGGCGGATGCGATGAACGCGGCCACTGCGGCCATCATCCTGGGTGCCATCGAGGGCATCGCAGTGCCCGTTTTCGCCACCCTCACCGTGGACGGCTTCAGCCGCACCTCCAGTGTGAAAAAGTACCTGCTCCGCCTGCTCCTGCTGGCGCTGATCTGCGAGGTGCCCTATCATTTTGCCCTTACGGGAAAATTGATCAATCCCTCTCCCCGGAACCCGGTGTTCGGTCTGGTGCTGGTGGTGGCGATGCTGTACCTGCAGCGGTATTACGACGGAAAGACGGCAAAAAATGTGCTCATTCGCGTCGCGGTGCTGGCTGCCGCCTGCCTGTGGGCGGGGATACTCCAGGTGGAGTACGGCGTAGCGATGGTGCTGGTCTCCTTTTTCCTGTGGGAGCTGCGCAGCCGCCACACCATGGCCTTCTTCGCCGCCACGGCGGCCGCCCTGGTGTGTACCGTGGGTAACCCCCTGTTCCTCTTTGCGCCCTTCGGCTTCCTGCTGACCCATTACTATCGTGGAGAAGAGGGGCGGGAGGGCCCCCGGGTGATGAAGTACGCCATGTACCCCGTGATCCTGCTGCTGGTGGGCCTGGTTGGTGCCCTGCTGTTCTGAGGGAAAACAAACGCAGACATCCAAATTGTAATTTGGCGGGCAGTGCCCGCAGACAATGGCGCACCGGGCTGGTGTGTCATCCGGGACCCCTGGGCAGTGCCCGGTAACGTTTTTGCGCAGCCGCCCGCAACGTAACGGAACCGCGTGCTTGGTTGAATGGCATGCAATCCGTACCCATTGTAGGGGAGGCTCTCAGCCTCCCGCTTTTGTTCCGGGTCAAAAGTGTTCGGTTGAATGGTACCACGTCCGACACAGTACGAATTCGCCCAAGCTGATTCGTGATTGTAGGTTTGTACCGCACGGGCGGCTAATAGCCGCCCCTACTGTGGTGTAATCGATAAACAACAATTTACTGAACCGGTACCAAAATACCCCCGCCAATAGGCGGATTGACATAAAACAGTTAATTGCGGCACTCGAAATAATGTCGAGTGCCGCTTATTTTTTGAATGCAAAATGAACCTTTCAATACTGCTACCCGTCTATATAAGTGAAACCGGTTTTAATCACTCATAGACCAAAGGAGGTGAGGATATGGAAGAATTTGAAAAATTGTTGGAAGCAGAACGAGTGTCTGTAGAACGTTTTGTGAGATTTCGTTTGAACTCAAAAGCGGATGCAGACGATGTTTTACAAGAGGTTTTCCTTGCCGCTTGTCAAAAGTTCGCTCAATTAAAAAACAAGGACTATTTTAAGGCATGGATTATTAGCATTGCAAGAAATAAATGTAATGACTACTTTCGTAAGAAAGCAACGCAGTATGAAATCCCGATTGATGAAATAACAGAAAGCGAATTGTCAGACGGCAGACATGGCGTTTCCATAGTTGCCACAGTAAGAGAAACTTTGAGTTTACTTGGTGATAAAGACAAGCAAATCTTGTATCTTTATTTTTGGAAAGAGCTTCCGCAAGCCGAAATTGCCAAACAACTGAGTATTCCTGTTGGAACAGTAAAAAGCAGACTTCATACGGCAAAACAGAATTTCAAAACCAAATATCCATATAACACCGAAGTATCGAAAGGAGAAAGCACTATGAAAAAGTTGCCCGAATTTATTCCCGAATACAAAATTGAAACAAGTGCCAAAGCCCCCTTCTCAGTAAAATGGGAAGAACTTATGGGATGGTTCTTGATCCCTAAGCTTGGCGAAAGACTGTCTTGGGGTATGTATGATATTCCTTCCCGCAAATGCAGCCATGTTTATGATATGCAAGTTACAGGCAAAGCCAAAGTTCACGGTATTGAGGGAGTGGAGCTTACCGCAAGAGAAGCATCTTATTCAGATAAGAACGAGGTGATTAACCGTACTTTTGTAGCACAGCTTACAGATACACATTGTCGTTACCTTGCAACGCTCCGAAATGATGGAGATGTTCGCAATTACATCACGTTCCTTGACGGCGATGAATTTATGCTGAACTGGGGATTTGGAGAAGATAATTGCGGAAACGAAACGAACATTTCTGTTAAAGGTGATATTCAGAGAGTTGGAAACTCTGTTACGAGCGTGAACAAAGATTTCCTCCTTGATATTGTTGGCAGATATACCGTTACCATCGGAGGTAAAAGTTATGACACCGTTTGCGTAATGGATATTGAAACCTATAACTGTGGTGTCGTTTCCGAGCAGTTCTTGGACAAAGATGGAAAGACGATTCTGTGGCGCAGATATAATCGTGATGATTGGGCTATTGACCGGTATAAGAAGCCTTGGAGCGAACTGTTACCCGAAAATGACAGGCTTATCGTAAATGGCACAACCTACGTTCATTGGTACGATTGCATCACCGATCATATTCTCTAAAACACTAAATCTTCTGTTTATTAATGGCGCACTTCTATACAGAGGCAATCCCTGTATGTACGCTCTGTGAGACAGACAGCCCGGACACTTAAAAGTCCGGGCTGTTTTTGCGTCACGTCGTTCCGTACAAGCGCCTGCATCTTTGCGCCGCTATGAGCGGCTATCCCAAAAGAAACTCTCCGCAGAAGTTAATCATTCGGAGAGTTAACTGTTTTACGGACACTACCCTATTGGCGGGGGTATCTTCATATGGGCAGGTTATGCGGCCATCTGGGAGAACATGTCGAAGGCTGCGCCGATCTGATTTACCAGTGTAGTAAACTCTTCTTCTGTCATGGTGGTGATTTCGGAGAAGGTGGGCATGGAGATGGAGTCGTCGCTGCGCAGGTTCAGGGTCATGGTGCCGCCCAGGTTCTGGCCGTTGGCCTTGTCAACGGTGATGGAGAACAGCGTGTCGGAGCTGCTGTAGTAGCCGGAGAGGGAGTTGGTTTCACCGTCGGCTGTAACGGTCACCAGGAAGGCCTTGCCGGCTTTGTTCAGGTTAAAGTCCAGGCTGACCGGTTCTTCGTATTCATTCTGTACCGTGAATTTGAAGGCCAGGGTGTCGGCGGTGTTTTCCGTGATGTCCAGCTGCATATAGGTGGTTACCGCACCGTCCTCTTTCAGCTCAAAGCGGTAGAAATCCATTTCTTCGCTGATCAAAAGGTTAAGCTCCACAGTTTCGCCATCGGCCTGAAGCTCCATGCCGAATTTCACCGGGACAGGAGTATCGTTGCTGAAGCAGAGGATAAGACGGGCGGAGAAGCCTGCAGCATCCAGCTCCTGGGCCATCTCAGGCAGCATCCCGGGCAGCTGGGAGACGATCATTTCCACCGCTTCTTCGCCGGTAAAGCCCAGCTCCTCATCGCTGACGGCGTTGATGCCGTCAATAATGGCGGCAAGGGCTTCCTGGGCTTCGGTGTTGCCCTGCAGAGGGGTGGTGAGCGCGTTCGCGATTGCGGCGAGGGCTTCCCCATCAATGAGAACCTCGCCCTGCTGAACCTGGATCGGATTGTCGCGGATGACCATGGACGCGTTTTTCACATCCAGTTTCAGGCAGGATACCAGCGTTTCGCCGATGCCGCTGTAGGCTTCCTGCAGCACGGCGGCTGCCTTGGTGAGCTCGTCGGAGGAGACATCGGCGCCAAAGCTTCCGAACCGGGCGGCGGAGCCCATACCACGGTTCATGAGGGCCAGGATCTGATCGTAGGTTTCCTCATCCAGGGCATAGGAGGAGCCGGAGTCCGGGGCAAAGATGGATTTGGGCAGATTCCGGACCAGGGTGGCGAAGTCCACGCCGTAGGTGCCGCCGATCATACTGCCGCCCGCAGCCACCGCCTGGCCGCTGACATAGGCGCCCAGATCAGCCAGGGTAATGCCGTTCGTGCCCACACCGGCCACTGCAGCCAGCAGCTGCTGATTGATGTCCAGGGCGAGTTTGCCGGAAATATCCATTCCTTCGCTGGAGAAAACCAGCTCAGCGGAAAGCGCACCGGATGGAGCGGAGGTTGCCCGGGCGGGGAAAGCCAGCAGGGAGAAAACCAGGACAAAGGCCGTGATCCAGGAGAAAATCCGTGCTGCACCGCTGCGGGACCGGAAATATTTGGTTGTATTCATGGTAGTATCCTTCCTTTCCTCACATGATGAGTTGCTTCCCGCAGGACGAAGACCCGGCGGGAAGCCATGTAAGCCTTCTTCAATTGTATCAGACCCAGGGGAGTAATTCAATAGGAACTGTTGTTTTTTCAGCACCGGTCAGATGGCTTCTTTGACAATGGTCAACGTGACGGTAATGGCCCTTTGCAGGAGTCGGAGGATGCCGCTTTCGTCCATGGTGACGATATCCTGGTATTCCGGCAGGGTGACGGGGTCGTTGCGCCGCAGGGTCAACTGAATATCCTCCAGCTCCCGGCCGTTGGCGGTGTCGGCGGTGACGACGGCAGTATCCTGGGAAATCTGGATGGTGCCGGTGAGCTCGTCCGTTTGGTCCCCATTCTTGGCGGTGAACACATAGGTACCGGCGGCCTTGTTCCAGCGGAAGCTGAGCTGAGCGCCGGGCGTATCCCCCCGGGCCGCGCAGAGGCGGAAGGCCAGGGCACGGTCGGTGTTCTCATCCAGGTTCAGTGTGGCGGTGAGGGGCTCGCTGCCCTCCCGGGTCAGGGTCAGGGAACAGAAATTGTCGGTGAAGATGGCCCGCAGGTCGGTGGTTCGCTCCTCCCAGGACAGGACGGCGTTGGCGGATACCACCTGCTTGGTCTTTTTGTCCAGGGAAATGGAGAGAGAGAGACGAGCGTCGGCGCGGATCAGAACATCACGCAGGGAGGAACCAGCCTCCCCGGTTTCTTCCCCGGAGCCAAAGAAAGAGGTCAGCAGTCTGGCAAGTTTTCTCTGGGTCTCCTCGCTCAGCCCGGCCAGGGCGTTGTCTGCCAGCTGGGCCAGTCCCTCGGCGTCAAAGCTGATGATGGTATCGGTGGTTTTGACGGTGCCGGATTCCAGCTCCAGCTCCCCGGAGGAGAGCTTCATATTGGCATTTTTCAGCAGGGTGGCGGCCAGGCCACCGGCGGAAACAATGACGGAGGTGGGGCCGTCCGCGCCGCCGATGATGCCCACGGAGGAGGCATCATCTTCGGCGGGAGCCATCAGGGAATCATAGAGCGCCTGATCCAGAGCCAGGGCGCTGCCGGAATTCGGGGCGAACACGGAGTTCGGCAGATTCTCCGCCAGTGTTTCCAGGTCAATGCCATAGGCTCCGTTCAGCAGCAGGGAGTCCTGAAGCACAATCTGCTGCTTGCCCAGGAAAAGGTTCAAATCGAGGCTGCTTTCTTCGTCGCCAAATTGTGTCTGGAGGGCAAGCAGGGCGTTATCCTGGTCGGCGGACAGCTTGGCCTGAAGGTCCTTGCCGTCCAGCTTCAGCTTCAGCTCGGCGGAATAGGAAGCGGGGGCATCGGCCCTTGCCGTCAGACCGGGCAGGCACAAAGCGCAAATCAGAAGCAGAGCCAGCACCGCCGCCGCAGCCCGCCGGGTTCGGTAAAAGAAAACCATGAAAATTCCTCCTTCTATATCTGAAAGGTCTGTGTTTTCCTTGAAAGGACATGATTTCGACTGCCGGCTTGAACGGCAAATTGTAATTTGGCGACCGGAACCGACGCACCCCTTGGCTCCCCCTCTGGGG
>CAMEWH010000033.1:0-18599 GCA_945940335.1 uncultured Clostridia bacterium | reverse complement strand
CGGGCTGGTAATCCCGGTAGGCCATCAGGCCGGAGCCGGCGGGGATCAGCTTACCAATGATGACGTTCTCCTTCAGGCCAACCAGGTGGTCCACCTTGCCCTTGATGGCGGCATCGGTGAGGACCTTGGTGGTCTCCTGGAAGGAAGCGGCGGACAGGAAGGATTCGGTAGCCAGGGAGGCCTTGGTGATACCCATCAGCACAGCGGAAGCCTGTGCCAGATGCAGTTCGGTTTCACCGGCGTCGATGCGGGCCTGGATCTCTGCGTTGGCATCCTCGAACTCGAAGGTATCCACCACGGCGCCAACCAGCAGCTTGGTGTCGCCGGCATCGTCCACATGAACCTTGCGCATCATCTGACGGATGATGACCTCGATGTGCTTATCGTTGATTTCAACGCCCTGCTGACGGTACACCGCCTGGACGGACTGGACCAGGTAATCCTGAACAGCCTCCACGCCGGAAATCCGGAGCACGTCCTGGGGATACAGCGCACCGTCGGTGATGGGCTCGCCCTTCTGGACTGTCTTACCGTGGCTCACCTTCAGGCCCACGGAATAGGGCACCTGGTAAACCTTGACCTCGCCGTCCTCGGCGGTAACGGTGATGTTACGCAGAGCGGTACGGTGGGTATCGTCGATGCTGACGGTACCGGTGATCTCGGAAATCTGGGCCATCTTCTTGGGACGGCGGGCCTCAAACAGTTCTTCGACTCGGGGCAGACCCTGGGTGATATCGTCACCCGCAACGCCGCCGGAGTGGAAGGTACGCATGGTCAGCTGGGTACCGGGCTCACCGATGGACTGGGCCGCGATGATACCGACAGCCTCGCCCAGATCCACTTCCTTGGAGGTGGCCAGGTTCATGCCGTAGCACTTGGCGCAGACACCGTTTCTGGCGCGGCAGCCCAGGATGGTACGGATATAAATCTTGTCAATGCCGTGGGCCTCGAACTTGGCGGCATCCTCGGGCATCATCATCACGTCCTTGGAGTGCAGCACCTCGCCGGTGATGGGAGAGACCACATCGTTCACGGGGTAACGGCCGCGGATCCGGTTGCCGAAGGTATCGATCACGTCGCCCTTCTGGATCACAGCGCCCACCCAGATACCGTTGGTGGTGCCGCAGTTCTTCTCCCGGATGATAACCTCCTGGGAAACGTCCACCATTCGACGGGTCAGGTAACCGGAGTCAGCGGTACGCAGAGCGGTATCGGTCATGCCCTTACGAGCGCCTCTGGAGGAGATGAAATACTCCAGAACGCTAAGGCCTTCACGGAAGTTTGCCTTGACGGGGATTTCGATGGTACGGCCTGCGGTATCGGCCATCAGGCCGCGCATGCCGGCCAGCTGGCGGATCTGAGCCATGGAGCCACGGGCGCCGGAGTCAGCCATCATATAGATGGGGTTGAACTCGTCCAGGTTGCCCTGCAGGGCGTTGGTGACTTCGGCGGTGGTCTTTTCCCACTGCTGAACCACCAGACGGTATCGCTCGTCGTTGGTGATAAAGCCCTGACGGTAGAAGTTTTCAATTTCAACCACCTTGCCCTCGGCCTGCTTCACCAGTTCATACTTGATGGCAGGAACCACCATATCCGCAATGGACACGGAGATAGCGCCCTTGGTGGAGTACTTATAGCCCAGAGCCTTGATGCGGTCCAGCATTTCGGTGGCGATGGTGAAGCCGTGCTTACGGATGCACTTGTCGATGATCTTACCCAGCTGCTTCTTGCCCACCAGGAAGCTGACTTCCAGGTCGAACTCATGGCCGGGGACACTGCGGTCCACGAAGCCCAGGTCCTGGGGAATGGGCTCGTTGTAGATCAGGCGGCCCACGGTGGCATCGATGATGCGGTACTCCATCTTTCCGTCGATTTCCTTGCCGTAGCGCACCCGGATGGGAGCGTGCAGGCCGATGGCGCCATCGGCGTAGGCGGCAATGGCCTCCTCGGGGCTGGAATAGCTGTGGATGGGCCGGAACTTGGCAATGGCCTTGCCCACGGCGCTGGCAGCCTTGTTGGCAGCCAGGAACTCATCGGCATCCACCACTTCACCCGCAGGCAGGTTGGTATCACCGGCATCGGTGACGAACACGTTCTCGGAGCCCTTCTCTGCCTTGCCCAGACGGGTATAGGTCAGGTAGTAGGCGCCCAGGATCATATCCTGGGTGGGAACGGTAACGGGCTTGCCGTCCTGGGGACGGAGCAGGTTGTTGGCGGACAGCATCAGCATTCTGGCTTCCGCCTGGGCCTCGGGGGACAGGGGCACATGGATAGCCATCTGGTCACCGTCGAAGTCAGCGTTGAATGCGGTGCAGCACAGGGGGTGCAGCTTCAGGGCGCGGCCCTCCACCAGGATGGGCTCAAAGGCCTGGATGCCCAGACGGTGCAGGGTAGGTGCACGGTTCAGCATGACGGGCCGGTCCTTGATGATCTCGTCCAGAGCGTCCCAGACCTCGGTCTTGCCCTTGTCGATCATCTTCTTGGCGGACTTGATGTTGTTGGCCAGGCCGTCGGACACCAGCTTCTTCATCACAAAAGGCCGGAACAGCTCGATGGCCATTTCCTTGGGCACGCCGCACTGATACAGCTTCAGCTCGGGGCCGACAACGATAACGGATCGGCCGGAGTAGTCAACACGCTTGCCCAGAAGATTCTGACGGAAACGGCCCTGCTTGCCCTTGAGCATATCGGACAGGGACTTCAGTGCCCGGTTGTTGGCACCGGTGACGGCGCGGCCCCGGCGGCCGTTATCGATCAGCGCGTCCACAGCCTCCTGGAGCATCCGCTTCTCGTTGCGGATGATGATGTCGGGGGCATGGAGCTGCATCAGCCGCTTCAGACGGTTGTTCCGGTTGATGACGCGGCGGTACAGGTCATTCAGGTCGGAGGTGGCAAAGCGGCCGCCGTCCAGCTGAATCATGGGACGGATGTCGGGGGGGATCACGGGCAGCACGTCCATGACCATCCAGCTGGGCTTGTTGCCGGATTCCCGGAAGGCCTCCACCACCTCCAGGCGCTTGACCAGGCGCAGCTTCTTCTGGGAGGAAGCAGTCTTCAGCTCTTCCCGCAGTTGGGCGGACAGCTGGTCCAGGTCGATCTGCTCCAGCAGCTCCTTCACCGCCTCGGCACCCATGCCGGCCTTGAAGTCGTCCTCATACTTCTCCCGCATGTCCCGGTATTCCTTCTCGGTGAGCACCTGGTTTTTGGCCAGAGGCGCGTCACCGGGATCGGTGACAATATAGGAGGCGAAGTACAGCACTTTCTCCAGAACCTTGGGGCTGATGTCCAGAATCAGGCCCATCCGGGAGGGGATACCCTTGAAATACCAGATGTGGCTGCAGGGAGCGGCCAGCTCGATGTGGCCCATGCGCTCCCGGCGAACCTTGGCTTTGGTGACTTCCACGCCGCAGCGGTCACAGATTTTACCTTTATACTTGATTTTCTTATATTTACCGCAGTGGCACTCCCAGTCCTTCTGCGGTCCAAAGATCCGCTCGCAGTACAGGCCGTCCCGCTCGGGTTTCAAGGTACGATAGTTGATGGTCTCAGGCTTCTTGACCTCGCCATAGGACCACTGCCGGATCATCTCCGGCGAAGCGATGCCGATCTTAATGGCATCAAAGGTGGCATTTGCCATAAGTGCGCCTCCTTAGTCTTCAAATGTCTCGGTCTCGGCGTCAACCTCTTCCAGATCGCCGAACACGTCCATAATATCTTCCGGGCCATCCTCATCGATCACGAAGCCGGAATCCAGCACCTCATCGGTGTCGCCGACCACCAGATCACTCCGGTCGTCGCCGCTGTAGACGATCTCATCGTCATCGTCCTCATCCTTCAGCTCGATCTCGTTGCCGTTCTCATCCAGCACGCGGATATCCAGGCACAGAGCCTGCAGTTCCTTCACCAGAACCTTGAAGGACTCGGGAACGCCGGGCTTGGGAATGTTGGCGCCCTTGACGATTGCTTCGTAGGTCTTCACACGGCCGGTGACATCGTCGGACTTGACGGTGAGGATCTCCTGCAGGGTGTAGGCAGCGCCGTAAGCCTCCAGGGCCCAGACTTCCATCTCGCCGAAACGCTGGCCGCCGAACTGGGCCTTGCCGCCCAGAGGCTGCTGGGTAACCAGGGCATAGGGACCGGTGGAACGGGCGTGGATCTTATCATCAACCAGATGGTGCAGCTTCAGGTAGTAGGGATAGCCAACGGTGACCAGGTTGTCGAAGGGCTCGCCGGTACGGCCGTCATACAGCACGGTCTTGCCGTCTTCCCGCAGGCCGGCCAGCTTCAGGGTCTCCCGGATGTCCTTCTCGTTGGCGCCGTCGAACACGGGGGTGGCCACATGCCAGCCCAGGGCCCGGGCAGCATAGCCCAGGTGGACCTCCAGCACCTGACCGATGTTCATACGGGAAGGCACGCCCAGGGGGTTCAGCACCACGTCCAGGGGGGTGCCGTCGGGCAGGAAGGGCATATCCTCCTCAGGCAGAACACGGGAAACGACGCCCTTGTTGCCGTGGCGGCCGGCCATCTTGTCGCCCACGGAGATCTTTCTCTTCTGGGCAATATACACACGGACGGACTTGGTGACACCGGGAGCCAGCTCGTCGGAGTTCTCCTTGGTGAAGACCTTCACGTCCACAACAATACCGCTCTCACCGTGGGGCACCTTCAGGGAGGTGTCGCGGACTTCTCTTGCCTTCTCGCCGAAGATGGCCCGCAGCAGGCGCTCCTCGGGGGTCAGCTCAGTCTCGCCCTTGGGGGTGACCTTACCAACCAGGTAATCGCCGGAGTGAACCTCGGCACCCACGCGGATAATGCCGTTCTCGTCCAGGTCCTTCAGGGCATCCTCGCCCACGTTGGGGATATCCCGGGTGATTTCCTCCGGGCCCAGCTTGGTATCCCGTGCCTCGGTCTCGTGCTCCTCGATGTGGATGGAGGTGAACACGTCCTCACGGACCAGGCGTTCATTCAGCAGAATGGCGTCCTCGTAGTTGTAGCCTTCCCAGGTGACGAAGCCGATGAGCACATTCTTGCCCAGGGCCACTTCGCCGCCGGAGCAGCTGGGGCCGTCGGCAATGATCTGCTCGGTGTCCACCCGCTCGCCAACCACCACGTTGGGCCGCTGGTTGATGCAGGTACCGGCGTTGGAACGGGCGAACTTGGTCAGATGGTAGGTGGCAGTCTCGCCGTCGTCATAGCGGACGGAAATATCGGTGGCGGAAACCGCAGTGATCACACCGGGCTTGGTGGCCTTGATGCACACCTCGCTGTCCACGGCGGCCTTGTGCTCGATACCGGTGGCAACGACGGGAGGCTCGGTGGTCAGCAGAGGCACGGCCTGACGCTGCATGTTTGCACCCATCAGAGCACGGTTGGCGTCGTCGTTCTGCAGGAAGGGAATGAAGGAGGTGGCGATGGAGATCATCATTCTGGGAGACACGTCCAGATAGTCGATGACGTTGCGGTCCACTTCGATGATCTCGTTGCGGTGACGGCAGGTGATACGGGCATTTGCCAGGCAGCCGTTTTCATCCAGGGGCTCGTTGGCCTGGCCCACGTAGTAATCGTCTTCCACGTCGGCGGTCATATACTCCACCTCACGGGTGACGAAGCCGGTGGCCTTGTCCACCTTGCGGTAGGGAGCCTCCACGAAGCCGTACTCATTGATCTTGGCGAAAGTCGCCAGGTAGTTGATCAGGCCGATGTTGGGACCTTCGGGGGTCTCGATGGGGCACATACGGCCATAGTGGGTGTAGTGAATGTCTCGCACGTCGAAGGAAGCACGGTCACGGCTCAGACCGCCGGGGCCCAGAGCGGAAAGTCTGCGCTTGTGGGTCAGCTCGGCCAGGGGGTTGTTCTGGTCCATGAACTGAGACAGCGGGGAGGAACCGAAGAATTCCTTGATGACGGCAGTAACAGGCCGGATGTTGATCAGGCTCTGGGGGGTGACGGAATCCAGGTCCTGGACGGTCATCCGCTCCCGGATCACCCGGTCCAGACGGGAAAAGCCGATGCGGAACTGGTTCTGCAGCAGCTCGCCCACACAGCGCAGGCGGCGGTTGCCCAGGTGGTCAATGTCATCGGGGGTGCCGATGCCCATGGCCACGCAGTTCAGGTAGTTGATGGAGGCCATGATGTCGTCCACAATGATGTGCTTGGGGATCAGGTCATCCATCCGCTCCTCGATGGCTTCCTTCCAGCCATCAGCGGGGACGGTTTCCAGCATTTCCCGCAGCACGGAGAAGCGCACCTTCTCCTTGATGCCGTACTGCTTGGGGTCGAAGTCCACGAAGCCGGCCATGTCCACCATGTTGTTGGAGAAGACCTTCACCTTGGCGTCGCCGATGCGGACCACAGCCTCGTTAACGCCCTTGGCGCTGAGCTCGTGAGCCTGGGCGCGGGAGATGAACTCACCGGGCATCACCAGGATCTCGCCGGTGATGGGATCGGCAATGGGCTCTGCGGCCTCCTGACCGGACAGACGGCTCCAGATGTCCATCTTCTTGTTGAACTTGTAGCGGCCCACCTTGGACACGTCGTAGCGGTGGGCGTCGAACAGCAGTCCTTCCAGATGGGCAGTGGCAGTCTCCACCGTGGGAGGCTCACCGGGACGCAGACGACGATAGATTTCCAGCAAAGAATCTTCTTTGGTCTTGCAGGGGTCCTTTTCCAGTGTAGCCAGAATCCGCTCGTCCTCGCCGAACATCTCCTTGATCTGCTCGTCGGTGCTCACGCCCAGGGCGCGGATCAGGCTGGTGACGGGCAGCTTCCGGTTCTTGTCGATGCGGACCCAGAACACATTGGCATTGTCGGTTTCGTATTCCAGCCAGGCACCGCGGTAGGGAATGACGGTGGCGGTGTAGGTATGCTGGTCGGCCTTGTCCACCTCGTGGCCGTAGTACATGCCGGGGCTGCGGACGATCTGGGAGATGATGACACGCTCCGCGCCGTTGATGACGAAGGTGCCGCCATTGGTCATGACAGGGAAATCACCCATGAAGATTTCCTGCTCTTTGATTTCGTCCGTCTCAGTATTGCGCAGGCGAATGCGCACCTTGATGGGCTTTGCGTAGGTGGTATCCCGTTCCTTGCATTCCTCGATGGTGTACTTGGGCTTGTCTTCCATGGTGTAATCCAGGAAAGAAAGCTCCAGCTTGCCGGAGAAATCGGTAATGGTTCCCACATCCTTGAAAACTTCCCGCAGGCCCTCATCCAGGAACCACTGGTAGGAGTCCTTCTGGATTTTCAGCATGTTGGGAATCTCCAGGATCTCTTCATACTTTGCGTAGGACTTACGCATGGTCTTACCGAACTTTACGTCCTTGACCATTGCCATATGGATCATCACAGCCTTTCTTTCGAAATGTGTTGCATATTTGATACGCCAGGAGCAGTTGTCATTTCCGTCAAACTTGCTACTTGACAGCCGCTCTTGTCTGTGGTAAAATGACCATGTGAGAAAAGGAATCCGCAGTTGGGCACAATACCACACTATGGATTACTATTTTATATGATGAAGGCATTTTTGTCAATTGCTTTTTCTGCTATGATGAGGACATTTCTGTCCTCGTTTTTTTGTTTTTCTGACGAAAATCTCCCCCCTGTCCCCTGTTCCTCCCCGCCCGCCTCCGCGGAGCGGGATTGTTGTCGGGGGAAAACGCCACCGCCGGATATGCAGAAAAATTGGAATTTGACGGTCTGGCGCGGCGGCACCCCTTGGCTCTCCCTTTGGGAGAGCTGTCAGCCGAACAGGCTGACTGAGAGGGTACCGCAGTAAGATCATGGCAGCCGAAATCAAGCCATGGCCCTCTCAGGGGCGCCCCTTACGGGGCAGACAGCTCCCCCAGAGGGGCGCCAAGGACTGCGGTCAACGTATCGCCAAACTACATTTTGCCCACCTGCTGAGTTATACCGATAAGCACATTCCGCAAAATGCTCTTGCATTTTCCATTTTCTGTGATAAAGTTTTACTGATAAAAAAGGGAAAGGGCGTTTTCATGGATCAGAAATATCAGCGCACCGTCTATGCCTGCTTTGTGGGCTACATTGTGCAGGCCATTGTAAACAATTTTGTTCCCCTGCTGTTTTTAACCTTTCACGATTCCTTTGGAATTCCCCTGATTCAAATTACCTTTCTGGTGACCCTGAATTTCGGTGTTCAGCTTCTGGTGGATCTGATCAGCGTGGCTTTTGTGGATCGGATCGGCTACCGGGCATCCCTGCTGATCGCCCACGGCTGCGCGGCCCTGGGTCTGATGCTGCTGGCATTCCTGCCGGACCTGCTGCCGGATCCCTATGTGGGCATTCTCATCAGCGTGATCCTGTATGCCATCGGCGGCGGACTGCTGGAGGTGCTGGTGAGCCCCGTGATGGAGTCCTGCCCCACTCCCAACAAGGAGGCGGCCATGAGCCTGCTCCACTCCTTCTACTGCTGGGGCCATGTGGCCGTGGTGCTGATCTCCACCGCCTTTTTTACCCTGTTTGGCATTTCCAACTGGCGCATCATGGCCTGCATCTGGGCCATCGTTCCCCTGGTGAATTTTGTATCCTTCTCCCGGGTGCCCATCGCTCCCCTGATCAAAGAAGGGGAAACCGGCATGACCCTGGGCCAGCTGCTGAAAAGCAAGCTGTTCTGGATTCTCATGCTGCTGATGATCTGCGCCGGCGCCTGTGAGCAGGCGGTGAGCCAGTGGGCCTCCACCTTTGCCGAGGAAGGGCTGGGGGTGAGCAAGACCCTGGGCGATCTGGCCGGGCCCATGCTCTTTGCCATCCTGATGGGCACCGCCCGGGCCATCTACGGCAAGCTGGGGGACCGTCTTCCCCTGGAAAAATGTATTTTCGGCTGCGCGGTGCTGTGCCTTTGCTCCTATCTGGTAATTTCCCTGTGCCCCATTCCGGCCATCAGTCTGATTGCCTGCGGCATCTGCGGCTTCTCCGTGGGAATCTTCTGGCCGGGCACCTTCTCCATGGCTACCGCCGCCCTGCCCACGGGAGGCACAGCCCTGTTCGCCCTGCTGGCTCTGGGCGGCGATATCGGCTGCAGCGGTGGACCCACCTATGTGGGTGCCATCTCCAGTGCCATGGACGGTGATTTGAAAAAGGGAATCCTGCTGGCTGTCCTATTCCCCATTCTGATGCTGGTTGGGTTGGGGCTGAAAAAGCGCGCAAAACAATAAGGTGCCGATTGTCCCACAAATTGCAACTTGCTGCTCCGCTCCAACTGTAGGGGCAGCTATTAGCCTCCCGCCAAGTAACTGAGTGTTCGGTTGAATGGCACAATGTGGGGCGCTGTACGAATTCGCCCACCCTGGTTCATTATTGAGGGCTTGTACTGCGCGGGAGGATGATATCCTCCCCTACAGTGGCTGGTGCGATTCATTACAATATACCGAAAAATGCCGCAGCTCGAAATGGGCTGCGGCATGTTTTATCTCTTTTCGTCGTCGCTGACGATGCCATAATAGGCACGGGCGGTGAATTTGTAAATGATGACATAGAACAGGCAAAACACCAGAAACGATGCGATGTTGGTCACAATCACCAGCTTCAGATTTCGCAAATTGAACATTTGCAGCAGCTGCCACACCATGGGAAAGGCGAAGATAAGGTGCATCCCCGCCATGAGCAGCGGAGCGAAAAACACCGTGAGAATTTGGAAATTGATGCTCCGTTTGATGTCCGCCCTGGTCATGCCCACCTTGCGCATGATGGCAAACCGGGACTGATCCTCATACCCCTCACTGACCTGCTTATAGTAGATGATCAGCGCGGCGGCAGCCACAAACACAACGCTCAACATAATGCCGATGAAGAACAAGCCGCCAAAGGTGATGTAGAAATCCGACCGCTCCTGGGCAGGGCATTCGTCAATCCAGCCGTAGCCGTTCTCTCCCAAAAACTCCACCTGCATGATGACCTGTTTCTGCTGATCGTGCAATTCGATGATTTCCTCATCCGGCAGTTCGAAGTCGCAGCCGTAGTAATAGCGGTTTGACAGCATTTTCCAGCCCTTGTAATCCGCCATAGAATCCAGGGGCTCCAGCTCCGACAAGTCCGACACCACCAGCGTTATGGAGGGCACCACGGAGGCGACGGACTCCCCGGTGTCCATATTCTCCGGAAGCCTGCCCACGATTTCCAGGCTCACCTCCCCCAGCCGGAAGCTGGAAGCCTCATAGCTGCACCGGAGGCAGCCCACCATGGCCTGCCCCGGCTCCAGGGTAAGCTCCGTGCCTTTTATGGCATTATAGTCCGCCACAGGGATGAAGATGATCTGCCGGAGAATGCTGTAGTCCAGGGTGGAGAGGGAGGCGCCGGAGGCATCCGGATTGATTTCATTTCCCGTCAGAACCCCGGCGATGGTGGCATAGCGATACTGCTCCACATTTTCGGGCTCCACATTCTTTTCCCGAAACAGCTCTTCAAATTGCTGCCGAACCTGGGAAACATGTGCCTCGTCCATATATTCCAGCTTCTCCATACTCACAGCCAGGCCGCTGTCGTGGGGATACCTTGCCTGAATGGATTCCTCCATGCCGATGTACAGGCTGGAGGTGGAGGAAATCATCACCAGCACCATGGTGGCCAGGACGCAGATGGAGGCCAGCCCCGCTCCGTTACGCTTCATCCGGTAGGCCATGGAGGAAACGGAGACGAAGTGCTGCTTCTGATAATAGTAATTTTTATTCTTCTGCAGCAGGCGGCACAATGCCACGCTGCCGGAGATCATCAGAAGATAGGTGGCTGCCATCACCATGATCACCGCCACAAAGAACCAGGTAAAAGCGGACATGGCATTGGAACTGCTGACGGATAGATAATAGGCCCCCGCCAGCAGGACTAACCCCGCCAGACCCAGAAGATAATTGGCCCTGGGAGGCTTTTCTCCGGCATTTTCGCTTCGCAGCAGCTCCAAGGGCTTGGCCCGGCGGACCTGCCAGACGGATTTCACCATCAGCAGGGCAAAAATCGGGAGGAATACGCAAAGTGTAAATTTCACGCTCTCCGCTGATACGATAAAAGAATAGTCCACGGTGCCGTGAATCATATTTATCAGCCCCAGCTCTGCCAGCTTGTAGAGCCCGATGCCCAGCAGGAGGCCGCACCCCAGGCCCAGCACCGCCACCAGGATGTTCTCCCAGAAGATCACCCAGCTCAGGGCGGTTTTGTCCATGCCCAGCACGTTGTAGAGGCCAAATTCCTTGTTTCTCCGGCGAATCAGGAAGGAATTGGTGTACAGCAGGAACAGTCCCGCGAACACCGCCACCACCACTTTTCCCAGGGAGAGGATGAATTCCATCTGACTGCCGCCGCGCATGGCGTGGAGCGCGGGGGAATAGCTGAGGGATTGGAGGAGGTGGGACATCATCACCATGCCGATGCAGGTGAGGATGTAAGGGAAATAGAGCTTTTTGTTCTTTCGGATGCCGGAGCAGGCCAGGCGGAAATAGAGAAGGCTTTTCAAGCGTCCTCGCCTCCCGTCTGGAGCATGGTCAGGGTGTCCGAAATCTTCTGGTAGAGCTGCTCGTTGGTGCAACCGCCCCGGTAGAGCTGGTGGAACACCTGGCCGTCCTTGATGAACAGCACCCGGTCGGCGCAGCTGGCCGCCTTGACGGAGTGGGTCACCATCAGCACCGTCTGGCCGCCCCGGTGAATCTGGGAGAACAGCCGCAGCAGCTCGTCGGTGGACTTGGAGTCCAGAGCCCCGGTGGGTTCATCCGCCAGAATGATTTTGGGTCTCATCATCAAGGCTCTCGCCACCGCCGCCCGCTGCTTCTGGCCGCCGGACACTTCATAGGGGTATTTCTTCAGCAATTGGGAAATGCCCAACTCCCTGGCAATGGGGGTCAGGGCGTCCTTCATCTGCTGATGGGGGATCCCCGCCAGCACCATGGGCAGGTAGATGTTGTCCTCCAGATTGAAGGTATCCAGCAAATTGAATTCCTGGAACACAAAGCCCAGATGATCCCGCCGGAAGTCGGCAATGTCCTTTTCCCGGATTTTGGTAATGTCCTGATCTTCCAGCAGCACCGTGCCGGAGGTGGGCTTGTCCAGCGCCGCCAGAATATTCAGCAGGGTGGTTTTGCCGGAGCCGGACTCGCCCATGATGGCCACGTACTCCCCCTGCTCCACAGAGAAATTCACATCCCGCAGGGCCTCCACGCTGTGGCCCCCAAAGCGGGTGGTGTATACCTTTTTCAGATGCTCAACCGTTAATAAACTCATTGTTTGCCGCCTTCTTCCTCAGTTTCTTCCAGACCTATCACGGTCAATGCAATAAAAGCCATCAGGCACATGGCGCGATTCATCTTTTTCATATTATCGCTTCCTTTCCTTTGATGGCTCTATTATAGCGGCAAAGCCCGTTTCCTTCCCGCGCTTTTCCTTACAGGCGGGAACCCAAAACGAACAAAACTGTCACATTTGACGGACAGTGCCTGCGTGGCGCACCGGACAATCAAATCGCCGTCACCGCTGGCATACAATCATTTCTGAAAGATTGTCGGAATAAACTGAGTGTGGGCGGCTTGTCCGCCATGACACACAGGTTCTCCTTTTCGTTCTCACTCTCTTTTTCCTTCTCTTTTTCCTTCTCCTTTTCCTTTTCCTTCTCCTTCTCCTTTTCCTTCTCCTTGGGTTTTTTGGGTTTCTGGGAAAACCATTCGGTTTCTTAATTAACCGGTTGGTTTTTCCGATTCCCATTTCATTCAAACCTCCCCCGGGTCTGGTTCAAATCCAGCTTCATCAGGGTGCCCACGCCGGGAGTGGATTCGGCGGTGAGGGCATGGCCCAGATTGTTGCAGATCCGGCGGCAAAGGTACAGTCCCAGTCCGCTGGCCTTTTTGTCCGAGCGGCCATTGCAGCCGGTATAGCCCCGTTCAAAAATGCGGGGCAGATCCTCCGGGGCGATGCCGATGCCGGTATCCCGGATGCACAGGCTGCCCTCTTCCAGATAGATGGAAACCGTCCCCCGGGGGGTGTATTTCAGCGCATTGGACAGCAGCTGCTCCACCACAAAGGACAGCCATTTTTCATCTGTGACCACGCTTTTCTGGGTGGGGGTATAGTCCAGCCGGATGCCCTTGCGGATGAACTGAGCGGCGAACTTTCGCAGAGCGCCCTTCACCAGCGGGTCCATGGGGCACTCCCGGAACACATAGTCCGTGTCCACGCTGTCCAGTCGCTGGTAGGTCAGCACCATCTGCACATACTGCTCGATTCGCTGCAGCTCCTCCCCCAGGCTGCGGCTCAAAGGCGAATCCTCATTCTCCAGGGAAAGGTACATGGAGGCGATGGGGGTTTTGATTTGATGCACCCAGGTGGTGTAGTAATCCGCCCGGTCTGCCTCCCGCCGCTGCTGCTCCCGCCGGAAGTCCTGCTCCCGCTGGGACAGATTGCGGATGATGGTTTCGTAGGCTTCCTCCAGACTGCCGGGCGCCTCCTCCAGCCGCTCCGTCAGGTCATCGGGCAGGGCTGCCAGGTGGGTGAGCCGTTTTTTCTTTTCCCGCTGCTTTCGGTAATCCGCCAGAAACCAGCCCAGCACCAGCGCGGCACACAAGGCGCTGGGATACAGCACCGCCGCCAGGGGCAAATGGTAGAGCAGGAAGGAAACCGCAAACACCAGAACACAGCAAGCAAGCAGCAGGAGCCATTTGCGCCGCTGTTTCAGATATTTCCCCATACTCATCACCCCACCAGATAGCCCACGCCGAATTTGGTTTCAATGAATCCCGCCAGACCCGCTGCCTCCAGCTTCTTGCGCAGACGGCCCACATTCACCGTCAGGGCATTTTCGTCCACAAATTCGTCGGTCTGCCACAGCGCCTCCATCAGCTTTTCCCGGCTGACCACCTTGCCCTTGTTTTTCATCAATACCAACAGAATCCGGTATTCGTTTTTGGACAGGCTGATTTGCTTTCCCTCATAAGTCAGGCTGTTGTCTCCGGTGTTCAGCAGGGCTCCCCGGTGCTCCAGCACAGGCGCGCTCTCCCCAAAGGAATAGGTCCGGCGCAGCAGCGCCTGAATTTTGGCAATGAGCACACTGCCGTCAAAGGGCTTGGGAATGAAATCGTCCGCCCCCATGTTCATGGCCATGATGATGTTCATATTGTCCGAGGCCGAGGACAGGAAAATAATGGGCACCCTGGATACCCGGCGAAGCTCGCTGCACCAGTGGTAGCCATTCATGAAGGGAAGACCGATATCCATCAGCACCAGATGGGGCTGACAGGCGGCAAACTCCCCGGTGACATTCCGGAAATCGGATGCGATCACCGCCTCCATTCCCCAGGAGCGGATCAGCTGCTCCACGCCCCGGGCAATGCCGGCATCGTCCTCCACAATCAAAATACGATACATATTTTTCACCTCTTGCGCCCCATTATGGGGCATTTCCCACAGCTTGTCAAGGCCGCTTTCCCCAAAGAACAACCGCCCAACACGGATGCGTTGAGCGGTTGTTCTTATTTCCTGAAAATAGCCTCCACCATTTTCAGGTTCTCCCGGATTTTCAGATGCTGGGGGCATTTGTGCTCGCATTTGCCGCAGTCCAGACAGGCATCCGACAGTTTTCCCTCTTTTTCCAGGTACTTGTCGAACATCTTCCGGGCATGGTCCTTCAGGCCATATACATTGTAATAGGTGTACATATTGAAAATCTCGGGAATCACAATACCGGCGGGGCAGGGCTGGCAGTATTTGCAGCCGGTGCAGTACAGGTCGCTGAATTTCTTCAGGTCTTCCATGGCGTCGCCCAGTTTTTTCCATTCCTCCCGGGAGAAGGAAACGCTGCCCGAGGCCAGGGCGGTGTTCTTTTCCACCATATCCGTATTCTCCATACCGGACAGGGCGCAGCAAAGATCCGGATGGCCCAGAACGAATTTGAAGGCCAGCTCGTAAGTAGGGATGGAGGCGCCGCCGGTGAGCTTGGCATACAGCTCCGTGGGAGCCGCCAGCCGTCCGCCGCCCACCGGGCCCATGGCCACGGTGCCCAGGCCCTTGGAACGGGCATAGGAGATCATCTGTTCGTTGCTCCGGTCCAGCAGGTTATACTGGCAGAGCATGCTCTCCATGGGCACGCCGTGGGCCTCGGAGGTATCGATGATGTACTTGATGGCAGAGGGGTCATCGTGGAAGGAGAAGCTGATGTGGCGGATCAGGCCCTCCTCCTTGGCCTGTCGGGCTTCTTCCAAAAGATTCTTCTTCAGGATAATCTCGTCATAATCTTCTTTGTCGATGCCCCAGAAATGGTAGAAATCAATGTGGTCAGTGCCCAGCCGCTCCAGGCTGCTTTCCAGCTGGCGGCGGTAATCCCCGGGCTTTTTCGCCACCTCCAAGGGGAACTTGGTGGAAAGCAGAATCTTATCCCGGAAATTCTTCACGCCGTGGCCCAGAGCCGCCTCGCTGTTACTGTTGCAGTAATAGGGAGCGGTATCGAAATAGTTCACACCCCGCTCAAAGGCACAGGCCAGCATTTCGTCCACCTTGTCGGTGTCCACATATTTTTTGCCGTCCTTCTCGTATTCGGGAAAGCGCATACACCCAAAGCCCAGGGCAGAGATTTTCTCCCCGGTATTGCCAAACCGACGGTAATTCATTTCATAGCCTCCTTTTCTTTTTCTGCTTGTTCCGCTGCCGGTGAAATAAGATCACCCACAATCAGAGCTTCCTTTTCCTCTTTGGTCATAGCCTTTACCTCCAATTCCCGTTTCAGGGCATCGGAATGATTGGTGCAGATTTCGGTGTACACCAGTTCCAGGGGTCCCCTGCCCCGGGTGTACTTTGCCCCTTTGCCCCGGCGGTGCATCAAAAGCCGTTTTTCGGCATCCAGGGCGATGCCGGTGTACAAGGTGCCGTCGCCGCAGCGCAGCAGGTAGAGCTGCCAGGGTTTTTCCACGCTACCCCACCTTCCTCCGGAATTTCCCCATGCCCAGCAGCCGGTCCAGCAGGAAGAAGGTGAAA
This sequence comes from uncultured Clostridia bacterium, assembly GCA_945940335.1. Taxonomy (GTDB): domain Bacteria; phylum Bacillota; class Clostridia; order Oscillospirales; family Oscillospiraceae; genus Faecousia. The sequence goes on along the minus strand of CAMEWH010000033.1, from coordinate 2,642 downwards.
TTGCCCAGTATCAGCAGTACCAGCAGCATCACCAGGCCGAATTCGGCAAACTCCTCCCCCAGCTCCGCCATGCCGAAGAGCCTGAGCAGCAGAAAATACATCACGCCAATGCTGCCGTTAAACAGCAGCCCCTTCCAAAGCCAGGCCGGCCGGGTACGATCCAGTTTGGGTTTGACGATGGGATAGTACCCCAAAAACACAAACACCGCCGCCGCTTCCTTGTCCGGCGACAGCAGCACCGCCAGGATCGCCACCGCCCCATACCAGGCCCAGGCCACCCGAACGCCGCAGGAGAGCAGCACCACCTGCAGCAAAATGGCGCACAGCATGGGGCTGACATAGGTGGCAATGGGGATGAGTCCCCCAAGGCTCATGGTTACAACGGCCAGCGCCGCCAGCATGCCCCCCAAGGCCATCCGGGACGCGGGGGTTTTTCGATTTTGATTCACAGCAATTCCTCCAAAGGGTTTCACGTTTCGTTATCATGTACATAGTGCGAGATATTTTTGTTCAGATTATTGACATATCCTCCATTTTTGGCTATAGTTATTTCAGGATAACCGCCCCGGCGATTTCCATACCATTCCACAAGGAGGAAATACCATGGAAGATTACGGTGCAATGATTCGCAGAACCTTTCAGCAGGGCAGCGTTTTGGACGCGGAATCCCTTTTTGAGGCATTCCTGCGCAACGCTTTTCCCACCTTCCACTTCCGGCGCACGGAAGTGATCAGCTTCACCCGTGGGGAGGTGGAATCCATGGAAGGCCGCAGCTGGAATCATGTTTTTGAGATCAAGAAGACCACCCTGGAGGGCAATCCCGTCTGGGAGGTGGAGTGCCGCCGGGTGACCATGGGCAAAACCCCCGACAAGCGGGTATACCTGGACTATCTGACTTTGGGTTTTGTCAGCTACGCGGAAGGATAATTCTTTCTCTTCAAAAAAATGTGGCTCCTTTCGAGCCGCATTTTTTATTTTACGCATATCGGTTTCATTCAGCATCCCGTCAAATTGTAATTTATAGGGATGTTTCGTAGGGCGGGGTCTTGACCCCGCCGACCTGTGGCGATTACAAAATGCCTCCGTTGAATGGTGCAAGGTTCCGGAATGGGAAAAATACCTTCCCCCGGGGGGAAGGTGGCCCGGCGTAAGCCGGGTCGGATGAGGAACGGCGACACCTGAAATATTTGTGCTTGGTTCGTTAAAAAGGCACAATGTTGGACAATTACTCATTGATTTTTGGATTTTTGATTGTCCACCCGGGCGCATTCCTCATCCGCCCCTGCGGGGCACCTTCCCCCCGGGGGAAGGTATCCTCACCGCACCTGGTTACGTTCAACGCGCCATTCAATAACCAAAACCGGGTCGGCGGGGTCAAGACCCCGCCCTACGAATAGTCTGCTACATAAATTACAATTTGTCCAATTGCTGATGAAAGCCGATGTGCAGTTTATTTCATCTTGTCGGCGGCGATGATCCGCTTCATGGCCTCGATGCCCACCCGGACGGCGCCGGAGGTATCCTCGGTCATTTTCATAAACAGTCCCGCCTTCTCCCGCTCCTGGTTCCACACAGCGTGGAAGCAGCTGCCGCAGCGGACGTGGAGCGCCGATGCCACCACGAACAGGGCAGCGGACTCCATTTCGCTGGCCTTCACCCCCAGGCGCTTCCAGCTCTCCCACTTTTGCAGCAGGTCATAGTACACCGGGGATTTTTCCGGGCTGTGCTGGCCGTAGAAGGAATCCTTGCACTGCACCACACCCACATGGGTGCGGTAGCCCAGGTCCTCACTGGCCTTCTTCAGCGCGGCGGTGATTTCAAAATCCGGCACGGCAGGAAATTCAATGGGGGCGTATTCCAGGGAGGTATGCTCATAGCGGATGGCACCGGTGGCCACCACCACATCCCCCGGCTCAACCTCCAGGTCGATACCGCCGCAGGTGCCCACCCGGATGAAGGTATCCGCCCCGATGGCTGCCAGTTCCTCCATGGCAATGGAGGCAGAGGGGCCGCCGATGCCGGTAGAACAGACGGAAACCTTCTCCCCCAGCAGGGTACCGGTGTAGACGTTGTATTCCCGGTTCATGCCCACATGCACCGGATTGTCAAAATGGGAGGCGATGGACTGGCACCGCCCCGGGTCACCGGGCAGAAAAACATAACGCCCCACGTCCCCCGCCACACAATGAATATGGAACTGCATCCCGATATCCTGCATTTTCATCGCTCCTTTTGAAAGATTTATTTCATTTTATCATAGACGATGGCGTTTTGCAAGCGGTCACTCCGGTTTTTCCTGCTCCCGGAAAAACGACTTTACTGCATTTTCGTACCCCTCCCGATCCCGGAAATAGCTCATGCCGTGGTTGGCACCGGGGACAATCAGCATCTGTTTGGGTGCCCGGCAGGCTTTATAATTCTGCAATGTCATCTCCACCGGCACGAAGGTATCCGCCTCCCCGTGGACAAAGAGGACGGGCACGCGGCAGGTTTTCATGGCATCCAGAGTGGTGTAGGCATCCGAGTCCAGCTCAATGCGCTTGCGGCAAAGGGCATCCACATGCTTGCATCGGCGGTCATAGGGAACGCGCAGATTGTTCTCGCTGATGTATTTCCACTCCGCCTTGGCCGAGGTGAAGCCG
>CAMEWH010000032.1:0-19705 GCA_945940335.1 uncultured Clostridia bacterium | reverse complement strand
CGATGTCGCCGTTCAGGATGGCGTCGATGATGCCGCGGGTATCCTTGATGGTGATACGCTTGCCGGTGCCGTTCCAGCCGGTGTTCACCAGGTAAGCCTTGGCGCCGGAAACCTTCATCTTCTTCACCAGCTCCTCAGCGTACTTGGTGGGATGCAGCTCCAGGAAGGCCTGGCCGAAGCAGGCGGAGAAGGTGGGAGTGGGCTCGGTGATGCCGCGCTCGGTGCCGGCCAGCTTTGCGGTGAAGCCGCTGAGGAAGTAGTACTGGGTCTGCTCGGGAGTCAGGATGGACACGGGAGGCAGAACGCCGAAAGCGTCGGCGGACAGGAAGATCACGTGCTTGGCAGCGGGGCCGGCGGACACGGGCTTCACGTTCTTGACGATCTTCTCGATGTGGTCGATGGGGTAGGACACACGGGTGTTCTCGGTGACGGACTTATCCTTGAAGTCGATCTTGCCATTGGCATCCACGGTGACGTTCTCCAGCAGAGCGTTGCGGCGGATGGCGTTGTAGATGTCGGGCTCGGACTCCTTGTCCAGGCCGATGACCTTGGCGTAGCAGCCGCCCTCGAAGTTGAACACGCCGTTGTCGTCCCAGCCGTGCTCGTCGTCGCCGATCAGCAGACGCTTGGGATCGGTGGACAGGGTGGTCTTGCCGGTGCCGGACAGGCCGAAGAACACGGCGGTGTTCTCACCGTTCATGTCGGTGTTGGCGGAGCAGTGCATGGAAGCGATGCCCTTCAGAGGCAGGTAGTAGTTCATCATGGAGAACATACCCTTCTTCATCTCGCCGCCGTACCAGGTGTTGATGATGACCTGCTCACGGGAGGTGATGTTGAAGGCCACGCAGGTCTCGGAGTTCAGGCCCAGCTCCTTGTAGTTCTCAACCTTGGCCTTGGAAGCATTGTAGACGATGAAGTCGGGCTTGAAGTTGGCCAGCTCTTCCTCGGTGGGAACGATGAACATGTTCTTCACGAAGTGAGCCTGCCATGCCACTTCCATGATGAAACGGACGGCCATACGGGTGTCGGGGTTGGCGCCGCAGAAAGCGTCCACGATGAACAGCTTCTTGTTGCACAGCTCCTTCACGGCCAGGTCCTTCACGGTGGCCCAGACGGACTCGCTCATGGGATGGTTGTCGTTCTTGTACTCGTCGGAGGTCCACCACACGGTGTCCTTGGAGTTATCGTCCATGACGATGTACTTGTCTTTGGGGGAACGGCCGGTGTAGATGCCGGTCATGACGTTGACGGTATCCAGCTCGGTGACCTGGCCGACCTCATAGCCGGTAAGACCGGGCTTGGTCTCTTCCTCGAACAGCTGCTCGTAGGAAGGATTGTAGACGATCTCGGTGGTACCGGTGATACCGTACTTTTCGATGCCATAAGTTTCCATAATTACTGATTCCTCCTGTAAATTGAAAGCTACGCGGCAATGCCGCAATTTACGACACATTCCGGCAAAGATTGGGGGAACCCAATCTTCACCGAGTACATTTTAACACAAGCCACGGGGATTGTAAACACGAATTTTCCCTTTTTTCGATGTTTTTGTATCGGATACAAAGAAGGCGCAAACGGAGCCTCCCAATTGGTCATTCCTACCAAGAAGGGCCGGTAAATTTTTTGTGAAATTCCGTTCAAAGGCTGGATTTTCTTTCCGGGTATGATAAAATGATGCTAAAGCGATCCATACCACCATTACTGTAGGGGAGGCTCGTAGCCTCCCGCCAGGCTCCGCAACTGAGTGTTTGGCTGCATGGAATCATGTCCGACATCCTACGGATTCGCCCGACCTGATTGTTATCGCTGGGTTGTACTGCGCGGGAGGCTACGAGCCTCCCCTACAGTGGCGTTGCCAAATCTTTGCAACAATCGAGGGAAATCAAATGGAACGAATGAAGCAGGAATGGGCCGCCTTCAAGGCGCTGCCTTTCAAGAAGAAGCTGGAACACATCCGGATCTACTACAGATGGTATATCCTGGCAGCCGCCGCGTTCATCTGCCTGGCAGTATCCGTGATCAGCACCGTGATGGGCAACCAGAAGGAAGTGCTGCTCTCCGGCATGTTCCTCAACAACGCCACCTCCCAGGAGGGCTATGCCTTTTTGAAGGAGGGCTTCTGGGAAGAATGCGGGGGCAGCGACGATCAGCAGGTGGATCTGGTCACCGGCTACGCCATGAATTTCACCGCAGACAGCCCCAGCCAGCAGGACGCATCGTCGTTCATGGTCTTCACCTGCATGGTGGCGGCGGGAAATCTGGACTACGTCATCACCGACGTAGCCTCCGTGGACAATTTGGTGGAGCAGGAAGTGCTGCTGGACCTGCGGGAGCTGCTTCCGGAGGAAGCCCTGGCCCAATGGGACAACGTGGAGCATGACGGGGCCGTCACCGCCCTGCGTCTGGAGGGCACCGCCTTTGCCGAAAACTACCCCCTCGCCGCCGAAGACAGCTGCATTGTGGTCATCGGGAGCGTCTCCCACCGGGATAACATGATCCGGTTTCTGGATTACATCCGGGGTTAAGGCAACACCGCACAATGGGAGCTGCGGGCTTCGGCGGGTCTTTTGCTCCAATCGTGCAGTATGAAAAATGGGAAATACACAAAGTATTCCCGCATTTTTCATACTTTCGCTTGGGTCAAAATCTCGCGCCGAATCTCCTTGCCCCATTATGCGGTATTGCCTTAATACATTCTCCCCGCCCGGGCCTTGATTCCCGGGAAGGGGTATGGTATGATAGATTCACATAACAAAGAAAGAAGGCGCTTATCCCCATGAAATTCGGCACCCGGGCCGCCGCTCTGGCGGTCAGCGTTCTGACAGCACCGGCTTTCTTTTCCGTGACCGCCTGGGCCCAAAGCCCGGCAGAGGCGGACCGCAGCGGCAGCGCAATCGTGAATGTGGTGCGGTTTCTGGGAATTGCCCTGGGCTTTCTCATCGCCTTTGCCACCACCCGATTCATCGCCGCCCGGGCGGAAAAGAACCGCACCGATGTGCCCCAGGCGATCCATGTGAAATCCGAAGGCAGGCACGTCCCCCGCCCCACCCTGGTCTGCCGCAGCGGTCCCCTGGGCGGAAAGGGCTGGCCGCTGGAGGAAGGGAGCCTGACCATCGGCCGGGAGGAAACCTGCTCCGTCCGCTATCCCAAGGACACCCGAAGCATCCGGCCCCGGCACTGCCGTCTGACCCGGCAGGGAGATACCTTTACCCTGACCCCTCTGGCAGACATCTGGCTGGGTGAGGAAGCCCTTGCGGAAGAAACGCCCCTGGAGCTGGATACTCCCTTCTTCCTGGGGGAAAAACGCCACGAATTCCGGATTGTGATGCAGTAATTTTCCAGGCGCAGAGGGGCAAATTGTTGTTTGGCAACGGGATGCGTGGGCGTGTGTTGGTCGAATCCCCGCCCGTCCAGGGCGGTGTGGGATGCCTGTTCATCATCACACCAATGCAAAAGGGAGGATTCCTTTTGAGAAGAACACACTGTCTGCTTCCGGCAGTGCTTTTATGTCTGATGCTGCTTCCCCTCCCCCGGGCACAGGCAGAGACATCCCCGGTGGAGCAGGCCCGTCAGAGTGTGGTACACCTGTACGGCATGGGCATCGACGCCGAAACCGGAGTGCGCTCCCGCTGGACGGGCACCGGCTTTGCCGTGGGCACGGCCGGGGAGGACTCGGATATTTTCCTCACCAATTGGCATGTGGCCACCGGCAGCGGAAAATATGCCGACAGCCAGGTGGAGCTGTGGCTGCTGCGGGACAATGCCAAATTTGACAACCATCAGCGGCCCCTGCCCGGCTCCGCCGTGAAGTGCCGGGTGCTGATCACCACCGACGGCTGCCCCGACGTTTCAGTGATCCAGGCCATGGAACCGGTGGAAGGATACAAGGCCCTTCCCCTGCTGTCCTCCCGCCGGGCAGTGAACGGCACCGGGGTTTACGCCCTTGGCTTTCCCGGCCTGAAGGGTTCCCGCTACGGAGCCGACTCCGGGGCGGAGGATGTATCCGTCACCTCCGGCGAAATCCGGGACCATCTGGCGATGGCCCGGGCCGGAAATACCAAGTCCCTGATCCACACCGCCGCCATCCAGCACGGCTTTTCCGGCGGACCCCTGGTAAATGAGCAAGGCGCCGTGGTGGCCCAGAACACTTACGGCTTTGAAGCGGACGTGTCCACAGACCTGTTCTGCGCCGTGTATATCGACTACGGCATGGAACTGCTGGACCGGCTGAACATCCCCTACACCACCGCCGAAGGCCCCTCGGTGATTACCGTCCTGGTGGCAAATCTTTTTCACCAGCCCCACATCAGCCCCACCCTGGCATCCGTGATTTTTGCGGCGGGCGTGGCAGCGCTTGCGGCCTTTGTACTGTATTTTATCAAAACCGCCCGGGGGGCTGTGGCAGAAGGGAAGGAAAAGCTCACTGCCCGCCGGTCAGAAAAGGAGGATGGGCATCATGAAGATTGAACGCTGCCCCGAAGGACATTTCTTCGACGGCGACCGGTACGAAACCTGCCCCCTGTGTCCCAGCCAGGAGGCGTCCGCACCGGAATTCCGCCCCACGGTGGGCTGGCTGGTATGCACCGAAGAACCCTATCGGGGTCTGGATTTCCGGCTCCATGCCGGTTACAATTACATCGGCAGCGGCCCACGGGCGGATATCTCCATCCCCTGGGATCCCCAATTGGGCCCGGAGGCAGGTGGGATCCTCTGCTACGACGAGCAATTGAAGCTGTATTCCTTCGGCCCCCGAGGCAAAGGGCTGCCGGTGCGGGTGAACGGAAAAATGATCCTGGACGCGGTGGTTCTGAACCCCGGCGACCGGTTGACGGCAGGCAGCACGGCACTGCTGTTCATTCCCCTGTGCGGACCTGACTTCTCCTGGAACAGTACCAGGGACGAGAGAGAATTGAGGTGTACATCATGAAAAAAGTGATCGCGGTATTTCTGAGTCTTGTCATGCTGGCAGCCCTGGCTGCTTCCGCCGGAGCGGACCCGGCATTTCTCCACCCCTTTACCCGGGTGGATGATTCGGCTCTGTATCTGGCCGGTGCCCCCGCCGGAGACGGAACCGTCACCGTCGGGGTGAACGGCCAGAGCTTCGACAATTACACCATCACCGCAGTGCAGGAGGCGGGGCTGCCCATCACCTACTACTGCATCGTGGACCAGTCCAGTTCCCTCAGCAACTCTCAAAAGGAGCAGCAGCGCCGGGCTCTCACCGCATTGAGCGACGCCATGCGCCCCATTGACCGCATGGTTCTGGTGCTCATGGGCGAAGAGCTGTCCTTCGGCGAGCCCCTGGCCACTGCAGAAGAACGTCAGCAGGGCATCGACCAGGCCTGCGTGTATCCCGCCAGATTTACCAACCTCAACGCTTCCATTGTCTCCGCTTTGGAGACCATCACGGCGGCCCGGGATGACGAAAGCCTGGGCTGCATCCTGCTGATCACCGACGGGCTGGACAACGCCCGCATTGCGGTAAGCCAGGAGGAGGTGAACCAGGCCATTCGCAGCAGCGGCCTGAGTCTGTGCACCCTTGCTGTGGTGGACCCCTGGGCCGACAAATCTGCCCAGAAAAACGCCAACCGGATGGAAGAATATGCCAACCAGTCCATCGGCGGCTTCAGCGTCATCCCCTCCCGGAATGATTTCGGCTCCGCCACCTATGTGGAGGACGCCCTGAACCAGGTGGTCGACCATGTGCTCTCCGGCGCCGTCCTCTCCCTGGACCTGTCCCAGCTTCCCTCCGGAATGGATGCACTGGAGATTGAAGTGACCTGGCAGCAGGGCGACACCCGGGTGAGTGACAAATGCAGCGTAGACGGCACCCTGATCCCGGCTCCCACAGAGCCCACCCAGCCGGAAACCCTGCCGCCGGAAACCCTGCCGCCGGAAACCCTGCCGCCGGAGACCACCCAGCCGGAGACCACCCAAACCCTTCCTCCGGAAACCACCCAGCCGGAGACCACCGCACCCACAGAAACCACCCCGCCGGTACACAGCCCCTCCCCCGGTGGAAATCCCCGGATGCTTCTGATTCTCCTGGTGATCGGCACCGGACTGCTGCTGTTCCTCATCGTCCTGGCGGTGCTGCTGCGGTACAACCAGCGCAGCCTGGAAGAGTCGGAGCCCAAGTCCAAGCCCAAAAAGGAGCGCCGCCGGGACAAAGCCCCCGCCTCCGAAGAAGAGGATTGGGAAAAGCTGGATATCTCCGAGCTAACAGTGCAAAAAAACAAGCCGGAGTCCGGACAGCAGCCCACACCGGAACTCCAAAATGAGCCCGACCGCAAATCCCCCGGACCCCAGCCCAGGAAGGAGCTTCCCAAACGGGACACCACACCCGGCTGCAGAGTGCGGCTGGTGCCGGCGGATCACCCCGAGGACGCCATCGAATTTTTCATTGGCGTAAACGAAAGCGTGACCCTGGGCCGGAACAAACGGTCCGACATCACCCTGAACGAAACGGACACCGCCCTGTCCGGCCTGCACTTTGAACTGCAGTGGGACAGCCGGGTGCTGCACCTGCGGGACCGAAAATCCACCAACGGCACCGCCCTGAACGGCGTGCCCCTGCGCCCCGAGGTCTGGGTGCGGGTGACGGGCAACGCCGTGATCCAGGCAGGTTCCGACCGCTATACCGTGACTGTGGAAAAGAAGTAATCCTCCCGGAGGAAGGGGCCATCTATGGAGCAACTCTACTGCATGAACTGTCTGCATCAAACCCCGGCCTATCCCTGCCCCCTGTGCGGGTATGACCCCGGGGCCGCCCCGGTGGTGCACCATGCCCTGGACCAGTGTATTCTCCACGGCCGGTATCTCACCGGCCGGGTGCTGGAAAAGAATGCCATTGAGATCATCTACAAGGGAATGGATCTGGCGGAAAACCGGCAGGTTGTGATCCGGGAATTCTTCCCTGCCGCTCAGGCAGGGCGCGCCCCCGACGGAAGCCTGGTCTGGGTGGCCCAGCCCCCGGAGGACCATCAGGCACTGCTGGCCCAGGCCCACCGGCACCTCCCCCAGGAGGCAATCCAGGACAGCTTCCCGGAAAACGGCACCGTTTACACCATCTGCCAGCCAAATCAGCCCTCCCCACCACCCGAAGCCCAGCCCCAGAGGAAAAAGGAAAACGAGTGGATTCCCTTTTTGCTGGCCCTGCTGATCCTCACCCTGGCCGTCCTTGCCGGCATCGCACTGATACAGCTGCTCCCGAAAACCTTCATCTGAACAAAAACAGCACCGCACCTCATATCGGGGTGCGGTGCTGTGCTGTTATACGCATTTTCAGTGGAACGGTAAATTGTAATTTGGCGGGCAGATACGGCAGCCCCTCTTGGCTCTCCCTTTGGGAGAGCTGGCAGCCGTCAGGCTGACTGAGAGGGTACCGAAGTAAGATAATAGCACCCAAAGCCCTCTCAGTCTGCCCCTAACGGGGCAGCCAGCTCCCCCATAGGGGGAGCCAAGGGGTGCGGCAATTCCGGTTCGCCAAATACCAATTTGACTATTCGATTGTAGGCCTATTTTCCGATCAGGAGCATATAAGCCTCGTAGGGGCGGAGGGTGGGGGCGGAATCAGGGTAATTGGAAATCAGGCAGCGGGCAGTTTGGAAATCGGCGGGAATCTCGTAGTTCAGCTCCCGGTCCGTGAAATTGCACACCACCAGCAGCTGATGTGTTTCATCCTCCCGGAGGTAGGCAAACACATCCTCATTCTCAGCATCCAGAAGGGTAAAGCTGCCGTGGCTGATTACCGGGGTAGTTTTGCGCAAGCGGATCAGCTTCTGATAGTAATAGAACACGGAATCCGGGTCCGCCAGCGCGGCCTTGGCGTTGATTTCCCGGTAATTGGGGTTCACCGGCATCCAGGGCTTTCCGGTGGTGAAGCCGGCGTTGGGGCCGTCGTCCCACTGCATGGGGGTGCGGGCATTGTCCCGGCCCCGGGCGTAGATGGATTCCATCACGGCATCCTCAGCGTAGCCCTTGGCGGTGCGCTCGGCGTAGAGGTTGTGAATCTCCAGGTCCACGTATTCCTCGATCTTCAGCCGGATGTTGGTCATACCCAGCTCTTCCCCCTGGAAGATGTAGGGGGTGCCCTCCAGGCCATGGAGCATGGTAGCCAGCATTTTGGCGGACTGAACCCGATACTCCTTGTCATTGCCCCAGCGGGAGACGATCCGGGGCAGGTCGTGATTGTTCAGAAACAGGCTGTTCCAGCCCTTGCCGTGGAGACCGTTCTGCCACCGGGCCAGGCAGCGCTTCAGGTCCGGCAGGTACAGCTTCTTCAAATCCCACTTCTCCCCGCCGGGCTGCTGGTCCAGGCAGATGTGCTGGAACTGAAATACCATGGAAAGCTCACTGCAGTCCGGGGCGCTGTACAGCTTGGCCCGCTCCACGTCCGCGCCCCATGCCTCCCCCACGGTGACCAGCCCCGCCTCCGGGAAGGCGTTGGCGGACAGCTCCCGCAGGAAGTCGTGGAGACGGGGGCCGTTGCCGGTGACCTGCAAATCCGGGTCCTTGCCGATCTGGTCGATGACATCCAGTCGGAAGCCCTCCACCCCCTTGTTCACCCAGAAGCGAATGGACTTGTAGAGCTCGGCGCGCATGGCAGGATTCTCCCAGTTCAGGTCGGGCTGCTCCGGGGCGAACTGGTGGAAATAATACTGCCCCAGCTCCGGCACATAGGTCCAGGCCGGGCCGCCGAAACAGGCCTTCATTTCATTGGGGGGCGTGATGCCGTCCCCGTCCTTCCAGAGGAAATAATCGTGGTAGGGATTGTCCTTTCCCTTCAGCGCCTCCAGGAACCAGGGGTGCCGGCTGGAGCAGTGGTTCAGCACCAGATCCAGAATGATGGAGATGTGCCGCTTTTTCGCCTCGGCGATCAGGGTATCCATGTCCTCCATGGTGCCGAACATGGGGTCAATGGCGCAGTAGTCAGAGATGTCGTAGCCATTGTCCACCTGAGGGGAGGCGCACACCGGAGACATCCAGATGCCGTCGATGCCCAGTTTCTGCAAATAGTCCAGCCGGGAGAGGATGCCCTTCAAATCTCCGACGCCGCTGCCGGTGGTGTCCTGAAAGCTCTTGGGGTAAATCTGATAAAATACCGCCGACTGCCACCAGCCCCAGCGGGTTTTGTCCAATAAAATCTGCTCCATTGTGAATTCCTGCCTTTTCATTGAAAATAAACCCGCCATACGACGGGTTTCCTGTGATTGATGAATAATGCCACCGCACCCACTGTAGGGGAGGCATTTCGCCTCCCGCAACGCAACGGGCCTGCGTGTTTGGTTGAATGGCACACGGTTTGTCCACACCGTGGGGAACGGCACATAGGCCGTTCCCTACGAAATAGATGAATCAACCGTTTTTATCGATGGCCTCGTAAACCTTCAGGATTTCGCCCACGCTCCAGGCCTGGGCGAAGCAGCCCTTGCCGGTGCTGGGGCAGAGGCCGTCGTAGAGCTCGGGCAGCTGACCCACGCAGCCCTCTCTCAGCATGGGCTCCAGGGCCGCCAGCTGGGCCCGGACATCCGCCTTGGCCTCGGGGGAGTTGCCCCGGACCTTGAGATAAGCCATGTAGAAAGCCCCCAGGGGGAACACCCACACGGAGCCCTGGTGATAGGCCATATCCCGGGTGACCTGATCGCCGCCGTAGGTGGCCCGGAACTCCCGGTCGGAGGGGGCCAGGGTGCGCAGGCCGCAGGGGGTGTAGAGATTGCGCTCCACGACGTGCAGCACATTACACTCCTGCTCATGGGTGAGCATAGTGTAGGGCAGACTCAGGGCCCAGATCTGGTTGCAGCGCAGCTGCTCGTCCGCGGAAGTGCCGGAAAGCACGTCCCGCAGGTAGCCCTTGTCCTCCATATAGAATTTTTCCACAAAGGATTTTTTGACTTTTTCCGCCAGTTCGCCGTAATCCTTCCCGTCAAGCCCCAGCCGCTGGGCAAATTCCTCCATGATTTTCAGGGCATTGTACCAGTAGGCGTTGATCTCCACGGGCTTGCCGTGGCGGGGGGTGGGCAGGATGCCCTGGACGCACACATCCATCCAGGTCACCTGGTCCAGGCCTTCGCCGGCGTGGATCAGGCCGTCGGTGTCCATGTAGATGGCGTGGTGGGTGCCCTTGCGGTAGGCGGCGATGATCCGCTCCAGGGTGGGATAGGCCTCCCGAACGAAATCCCAGTTGCCGCAGCGGCGGACAAACTGCCACACGGAATCGATGAGCAGCAGGGCGGCATCCACGGTGTTGTATGCAGGGTCATGTCCTCCCTCGGGGAAGAGGTTGGGCACCAGGCCGTCCTTTTCGTAGGCCAGGAAGGTGCGCAGAATGCTGGCGGCATCCACAAAACGGCCCGTGACCAGGGCACAGCCGGTGAGGGCGATCATGGTATCCCGGCCCCAGTCGCTGAACAGCGGGTAACCGGCCAGGATGGTCATTCCGTTGGTGGAGGCCCGGCGGACCACAAAGGCATCGGCGCTCACCGTCAGTTGGCGGGCCACCGGGTCCCGGAAGCCGGCCCGGCTCTCCAGCTCGCCCTGATGGCGCAGCTGGGTGGTGAGAATCTCCTCGGCGGTGAGGAACTGCCGCCGGGCGGAGAAGATCACGCTGAATTCCACGTTCTCCCCGGCTCCCACGGTGATCTCCGCCACGCAGATGGAGGACACGACGCCCTGACCGGGGCGGCCGTCCTTGGCATCCTCCCGGTAGGAAAGGCGCTGGGTGCGCTTGGGGGTTTCCCGCAGGGTGCCGTTGGTGGTGATGTGCAGGGCATGGGGGCCGCAGCTGATCTTTCCGGCGGAATAGCTGATTGCCGGCTCTGCCTGGATGGCCTGCTCCTTGGGGCCGAATTTGACAAAGGGCTCCACGGTGAGAACGCAGGGAGACGCGGACTGATTTTCCACCTTGTACAGCACGGCGGTGGTGTTCTGGCCGTAGGTCATGGCCATGCTCCGGGTGACCCGGACGCCGCCGATGTGATAGCGCCAGTGGGGAACATTGTCATAGAGGAAGAAGCTCAGGTGCCGGTAGCCCTCCTCCGGGGCGGTGCCGTCGGCAAATTCCTGGGTGGACAGGTAGCAATCCTTTCCCTCCACATTGAGCCGTTCGCTCATCCGGTGCACCAGGGTCACCCGTTCATTGGGGGCCTTCACCGCGGAAATCAGCAGGCCCTGATCGCAGCGGTTGACCGAATAGGCGGCGGTGAGGGAAGCGTAGCCACCCAGGCCATTGGTGAGCAGAAAGCAGCTTTCCTGGCTGCGGTTCAGGTCCCGCATCTCCTGTTTGCCGTAAAGAAACCGCATACTATTCCTCCATTGCGTCAATTGATTGAGGGATCTTCTCCCAAACGAATATACAGAAAGTATATTCATTTTTGCCCCGTTCGTCAATCCCCCAGAATAGAAGAAGAACCGGCAAAGTTCACGTCAATTTTTGTCCAAAGTTGGCCACTACCGCTGCTCCTCCGGCACAAAATCCAGCACGATGGTCTGCCGGGTGGGGGTCAATTGGGTGAATTTCACCCCGGCAGACTGGAGCATCCGTTTGGAGGCCAGGTTCATCATACTGTCGCAGTATTTGTCCGACAGATAGATGACCTCCTTCACGCCGCTCTGGATGATGGCCTTGGCGCACTCGTTGCAGGGAAACAGTGCCACATACAGCCGGCTGCCCCGAAGGTCCCGCCCGTTGGCATTGAGGATGGCATTCAGCTCCGCGTGGACCACGTAGGGGTACTTGGTCTCGGCCCCCTCCCGCTCCCAGGGGTATTCGTCGTCGCTGCAGCCCTTGGGCATGCCGTTGTAGCCGGTAGAGATGATGATGTTCTCCGGCGAGACGATGCAGGCGCCCACCTGGGTATTGGGGTCCTTGCTCCGCCGGGCCGCCAGCATGGCGATGCCCATGAAATATTCATCCCAACTGATGTAGTCTTCCCGTTTCATGGTGTTTTCCTCCATTTATGATGTAATGGCTTGTATATAGATATCCTTTTTCAGAAACACATTGACAGATTGTTGTTTCACGAACCGAAATTGCCGCACCCCTTGGCTCCCCCGCTGGGGGAGCTGGCTGCCCCGAAAGGGGCAGACTGAGAGGGCTGCATGGTTTTTTCGGCTGCAATCATCTTACTGCGGTACCCTCTCAGTCAGCCTGTTCGGCTGACAGCTCTCCCAAAGGGAGAGCCAAGGGGGGCTGCCGTATCTGCCCGATAAACAACATTTTTCACAACCTGTTTACTGAAAACGATTACATGAATTTCCGTTATTTCAGCAGTTTTTCCGGGTCGTGGGGGCGGAAGTGCTGCCAGATGAGGAGGGCGGAGGCGGCCAGGCAGGTGACGATGGCCAGCACCTGGCTGACCCGGAGGCTGCCCCAATAGAGGCTGTCCACCCGCAATCCCTCGATCCAGGATCTTCCCAGGCCGTACCAGGCGCAGTAGCCCAGGGCGATCTGGCCGTTGTAGCGGCGGCGGGGGTAGCAGTAATTCAGAATCAGAAAGCCCGCCAGATTCCACACCGATTCATACAAAAAGGTGGGATGGTAATACTCAAATTCCCCGGTGACGGTGTTGAGCAGGCCCATGCGGAAGAAAGAGTCCGTGGCAGCGCCGAAGGCCTCCCGGTTGAAGAAATTGCCCCAGCGGCCGATGAACTGGCCGATGAGGAAGCTGCACAGCACCAGATCCAGCAGGGCGGGCAGATTGGTCTTTTTGATCCTGCAGAAAATGATCACGCCGATCACCGCGCCGATGACGCTGCCGTAAATGGCAATGCCGCCGTTCCAGATATAGAGCACGGAGATGGGATTGTCCCGGTAATCCGCCCAGGAAAAGGCGCAGTAGTAAATCCGGGCGCAGACAATGGCCAAAGGCGTGATCCACAGTACCCCGTCCAGCAGATCATCCTTGGACAGTCCTGCGTAATGGCAGCGTTTTTCGGCATACAGCACCGCCAGCAGCAGTCCCAGGGCGATTACCAGACCATAATAATGAATTTCCACAGGGCCGATGGAAAAGCTCCGGCCCGGATTCACCTCCAGCCCCAGAAAGGGGAAAGAAATCACAGAGTAATTCGCGGGGTTCATACAATCGCTCCTTCGTCCCCATCCTCCGACAGGGGATTGATGACGGAGATGGCGCACCGCTCCCGGCGCACCACCCGGGCCAGAAATTCCAGAATTTCCTGCTTTTCAATGCCCCGGTACACCTCCGGGAAGCGGAAATAGTCAAAATCCGAAAAATGATAGGCGCACACCCGGAAGCAGGTGCCATCCAGGCTATCCAGCCCCCGGATTCTCCGGCCCAGGGCGCTTCGTTTCAACCGAAGGAATTCCTCCTGACCGATGCCGGTGCGGGTCAGCTTTTCCGCCTGGGCAATGATGGCGTCCCGGACCGCCCAGGGATTCTCACTGTCGCCCCCCACGCAGAGCATGGCGCAGCCCTGCAAGGTTTCAAAGCCGCCGCCGAAGGAGCTGTCGATGAGCCCCTGCTCATACAGCCGCAGGTACAACTCCGAAGATTCGCCGAACAGGGCTTCCGCCGCCAGATCCGCCACCATCTCCCGGCGGATGGCCTGGCTCCCCAGGCCAATGGGCTCGCACTTGAAGGCCAGGCTGAAGGTGGGCATGGCCACCTCCATGGCGCAGAGGGTTTCTTCCTTCACGGGAACCATGGCTTCCGGCCAATGGGTTCGCTTTTCTCCCATGGGCGTCTTTTCCGTTCCCAGCACCTCCAGGGCGATGCGTTTCACCGCCTCCGGGTCCACGTCGCCGATGACGCACAGCAGCATATTCCCCGGGTGATAAAAGGCCCGGTGGCACAGCTCCAGAATTTCCGGGGTAATCTCCCGGATGGACTCCCGGGTTCCCAGAATGGGTACCCGGATGGGGTGGTTTTCATAGAGGGCGGCCATGAGATTGTCAAAAATCACGCTGTCCGGGGCATCCAGGTTCATGCCGATCTCCTGGTCGATGATGCCCCGCTCCCGTTCCACGCTTTCCTGGGTAAAATAAGGGGTGGACACGAATTCCAGCAGAAGGTGCAGACACTGCTCGAAGGCCTGCGTGCAGGAAAAGTAATAGGCGGTCATGTCGTAGCTGGTGAAGGCGTTGACGGAGGCCCCCAGGGCGGCAAATTCCGCCGTCACATCCCGGTCTCCCGGCAGCTCGAACATTTTATGCTCCAGATAATGGGCCACCCCGGCGGGGGTGGTATGGTTTACCCCATCCAGGGTGAAATCCGTGTGGATGGAGCCGAAATCGGTAACAAAATAAGCGATGCTTCTGGCAAAGCCCTTCCGGGGCACCACCGCCAGGGTGAGCCCGTTGGGCAGAACCTCTTTAAAGAGCTTTTCATCCAGCTCCGGGTATTGATACTCAGTCATCAGGGAGTGTCCTTTCCGCTTCCTGCTCCCGCAGGAAATAGGTGGTGTGCAGCTTCAGCGTCCGGGCCGCCCGGGAAACCTCCGGGGCGGTGACCGCTTCCACGGCCTGCATATACGCCTCCGGAGTCAGCTTCAGGTCACTGAGGGCGGCGGTGGCATAGTAGCCTTCGATGGCGCCGGGGGAATCGTGGGTGGCCCGCAGGCCGGAGATCAGGGCCTGCTTGGCGGCGTTCAGCTCCCGGTCCGTGAATTCCCCCTTGGTGCACAGCTCCAGCTGCCGGAGGACCTCACTGCGTACCAGCTCCATCTTGTCGCAGTCGATGCCGGCGGACACGGTGACGATGCCCTTGGAGCCATAGTAATTGGAGGAAATGCTGTAGCAAAGGGACTGCTTCTCCCGGATGTTCAAAAAGAGCTTGGAGGTCATCCCTGCGCCGAACAGGGTGTTTAACAGCTGCATGGCGGCAAATTCCGGGGCTCGGTTGGTGATGGGGGTGATAAAGCCCAGGCACAGCTTGCCCTGGGTCACCTCCATCGTCTCGGTCAGCTCCCCGCCGGGGCTTGGGCGCAGGTCCGTCTGGGGCGCCAGGGGCTGGGGATCCCGGCCGGGCAAATCAAACAGGGGCTTTAGGAGCTGCGCCACCCGGGCGCCTTCCGCGCTGCCCACATAGAACAGCTGAATCTGGCTTTCCCGCAGGATTTTTCCATAGTGGCGGTAAAGGGTCACCGGGTCGATTTGCTCCACCTGCTCCTTGTCTCCCAGCCGGGGCAGGCCGAAACTGTCCTCCCGGCACATGGTTTTCAGCAGGCGGCCCATGGCGTAAACCTGTTTGTCGTTGAGCTCGCATTCGATGGAGGAGATCAGGTTGCGTTTCTCGCTCTCCACAAATTCCCTCCGGAAGCCCCCATCCTCCAGGGGGGATCCCAGCAGCAGCTCCCGGAGAAACCGGGCCATAGGCTCCAGCACCCGGTCCCCGGGCAGGGCGAAACGCTGGTCCATGAAGCTGCAGTACAGGCCCGTGGTCTGGTAGTCCCCCACCCGGCGCACCAGTGGGCTCACCGCCGCGCCGTACAGGTCGTCCAGGGCCATGGTGATGCTGCGCAGGTCCGGGTGGCTCACCGTTCCCCGGAGCAGCACCGTGGGGATCAGGGCATTCATGGCCGCCTCGGACTCCGCCATAGGCCGCACCAGCTGTACGCTGAGGCAGCCCTGCTTAAACCGGGCATCCCGGCAGCAGCGCAGAACCACACCGGGCAGAAGGGAATGGGTTTCAATCATATCATAAGCTCCTAATACACAATTGTTTCAATCCATTTCAGGCCCGCTCAACAGAGCGGCAAATTGTAATTTGAAGCGCAGGGCGCTTCATCCCAATGCGTGCTCGGCTGGTGTGTCATCGATACACTCCTGGGTACCGCTCGGTTCGTTTTTGCACGCCATATAGTGGCTGGGCAATGATTTTACTGCGCAGAAACGTTACCGGGCACCGCCCAGGAGTCCCGGATGACATATTCGCCCGGTGCGCCATTGTCCGCGGGCACTGCCCGCCAAATTACAATGTTTCTGTTTGCCGAAATGGAATGGTCCGAATAAAATTTGCTCTTATTATACACAAAACCCAAGCCCAGAACAAGTACCGGACTTGGGTTTTGAACTTAAATATTTCTTATTTCTCTTTGAAGAAATCGTTGAGGATATCCTGGAAGCCCTTGCGCTTGGGGGTGACGCTGCGGCTGACGGTGCCGTCGAACTGGCGCAGCAGCTCCTTCTGCTCGTTGGTCAACCTTGTGGGCGTCTCCACCACCACGCTGAAGTGGTGATCGCCCCGGAGCTTGGGGTTGCCCACCTGGGGAATACCCTTGCCCCGGAGAATAAACTCCCGGCCGGTCTGGGTTCCCTCGGGGATGGTGTAGCTCACCTTGCCGTCCAGAGTGGGTACTTCGATCTCCGCGCCCAGAGCCGCCTGGGCAAAGGAGATAGGCACTTCGCAGTACACGTCGAACTCCCGGCGCTTGAAGAGCTTATGGGGCTTGATGTGCACTTCCGCCAGCAGGTCGCCGTTGGGCGCGCCGCCGGTGCCCACATTGCCCTCCCCCCGGACCCGGACACTCTGTCCGTCGTTCACACCGGCGGGAACCTTCACGCTCACCTTGTTGGTGCGGCGGACCTTGCCCTTGCCCTTGCAGGTATTGCAGGGGGTCTTGATGATTTTGCCCCTGCCGCCACACTGGGAACAGGTGGTGGTGGACTGCATCTGCATGCCCATGAAGTTCTGAATCACCCGCTCCTGACCGGTACCCCGGCACTTGGAACAGGTTTCAATATTGCCGTCGGCACTGCCGGTGCCGTTGCAGGCCACACAGTTTTCAATTCTGGGGACACTGATCTCCTTGTCGCAGCCGAAGGCCGCTTCCTCGAAAGTCAGGTCCAGCCGGGACATGATGTTCTCACCCCGGCGGGCGCTGCTCTGGCCGCCGCTTCTTCTGCCGCTGCCGCCGCCGAACAGGTCACCGAAGATGTCACCCAGGTCACCGAAGCCGCCGAACCCGCCAAAGCCATCGAAGCCGCCGTAGCCACCGGCACCGCCGGCCGCGTAGTTGGGATCCACGCCGGCAAAGCCGTACTGATCATACCGGGCCCGCTTTTCGTCGTCGGACAGCACCTCGTAGGCCTCGCCCACTTCCTTGAACTTCTCCTCGGCTTCCTTGTCGCCGGGGTTCCGGTCGGGATGGTATTTCATGGCCGCCTTCCGGTAGGCCTTCTTGATATCCTCCGCGCTGGCCCCCTTCTGCAGGCCCAGCACCTCATAGTAATCGCGTTTGTCTGCCATAGGTTAAGTACCTCACCACAATACTCCAAGAAGGGGCGGCTGTGCGCCGCCCCTTTTGGGGGATAACGATTGGATTAGTCCACGGACTCGTAGTCAGCGTCCACCACGTCATCGCCGGGGTTGCCCTGGGGCTGGCCCTGAGCGCCCTGGGTGCCGGTCTGCTGGTACAGCTTCTCGGACACGGCGTAGAAGGCCTTCTGCACTTCCTCGGTGGCGTCCTTGATGGCCTGCACATCGGTGCCCTTCACCACTTCCTTCAGGTGGTCAACGGCGGCCTGGATGGAGGACTTGTCGGAATCGCTCAGCTTGTCGCCCAGCTCGCCCATGGTCTTTTCGGTCTGGTAGATGATCTGGTCGGCGGCGTTGCGGGCATCCACCTCGTCCTTGCGGGCCTTGTCCTCGGCGGCGTACTGCTCGGCCTCCCGGACGGCCTTGTCGATCTCCTCCTGGCTCATGTTGGTGGAGGCGGTGATGGAGATCTGCTGCTCCTTGCCGGTGCCCAGGTCCTTGGCGGAGACCTTCACGATGCCGTTGGCATCGATATCGAAGCTGACCTCAATCTGAGGCACGCCACGGGGAGCGGGCGCAATGCCGGTGAGCTGGAAGCGGCCCAGGGTCTTATTGTAGGCAGCCATCTCACGTTCGCCCTGGAGGACATGGACCTCAACAGAGGTCTGGCCGTCAGCGGCGGTGGAGAAGATCTGGCTCTTGTGGGTGGGGATGGTGGTGTTCCGGTCGATCAGACGGGTGAACACGCCGCCCATGGTCTCAATGCCCAGGGACAGGGGGGTCACGTCCAGCAGCAGGATGTCCTGCACGTCGCCGGTGAGCACGCCGCCCTGAATGGCAGCGCCAACGGCCACGCACTCATCGGGGTTGATGCCCTTGAAGCCTTCCTTGCCGGTGATCTTCTTCACGGCTTCCTGGACGGCGGGGATACGGGTGGAACCGCCAACCAGCAGGACCTTGTGGATGTCGGAGGCAGAAAGGCCTGCGTCGGACATGGCCTGACGGACGGGCTTCATGGTGCGCTCCACCAGATCGGCAGTGAGCTCATTGAACTTGGCCCGGGAGAGGGTCACGTCCAGATGCTTGGGGCCGGTGGAATCGGCGGTGATATAAGGCAGGTTCACATTGGTGCTGGTGACGCCGGACAGCTCAATCTTGGCCTTCTCGGCGGCTTCCTTCAGACGCTGCATGGCAACCTTGTCGCCGGACAGGTCGATGCCCTCGGTCTTCTTGAACTCGGAAACCAGGTAATCCATGATTCTCTGGTCGAAGTCGTCGCCGCCCAGGTGGGTGTCACCGGCGGTGGCCAGGACCTCGATGATGCCGTCGCCGATGTCCAGGATGGACACGTCGAAGGTACCGCCGCCCAGGTCATAAACCATGATCTTCTGCTCGGATTCCTTGTCCATGCCGTAGGCCAGAGCCGCGGCGGTGGGCTCGTTGATGATCCGCTTCACCTCCAGGCCGGCAATCTTGCCGGCGTCCTTGGTGGCCTGACGCTGGGCGTCGGAGAAGTAAGCGGGAACGGTGATGACAGCCTCGGTGACGGTCTGGCCCAGGTAGGCCTCGGCATCCGCCTTCAGCTTCTGCAGAATGAAGGCGCTGATCTGCTGGGGGGTGTAGGACTGGCCGTCCACGGTGACGTGGTAATTCTCGCCCATGTGGCGCTTGATGGAAGAGACGGTGCGGTCAGCGTTGGTGACAGCCTGACGCTTTGCCACCTGACCCACCATCCGCTCGCCGGTCTTGGAGAAGGCCACCACAGAGGGAGTGGTGCGGGTGCCTTCGGCGTTGGCGATGACAACGGGTTCGCCGCCTTCCAGAACGGCGACGCAGGAATTGGTAGTACCCAAATCAATACCGATAATCTTAGACATAATATTTTCCTCCTAAATATATGAAGTAAATTGTTTGCAGTTTCGTGGGCCTCTGTAGGGGAGGCTCGCAGCCTCCCGCTTTTGTTCCGGGTTCCGGGTTCTGGGTGTTTGGATGAATGGAACCATGTCCAACATCCTGCGGATTCGCCCGACCTGGGTTATAATCTTGGGGTTTTACTGCGCGGGAGGCTAAGAGCCTCCCCTACAAAGGGATTTGTTAGTTTGCAACCTGAACCATAGCAAACCGGACGATTTTATCGCCCAGCTTGAAGCCCTTCTGGAACACCTGGGTGATGGTGTTCTCTCCCAGGCTCTCATCCTCCACGTGCATCACCGCATTGTGAAGGGCGGGATCGAAGCTGTCTCCGGGCTGGCCGAAGATTTCCACGCCCAGGCCGGTGAAGATCTTCACCAGTTCGGTCATGGTCAGCTCCACGCCCTTTTTGTAGGCGGCATCCTCGGTGGGCTGGTTCACGGCCCGCTCCAGGATGTCATAGATGGGAAGCAGCTTACTCACGGCATCGGCCTTGCCGTTGCCGTAGGAGGCTTCCTTTTCCTTGATGGTGCGCTTGCGGAAATTATCAAACTCTGCAGCCAGACGCAGGTAGG
>CAMEWH010000031.1:0-20344 GCA_945940335.1 uncultured Clostridia bacterium | reverse complement strand
AGAACGGCTTGCACATATTTGTTTTTCAGTGCTGTTTTCAGCAAGGCAGTTACCAACAGGATAATGATGAATGACGGAAGTACAACCGCCAGAGTTGCCACGATTGCACCAAGCATTCCTGCCTGACTGCTTCCCACATAGGTTGCCAAGTTCACCATGATCGGTCCCGGTGTACTTTCGCTGACAGCAATCATATAGGTCAATGTTTCATCACTGAGCCAACCATATGAAAGCACCACATCACGAATCAGAGGAATTGCACCGTAAGCCCCACCAAATGCGAAACATCCGACTTTCAAAAAGCCAAGAAATAGTTCCAGATAAATCATTTCTTTGCACCGCCTTTCTGTTCAGGCGCGCCGTTCAGAATATAAATTGTCAGACTGACCGCAGCCGCAATCAGCATTAAGCTGATAGAAGAAAAGTTCCATGCGAAAATATTGACACACAGCATGACCACGCAAGAGCAGAGCATAATCGCTCTCGGCAGTATCTTCTTGTGCATCTTCTTAATCATAGTGATTGCCGCATCCAAGATTAAAATGCCCACTGCAATTTTTATGCCTTTGAACGCATTTGCAATAATAGTCAGTTCAAGAAAGTTATCCAAAAACATAGAGATCAGATAGATAACAACAAAAGACGGTACGACAATACCGAGAGTAGCTGCAAGAGCGCCAATAAATCCAGCTCTTTTATATCCGGTAAAGGTCGCACAGTTAATGGCAATCGGACCAGGGGTTGACTCCGCAATGACGGTCACATTCATCATTTCGTCATGGGTAATCCATTGTTTTCTTTCCACGCAGTTGTTTTCAATCATGGAAATCATGGCATAGCCACCGCCAAAGGTGAACAAGCCAATCTTTGCAAAAGTAAGGAACAAATCAAGCAAGATATTCATTCTTGTTCGCCCTCCTTCCGGTAGTCGCATTGGCAGATAGTCATATCTCGATCAACGGTAAGGGATGCAGTTTTCATCAATTCAAACTGTTCGGCAAGGTAATCTACGGCATCCTGCAAAGGGAGATAATGTGTGTGATAGCCATATTTTTCTCCATAAACCAAGCCTGCGTCTTTCATCACCTTCATGTGCTGAGAAATCGCAGATTCTGAGATACCAAACTTTTTAGAAAGAGAGCGCACACAATGCTTTCTTTCCAAGAGAGCTTGATATATTTTCAAACGCATTGGCTCACCCAATGCTTTTAACATACGGTCAAGTTCCATACTGCTGTTCCTTTGCTTTAGTGTTAGCTTAAATATATCACAAATTTTGATTAAGTAAATACTTATTCAGTTGCAAATATGTAAAGGCAATCCGAAGATTGCCCCAGGCATCATGCCTGTTCTTGGTTATACGGGTTCGTTGTCCTCATCGTCAGCAATGAAGTCCACATCATCGTCTACATCGTCCGCATCAGGGTCAGGCTTTGCAGCTTCTTTTTCCTTTTTCTTGCCCTGCATCTTCTTATAAATCATGGAGATCAGGAAATTAAAAGTGGCATCCGTGTCCGACATAATCAGGAACAGTGCCGTTTTCTTGTCTCCGAGGGTATCTAACTGCAATTCGTCATAGGCTGTAATGTCCCGGACTTCCTGAATATGCCAGCCATTCCAACGGTAGATAGTGCTGCTGCAAACGCTTTTAGATGATTCCCATATTGCTTTGTCCCTGTGATATTCTGCGGAAATTCACCGGTAATCGCTGCGTTATTTGCCATCTGGCAGCAGCAGACAATCTGACGATGCTCAATGAGCCGGGACTCTACAACTTGACATTGGAGGGAAGACAGCACTTTTTTATATCATTTTCTATTCGTCATTTTGTCTGTGGAAAATTCTCAAATCATGGGGCGACTGAATAGATACGTCCTTTTTTGAATTATTACGAAAAAATCCTCCTACCATCTCATTCCTGATGGTAGGAGGTTAACTTAATGACATTGACCCCGAGAAGGGTGCTTTTTATATGGTATCAGTCCTTTTCAATCAGCAGCTCGGCGATCTGGATGGCGTTGGTGGCAGCGCCCTTGCGGACCTGGTCGCCGCAGCACCACAGGCACAGGCCGTTGTCGTCGGTGAGGTCGGGGCGGATGCGGCCCACGAACACGATGTCCTGGTCGCTGGTGTCCAGGGGCATGGGGTACTGCTTGTTTGCCAGGTCATCCACCAGACGGCAGCCGGGGGCCTTGGCAATGGCTTCTCTTGCCTGGGCCACGGACACGGGGGAATCAAAGTGCAGGCTCACGGAGATGGAGTGGCTGCGGACCACGGGCACCCGGACGCAGGTGCAGCTGACCTTCAGCTCGGGCAGGTGCATGATCTTCCGGCCCTCGTTCTGCATCTTCATTTCCTCGCTGGTGTAGCCCTCAAACTGTTCGCCGCCGATCTGGGGGATCAGGTTGTAGGCGATCTGGTGGGAGAACACCTTGGGCTCGTAGCTTTCGCCGTGGGCCAGGGCCTTCACCTCGTTCATCAGCTCGATGGGACCGCCGGCACCGGCACCGGACACGGCCTGGTAGGTGGAGGCGGTCATGGTGCGGATGGGGCTGATGGCGTTCAGGGCGTTCACTGCGGTGACGGTGATGATGGTGGAGCAGTTGGGGTTGGAGATGATGCCGTGGTGCTTCTTCACGTCCTCGGGGTTGATCTCCGGCACGATCAGGGGCACGTTGGGGTCCAGGCGGAAGGCAGAGGAATTGTCCACGAACACGGCGCCGGCCTTCACAATGGCAGGGGCGAACTTCTGGGCAATGTCGTTCTCGGCGGCGCCCAGCACAATGTCCACGCCCTCAAAGGCCTCGTCCCGGGCTTCCTGGATGACCACATCCTCGCCCTTGAACTTCAGGGTTTTGCCTGCGGAACGGGCGGAGGCCAGGGGGATGAGCTTGCCCACAGGGAAGTCCCGCTCAGAAAGAATTTTCATCATTTCCTGTCCCACAGCGCCGGTGGCGCCGAGAACAGCGACGGTATACTGTTTCATCATGTATTCCTCCAAATCGAATTGTTGTTGTATGGAACCGGGTGACATTTTTTGACCATCCACTGTTGGGGAGGCTAATAGCCTCCCCAACAGTTTATTTTACGAAGCTGTCGTAGAGCACCCGGATGGCGGTCTTAAAGTCCTTGCTGTCCACGCCGAAGATGATGTTCAGCTCATCCGGGCCCTGGTTGATCATGCGGATGTTCACCCCGGCTTCGCCCAGGGTGGCGAAGATCTTACCGGAAATACCGGGCCGGAAGGCCATTTTCCGGCCAACGGCGGCAACCACGGCGATCTGGTCGTGGACCGTCAGGGTGTCGGGCTCCAGCTCCTTCTGGATTTCCGCCAGGATGGTGTACAGGTTGGAGGCCACCGCCTCCGTGGGCATCACCACGGACACATTGTCGATGCCGTTGGGCACATAGTCGATGGACACATTGTGCCGCTCGAACACGGACAGCACCTTTCTCAAATAGCCCACCTGGCCGCTCAGGCCACGCTTGCTCAGGGAAATCACGCTGAAATCCTTCTTGCCGGTGATGCCGGTGATGAACCGGTCCGGGTCGGAGTCCCCTTCGAAGGATTCCTTGATCATGGTGCCGGGGTCATTCGGGGCGTTGGTGTTGCGGATGTTCAGGGGGATGTTCTTCTCCCGCACGGGGAAGATGGTGCCCTCGTGGAGCACCTGGGCGCCGGAGTAGCTCAGCTCCCGCAGCTCGTCGTAGGTGACCTCGGGGATGGTCTGGGGATCGTCCACAATCCGGGGGTCGGCCATGAGGATGCCGGACACGTCGGTCCAGTTCTCATACACATCCGCGTCCAGAGCCGCGGCGGCCAGGGCGCCGGTGATGTCGGAGCCGCCCCGGGTGAAGGTGCGGATCTTGCCGTCGGGCATCATGCCGTAGAAACCGGGGATCACAATGCCCATCCCCTTATACCGGTCTTTCAGCAATGCGTAAGTGGCATCCTGGTCCACGCTGCCGTCGAACTTGAAGCGAATCCAGTCCGCGGCGTCCACAAACTGGAAGCCCAGGAAGGCAGCCATCAGCTTGGCGGAGAAATATTCGCCCCGGCTGGCCAGCTCATCCTGGCTGACCATCTTCCGGTCCAGGCCGCTTTTCAGGGCGGCAAACTCGGACTCCAGGTCCAGCTGGATGCCCAGTTCGTCCCGGATCTCCAGGTACCGGGAGCGGATCATTTCATAAATATTGGAGCAGTCCACCCCGTACTGGGTGTGGGCGTGGCAGAGGTAAAGCAGGTCCGTGATCTTGTGGTCACCGGAGAACCGCTTGCCGGCGGCGGAAACCACCACCACCCGGCGCTCCGGGTCGGCCATGAGAATGTCCCGAATCTTGCGGTACTGCCCGGCATCCGCCATGGAGCTGCCGCCAAATTTGACTACTTTCATCGATTGTCCTCTCTTCTTGGGTAATTACTCCGCAATGGCGGCAATGAAGGCCTCCGGATTTTCCTTCAGCCAGGCGTGGATCTCGCTCACGGCCACGGGAGCGGTAATCACGGCGTCACCCCAGCGGTCCACGATCTCGCCGGTCCAGTTGCCCCGGACGTAATAGGTGAGCTTTTCGGAATTGTCGGCGGACTGGGGCTCGCCGTAGGGGGCATAGAAGCCCTTGCCGGAAAGCACATCCACCAGGTCCTGCACCACATTGTATGCGGTGGGGTACCGGCCTGCGCCCTGACCGAAGAAGCTCATCCGGTCGGAGGTCTCGCCCACAAAGGTGATCAGGTTATAGTTCATGGGCACGGCGGCCTCGGGGGTGCCCTCGCCCACCAGGGTGGGCTGCACATAGGCGCTGAAGCCGTTTTCCGTGCGCTTGCCGGTGGAGATCAGCTTGCACACCTTGCCGTGGGCTTTAAAATTCTCCACGTCACCGGCGGTGATGTGGGAGATGCCCGCCACGGGAACGCTCTGCTTGTCCAGGGAGATGCCGAAGGCGATGTTGGAGGAGAGGATCACCTTGTGCCAGGTGTCGATGCCCTCCACATCGGTGGCGGGATTAGCCTCGGCGTAGCCCAATTTCTGAGCCTGGCGCAGGGTCTCACCGTAGTCGGAGCCCTTGCGGGTCATGTTGTCAAGAATATAGTTGCAGGTGCCGTTCATGATGCCGCCCACCCGGTCAATCTTCTGTACCCGGCGGGAGCGCTCCAGCTCGGAAAGCCAGCCGATGCCGCCGCCCACAGCAGCAGTGCAGCGCAGCTTCACGCCCATCCGGTTTGCCAGGGGGATCAGCTCATCATAGAAGGTGCACACCAGGGCCTTGTTGGAGGTGACCACATTCTTGCCCGCCTTCAGCGCGGCGCTGACAAATTCAAAGCTGGGATGCAGGCCGCCCATGGCCTCCACCACGGTGTCAATTTCCGGGTCGGTGAGGATCTGGTTAAAGTCCCGCACCGCTTCGGCATCCGGAAGCTGGATGTCCTCCAGACACAGAACCTTGGTCACCTGCATGTCATCCCGGGTCTGGGTGATCTCGTAAACGCCCCGGCCAACCACGCCGAAGCCGCACAAACCGATTTTCATATTAGCCCTCCGTTATTCATTTTGTATGGGAAAAGGGTTCCGGGACGGGGCGGTCTGTGTATGCGATACAAAAACAAACATCCCCGTGAAAAGGTACTTGCAATTTTTCATGGTTCAGTATATCATATACCTTGTCATATTTCAATTGCAACAAAATTCCAATGATTTCTACGGTTCCCGCTTCTTTTTGTGCAAATAGTTTAAGTGTTGAGGAGAAAACCATGCTTTATCATTCTACCAGAAACAAAGAACATTTTGTCGACAGCGCCCAGGCGGTGCTCCAGGGTCTGGCCCCGGACGGCGGCCTGTACATGCCGGAGGCGATTCCCGCTTTTGATTGGGAAAAGTGCCTTTCCGGTTCCAGCCAGCAGATGTCCGCCATGATCCTCTCCGCCCTGCTGCCGGACATTCCCCATATGGAGCAGCTGGTGGCCAAAGCCTACACCGGCAAATTTGAAACCGAAGAGCTGACCCCCACCGTACCCGTGGGAGACTGCACGGTGCTGGAGCTGTTCCGGGGCCCCACCTCCGCGTTCAAGGATGTGGCATTGTCCATGCTGCCCCAGCTGCTCACCGCCGCCCGAAAGGTGAAGGGGGAGGAAAAGGAGATTCTGATCCTCACTGCCACCTCCGGTGACACCGGCAAGGCGGCCCTGGTGGGCTTTCAGGATGTGCCGGGGGTGCGCATCTGCGTGTTCTACCCCCACGGGGGCGTCAGCCAAGTCCAGCGGGCCCAGATGGTGACCCAGGAGGGCGGCAACGTGGCGGTGTGCGCCGTGGAGGGCAATTTCGACGATGCCCAGACCGGGGTGAAGCAGATTTTCACCCAGTGCCAGGGGAAGAAGCTGCCCTTTGAGCTGTCCAGCGCCAACTCCATCAACATCGGCCGCCTGGCGCCCCAGGTGATGTACTATTTCCGGGCCTACCGGAATCTGCTGGATGCCGGAAAAATCCGGCTGGGGGACAAGGTGAATTTCTCCGTGCCCACCGGCAATTTCGGCGACATTCTGGCCGGCTACCTGGCAAAGCTCCTGGGCTTGCCTGTGGGCAAGCTGATCTGCGCCTCCAACGCCAACAACGTGCTCACCGATTTCATCCGCACCGGCACCTATGACCGCCGCCGTCCCCTGCTGAAAACCACCTCCCCCTCCATGGACATTCTGGTGTCCTCCAACTTGGAGCGGCTATTATACCTGCTCTCCGGGGATACCGCGTTGGTTTCCGATCTCATGGCAAAGCTCAGCGCCGACGGGGTATACACCGTGCCCGATGGGCTGAAGGAAGCCATTCAGAAGGAATTCTGGGCCGCTTACTGCGATGATGACCGGGCAGCGGAAGTCATGGGCCGGGTCTACAGGGAGCAGGGCTACCTGTGCGACCCCCACACCGCCGCCGGCTTTGCTGCCGCGGAGGACTATGTGGCGGCCACCGGGGACCATGCCCCCATGGTGATTCTCTCCACCGCCTCCCCCTATAAATTCCCCGCCGCCGTGCTTTCCGCCATCGGGGGCGACACCACCGGCAGCGAGTACGAGCAGATGGACCGGCTGCAGGAAATCACCGGCGTCCCCATCCCCGCCCCCCTGGCCAGCCTGCGGAATAAACCCGAGCGCCATACCGATGTCATCCCCAAGGATGCCATGCTGGATTACGTTTTGAATTTGTAATTGGGGAAAACGAGAAATTGTAATTTGGCGTACCGGAACTGACGCACCCCTTGGCTCCCCCTATGGGGGAGCTGGCTGCCCCGTTCGGGGCAGACTGAGAGGGCAGCGCACCCAATGAGCTGAGCACTCTGAACTCTCAAATGCAGTACCCTCTCAGTCAGCCTGTTCGGCTGACAGCTCTCCCAAAGGGAGAGCCAAGGGCGCTCTGCCGCGCCAGTGCGTTAATTTGCAATATAAGCCTGCAAAAACGTTACCGGGCGCTGCCCAGGAGTCCCGGAGAACACACCAGCCCGGTGCGCCATTGTCCGCGGGCACTGCCCGCCAAATAACATTTTCCTGTTCCCCCACGGAAGCTGAACACAATCATACAACGGAGATATTATGAAACGAGTAACCATCCGCGTTCCTGCCACCACGGCAAACCTGGGCCCGGGGTTTGATGCCTTCGGTTGTGCCCTGAGCCTGTACACCGACGTGACCTTTGAGGAAACCGACGAACCCGGCCTCACCATCACCGGCTGCGACGAGGCCTACACCGGTCCGGACAACATGGCCTACACCTCCTACTGTGCCGTGCTGGCCTCCCTCAGTGAAGAGGTCCGGGGGGTGAAGATCCACATCGATGCCCACATCCCCATCTGCAGAGGCCTGGGCTCCTCCGCCGCCCTGTTGGTGGCCGGTGCCATGGGCGCCAACGTGCTCCGGGGCAGCCGCCTCTCCACCCAGGGCCTGCTGAACATCACCAACGCCATGGAAGGCCACCCGGACAACCTGGCCCCCGCCTTTTACGGCGGCCTCACTGCCTCCATGGTGGATAACGGCCTGCCCGTCACCGTGAATTTCCCCCTGCATCCCGGCTGGGAGTTCCTGGCCCTGGTGCCGGAGTTCGATCTGCCCACCACCCTGGCCCGCAGCGTGCTGCCGGAGCAGGTGAACCGGGCTGACGCGATTTACAATGTATCCCACGGCGCCATGGTCCTGAAAGCCCTGGAGCTGGGAGACGAAAAGCTCCTGCGAAACAGCATGCAGGACAAGCTCCACCAGAACTACCGGAAAAAGCTGATTCCCGACTACGAGAAGATCGAGGCATTGGTGCGCACCACCGGGGCGGCCTTCTGCCTCAGCGGCGCAGGCCCCACCCTGCTGTGCATCACCCGGAACCCCGGCCTGGAGGAAAAGCTCTCCAAGAAGCTGGGCAGCGTCACCCAGCACAACTGGCAGATGCTTCCGCTGCACGTGGAATTCCAGGGCGCCCATGTGATTTCCAGCGAAGAATAAGACAAAACAGGAGCCGCAGTTTGCAGCTCCTGTTTTCGTATATGTTGCACCCCGGAACCGACGCACCCCTTGGCTCCCCCTATGGGGGAGCTGGCTGCCCCGTCAGGGGCAGACTGAGAGGGCAACACACGTGTAAGAATGCTGTTGCCTTCTCTGCGGTACCCTCTCAGTCAGCCTGACGGCTGCCAGCTCTCCCAGAGGGAGAGCCAAGAGCGCTGTCAGCGCCGGCAGAATCGGGACGGGAACCGTCCCCTACAGTGGCTTGGCTCAGCTTACAGAATCTCCGTCAGCACCTTCACAAAGAAAATGGCCACCACGATGAGCATCAGGGGCTTGACGGACTGGGCGCCTTTTTTCTCGAAGGTCTTTGCCCCCAGGTAGCTGCCCACGATGCTGAAGCACCCGGCGGTGAGTCCCAGGGGGAGCAGCACCCGGCCTCCCAGGAGGAACACCACCAGGCTGGAGACGTTGGTGGTCCAGTTGATGGCCTTGCACAGCCCGTTGGCCTCCTTCAGTCCGTAGTGGGCCAGGCCCGTGAGCAGCAGAATCAGGAACACCCCGGTGCCGGGGCCGTAGAACCCGTCGTAAATGCCGATGACGAAGGACACCACGCTGCCGATGGCCATGGTCTGCCACAGAGGCAGCTTATCCCGCTCCCGGGCCATGGTTTTATTGGCATAAATGTAGATGGCGGTGAGGGGCAGGATCACCAGCATCAGCCGTTTGAGATAGTAGTCGTCGATCATCAGGGCAATCCGGGCCCCCAGATTGGAGCCCAGCATGGCAAAGATCACGCAGGGAATGGCGGTTTTCCAGGGGATGTAGCCGTTTTTGGCGTATTTTCCCGCGGCGATGGTGGCGCCCATGCAAGCGCTCATTTTGTTGGTGGCCAGAGCCATCTGGGTGGGCAGCCCCGCGATCAGGTAGGCCGGCAGGG
Source organism: uncultured Clostridia bacterium (assembly GCA_945940335.1). Taxonomy (GTDB): domain Bacteria; phylum Bacillota; class Clostridia; order Oscillospirales; family Oscillospiraceae; genus Faecousia. The sequence continues at coordinate 10,934 of CAMEWH010000031.1, read as the reverse complement.
AAATCAGCCCGCCGCCCCCGGCGATGGCATCCACAAAGCCCGCCAGTCCCACCAGGGGACAGATGATGAGATATTGAAGCAGCGTTGGTGTCATGGGATTTTTCTCCTTTTTTCTTTCTGAACCGCATTATACCAGAGGGAAACCCAATGTCAAGCCGCGACAGGACAGTAAATTGTTGTTTATCGATTACGCCACCGTAGGGGCGGCTATTAGCCGCCCGTGCAGTACAACTTACAATGCTGAACCAAGCAGAGCGAATCCGTACAAATTTTCCACAGTTGTACCATTCAACCAAACGCTCAGTTGACAAACCTGGCGGGCGGCTGGTAGCCGCCCCTACGGTGGCTGCGCAAAAACGTTACCGGGCGCTGCCCAGGAGTCCCGGATGACACACATGTCAGTGCGACATTGGGATGAAGCGCCCTGCGCTTCAAATTACAATTTATTTGCGAGAAAAACGGCCAGCCCATAATAAAAAACCATTTTGGTGCTTGACAGCTAAAAAAATCTATGTTAGAATTTACTAGCTGAATCCGGGAAGCAGAGCTGTGCGGGTGTAGTTCAATGGTAGAACACCAGCCTTCCAAGCTGGATACGCGGGTCCGATTCCCGTCACCCGCTCCATCGATACGCGCCAGTAGCTCAGCTGGATAGAGCAACTGCCTTCTAAGCAGTAGGTCGGGGGTTCGAGTCCCTCCTGGCGTGCCATTCAGCAGTAATTTCATATGGTGGATATGGCCTAGTTGGCTAAGGCGTCAGATTGTGGCTCTGAAGATCGTGGGTTCGAGTCCCATTATCCACCCCAGATAAGTTACCTGATTTGATACAATGTCAAGTCAGGTAATTTCATTTATATGGCAAGAAAAAGTTGGAATTGTCCCAGAAAATGAGGGTAATTCAAACTTTTTATTTTATAGCACCTTGACGATAGAACCGAAATGGCCTTCTGCACGAAAAAACGCTCAACTGAGCAATCCTATCGTTCAATTGCAGGGCTATCGTTCAGGCAATCAAAACCGCCGAAAGAATGCGGATATTGGGCAGCCCTGTGGCTTGTTCTTCTCCCAATATCAGGCATACCATACACTGAACGAATATCTGGCGACCTACCCCTCCAGGAGAATAGCCAAGTGTTTTCGCTGGTCGGTACACGCCGAGCATGAACGGGTTGCCTTTTGCCGGACTCCGGCTGGGAGCGCAGCTGATGATGGAACGCACGGAAGATAACGAAAAGTAAAAAAGGACTCAGGTCGGCAGAACACCATCTGCCAGCCTGAGCCCCTTTTTCATTTTCTTATACCATTTCCGCAATCTCCGTCCCATCCATGAAGGAAAACACAATCCGCTCATCCGCATACACCGTCACATGATCCACCAGGGTATTCCACAACGCTTCATCGAAGTCTATCGGAATCTCATCCAATTCCGTCAGCCGGAACAGAATGCCGCTAAAAATCACGGCTGTGGCTTCCATGGCTTTCTTCCGTTCCAACAAAGCCTCGTATTCTGCCTTCTTTTCCTCATACTGCTGGGTCAAATCGGTATACTGCTGCGTGTACGCTTCTTCCGTCAGATTGGCGGAAGCGTTCATCATAATGCAGCTTCTCACCATGGCGGAGAGCCGCTCCAAATCCCGCTCGGCCTTTTCAATGTCTGCGTCAATGAAATCCGTATCGGTCATGGACTTCTGCACATACCGCAGCCCTTCAATACGTTCCTCCGGGTCGGCCATGTATTGGCTGAGTGCCCGGAGGAATCGTTCTTTTAAGATTTTTTCGTCCACATGGGGCGTGGCGCATTTGGTTTCATTCTTGAATTTGTTGTTGCACTGCCAGATCACCCGACGATACTTGTCGTTGGAGTGCCACACCTTGGAGCCGTACACACTGCCGCAGTCGCCGCAGATAATTTTCCCGGAGAAGGGACTGCCGCAGTCGTGGCGTTTACCCTTGTTCTTCCGCCGGGTGATCTCTGCCTGCACCGCTTCCCACTCCTCCGGACGGATAATGGCCGGGTGGCTGTCCTCCACATAGTATTGGGGCACCTCGCCTTCGTTGACCTTCATGGTCTTGGTGAGAAAATCCACGGTGTACCGTTTCTGAAGCAGAGCAGAACCCTTGTACTTTTCGTTCCGCAGGATGCTCTCCACCGTGGCGCTCTGCCAGTTCTCCTTGCCGCCGGGCGTGGGGATCTTCTGCTGGGTCAGGTGTCTGGCAATGGCGGTGGGATTCTTCCCGGCCATGAACATCCGGTAGATGCTTCGCACGATCTCCGCCTCCTCCGGAACGATCTCCGGCAGACCATCCGCTCCCTTGCGGTAGCCCAGAAACTGCTTGTAGGGCATGCTGACCTTTCCGTCTGCGAACCGCTTCCGCTGTCCCCAGGTGACGTTTTCCGAGATGGAGCGGCTTTCCTCCTGAGCCAGGCTGGACATGATTGTAATCAGCAGCTCCCCCTTGCTGTCCAGGGTGTAGATGTTCTCCTTTTGGAAGAACACCTCCACGCCCCGTTCCTTCAGTCTGCGGACGGTGGTGAGGCTGTCCACGGTATTCCGGGCGAAGCGGCTCACACTTTTTGTGACGATGAGGTCGATTTTCCCGGAAAGCGCATCCGCAATCATGCGGTTGAAGCCGTCCCGGTTCTTCGTCATGACGCCGGAGATGCCTTCGTCCGTGTACACATCCACGAAGGCCCAGTCGGGGTTGCTTTTGATGTAGTTGGTGTAGTAGTCCACCTGGGCCTCATAGCTGGTGGACTGTTCCTCACTGTCCGTGGAAACCCGGGCATATCCCGCTACCTGGTGCTTCCTGGCGCTGTTTGTGGGAACGCCGGTATGGAGATTTCGTGTGGCCGGAATGACCGTGATGCTTTTAGCCATTATGATTCCTCCTTCTTTCTCTGGTTTTCTCTGCGGCTACGGCGCGCATTTCCTCCGTCCAGCTGTCTGCCCGGGAGCGATCCTGCCACCGTTTAACGCTTTCTGTTCCATCCCGGAAGCAGAATACCAGCTGGTTCCCGTTCTCCGCTCTGACAGCCGTTATTTTACCCGTGAGGGCTTCCAGACTTCCTACAACCGATATGGTCGTATCAATAAGAATGCTTTCCGGGATTCGTTTGGATGGGCAGGCAGCTTTCCCCATGGTGTTGTAAGTAGGACAGATCCATACCGCCCCGGCGGCTGTTTCCTTTCTTCTGTAATGCTTTCCGCATATCCCGCACACCAGCAGCCCGGAAAATAGGTAGTTTCCCTTGTTCCTGTGGGGCTTGGCATATTTTTCTGCCCGCCGCTTGATTTCCGCCTGCACCGCATTGAACTGCTCCAGAGGGATAATTGCCTCATGGCTGTTCTGGATGTGGTACATAGGAAGCTGCCCATCATTGTGCCGCTTTTTCTTGGTAAGGTGGTTCTCGGAAAAGGTCTTTTGCAGAAGCAGATTCCCGGTGTAGGTATAGTTTTTCAGAGTCTGCATGATGCTCCGCTGGCCCCAGGCATTCCCAAACCGGCTGACCTTGCCGCTTTCGTTCAGCAGCTTCGCTATGGCGGTGGCACCCATGCCGTCCAGATAGCTGTCATAGATTAAGCGGACAACCTCCGCTTCCTCAGGCTGGATCACAAAAACGCCTTCTTCGTACCGATACCCCAGCAGGGTGGGATTCCAGGCCAGACCCTGCTCAAAGTTGCTGCGGATGCGCCATTTCATATTCTCACTGGTGGACAGGCTCTCCTCCTGGGCGTAGGAGGCCAGAATGGAGAGCATCAATTCCCCGTCAGCGGTGGAGGTGTCGATGTTCTGTTCCTCAAAATACACGCTGATGCCCAGGGCTTTCAGCTCCCGCACCGTTTCCAACAGGGTCACGGTGTTCCGGGCGAACCTGGAGATTGACTTGGTGAGGATGTGGTCGATTTTCCCGGCGCGGCAGTCGGTTAGCATCCGCTGAAAATTCTCCCGGCTGTCCTTTGTCCCAGTCTTGGCTTCGTCTGCGTATACCCCCGCATATTCCCAGCCCGGGGTGCTGCGAATGAGACTGCTGTAGTATTCCACCTGGGATGCCAGGGAGTGGAGCATGGCATCCTTCCCGTTGGATACTCTGGCGTAGGCGGCTACGCGCCGGGGCTTGGGTGCTGTGGGCGTGAACTTCACTTCCTGTACGATTTTCGCCATATTGACCTCCTTGTATCAACTTTGTGTACCGTATATTCCCTCCCACAGCCCCGAATAGCAAGTGTCTATCCTCAACGCAAAATGCTGTCCTTACTCAGGCCATAGTGACAAGCCAGCACCGATTTGGCGGCGGCATAATCCGCTTCCGACAGGTCACCCTTACGCAGCATGGTGTTCAGCATCGCCAGGGACATCCGATACCGTGCCAGCTTTCTTGGCGGAATCACCCTGTCGTGACCGGAGATAACAGCCCCGGCAGCAGAATTTACGGTTTTGGTTTCCATAACTCTCAAAATCCTTTCCACAGTGGACACATATCAGGCGATAGTATGCTTTTTTCTGAACCCGTTCCCGGTGGCTGTTCCACCAGTCCATCCGGCACCTGTCGGAGCAGAACCGTTTCCTTTTCCTCCCCGCAGACTGACAGATGGCTTTTCCGCAGTATTCGCAGTTCATTCCACCGAAAACTTCCGGATGCCGGCGGATGTGGGAGCGTACGGTGTTGACGGAGATTCCCAGCACCATCGCAATCTCCGACACATTTTTTCCCTGCAAGCGCATTTTGTGAATGGCGTCCATTTCCTGCTTCTTCATGTCAATCCCCCTTTATGATGAGGAGCCCTGCAGCCCGGACGAATGGGTGCAGAGCTTCTGTGTTTCGATTCCTTACTCAGCGGCGGCAGCGACTGAGGATTCTGTGCCGCATCCCGCTGAATTGGGGCCATACTTTTCATAAAGGGCATCCACCACTTTCCCAATGTCTTCCCGGGGAACATCGTAGACACGGTCTACAATCCGCTTTTTGTCTTTCCAGAGATAGATTCTCGCCTTCTTCCGCAGGCTGGTGGTATTCATGTTGCTGATTTCCACATCATAGCCATTGCCGAAATCCCGGTTGATGACCCGCTCCAGGTCAATAATCGTAATCCGGTACTGGTCTCCCAGGCTCTTGCAAAGCTGGCGCATTTGTGTGGTCGGCTTTTTAACGTCCCAAAAACCCATGTTCATACTTCCTTTCTTTGTTGTATCTCGCTATTCTGGCGGGATAGGTTTGTGATTATCTGCCGCCCGAACGTGCCCGGAGCAGACGCTCCATGACATCATCCTGAGGCGTGGGGCCGCTGTACTCCACGGAACAGTTTTCCTTCACCACCTGGTGAATCTGATACCAGGCAGCGTTGGCCTGCTTCATGTACTCCCTGCCCATGGTCACATAGGGTGAGGAGATCACCGTTCCGGTGGGCTTCTTGGCCAGGAAGCCGTATTCGGATACCGCTTCTTCGCACTGAATCCACCGGGCCACGGACATGGCATACTGCTCAAGCTGCTGGGCGGGAATCAGCTGGTCGCATTTCCGCTCCCGCAGCCACTGCCAGGTCTCTTTGAAAATCTCCTCGGCACAGGTGACGCTGCCGTCCTTCTGCTTCGATTTCAGGTACTCCTTCACCGGCGGCATCTGTGCCCCCTGCAGCTCGGCCGCATCACAGGCAAAGTCCAGGGTGGTTAGCTTCCTCCCACCGGGATTCCCACTGGCCAGTTTTTCAGTTAATGCCTTTGGCTTCCTCCCCGCACCGGGACGGCTGCCGCCGCGGTTGGTTCCATCTTTGGACATTTCGATTCCTCCGTTTCTGTTTGATTTCTTGGGCAGCACCGCATAATGGGACAAGGAGATTCGGCGTGAGATTTTGACCCAAGCGAAAGTATGGAAAATGTGGGAATACTTTGTGTATTTCCCATTTTTCATACTGCACGATTGGGGCAAAAGATCCGCCGAAGCCCGCCGCTCCCATTGTGCGGTGTTGCCCTTTTTTTACCTTTGAATTCGCTGTTTTTTTCTATGCGACCACGGCACCGTAAGACGCCTATACCCCGGTAGGGATTCTACCGGCCCCTCCCGGTCACGGTGTGCGTGGTAAATACATGGATTGATATTCATTTGCTCTTTCGCAGCTGCTTGATATATTGTTCATAAAAAATCTCCCAAATTATCCACGACCCTCTGTGGTAGCAGTTGGTAGCAGCACTGGTAGCAGTGGGTGAAACGTGAAAACCCTTGCAGGATAATGACTTTTCGGCTCTTGGTATCCCTTCCTTTCCTTTCGGTCGGGGTAGCGTCATCTGTGGCAGTCGTTACCAGAATCGTTACCCCCAAATATGTTGATACTGCAAGGTTTTTTATGAACAGGTAACGATAGTAACGAAGGTAACGAGAAAGAAAGATATTCTATATGACTGGTATCTTTTTCCGGATTTTCCGGTTCCATAATATATTTCATATAGAATGATCGTATATCTTCTGGTTACCCGTTACACTCGTTACCTTCGTTACCTCGCCCCAATTTTGCCGTCCCCGTTATGCCAAAAACTCATCCGCATCCGCCTGCACATCCAACCTGAGACACACGGCACGGACATTGATGCCCTGAATCTTTTTCTGGCATTGGGTGTTCTCCCTTCCCTCGGCATTAGAAAACACATCAATATAGCCACGTTCACGGAAGCCCCGGATACTTTTGGTATAGGAGAAACCTCCGTCTTCAAGAGCCTGCCGCAGGACAGCGGCAATGATATACACCTTGCCGGGTTCGAATTTTCCGTAGCATGGGGTGATCGTCGTTTCAAACCGGGTCTTATTGGTTGCGACCCAATCAATGAGAAAATGCCAGGCTCGCTCGACAACATCTTCCTTTTCGAGAGACTTGGCATTCTTCAGCACTGTGGCTCCAAGGGAGACGGCTTCTGCAAAAGCATCCTCTATGGTCATATTCCACAGACTGACAGAAGCAAAGCAGTCAGCTAATGCCAGGGCAGCAATGTTGTCCAGATGGGCCCCAGGGTCTCCATCAAAGCCGATTTGTAGCTTTTCTCTGATTGTCTCGTAGTTTTGCCTAAGGGTTTCTTTGTGTGTCAGAATGTTTCCGATCAGATACTCGATGTACCGTTTTCCGGCAAAACCGTAGTTGCTCTCACTGATCTGATGGATGATGCGCCCCTGTTCGGCATCCGCTGTGGGCGGGCCGTATAATTCCAGTACACGGCTGTCCACGCCGTCCATGGCATTTTCGGCAGACAGAGGCTGCTCACCGGTACTGATAATGCAGTTGCGCCAGGTCGGCACATCCTGCAAGCCGCCGTTCCGAGAACCCCGTGTTTTTCCATAACCGTTCCCCAAGGAATAGACAATAAGGGATGGAGACAGACGCTTTTCGTTGAGTACCTGCAATTCGTCCAGACCCAGCGGCAGGTGCTTCAGCATACCTGCTTTCCGTTCCAGGCCGACTGCCGTACTGTTAAAGTTGCCCATGAGTTTCATGGGGTCTCCCCAAATGGAGAGAGCGAATTTCAATGCGGCGGTTTTTCCGCTTCTGGACGAGTGCCATACATGGAGAATGATCACTCTGTGCTGGAGCAGTTCCAACAGCGGGGATGCGAAGGATGCCGCCATGATTGCACGGGCAAATGGATTTTTGCGGAGTTCTGTCGCAGTTCTAAGCCACAGATTATAGTCGCCTGATTCGGCAATGGCGCTGACAAGATGGTCTGCATCTTCGCCTTCATAGACATACTCATTCTTTACAGCACAGGGATAGAACTCGTTGCCGACCCAGCCGATACGGTCAATGCTGCGAACAAAGGGGATCACCTTGCTGTTCTGCATTTCGTAGGCAGTCAGGTATCTGACCAGTCCCTCCGCATTATCTGTGGACACAGGCAAACCGTTGTCAGAAAGATTGACCAGCTTGTTCCTGTTGAAAATGACCGACCTCGGCGCAACGATCTCTTTCCAGCGGTGGTTGCGGTAGTGACTGAGAACCAGCCTTTCCCGCCCGGTATCAATGTTCTCCAGCATGCGTGATATGACAACAGGCTCGTGACAGAGGTTCACAGGAAACCCCGCGCCGTTCTCATAGCAGATGCTGTTAACGCCTTCCTCTATAGAAATACGGTATCCCTGCGGCTCCATCGCCCCGGGTGTCTGAAGCCCCTCCAGATTGATTTCAGTGGGTTCTATCTCAAACTCCGGTTCCGCCATTGCCTCGGCCTCTGCACGGACTGCACGCTCAAAGTCCCGCAGACTGACACCGATTTCCCGTATTTTCAGCTTCATCTTTCCGTATTCTGCCGGGAGCGAATTTCTCGCATAGGCAGCAAGCCTTAAAAGGTATGGGTCGTATACCTCCCCGGCAGTAAGCCGTTCCTTGCGGAGGACAGCCTCCAGCTGCTCCTTTTTGGACAGGAGCGCAAACACCACCGGTGCCTTGACACCGCAGCCACCCTCCGGGCAGGGGAATCCGAGGTTTTCCCGGATATATCGGCAGGTACAGGGTTTCTTTGCCTCCAGACAGCGCCGGATCTTATAGTCTGTTTCATCCATGCTGTATCCGTTGTAAAGGGAACTGTATTCATGGAACTTTTCTGCACCATCCGCAGCCAGGACAATATTGCTGCCCTGTGCTTTCCACTCCGGCTCTGTCACGGTATTGGGATCATCCAACATCTTTCTGCAAAACAGGCACCCATCCATGATCCTGTCGGCACTTCCAATCACACGCTCATCTGCCTCAAAGGGTATTTTCTCCGGCTGCAAAGTGGTATCGCGGTAAGCCGCAAAGTCCTCAAGGGTATAAAAAATACCGCTACTTTCAAGGATGCGGCACTCTGCAGGGCTATCCAATTTGTTGTTCCAACTTCCGGGGACTCGAAATAAGTGGGAAATGTTGAATACATTATCTATCTTGTAGCCGGCGGCTGCATAGGCTTGCATGACAGCTTTCCCAAACCCGCTGAAGACCTGCTCGACCTTCTCTCTGTCTGCATCCATTGCGATGGGTATCGGTTCTTTGAAAACCCATACCCCATACACACCATATCCGGAATCGATCAGCAGGGTCGGAGGTGGAAATCCCTCCAGCGGTTTTAATGCATCACCAATCGTTTCGGACAGCTTCTGTTCCGTATGAGCAGGCCCACGAATGTCTACATCCGCTGTCAGGCAATTGACAACCGTAACATCCTCATCACCGCCACGAAGCCCGGACGGAAGATCTGTTCTGCGAAGATTCGGGTCGATATAGGTGTTGTATCCTTCCAGATGAGCGGATACGACCTCTTCGATCTCCTCCGCCGAAGAACAGCGGAATATCTGCTTCCCACCGTTCTTTCCGAATACTGTCACCGTAATGATTCCGTCTTTGCTTCGCAAAAGCAGTTCGTAGTATTCTCTGTTGGTCATGCCACCACTTCCTTCCCGCTCCCAGCACGCAGTTCTGCTTTGATGGCTGCGATCTGCAGTTTGCGGATTTTCTTTACCGCTTCATAAGGCGTGGGGTCGGAGATGCCGACATAATTCTTAGGGTCGAGCATTTCTTCGCATCGCTTTTTCATTTCACGCTGCACCTTCCTGTTGCGCATATTCTCCCTCCTTCTTGTAAAAAATGGCAGACTTCTCCCGTAACAATTAAGGTCAACATCCGGAGATATTCCGGGCAATGACCGGCACCCGCCACGGTCAGATTGTCTTTTTCGTGCTCTGTTCATGAGAGCGTGCGTTCCTCGCTGTACCTTCACGCAGCCATTCCTTGTATGCCTCCACGGGGATGAGGATTCTGCTCCCGACATAGATCACAGGGAAATCAGGCTGTTTGACCAGCTTGTATGCTTTTGGAAGGCTGATTCCCATCTGGGATGCCAGTTCCTGCACGTTCATTGTGGTTTTCTCCATCGCCTTTTCCTCCTTTCGCTGAAAATGGGCAAAAAAAGACCATCGGGTCAGTGATTGACTCTCATTGACTCGATGGTTGACTCTGATGTTCACTATTTGACTTTGATTGACTCTGATTCTATGTCGCAGGAGCATAGCCTCCGTAAATCTGTGCATCTGCACCAATTTGCATTCACATAATATCACATAGGAATTGAAAATGCAATAGGAAAATAGAAATAAATGCAGGTTTATTTGTAAATATTTTTGTATGTCATTGTATTTGAAATGTTTTCGTGATATGATGTGTTTCATATTAATCGCAGGAGGTTTCTATGGGAACAGATAGAATCAAACAGCTTAGAAAGCAAAAAGGGCTTACGCAGAAGGAAATGGCAGAAGCTGTTGGCGTCGGGGTGTCCACCGTTGCCATGTGGGAAAGCGGGAAACGAACGCCAAGCTTCAAGCTGCTGAACGACTTGAGCGACCTTTTTGACAAATCAATAGATTACATCCTTGGTACATCTGATGACGACAGATCCCCAAAGCTGAACGATGCTCAAGTTGAGCAGCTTGGCACATGGGAGATTCAAAGCGAGTTGATTGATATTCTCAGGCAATATCTGCAGCTTGATGAATATGGAAAGATGAATATACGATCCCTTTTAAATCGGGAATTGGTTCGTTGCCAGGAGCAAGGAACTGCAAATAGCGTTGGCGGGGTAAAAATCGGCATTCAATATAATCGCGTGGAACAATAACCTCCCGGAAGGAATTACAGTAGTCAGCTGCTGAACCCATGACCGGAGAAAGTTTAGCGAGGCGCTGAAGTCCCTGTCCAAGGAGAAAGCAAAGGGCAGCTCGGTGACACAGGGCTTGGATTACTGTGACCTCTGTCTTTGACATTTGCTGGTATACCTTTGGACGCCTGGCAGCGGATATTGCACCTCCCATGGACACACGCTTTGATGATGAGTATCCCCAGGGCTCCTTCCTGTGCTGTCTAGCGTCTCGGCGCTGCCAGAAAATGAATTGACAAGTCCTCTGTCTATCAGTATAATGATATCGG
>CAMEWH010000030.1:0-20423 GCA_945940335.1 uncultured Clostridia bacterium | reverse complement strand
CCGCCCAGCCATCGTAGGGGCGGCTACCAGCCGCCCGCAACGTAACGGAACCGCGCGCTTGGTTGAATGGCATGCAATTCGTACCCATTGTAGGGGAGGCTCTCAGCCTCCCGCTTTTGTTCCGGGTCAAAAGTGTTCGGTTGAATGGTACCACGTCCGACACAGTACGAATTCGCCCAAGCTGATTCGTGATTGTGGGTTTGTACCGCGCGGGAGGCTGCGAGCCTCCCCTACAGTTTCGTCGCGGTGCTGTGGGAATTCGCCCAACCCGGTTCATCATTTTTGGCTTGTACTGCGCGGGCGGCTGGTAGCCGCCCCTACGGTCATATCGGAACATTGTGCGGTGATGCCTTATAAAAAACAGAGCGGGGACAAATCCTCGCTCTGTTTTGTTATGTGTGATTCTCAGAAAATGGGCACAACGGCGCCGGAGTAGGTCTCGTTGATGTAGTTGCGGACCTCATCGCTGAGCAGGGCCTTCTTCAGAGCTTCGGTCTTGGCGGTCTTCTCGTTGCCTTCCTTCACCACCAGGATGTTGGCGTAGGTGGTTGCGGAGATGGACTCGGCATCTTCAATTGCGATGGCATCCTTACCGGCGTTCAGGCCGGCGTTCAGGGCGTAGTTGCCGTTGATGACGGCCAGAGCCACGGAGTCACGGACACCGGCAATCTGGGCAGCTTCCATTTCCACGATCTCCACGTCCACGCTCTTGCTCTCGATGTCCAGGACGGTGGCTTCCATGCCCACGCCCTCCTTCAGGGTGATGATGCCCTGGGCTTCCAGCAGCAGCAGGCCCCGGGCCCGGTTGGAGCCGTCGTTGGGGATGGCGATCTTGTCGCCGTCAGCCAGGTCGGCAATGGAGGACTTGGTGCCCGGATAGATGCCGAAGGGCTCATAGTGGACCTGGGCAACGCTCACCAGGTGAGTCTTCTGCTCGGCGTTGAAGGTATCCAGGTAGGGCTGATGCTGGAAGTAGTTGGCATCCATTTCCCCATCCTCTACCACGGTGTTGGGGACCACGTAGTCGGGGTACTCGGTGACCTTCAGGGTCCAGCCGTCCTTGGCCAGGACCTCACCGGCGACCTTCAGGATCTCGGCGTGGGGCGTGGGGGAAGCAGCCACGGTGATGGTCTTGTCCTCCGCCTTCTTGGCGCAGGCGCCCAGGCTCAGAACCAGAGCCAGGCACAGAACGATTGCAAATACTTTTTTCATAGTTGACACTCCTTTATATTAGATGCTTCCGCATCCGGGATAACATGCTTGTTTTGTTGAATGGTATCTCGTCCGATATGGTACGGATTCGCCGAACCCGGTCGTAATCCCGGGCCGGTACCGCGCGGGCAGCCGGTCGCCGCCCCTACGATGGCGTTAACTCCGGTTTTTGAGCCGCTTGTCGCACTTGTTGCCCAGCCAGGTGCCGCCGGACTGGAAAATCTGCACCAGCAGGATCAGGCCGATGACTGCCGCCCACATGACCAGGTACTTGAAATTATAGTAGCCGTAGTTGATGGCGATCTTGCCCAGGCCGCCGCCGCCGATGATGCCGGCCATGGCGCCGTAGCCCAGGATGGTGCCGACGCTGATGGTGCAGCCGGAAATCAGGCTGGGCAGAGCCTCGGGCAGCATGACCTTGGTGACGATCTGCCAGGCGGAGGCGCCCATGGACTGGGCCGCTTCAATCACGCCCTGGTCCACCTCCCGCAGGGAGGACTCCACCATTCGGGCAACCAGGGGGAAGGCAGCGATGACCATGGGGGGGACCGTTGCCATGGTGCCCACCTTGGTGCCCACGATGAGCTTGGACAGGGGCAGGGCGATGATCATCAGGATCAGGAAGGGGACGCTGCGCAGCAGGTTGATCACCACATTCAGCACCGCCATGAAGGGCTTGGGCAGAGGTTTCACGCCGTCTTTTTCGCCGGTGACCAGCAGCACGCCCAGGGGCAGGCCCACGAGATAGGCAAACACCACCTCCAGCACCAGGGAATACATGGTCTCCCAGATGGCAAAGGGGAACTCACTGGCAATAATCTCCAGCTGCTGGGCAACCTTGGCAGCATCGGAAAACACATCAAACATTACTGAATCACCTCCGCCGTGACACCCTCATGGCCGTTGAGATAATCCAGAACGGCCTTTCGTTTTTCTTCTTCCTCCGGCAAACTCACCAGCATGGCCCCGAAGGCCTTGCCGTCCACATTCCGGGTGCCGGCGCCAAGGATGCTGAGCTTGATGCCCAGATCCACCGCCACCGAGGCGATGATGGGCTCTTCCGACATATTGCCGTTGAAGGCGATCCGGGCCACCGGGCCTTCCCAGGTGGAAAGGGGCAGGGCCACGTCCGGGGTGACCAGCCGCCGGCCCGCGGCGGACTGGGGATTGGAGAACACCTTCTCCACCTCGCCGATCTCCGCCACCACACCGGAGTCCAGAATGGCCACCCGGTTGCAGATCTGCTCAATGACGGACATCTGATGGGTGATGATGATCACGGTGATCTTCCGCTCCCGGCTGATGGTCTGCAGCAGCTTCAGGATGGAGTCCGTGGTCTGGGGATCCAGGGCGGAGGTGGCCTCGTCGCACAGGAGCACCTCCGGGTCGGAGGCCAGGGCTCTGGCGATGGCGATGCGCTGCTTCTGGCCGCCGGAGAGCTGCACCGGGTAGGCATTCGCCTTGTCCGGCAGCCCCACGGTTTCCAGCAGCGCCATGGCCCGCTTTTTTGCCTCGCCCCGGCTCACACCGGCAAGCTCCAGGGGGAAGCAGATATTGTCCAGAGAAGTCCGCTGGTCCAGCAGGTTAAAGCTCTGGAAAATCATGGAGATTTTCCGCCGGACGGCGCGAAGCTCCTGATTGGACATGGTCATCAAATCCCTGCCGTGGAACAGCACCTGGCCCTCATCCGGCCGCTCCAGCAGATTGATGCAGCGCACCAGCGTACTTTTACCCGCACCGGACAGGCCGATGATGCCGAAAATTTCTCCCGGCTCCACTGCCACGGATACATGCTGCAGCGCCGCCACCTGGCCCTCGCCGGAGCCAAAGGTCTTGGATAGATTCCGCAGCTCTACGATCGGTTCCAAAATCATCCCTCCATCTCTCTGATAAAAGAAAAACCGTCCTCATGCGTCAATGCACAAGGACGGAGAAATCCCGCGTTACCACCTTGTTTTACAGCCCCCTCACGGAAAGCTGCCTCTGGGAGTACAAGCATACCCCTGCGCGATAACGGGCGCACCCGTCATGAGTTAAGTATCACCCATGCGGCTCCGGGGCCATGTTCGGCGCGTCTATCCGTACCCCTTTCCACCACCCGGGGCTCTCTGCACGGCATCGGCGGGCTTACTCTTCCCTTCATTGCCTTCTCAAAAAGATTAAGGCAATACTAGCGCACCCGACGGCATTTGTCAAGCTTTTTTCGGAGAATGGAAGGAAAAATATGCTGATGGGTTCACACAGCCAGCGGGGAAATTGTCATTGAATGCGCTTGCCGCCACAGGCGGCACTTGGCTCCCCCTATGGGGGAGCTGGCTGCCCCCATAGGGGGCAGCCTGAGAGGGCAGCACGGTTTTGTTTACGGATGCAGCAGCCTTACGATGGTACCCTCTCAGTCAGCCTGACGGCTGCCAGCTCTCCCAAAGGGAGAGCCAAGGGGGTGCCAGTCCGGCAAGCACATCCTGTTATTTGGCCTTGGGCACCTGATAGGTCAGTGCATTCTCGCTGTCCCCCAGCCCCTCGGTGGTGGGGTCGTTGACGATGCCCAGAATCGCCAGCAGGGCAAACAGGTTGTTCACGATGGCCAGCAGCTTATCCCCCAGGTCTCCCAGCTGCAGCCGGAAGCCCAGGGCGGCTGCCACACTCTGGGCCAGCAGCAGCACCGCCGGGATCAGGGCCAGCCAGAAATTTCTGTTGCGGATCCGTACTTTCCAGTTAATCATGCTTTGCTCCTCCTTTTTCCAGATCGTCGATCCGGTGATTGATGACTTTGATCTGCTCCTTGATGACGGGAATCTCCACGGCAAAATTGTTGTGCCTGCGAACTTCGTCCGTGAGATTCTGGAGCCGGGTGTCCGTGACGGCCTGATTCACTTTGAGAACCGTTTCCGTCTTGTGGGCCGTGGCCAGGTTGCTGATCACCACCCCGATCAGCGCCAGGCCGCCGGTGATCAGGGCGGACAGAACGGCATCGCTCATCTTTCTCACCTCCCTACCTTATTGATATCAAAATGTACATTGGTGCTGTTGATCCGGTAGCTGTAGCGGTGGCCGGGACAGGATGCCACAAACTGCCGCAATTTTTCGGAATCCACGCCGTCGATTCTCAGATCGATGGCCTCGCCATACATATGCTGGGAGTTGGCCACACCGCCCTCGTGGGCGTTCCACTGCCGGCACCGCAGACCGGAGATCACATGGGCGGGCCTGCCAAAATGCTCCCGGGCGGCGTCGGCGATTTTCACCACGGCCTCCTGCATTTCCGCCGGGTAGCCGCTGCAGTACCTCCCGCCGCATTTGCACCGGAACTCCTCCCGGGCAAACCACTTGATATCATCCCAGAAGGTGCCTGTTTTGTTCTCCGGTTCGGCCGCCTTGACTGCCGTCCCGGACACGGCGCCCAGGAGCATTTCCTGTGTCAGCGCTCCGCACACCCCATCCGGGTCCAGGCCGTAGTCGGACTGGAACTGCCTGCAGGCTTCCCTGGAGGCGCTGCCCCAGAGACCGTCCACAGCCCCCCGGTAGTAGCCCAGGTAGGCCAGCAGACACTGCTGCTGATAAGTACTCATTCCTGGTTGCCACCTTCCCGGATGTCTTCCAGCTGTTCGTCGGCACGCTTCCCGGCGGCAAGCACCGCCATGAGGAACGCACCGGCCAGCAGGCCGGAACATGCGGAAATCAGAATTGCCACATGCCCACCTCCTCACTCCGTTCCGGGCATCGGGAACGCCGGAAGCAGCAACAGGATGTTTCCCGAATTCCGGACCGCCGCGGCCCCTGTTCTTCTATTTCCCATGGTCACACCTCCGGATCTTCCGGCCACGGCTGACCGGTGATGGCCTCATATTCCTCCGGGGTCAGCTTACCCCGGGTCACAAACTGCTTCACATGCTCCGGTGTATAAAGCCCCAGATCAAAGAATCGTTTCACTTTTTCATACATCGTTTCATCCCTCCAGAATGGTGTCCGTGAGCAGGGCGGTATACATCACCTGGGCCTCCATGGTGTCCTGCCAGGTGGGAGCGTTCTTCTGCTCCAGCTCCTCCTGGGTATAGGGGGTGTAGCGCAGAATATCCTCGTATTCGTCCCAGGCCTCCCTGGGTGCCGTTCCGGGCACATCCACCACCCGGGCAACATCCTTTCCTCCGCCGGGATACTCCGCAATGGTTTCGTAGTGCCACTGCTCCGGTACCCCCGGCACCGCCGGATGATTGGCAATCAGGATTCGCTCCTTCTTCAGATATCCCTGCTCCAGGTCCGGTGCCGTGAGCTCTGCGTTGTTTTCATCCAAAATCCGCATGTTTCATCCTCCTTATTCCACCCTTGCCCACATATAAACCGCCAGATAGGGCGGCATGTTGTTGTGAGGTGCGTTCCAGCCCGACTCGTTTGTCTGGGCGAAATTCCAAAGCCACTGGTTGCTGTCGCCGCCGGCGAGAATTTTCCCGTTCACTTCGCTTCCGGTTGCAGCTTCAGAATAGGATGCCTGGAAATCGTGACGATGCCGCGGCATC
The DNA here is from genome assembly GCA_945940335.1 of uncultured Clostridia bacterium. Taxonomy (GTDB): domain Bacteria; phylum Bacillota; class Clostridia; order Oscillospirales; family Oscillospiraceae; genus Faecousia. Next base: position 14,697 of record CAMEWH010000030.1, on the reverse strand, counting down.
TCATCTTCCGTCAGCGTGTGCTCTGCCTCGCCGCCCGTGGTTCCGGCTGCGTAGGTATCTCCCGCCGCCAGCAGGAATACGTCCTTCAGGCGCTCCCAGGTTCCCCCGAACAGCTCCGCCGGGGAAGTATCGAATATGGACATGTATATGGCTCCCACGGGGTAAGGGTTCCCGGCGTTCCGATCCACATAGGCCTTGGTGGCCGCGTCCTGATCTTTCTTCGGGTCCGCCATATTGCCGATGGTATGCTCGTCCATGTCCGTGTCCAGGCCGATGCTCAGCTTTCCCGCGTTTTTGGCCCGCATGCCGATGCCCACGGCCTTGGTATCCCGGCTGAAGTCCATCAGTGCAAAGGCCACGCTCACCAGCATGTCCACGCTGGTCACGGTGTTGAAATCATCCTGCACCGATACCCGGCAATCATAGGCCGTATCCACCCCGGCGGTGAGCAGGAAGCTGCCCGCCGTCACCGTCTGCTGCCCCGTGTAGTCCGACAGCAGCACCGTCCGGGTGGTGCCCCCGTTGTGCACGGTGCAGATCCCCCGGTAGGTGGCGCTGTTGCCCGCCAGGGCGGTGACGCTGCCGTCAAACACCACCTTCAGCCACTGCCCGTCCGGCTGCTGCTGCCCGGTTTCGTCGCACCGGTAAGCCTCCCGGATGGTCACCTGGGGCAGCCGGTAGGGAAGTACCGTGATGGAAGTCTCGAAAGAAGCGGACCGGCCCCGGCTGTCCGTCACGGTGACGGTGATGGGAACGCTCCCGCTCTGCCCCAGGGCAAAGCTTACATCCGCACCGGAGGCGCTCAGCGCCCCGCACTTGGCGGTAATGCTTTTGATGGTGGAAGCGTAGGCCCCCGCCGCCTGGGTGATCACCCTGGCCTGGCTCTGGTTCTGGACGTAGCCGCAGAACTTGGAAAGATATCCCATCCGGTCCTCCACCGTCACCGACAGGGTGGGCACCACGCTCTCCGGGATGGTACACTGCACCGTGGTGTTCTTGCTCCCCACCTGGCTCCCGTTCAGGAAGCTGGTCACCGTCAGCACCACCGCCACCTGGGTATCCTCCGGGGCCTGGCTTGCCAGGGAAACCGGGGGCGTCCACTTCAGCTGTGTCAGCGCTGTCTGTGTCGCGATGGTTCCCGATTGGCTTCCGCAGCTCCAGGTAACCGTATCCGTAAAGCCCTCCGCCGCCCGGGTGATGGTGATGGTCATTTCCTGCCCCAGCGCCACCCCAGCAGCCGTCAGGGTGGAAACCCGGGGAATCCTGGGCAGCTCCAGTTCTTCCGTCTGATTGATCCGGCCGGCCTCTCCCGAGCTGCTGTTGACGTATACCCCCAGATTGGTATATACCGAAATCGGCCCGCTGCCGTCCGCCTGGTGGTCCACCGTCACGCTGTATTTGCTCACGGAGCCGCCCACGATGTTGTATGTCTTGAGCATCATGATGCCGGTGGAGGCGGTGCTTGTGTACTCCATCTTCACCGCCGTGCTGCCGTTGATGTTGATAAACCCAACGACCCGGCAGGAAGCGCCGCCCCAGCTTTCCGACAATGCCCGCATCTCCACGCTGGTCACCGTCACCACCGACCGGTTCAGCGCCACATCCTGGGTCAGCTCATAGTTGACCCTGGCAGCAAATTGGCTGCCGATGATTTCATAGCTTGCCATGTCATTCCCTCCACGCCGTTTTTATCCGAACAGGCGTTCCCACAATCCGGCCAGCCCTGTTTTCTTCTCCTCTTCCTGGGCTGTTTTCTTCCCCACGGAGGTGGAAACGCCCGCGCCGCCGGAGCTTCGGCCGGTGGAATAGACGGGGGTGACGGTGGGATGAGCCGCCTCCCACTCCTGGTCGTAACGGCGCTTGTTTTCGTCAAATTCCTGCTGCCACTGCCAGTCGGCGATCTCATCCCGGTAGGCATCGTAGTCGGTGTCCCGGGCATCGGTGTAGGCCTGCCACAGCTGGTCTACTTCCTTCTGCCAGGCCGCCAGGGCATCCTGGTAGCGGCTGTACTCCTGCTGCCGGGCCCCGGAGAGCAGGTCATATTTCTGCCGCAGGTTCTGGGTCTGGAGCTGGTACTGGCTCATGGCCAGGCTGTAAAGCTCCGGAATCCGGTCCGCCAGGCTGTCCAGCTGCCGGTTGTAGGCCTGCTGGCCCACGGACTGGGCGTAGGAATTACCGTAGCCCCCGGTGAGCGCTGCCGCCTGCCCCGCCGCGTCCGCCATGGCCAGACGGCCGTTCCGGATTGCCTGATTCCGGTAGCGCCGGTAGAGGGCATCCCCGTCCAGATTGTAATGAAAATCCTCCCGGTTCAGGATGCGGTCCATCGCCTGCTGCAAAGGCGCCTCATAGGCGGACACATACTCCCCCGGCTTTGCAGCCTTTTGCTGCTGCAGCGCCGCCTCCGCGTCCAGAACCTTCTGGGAGGCGGTGTATTCCTTTTTTTCTGCCATATCTTCTCCTTTCTGATCCCATTTATCGCAGGCTCAGGTGGCCGTCCGCCCCCTGCTCCCAAAGGTAATCCCCCAACGCCAGATGCTGGGCAGCGATACTGCCGGCGGTGAGCTGGGCCACGGTGGCGGCGGTGACGTACATCCGCCGGTCGCTGATGTAGGCCACCTCCACATCGTTGCTGTCATAAAAGGACAGCTTCTCGGCAGTGAGCCGGGCGTACTTGCGGAAGCGGATCACCCCGTCCTCCCATTCCTGCTGGCCGATCTCCACGCCGTAGATACTGCTTCCGTCCGCCTCCTCCGCCAGAAGACCGGTGCGGATGGTGGCGCTGACCTGGATCACCTGGGACTGCAGCTGCTCCACGGTGGATTCCAGACGCTGCAGATCGGTAAATTTCTGCTGGATGCTCTGGGAATTGGCGGTGATGCGCTGCTCCGTCTCCTGCCGGTAGGTGCCGAACTGGGACTGGGCCACATACAATCCCGTCAGGCGCTCCTCCACCGCATCCTGGAAATGCTCCGTCAGCTGGGCGCTTTTCAGAATCAGGGCCTTGATGGGGGCGAAGTTCACGGTCTGTTCCTTTTTCTTTTCCGCCGCCGCGGCCTCCCGGGCATTCTCGGTCTGCTCCCGGGTAACCGTATCAAAGGCAAACTGCAGCTGCTGGGCCAGGGAGTAGAGATAATTCTGGATGCGGTGCAGCTGCTCCGCCTCCGTACCCCCGGAAAGCTCCGGAAGCCGAATTTCCACCGCCGTCAAAACACATCGCTCCCTTCCTCCATGGTTTTGCACAGGTCATACAGCCGCATGTCCCCGGTGCCCTCCAGCCGCAGCCGGAGGTGGTCACACCGGCGCACCGCCACGGGCACCGTCACCGACCCCAGGGGGCTGCCCCGGAGCCGGGCCAGCAGGTGCCAGGTTTCCTCCTCGTCATACCGGACGGAAAGCCGGGCCTGCGCCCCCGGGGCCAGGTACAGCCGCAGGGTCAGCCGGGTGAGGTACTTGTTGTCCGGGCTTTCGCCCCCCAAGCAGCCAGTTTCGGCCATCCAGGATACTTCCTCCTCCGCTCTGCCGGAGCCCTGTTCGGCGACAATGCGCCCGTCGCCGTCCAGAAAATACAGTTCTTCCCGGCAGGAGCAGAAGCACCGGGCGTGGGTGCCGTCCTCCCGATGCCAGAGATTCCGCGCCCTGTCGTAGACGAACAGGTGGTACTCTCCTCCGGCATCCGCCATGGAAATGTAGTATTTCCCCCGGTGGGCTCCCGCCGCGGCGTCCCGGTAGACCTCGCTCCCCAGATTCCGGGAGATGTCCACGGGCAGAGAGCCGTCATAGGCGCACACCCCGGTGGAGGATTTGTAATAGAGCACCTCCCCCACGATGGCCAGGCTCTTTTCACTGCCCCGCTGCACCCCCCGGCAGGGGGTGGTCTGCAGCCGGTAATTGGCGGGGTAATTGCCGTAGATCTTGTGCAGGCAGTTCTCCCGGAAGAACAGGGGATAGCCCAGGTGGGCAACGGCGCCGGTGAAGGGGCCTTCCGCCCCCAGGCTCAGACAATAGCTGTCGGTGCTCACCCCCTGGAAGCAGTTCCAGTTTTTGAAATCCCCCAGCTTGCTGGCGTAGATTTCATTCACGATCTCCCCCTCCCGGTTGGGGCCATAGCGGCAGCCCCACAGCCGGTTTTCGCACTCGATGACATAGTCCATCAAAGGAAGTGTCCTGCTGACGGTGATGGGCTCTTCCCAGGTCATCTCCTCCTCCAGGAGGCCGGACACCACCAGGAAGTCCGTATCCCGGCAGCTGACAATTGTCTGGGACGCCACTTCCTCCGGTGCTCCGGCGATGGACACCCCGTCCCCCTCCTCGAAAGCGGCGCCGATGCCCGGGGCGGAGAACCTCAGATAGGTTGCATCCACGCTCACCCACATGGCGGCGCCCGCGGACCACTGCAGCAGCGCCGGGGGCTGCTGGGAGGTGTCCAGCCAAAGGGCCATATTCGCCGGGTCCTGGGGTTCCTCCGGCTGGCGGTAGGCGGGAATCAGGGGCGTCCCGTCCGCCTCCGAAGGGGTGAGGGTCACAGCGCCTTCCGTTGTGAATTCCGCCTCCAAACGGCCAAACTCCGTCAAATCCAGGGTATTGATGTACTTTTTGTCCGGGAAAATCACCACATATGCCCCCATGGAAACCAGGTGCTTGGGGCAGTCCTCCTCCCGCTCCGAAAGGCCCATCTCCACTTCATAGCCGTTCACCACGAATTTGGAGCCATCCACCCAGCACAGACTGTCCCTGGCAATAAGACCCTGGGGATTTCCCGGCTGGGCGTACACCCCCCGTTTCCGCCGGGAGGCCAGAAGGGGATAGTGGTCGGAGCACAGGTTCTCCATGGCGGCAAATTCCCCGTCGCCGATGCGGCAATTGGCATTGTAGCCGCCGAAGGCCGACAGCATCTCCCGGCTGGAAGGCACCGCGTTCAGCTTTACAAACTCCATCCCCATCCCCTCCTAGAAAAATATCCTGCGGCCCACCGCCGGGGAACTCCGCCGCACCTGGTTGGCGTATTCCTGCCACAGGGCGGTGAACAGGGCCATGGCGTTGTTGTATTTCATGTATTCCTGATTGGCGTAGTCGATCTGGGCCTCCAGCCAGCGCAGATAGAGCGCATCCAAGGGTGCGGGGATGGACAGCACCGTCTCCGGCTCCATCTCCACAATTTCCTGCTCCAAGCCGCACCGGCCATGAAGCCGGGCGGCCATGGCCTCCACCTGACTGAGCCAGAAGAGCTTGTCCTCCTGGGAATAGACGTTGTGCTTTTTCCCGTCCACCCAGCGGATCGCATCCAGGGCCGTCATACTCAGACCTTCTTTTCCAGCTGCTCCAGGGGCTTGGATGCCTGCTCCTCAAATTCCAGCGCCTGGGCCAGCATCTTCTCCTGCCGCTGCAGCACCTTCACCACGTTCCAGGGCAGCTCCACCTCCACGCCCCTGGCAATCTGCCAGGTCCGGCCGTTGACCCCCACGAACACATCTTCCTTGTCGCTGCGGGTGAGCGGCAGCTTGATTTTTACCAGTTTTTCCTTCTTTTCCATGTTTTTTCTCCTTTGTTATTATTTTTTCCAGCCACCGTAGGGGAGGCTCGCAGCCTCCCGCCAGGTAACGGGCCCGAGTGTTTGGTTGAATGGTATCCCGTCCGACATGGTACGGATTCGCCCAGCCTGGATAATTGCGTGGGCTGCTACCGCGCGGGCGGCTGCGAGCCGCCCCTACAGTTGGTGTGGCAGCAATCGTCACCTGGTACCGTTCAACGAAAGCGCCTATCAATCGTTGCCGCTCGGCGGGGTCAGAAATCCGCCCTACGGACAAAAATCTCTTAGTTCATCTTGGCGCTGGGGGAGAAGGCGCTGCAGCATTCTACCCGGTACATGTAGGCCTGCTGGAGGATCTCCGCGGTCTGCATGGCCTTCCAGCCCACGGTGCTGCGCTGGTTCAGGGGGTCGGCGGTGCCGGCGGAGCCCAGCTGCTTGATGATGGTCTGCAGACCGCCGCCGGTGACCTCGGTGACGCCGTAGGCGCCGTTGGCAATGAACAGGCAGCCGAATACCGCCAGCCCCGCGGGGCAGTCGTTCTCCGTACCGGTGTACACTGCCGCCTCGGAGGTTTCGATGAAGCGGACGCCGGCGATCCGGCCGATCTCTCCCTCAAACTGGTTTTCGGGCTTGCAGTACTTGTGCATTTCCTCCCAGCGGGGGTCGGACATGATGTCATAGGCCACATAGGGGTGCAGGATGCACACATAGTCCCCGCCGAACTTGGGGGCGTTGCTGGCCTTCAGCATGGCGGCGATTTTCTTCACCACGTCCACGGTAAGCACGCAGGTGCCGTCCAGCCCGGAGCGGTCGGAAACGGGGGTGGTGGTGCCGTCGGCGGCGATCTTGGGGCAGTAGTACACGTTGGTGCCGGACTGGAGCACGTTCCGGGTGATGGTGTCCAGGGTCAGACCCGCCTGGTGGCCCACGGCCCGGGTGGCTTCCAGAACGTTATTGTCAATGGCGGTCAGGTCCAGCACATCGGACAGGCACACATAGTCGCCGTACTGGCGCACCTCTGCCTCCACCGCCACGGCGGTCATCTTCCGGCCGTCGGGGGTGACGCCCTCGGTCAGAGGCTGGGTGGCCTTGGGCAGGGCGGCATAGCGGCGGAATTCGATGCGCTTGCCTCCGTTTTTGGGGATGGGCCGCTTCTGGCCGAACTGCATGTGGATCAGGTTGGGGCTGGCCTCCTCCAGCAGCGCCCGGTCGTAGAAGGTCTTGTTTTCAACGGACAGCCCCGCATCGGCGGTGGTGTTCACGTTGTCGGCAAAAAGCTGAAGATTCATTTTCTTTTCCATATCATTTCTCCTTTGTAAATCCATTTTTGTTGTGGTTTTCCTGCTTACCGCTGAACGGAGTGGGAAATTGTTGTTTGACGCACTGGCGCGGCAGCGCCCTTGGCTTCCCCCGGGGGGAAGCTGTCATCCAAATCGGCACTTCGGAACCGATTTGGGTGACTGATGAGGAACGGCGAAATGTGAAATATTCCGATGCACTTCGTAAAAAAGTTAAAAACGAATCCTTAATCCGTTTTGTTTGGGTGCATTCCCTGCCCTACTGCGTCGCCGTTCCTCATCCGACCCGGCTTACGCCGGGCCACCTGTTCATTATGGTATGATTGCCACCGGCAATCATTGAGATTTTGAATTCGCTGCGCGGAGCACCACCCCCGGGGGAAGGTATTTTCCCGTCCCATTGGTGTTACAAACAGCAATTTCTCCCGGGGCGGTGGCAGGGTACGCACTTCTGTTTCTTTCGGTTTACCGCTTAACCAAAGCTCACCCGTTCCCCCCTTTCCACCATCCGGCAGACCTTGTCGTAATCCTGCCGGGTCATGCGGGACACGTTTCTGCCCACCAGCGCCGCCGCTCCTGTTCCCAGGCCGTTCTCACCGGGACGGTTCCCGGCGGTGCGCAGGGATGCCGCCATGCCGGCCTGGACGGTGCGGGCGGCGTACTCCATGGCGGCGGGAAGAATATCCCGGGCATGGAGGGCCTGATAGGCGCTGGAAATGTCCACGCCGGACAGCAGCATCCCGGCAAACCGGGAATCCGCCAGCTCCTGCCGGAGGTCGAAGTCGGGGAAGAGCTGCTTCAGCTCCGCCGCCTGGTTCATCCACCGGTTGTAAATCCGGTCCACCCGCTGCCAGTGCTGCTGCACCAGGGGGTCCCGCTCCGGGGCCGCCGGCTGCTCCTGCTCAGGCGCCTGTTCCGGCTGCTGCTCCAGCAGCCCGGGCGCCTGGCCCGCATCGGAAGCGCCGCCCTCCGATGCGCCCTCCGAAAAGCGCTGTAACCAAGTTTGTTCCATACGTTCCTCCTTTGTATCGATTTTCCCGCCCCCAACGGGGGCACATTTTCAAATTGTAATTTAGCTACCGGAACCAACGCACCCCTTGGCTCCCCCTATGGGGGAGCCAAGGGGGTGCTCCGGTACGCGAAATTACAATTTATCTTCAAAACCGCATGGCTTCCTCCAGCTTCACATTCCCCGGGAAACCGGCGGCCAGCTCGGCGATGCCGTTCTGCACCGTCCAGAACACCATGGCGGTCTCCTTCCGGAACCGCGCCTTGGGCTGGGCAATGATTTCCGCGTTTCCCTCGTACAGCTCCACCCTGGGGCAGCGCCGGAGCATTCCCTGGTGGTACAGCCGCTCCACCGCCCGGGCCAGAGTCTCGGCCAGAGTGCTCACCCCGGCGCACACCAGGTCCTGTCCCCTGGGCCCCGCTCCGGCATGGCCCAGAGCCTGCATGTGCAGGCTGCCGTCGCCGCCGCAATAGAATTTGGCAAGTATCATTGCCGTCCCTCCCTTACACCGGCGCGGTGGACTCCGCCACCCGCTGCCGGGCAGTACGGGCAGTGTAATGCTCCTGCGCCTCTTTGGGGGCCTGGGGTACGCGGTACTTCCGCTCCTCCGGCTCCAGGACCTCCTGCATCATGGCCAGGGTCTGCTGATAGGCCTGGGCATTCCGGGAAATCTGCTGCATCACCATTTCCTTCCGATCGAAATCCATCATGTCCATGCAGATCAGGGCCTGCTGGGCGTTCCGGGGGTCGAAAAATCCCGCGGAATAGAACTGCAGGGCCATTTCGTTCTGGCTCATCCGGGAGTAGGCGCTCTGCCTCTGGGCGGACACGGAGATGTCGAACAGGGGCACCCGGGTGCCCAGGTCCACCCCCATCCGGATGCCCTGGTTCTGAGGCTGCAGTCCGGCGTTGGAATACTGAATGAATTCCATGGCGCCCTGCTCTCCCAGGATCCGGAAGCACCGGGGCAGGGCATAGAACTGGCGGATCAGCTCGATGATCATCAGGCATACCTTCCGGAATGCCCGGTAGGCCGCCTTGTTGCTGTCCCGGCTGAGCTTGCTGCCCGCCTCCTGCATAGCGGCAATGGCAGAGGCCGCGGTGACGCCGCTGGTGCTGCCGCCGGTGGAAACATCCCGGTTTCCCGTGACCTCCTTCAATTCGTCGATTTTGCTGCTCAGTACGGAAAGGTACACCTGGCTCAGGCCCGTGCTCTGGATGGGCAGGATGCTGTCCTGGCCCAGGCCGCCCTCCACGTGGACGAAATCCCGGCTCAGGTCGGCGTACTCCTCCTCGTTCACCGCGCCGTCGCTGCGGATGAAGTGCCGGGGCCGGGCGTTTACCAGCAGGTTCATCAGAATGGCCTGGTTGCCCCGGTCGATGTACTCCTGGGCGCTTTTGGCCACATCGATGTAGCCGAAGCCGCAGGGGGTGCCCGCCGTGCGGAACAGCGGGTCAAAGACGAAGGGGTACAGCCCATGGTCATACCACCCCCGCTCAGCATACGCCGGATCATTCTCCGTGGCGAAGAGCACCGTATCCCCCACATATTTGCAGTAGTGGAGCACCGTCCGGCCCCCAAGCTGCTTTTTGTAGTACCAGTCCACCACGGCGGACTTGTCGGTGGTGTCCACCCGGTCGTCGTACAGATATTTGGTGCCCACCTCCTCCATGGGCGGCCCGGCGAATTTGTGGGCCAGCTGGGGGTACCGGGCGGCCAGAACATCATTGTTTTCCAGCCGGACGTGGAACACATTGGACGATTGCTGGATGTCCGTGATGCCGCTCTCCCAGAACAGATTCAGGATGTCCACCTTCCGGATGGCCACATCACCCAGGCCGCCGGAGGCGCCGGGGTCCCAGAACACGCCGTAAATGCCGGTGCCGGCCTTCAGCTTGTAGTCGTTCACCTCGTCGTACACCTGCTCGAATTCGCTCTGCTCCAGCACCACGGGCAGGATGGAGCTGAGGAGCTTTGCCTCCGCCTTGTCCCCCTCCTCCCGGGGGAGCACGTTGGGGCTGGGGAAATTGTCCATCACGTCGGCGTGCTTGTTGGCGATGGCGTTGAAGAGCCAGGCGGAGGTGGGCTCCACCTGATTCTTTCCGTGGCCCCGCATACATTCCCAGTGGCGCAGCTTGTACCACTGCTCGTTGTCCACCACCCGGCGCTCCAGGTTGGCCTTGCCCTCCTTGTAACGGTTCAGGATCACCTGAGCCCGCCGGACCGCCTCCTGCCCGATCACCGGTTCCATTGTTTCTTCATGTTTCATTGATAATCTCCATTCCCGGCCGCTTGGGGGCCGCTTTGATTTGTTCCCTGGGAATATCCAGGAAGAGCTTCAGGGGCGAATTGTCGTACCCGTCCCCGGTGGGTCTCGCCCGGGGCCGGATGGGCCTGGACATACAGAAGTAGCGCGTTTCGTCCGCCACATGGTCCTCCCCGTCGGTGTCCACATCCTCGGCGTTTGTCTTGTCATACTGGAGCAGGGGGAGGGTGCGGATGAAGGCCTTGCAGTTTTTGAAGATGTACATCATGGGGTAGCCTTCTTCGTCCATGCTCAGCCGGTAGTGCACCTGCATCCAGCCGGGCAGCCGCTTGTGGTCCCCGGGCTGGAAGTACACCTGATGCCTTGCGGCGGTCTGGGCGATGCTCTCTCCCGTCTCTCCATCCCAGATGGCAGGGTCGGCAATGCCCTGGATGTGTTTTCCCGCCAGCCAGCGGTGCTCCGTTTCGATCTGGTGAATTTTTGTAAACACCTGATCCGGGGTCCACCGCACCCCTTCGTTGGGGGTAGCGGTGCAGCCGTAGAGCTCCAGGATGCGGTACACCACCCCGTCAAAGTCCACCGCCCACCAGCCGCAGGAGAAGGGGCGGTGGTACCCCCAGTCGAAGGAGCGGTAGATTTTCCAGTCCTCGGGAATTTCAAAGGGGTCGATCACATGGGTGAACCGCCGGTCCCGGTAGTGCTCCGGGCGATCGAAGAAATCCTCGAAGAACTGGCCCTCGTACACGTCCCACCGGCCGTAGAGCCAGGCCTGGCGGAGCTTTGGGGGCAGCTTCTCCAAAGAGCGCATGTATTCCGGCTGCTGCTTCATCAGCGCCTGATTGTCGGTGCACAGAGCCTGGATGAAGGCGTAGTCCTCCGGGTACTCGTCCTCCGTAAACCGCCGGTCGATGAAGAGCCGCTTGAAATAGCCGTGGCTGGGCCCGCCGGGGTTCAGGGTGTAGTAGGTGCGCTTGGGAAAATCGTTGGTGCCCCGGACGCAGGCGTCGATCTGGGTCAGCCAGCTTTCCTGGAACTGCCCCGCCTCGTCGGCGAACCACACGTCGTACTCCGCACCCTGGTACTGGCCCAGGTCGTCCTCCCCGTCGCAGTAGCCGAAGGTGATGGTGCTGCCGTTGGGGAAATAGAAGATTTTCTCTCCTTTGTTGTAATTAGCCACCCCGGCAAGCAAAGACTGCAGGGGGGCAATGTGGTTGTTGTACAGCTCCCGGTAGGTTCGCCGGGTGATGAGCACCTTAATGCCCGGATGGTGCAGGCACAACAGCACCGCCTTCCACCGGACGAACCAGCTCTTCCCGCCGCCCCGGGCGCCGCCGTAGCCCACATACCGGTGCCGCTCCCGGAAAGCCTTTTGCTGCTTGGGATTGGGCCGGGGCATGATCAGCGTTTTAGCCGGCATAGTCCTGCGCCTCCTTTTCCAGCACCACGGTGATGGCCTCTGCCGCGCTTTCCCGGTTCAGCTCCTGCTCCAGCTTGTGGATTCTGGCCTCCCGCTCCCGGGCATCCAGACTGCCGTCCCAGGTCAGGATATCCTGCAAATCCTTCAGAACTCCCGTGAGCTGCTTCAGTCCACCCCGATCCACCATTCCCTTCCGCCCGGGCTTTGTCACCTCCCGGATTTCCTCCCCGTCCTCGGTTTTTTTCTTTTCCTTAATCACTACGGTTCCCTTGTCCAGCTCCTCCGCCGCCTGCTCCAGCCGGTCCAGCAGCCGCCCCGCCACCTTCTGCACCCGCTCCCAATTTTCCTCCACCTGTTTCCCTCCTTTTCTTTTCCCGCGCCAAAATGCTGCACCGCACCACTGTAGGGGCGGCTATCAGCCGCCCGCTTTTGTATGGGCCTGGGTGTTCGGTTGAGTGGGACCATGTTCTAGTTTCTGAGCACATGTCCCCCTTGTGTAAAGGGAGGCATAGGCGCCGTAAGCGCCAGTACCATTCAACGTACCAACCCAAAACCGGAACCGGATCGGCGGGGTCAAGACCCCGCCCTACAATGGCGTGTCAGCTTATTCGCCGATTTCCACCATCCGGTCCCTCACGCAGTCGGGGCACAGGGGGGTGCCGTCCTCCAGGGGGAAATACCGGTCCTGGGCGATGTGCCTGCCGCAGTCACCGCACATCGGGCGGCGCAGCAGCCAGCGGTCTGCCCGGGCGGCAAGCCGCTCCGCCTGGAGCCAGGGTTCGTCAGACACGGCACCGGCCCTCCCACACGCTCTCCAGCACCTGGACGGCAGCACACATGGAAGCCGCCGCCGGCGCCAGGCCGTCCTGCTCCACCCGGTCGATGAGGATGAAGGTTCCTCCCAGCAACCGCACGAACAGCCCCGTTCTGGCCACCCCCGCGGGCAGCCGGGTGTACCACTGCCGGCCCCGGGAATCCCGGCCGGAACACAGATCATAATTACGGTCCATCACAAGCTCCTTTCTGTCCGATTTTTTGGACACCAATGTGTGTATACTTTTTTTGAAAATTCTGAATTAGAGGTTGAAATCCTAGCACCCCTGTGGTAATATGTTTCCAAGGCGGATGACTCCGGTGGCAATTGGAAACCATCCGACCTTGAAAACCCAATGAAGCAGTTCACTTCGCTTCACCGTGAGTTGATTATAGTTCATATGTTCGCACTTGTCAACATATTTTAGAACATATTTTCGTACTTCTGGAAGATTTGGTGAACTGTCACAAAATTACCTCGGAAATCCCCGGTGTATCGCCGCGTAAACGCAGCAGTTTACACATATGAATTTCCGAAGCAGGGAGTATCAACTATGTTTTACGAACGATTTGTCGCCCTGTGCGCCCTGCGGGGGGAGTCCCCCTCCCGGGCCGCTCTGAACGCCGGCATCAGCAAAGCCGTCGTGTCCAAATGGAAGCAGAACCCCGACGCCTTCCCCTCCGGCCCCGTGGCAAAGAAGCTGTCCGATTATTTCGGCATCTCCATTCCCGATCTATTGAACAAGGATCTGGACGTGGCCAAGCTGGCGCCCTCCCTTCCTCCCAGGAATCCTAACAGCCCCGCCGCCCAGGGCAAGACTTTGGCCCAGGCAGAGGAAGAGGATTTCCCCATGAACGCGGAGCAGGAGAGCTTCTACGACCGCTTTGCCCGCATCTCCCGCAACTACGGCATGAGTCCCTCCGGGGCCGCGCTCGCCGCCGGGCTGAGCAAGTCCGCCGTTTCCAAATGGAAGCATGAGCCGGACTCCACCCCCTCCGGCACGGTGCTGGCCAAGCTGGCCGCCTTCTTCGGCATTCCCGCCTCGGAGCTGCTGGGAGACCGGGAAAAAGAGACCCCGTCGGTCAGCGACGAGGCCATCAAGTTTGCCCTGTTCGGGGGCAGCGAAGATATCACCCAGGAAATGTACGACGAAGTGCGCTCTTTTGCCGCATTTGTAAAGGAAAGGGAGGCAAAAAAGCGCGGGAAGGAGTGAATATGACCCTTTTACCGGAGCTTTATGCCCAAGCCTCCCAGCAGAATATCCCCGTGCTTCGGCACCCCATGCCCCAGTGCGGCTCCATGTCGCTGATGCTGCCCGACGGCAGCTGCTTCATCGGCATGGATGACCGGGTCACCGACGGCGGAACCCTGGAGCGGGTGCACCTGAGCCACGAGCTGGGTCACTGCCTCACCGGGAGCTTCTATAATATCTACGCCGCCGCGGACCTGCGCTCACGTCACGAGAACCGGGCGGACAAATGGGCCATCCGCCGCCTGATTCCCGTCTCCGACCTGGACGACGCCATCGCCGCCGGCCACACGGAGCTGTGGGATCTGGCAGAGTACTTCGGCGTGACGGAAACCTTCCTGAAAAAAGCCATCTGCCTTTACGTCCACGGCAATACCGCCAGTGAACTCTATTTTTAACCGGGTATTTGATCGGGCGGCACGCGGTTTGTTCCCTCCGATAGGGACGAACCCCATGCCATCCAACCGGAGGAAACCTGAAAAGCCCTCTAAAAATATGCAAAAAACCTATTGCAAAAGGCTTGCATTGGTGCTATAATATAGGCGTAAGTTCAGTAGAGTATCAAAGAGAGGGGTGCACGCCCCTCTCTTTCTTGTTGACGAAAGGATGTATCTATGAAAATCACGGATCAGGTGGCAGCCTTTGCCCGGCCCATTGTGGAACAGCATGGCTGCAGCCTTTGGGATGTGGAATACGTGCGGGAGGGCAGCGACTATATCCTGCGCCTTTGCATCGACAAAGAAGGCGGCGTGGACATCGCCGACTGCGAAGCCATCTCCCGGGCGGTTGACCCCATTCTGGACGAACGGGACCCCATCCCCGGCAGCTACCAGTTCGAGGTCTGCTCCGCCGGACTGGAACGCGCCCTGAAGCGGCCGGAGGACTTCCAGCGCTTTCTGGGCAGCCCCATCACGGTAAAGCTGTATCGCCCCCATAACGGGCTGAAGGAGATCCCCGCCGTACTCCGGGGCTACGAGGACGGCAAGCTCACCGTGGAGGCGGGCAAGGAAACCATCACATTTGAAAAATCCCAGGTCGCACTGGTGCGGCTTCGGGTGGAATTCTGACAGGAGGACAGACCATGGCAAGAAATACCAGAGCCAAAAAGCAGGCCGA
>CAMEWH010000029.1:0-20901 GCA_945940335.1 uncultured Clostridia bacterium | reverse complement strand
GGCAAAGGCGTGCATGGAGCAAGGCGTTCTGTGCCTCACCGCCAAGGACAAGGTGTGGCTGCTCCCTGCGCTGAACATCCCCTGGGACGTGCTGCAAAAAGCCGCCGGAATCATCGCCCGGGTCTGCGCAGAAGAATAACCCAAAAACGCCCCCTTTCGGGGCGTTTTTTATGTTGCGATTCCCGGACAAATCCGGTATACTGTAAAAAGATGCATTTCCATCGACTATCTTACAAGGAGCTGCTTTTATGGCAAAACGCGAAACCTTCAGTTCCCGGCTGGGCTTCATTCTGGTGTCGGCCGGATGCGCCGTGGGAATCGGAAACGTCTGGAAATTCCCCTACATCTGCGGCAAATTCGGCGGTGCCGCCTTCATTCTCATTTATCTGCTGTTTCTGGCCATTCTGGGCTTACCCATTCTGGTGTGTGAATTTGCCGTGGGCCGCAGCAGCCGGAAAAGCTGCACCGCATCCTTCCGGGTGTTGGAGCCGGAGGGCAGCCAGTTCCATCTCTACGGGCCCTTCGGCCTTGCGGGCAACGTGCTGCTGATGATGTTCTACACCACCGTGGCCGGGTGGATGATGTGCTATTTCTGGAAGTGCCTGTGCGGTGATTTCACCGCCGCCATGACCACCCAGGAGGTGGCCGCCCAGTTCGGCGCTCTCACGGCAAATCCGGGCCGGATGCTGTTCTGGGCCATTCTCGCCACGTTTCTTTCCTTCGGCATCTGCGCCATGGGTGTGGTAAACGGCGTGGAGCGGATCACCAAGGTGATGATGATGGGCCTGCTGGGACTGATCGTGGTGCTGGCCATCCATTCCTTGACCCTCCCCGGGGCCATGGAGGGTGTGAAATTCTACCTGATCCCCGATTTTGGAGCCATGGCAGAGCAGGGCGTGGGCAATGTGATCTTCGCCGCCATGAGTCAGGCCTTCTTCACCCTGAGTCTGGGCATCGGCGCCATGGCCATCTGCGGCAGCTATAAGGAGAAATCCGCCTCCCTGACGGGGGATGCGCTCACCGTCACGGTGCTGGACACCTTCGTGGCTCTGATGGCGGGCCTGATCATCATTCCCGCCTGCTTCAGCTTCGGCATCCAGCCGGATGCGGGCCCCTCCCTGATTTTCATCACCCTGCCCAACATCTTCAATCAGATGGTCGCAGGCCGACTGTGGGGCACCCTTTTCTTCCTGTTCATGACCTTCGCCGCCATTTCCACGGTGATTGCCGTGTTTGAAAACATTCTGGCCTGCGCCATGGATCTGTGGGGCTGGAGCCGGAAAAAGGCGGTTGCCATCAACCTGGCGGCCATTTCAGTGTTGTCCGTGCCCTGCATTCTGGGCTTCAACGTGCTCTCCGGCATTCAGCCCCTGGGCTCCGGCTCCGGGATCATGGATCTGGAGGACTTCCTGGTCTCCAACAACCTGCTGCCCCTGGGCTCGCTGGTGTATCTGGCCTTCTGCGTCAGCCGCAGCGGCTGGGGCTGGGACAATTTCCTGGAAGAAGCAGACACCGGCAGGGGGGTGCGCTTCCCCCGGTGGCTGCGCCGCTATATGACATGGGTGCTGCCCGTCATCGTGGTGGTCATCTACCTGAAAGGCTACTGGGATATGTTCGCCGGAAAGGGCGCCGGATACCTGATCCCCTGGATGGCCGTAGCTGCCGCCTTCCTGGCCTTCATCGGCTGGATGGTGTTCGGCAAAAAGAAAGCCTGATTGTATTATCTGCGTACCGAAACCGACGTACCCCTTGGCTCCCCCTATGGGGCAGCCTGAGAGGGCAACACGATTTGTGGATTTTCGGATGCTGTTGCCTTTCCTGCGGAACCCTCTCAGTCAGCCTGACGGCTGCCAGCTCTCCCAAAGGGAGAGCCAAGGGGCGTTTCCGTTCTGCCCGCCAAATTTCAATTTTCCGCATGATTTTCGCCCCCTCCGAATTGGAGGGGGCGATTTGTGGTTTATTGGATCGTCAACTTATGCCCAGGGGTTCTCGGTGGGATAGGGGAGGCTCTTGGGCTGGTTGTAGGCGATGTCCTGGACGCCGAAGTACTTCAGCACCTCGAACAGAGCCTTGCCGCAGTGGGCAAAGGCCACGGCGCCGTGGTGGGGATACCGCTTCTGGATCAGCACATGGCGGTAGAACCGGCCCATCTCGGGAATGGCGAACACGGCGATGCCGCCAAAGCTGCGGGTGGCCACGGGCAGGATCTCACCCTCGGCCACATAGGAGCGGAGGTTGCCCTCGCTGTCGCACTGCAGGCGGTAGAAGGTGATGTCGGAGGCGGCAATGTCGCCTTCCAGGGTGCCACGGGTGAAGTCCGGCTCGCTGCCTGCGGGCTCCAGCAGACGGTGCTGGATCAGCTGGTACTTCACCGCGCAGTCGGAGCACATCTTGCAGCTGGGGGTGTTGCCGCAGTGGAAGCCCATGAAGGTGTCGTTCAGCTTGTAGTCGAACTTGCCGTTGATGTCCTCGTCGTAGATGTACTGGGGCACGGAGTTGTTGATGTCCAGCAGGGTCACGGCGTCGCCGGTGACGCAGGCGCCCAGGTACTCGGAAACCGCACCGTAGATGTCCACCTCGCAGGCCACGGGAATGCCGCGAGAGGCCAGGCGGGAGTTGACATAGCAGGGCTCAAAGCCGAACTGCTCGGGGAAGGCGGGCCAGCACTTGTCGGCGAACACCACGTACTGCCGGTCGCCCTTGTGGCCCTCTGCCCAGTCAAGCAATGTCAGCTCAAACTGTGCCATCCGCTCCAGCATGTCGGAGTAGACCTTGGTGCCCATTTCCTTCTGCATGTCTGCCATGATGTCCGCCACCCGGGGATCACCCTTGTGGGCGTTGTAGGACACCAGCAGGTCCAGCTCGGAGTTCTCTTCCACCTCGATGCCCAGCTCGTACAGGCCCTTGATGGGAGCGTTGCAGGCGAAGAAGTCCTGGGGACGGGGGCCGAAGGTGATGACCTTCAGGTTCTGCAGGCCGATGATGCCCCGGGCGATGGGAACGAACTCCTGAATCATCTTCACGCAGTCGGCAGCGGTGCCCACGGGATACTCGGGGATGTAGGCCTTCAGGTGGCGCATGCCCAGATTGTAGGAGCAGTTCAGCATGCCGCAGTAAGCGTCGCCCCGGCCGTTGATCATGTCACCGTCACCTTCGGCAGCGGCAATGCACATGGCGGGGCCGTGGAACTTCTTCACCAGCAGGGTCTCGGGGGTCTCGGGGCCGAAGTTGCCCAGGAACACCACCAGAGCGTTGACGCCGTGGGCTTCCACGTCGGCGATGGCAGCGGAAGCGTCCTTCTCATTCTCCACGGTGATGGGGCACTCATACAGGCCTTCACCGTAAGCGGCCACGATGTTCTTGCGGCGCTGGGTGGAAAGGGCGATGGGGAAGCAGTCACGGGACACGGCAATGATGCCCAGCTTTACTTCAGGAATGTTGTTCATTGGTATCAATCTCCTTTTCTGTGTATTTTATTTCAGATGGAATCGGCGATGTCGATGTTCTCGCCCGTAAGGCCCACATAGGCGCCCTGGGCGGCTTCGGTGGATTCGGGATGGGCCAGCAGCCACTTGTTCCGGGCCCAGAGCAGCTTGTCTTCAGGGGACAGTTCCTTGATGGCGGGCTTATCGGTGTTGGTCAGCCAGGGCAGGGCAATGAGCACCCGGAAGCCCTTGGAAGCGTCGCAGTGGCAGGGGGCATAGTGCAGGGTGGTGGCGTAGCACTCTACCAGGGTGCCGGCGGGAGCCCGGAAGGCCTTGACCTTGGCGGTGTCCAGCTTGCCGTCGTCGCCGATGTCCTCCATCTTGGCAAGCAGCAGGATGAAGTCCTGGGTGCCCAGGTTGAACTCGCTGTCCCGGTGGTATTCCAGGCAGTTCAGCTTGGTGTTGTGGCCGTTGCACCAGCCCAGCTGGACGGGCATGCCGCCGTACAGGTTTTCGGAAACTTCTTTGGCTGCGGGCAGCTCCTGGAGGATGGGTTCGGTGGGAACGTAGCCAACCCCCTCGGGCAGGGGGGTACTTTCCAGCGCCTTCAGGATTTCGGCACAAGTCTGCTCCATGCCGGTGACCACCTTGCCATAGGGCTTGAATTCGGGATCAAAGACAGAAAGAATTTTCATGTTCGTTCACTCCTTTTTGATTTGCGGAAAAATGCAGGTTTGATGGTTTCATTGTAATCCATTTATCAGCGGTTCTCAATGTCCACCTGAGGCCATTTTATTAGACTAATTTGCGATTTGCAGAATTTTGGAGGATTGCATATTTTTGGTGCACCCCATTCGTGCAAAATACCCACCGAAAAGAATCCCCCCATCGGGCAATGCCGCAGCCCGATGGGGGAGATATTCTCAGTAGTTGTTATAGCCGTTTTTCCGGGTGTTGGCGGCGATTTCAGCGGTGTTTTCCACCAGCTCACCGAAGCCCACCATCATAAAGCTGCCCACCCAGCTGAACAGGGAACCCAGCACCGCCGTGAGAATGCCGGCCACAATTCCTGCAGCGGGAGCGTAGCTGGAAAAGCTGGTGGCAATCATCACCAAGCCGGCCACCACGCTGGCAATGATGCCGATCCAGCACATCACCTTGGCAAAGGTTTTGATCTTTCTTCCGATATTGTTGAACATGATTCTTTCCTCCGTTCTCTTTCTATCCCCTGGGGGATATTCCATTTTTATCATATTATCATTGGTTTGTAAAGGACTTTTTGGGAAAGGCCTATGGGTGGATTCATACAAAAAAATTTCTTTGTTTTTTCTTATGGCTATTGATGATGCTGAAATTTCATGATAGAATAAAGCGGAATATACACAAATCCATCGAAGTCAGCCTGTGTATCTTCCGCCCTTCGGGGCACCCAACAACAAAGGAGGGCCCTTTTATGAAATTACTTTCAAACATGCACCCCGTCAGCGTGCTGGTTATTCTGTTGATCCTGGCATTGTTTGCCGTTGCCGTTGTAATGCTGTTTGTCGTCTGCAGAACCTACCGCCGTCAGGCCAAGTTGGCCCAGACCGGTGACACCTATCAAAGCCGGGTGCTGCACGACGCCCTGGAGGATTTCACCGTCGCCTACAAAACCTTTGGTGCCGAGACCAACACCCCCGCCATTATCAGCAGCGCCATCCGCAACAACATGAGCTTCTGCCTGCTCTGCGAGCGGTTTTTGAACAATGCCGTTTCCCTGTTTGTCACCATGGGCCTGCTGGGTACCTTCCTGGGCCTGAGTCTGTCCGTCTCCTCCCTGTCCGAGCTGCTGGGCAGCACCGCCGACTGGGAAAACGCCCTGAACAATATGGGCAGCGGTCTGCTTTCCGCCCTGTCCGGCATGGGTGTTGCTTTCTACACCTCCCTGTTCGGCGTGGCCTGCTCCATCATTCTGACCATCCTGCGCTCCATCTTCAATCCGGAAAGCATCCGCCTGGGCCTGGAAAACGAGATGGAGCTGTGGCTGGACCACCGCACCGCGCCCCGGCTGAGCTCCAACCAGGTAAAGGGCGATTCCGAGCTGGTCCAGCAGCTGGCCAACGGGATGAACAACGCCGCCGATGCCATGAGCACCAGTCTTGCCGAATCCACCGAAGCACTGCTGAAAACCATGGACGGCTTCAATGCCACCGTGGAATCCTTCAACCAGGGCGTACGGGACTTTTCCGAATTTGACTACAACCTCCGGGGCACCGTGGAACGTCTGGACCTTGCGGTGCGGGAGCTGTCCGGTGCAATCCGCCGGGTGACCCGTGGCCCTGAAAGGAGCGACAAGCAATGAAAAAGTCCCACAAACCCAGCGCCGGCCGGGATACCGGGGGTGAACAGGGGTTCTGGCCATCGTATACGGACATGATGTCCGCCGTGGCGCTGATTCTGTTCTTCCTCATGCTGCTGGCCTACATCCAGAATATCATCACCAACAATAACCTTGCCAAAAAGGAGCAGCTGCTGAAAGAAACCGTGGAGCAGCTGACCCTCACCAGCCTCCAGGTGGAGGATAAGGAAAAGCTGCTGCAGTCCCTGTCCGATTCCCTGGAAAGCGCCCAGCTGGATCTGGACATTCAGCAGATGGCCATGGATGCCCAGCAGTCCCTTCTGCTGGAGCAGGAGGCCCAGCTTGCCCAGCAGCAGGCCGATATCGAAGCCCAGGAGGCCACCATTGAAGCCCAGCAGGCCCAGATGGAGCGCCAGAAGGTCTACCTGAGCGACACCCAGGCAGAACTGTCCCAAGCCCGGGCGCAGATGGAGGAAGTAGCCTTCCTTCGCCTGGAAATTGTGCAGACCATCAAAAAGAACATGGAAGAGGTCATGGGCAACGCCAACTCCATCACTATCAGCGATACCGGTAATCTGATCCTCAGCGAGAGCGTGCTGTTCTCCCGGGGCAAAGCGGACCTGAAGGTGGAAAGCCGGCAGGTGCTGGACCACCTTGCGGTGGGTCTTGCCAGCTTCATGGGCACCAGCGAAAGTGCGAAGTATGTGGACACCATCGTCATCGGCGGCCATGCCGACAGCACCGGCACCGACACCATCAACCGCACCCTTTCCTGCAGCCGGGCCAATGCGGTGCTCAACTATCTGATGGTCACCGGGAACGGCTGCCTTGCTCCCTATGCCGAGTACTTCTGTGCCGCCGGCTACGGCTCCACCCGTCCCGTGGCGGACAACTCCACGCCGGAGGGCCAGGCCCTGAACCGGCGCATCGAAATTTCCGTCATTTTGAAGGACGAAAGCGTCCTGGATGCCCTGGACAAGTACCTTGCCATTGAAATTCCCGAAGCCGGCTAGGAAACCCAGGCGGTTGCAGCAACGGAAGCTGCCACCAATTCAATCCATTACGGTGCCGCCAGCCTGGCGGCACCGTTTTTAAAAAGCAGGTGAAAAAATGCCCTTTGCAATCGTCAGAAACGACATTACCAAGATGCAGGTGGATGCCATTGTGAACACTGCCAATCCCAAACCGGTGATCGGCTACGGTGTGGACGCAGGCATCCACCGGGCGGCAGGCCCGAAGCTGCTGGAAGCCCGGCAGAAAATCGGCAATATCCGGGTGGGAGACGCGGCCATCACCCCCGGCTTTGACCTGAACGCAAAATATGTCATTCATGCTGTCGGTCCGGTGTGGCTGGACGGCAGTCACGATGAAGAAAAGCTCCTGCGTTCCTGTTACCGGCAAAGCCTGAAGCTGGCCAGGCGGTACCGCTGTCGATCCGTAGCCTTTCCGCTGATATCGGCGGGCAATCACGGATTTCCCAAGTCCCTGGCCCTGCAGATTGCCATGAACGCCATCAGCGAATTTCTGATGGAACATGAGATGCAGGTCTACCTGGTGGTATTCAGCCGGGACGCCTTCCAGCTGTCCGAAAAGCTGTTCCAGGGGGTATCCAGCTTCATCGACGAAAACTACATCCTGGAAAAAACTCTCCAGCAGTATGGTCTGGCGGACAAATGCGGTGTCCGGGGGATGGAGCAAAAGCTTATTCTTCAGGAGCAGATGCGCCGCCGTCAGGTGGAAGAAGCCGCCTGTTTTGACGCCGCGCCCTGTGCCCCAATGGCAGTTCAGCCGGAAGCAAAACCAAAGAAGGCTGCCGGCAGAGGCTTTTCCCTTCCTTTCCCCAAAGCAAAGCCCAGCCTTGCGGATTTGCTGGCGGAGACGGATGCCGGCTTTTCCGAAACCCTGCTGAAGCTCATTGATCAAACCGGGAAGAAGGATTCCGAAATCTATACCAAAGCCAACCTTTCCCGGCAGCATTTCTCCAAAATTCGCAAAAACCCCCACTATCAGCCCACCAAGCCCACCGCGATTGCCCTTGCGCTGGCATTGGAACTGAATCTGGAGCAGACCCGGGATCTCATTGGCCGGGCAGGCTATGCCCTGACGAGCAGCAGCAAATTCGACGTGATTATCATGTACTTCATCCGGGAGGGAAATTACAACCTGTTCGACATCAACGCGGCTCTGTTTGAATTTGACCAGAGCTTGTTGGGAGGATAAATGTCCCCTGGCAGTTGACCACGGGGCACGAAAAACCTCCTATACTATGGGTGTAAACAAAAACACCACGGTATAGGAGGTACTTCATATGAAAAAGAATCTGACGGAACTGGTATTCATTCTCGACCGCAGCGGCTCCATGGCGGGGCTGGAAAAAGACACCATCGGCGGCTTCAACGCCATGATCGAAAAGCAGCGGGGTGAACCGGGAGAGGCCCTGATCTCCACGGTGCTGTTTGACAATGAAACAGAGGTCATTCACGACCGGATTCCCCTGGACCGGGTTCCTGCCCTGACGGAGAAGGAATATTTCGTCCGGGGCTGCACCGCTTTGCTGGACGCGGTGGGCGGAGCCATCCACCACATCGGCAACGTCCACAAATATGCCCGGGAAGAGGATCGTCCCGAGAAGACCCTGTTCGTCATCACCACCGACGGTATGGAAAATGCCAGCCATTTCTACACCTATGACCAGGTGAAAGCCATGATTCAGCGGCAGCAGGAAAAATACGGCTGGGAATTTCTGTTCCTGGGCGCCAACATCGACGCCGCCCGGGAAGCCGCCCGGTTCGGCATCCGGGCCGACCGTGCCGCCAACTACTACGCCGACAGCGTGGGCACGGAAGTGGTCTACGAGGCCGTCAACGAGGCGGTATGCCAGGTGCGCCGCACCGCGCCGATGAACAACAGCTGGAGGCAGAGAATCGACGAGGATTTCAAAAGAAGGAGAAAGTAAAAATGTACGGCGCAATTTTAGGAGATATCATCGGCAGCCCCTATGAATTTGATCAGGGGGACAAAACCAAGGATTTTCCCCTTTTTTCTGCCGAATCCACCTATACCGACGACAGCGTGATGACCCTTGCGGTAGCGGACGCCTTTCTATCGCTCCCACCCAATGCGGATGATGCAGACGTTCGCCGGCAGCTGATTCAGTCCATGCGGCGCTTCGGTCGGGCATTTCCCCACGCGGGATACGGCGGAATGTTCCGCAGCTGGTTGAGAAGCCGCTTCCCGGAGCCCTACGGCAGCTACGGAAACGGCTCCGCCATGCGGGTATCCTCCGCTGCGTGGCTCTTTGACGATCTGGAAACGGTTCGCCGGATGGCACGGCTGTCCGCAGAAGTCACCCACAACCACCCGGAGGGCATCAAGGGCGCGGAAGCCACCGCCTGTGCAATTTTCTTTGCCAGAACCGGTTACACCAAAGAAGAAATCAAAGACTACATCCAAACCCTGTTTGACTATGATCTGAGCAGAACCTGCGACGAGATCCGCCCCACCTACCATCATGTGGAAAGCTGTCAGGAAACCATTCCGGAAGCCATCACCGCTTTCCTGGAGGGCGAGAGCTTTGAAGATGTGATCCGCACCGCCGTTTCCCTGGGCGGCGACTGCGATACCCTCACCTGCATTGCGGGCTCCATGGCCGAGGGCTTCTACGGCGTCCCGGAGGACCTGAAGCAGCAGTGCCGGCAGCGGCTGCCCGAAGAACTGCTGGCAGTCCTGCAGCGATTCGACGCATTCCGCGAATCCGCAGCAGCACAAACCAAGTAATGATAAGAAATCCGAACCCGTTTTCCACCCACGGAATTCAGGTTCGGATTTTTTCACAGGCGGAGCTGCCGCTTTGCTGCCAGCTCCGCCCGGGCAATCTGCTGAAGCCGGGGCAGGGCATGATCCAGCAATTCCCGGAAGGAGGCGCAGAAATAGTTGTGGGGACCAGTCGCGTCCGTGTACCAGTCGTTTTTGCAGCCGCCGTTGCAGAGGGTACGGTAGGGGCAGGCGGCGCATTCCACCGGCTTGACACTGCCCCAATGCAAAAACGCAGCGGTCTTTTCGCTGGCTGCCATATCGGCAATGGAAATCTGCCCGATGCTGCCGATTTTCCAGTGGTCCAGCACAAAGAAATCGCAGGGATATGCGGAGCCGTCACCCTCAAGCACCAGATAGGAACCGCATTTTCCGCAGGTGGCACAGGTGCTGGCGCCGTCTCCCAGCAGGACATGGACATAGTCCTCAAACAGCCGGATGCTACGATAATTTCCCTGGACCCAGTCCCGGTACCATAGGTCAAACACCCGGCACAGAAACCGGCCATAACGCTCCGGTGTCAGCGACCAGGGTTCCTGCCCCCGGTCATGGCCGATGGGGTCCAGGCAGGCGATGAACTGGATATACCGGAAGCCCAGGTTTTTCAGGCTCCCGTATGCCTTTTCGGGATGCCGGGCACAGTGCCCGGTGACCACGCACAGGGCATTGTAGTCCACGGCGTATTGATCCAGAAGGGCTTTGGCGGTGAGCACCCGCTTCCAGGTGCCGTTTCCCTCCGCATCCACCCGGTGGGCCTCATGAGCCTCCCGGAAGCCATCCACCGAAAGGCCCACCAGGAAGCCTTCCTCTTTCAGAAATTGTGCCCAATCCTCATTGAGCAGCGTGCCGTTGGTTTGAATGGCAAAGCTGATCCGCACTCTGGGCGGGCGGCACTGTTTTACTTTTTCCGCAAAATGCCGAAAAAAAGGAAGGCCGGCCACGGTGGGCTCCCCACCCTGAAAGGCAAAGCTGACTGCACCATCGGGATCCACCGCCTCAAAAACCTGCCGGATCAGCTCGTCCGCCAGTTCTTCCTTCATAACACCCATGCTGCGCTGTGTTCGGTTCTGGGCTTCATCCTCATAAAAGCAGTATTCACACCGGAGATTACACAGACTGGAAGCCGGTTTGATCAGCAAATTTACATTTTTCACTTGGAAATCCTCCTTCCGGCTCTGTTTTCCGCCCCGAAAAATGGTTGTTTGGCGGGCAGATGCGGCAACACCCCTTGGCTCTCCCTTTGGGAGAGCTGTCAGCCGAACAGGCTGACTGAGAGGGTACCGCAGTAGGATAATAGCACCCAAATGCTGCCCTCTCAGGGGCGCCCCTTACGGGGCAGCCAGCTCCCTCATAGGGGGAGCCAAGGGGTGCATCGGTTCCGGTACGCCAAATTACAATTTATCTGCTTGCCGTGGGAAATCGACATGCACATTATATAATCTGCGTCCTTCCTGCGCAAGGGTGTTTTTCGGCGCCATCTCCAAACTGAGGCAGATTCTGGTGAATTCCCGCTTGATTATGCACCGCCACTCTGATATGATGAAGCAAACGAAGGATAAACTGTACACGCATTTTTCAGAAAGAACAGGAGGAAAATCATGAGCGTTTTATTCTATCTGCTTGTCAGCTTTCTGGCATCCATCGTCGGGGCGATCTGCGGCATCGGCGGCGGTGTGATCATCAAGCCGGTACTGGATCTGTTCGGGCTGGACAGTGTGGCCACCATCAGCTTTCTCTCCGGCTGCACCGTGCTTTCCATGAGCTGTTATTCCGTGGGAAAATCCATGCTGGCAGGGGAAAAGTCCGTGGACCTGAAAACCGGCACCCCCCTGGCGGTGGGCGCGGCCATTGGCGGCGTGTGGGGAAAGCAGCTGTTTTCCATCATCAAAGGAATGTCCTCCAATCCCAGCATGGTGGGCGGCGTTCAGGCTGCCTGCCTGGCGGTCATCACCGGCGGAACCCTGGTGTATACCCTTTTCAAGAATCGGGTTGCAACCCATAAAGTCCAAAACGTGCTCGTTTGTGTGATCATCGGTCTGGTGCTGGGCATCCTGTCCAGCTTTCTGGGCATCGGCGGCGGCCCCATCAACCTGGTGGTGCTGTACTTCTTTTTCAGCATGGACACCAAAACCGCTGCGGCCAACAGCCTGTACATCATCCTGTTCAGCCAGATCACCAGTCTGATCACAACGCTGATAACCGCCAGTGTGCCCCAGTTCCAGATGATCTCCCTGGTGGTGATGGTCGCCGGCGGCATCGGCGGCGGCATTGCAGGCCGAAAGATCAACAAAAAAATTGACGGAGCAGCGGTGGAAAAGCTGTTCATCGGCCTGATGGCCGTGATCATTGTCATCAGTCTGTGGAATACCTATCGCTATCTGATGCTCGGCGGCTGATGTCACAGCCAACGGAAAGACGGGGGCACAAACGCGCGCCGGATTTCCGGCATCGTACATACGATCCATACATTCAGACCTGTGGTGATGGGCACATCACCACGGGTCTATATTTTTCTTCATTTTATCAGATCAAAACGACCTCCCATCCTTCCCTCGCGAAAACATTTGACATCACCGGACCGCTGCCATATAATCCTATTATTAAAGGCGCTTTGCCAAAAACACTGACAGATTGGAGCGGGTTTTATGAGATGCAATTATTTTCTTGGTAACCATACCTTCCAGGTGAAGAACGAAGCGGTGCCCACACCAGCAGGTGACCAGGTGCTTGTAAAGGTGATGGCCTGCGGCATCTGCGGAACGGACGTCCATATCTGCAATGGGGAAGAAGGCTCCGCCCAGGTAACGCCCCCCGTGGTGCTGGGGCATGAATTTGCGGGTATCGTGGAAGCGGTGGGCGAAGGCGTAACCACTTTGCAGGTGGGGGACCGTGTGGCCATCGATCCCAACATTTATTGCGGAACCTGTCGGCCCTGTCGCATGGGGAAAAAGCAGAACTGCAGAAATCTGCGGGCACTGGGTGTCACCATGAACGGCGGCTTTGAGGAGTACGCGCTGTGCCCCGAGGCGCAGTGCTTCAAAATGTCCGGCGAGGTAGGTTTTGATATTCTTGCCATGACGGAGCCTCTGGCCTGTGTACTCCACGGCATCGACCAGGCGAACATCCGCACCGGGCAGACGGTTCTGGTCATCGGCGGCGGCACCATCGGACAGATGATGCTGCAAATGGCAAAGAAATCCGGGGCCGCCACCGTCATTCTCAGCGAGCCCATCCGGAGCCGGCGGGAGATCGCCCTGGGTCTGGGCGCCGATTTTGCCATTGACCCCATCCACGAGAACCTGAACCAGCGGCTTCAGCAAATCACGGACGACGGTGCGGATGTGATCATCGAGTGCGTAGGAAAACCCTTTACGGTGGAGCAGGCCTTCTCCGCCGCCGCTCCCGGCACCACCATTGTTCTGTTCGGCGTGCCCGCTCCCCATGCGACGGTTCCGCTTCCCCTGTTTGACGTCTATAAGAAGGAGCTGAAAATCGTCGGCTCCATGATCAACCCCGACACCCACCAGCGGGCTGCAAACCTGATTAACAGCGGCGCCTTGCAGCTGGAGGCGCTGATCACCCACAAATTTCCTCTGGATCAGCTGGACGAGGCAATCCAAATGCAGATGAGCAGCGAGTCCATTAAGGTGGTTCTGCATCCCCAGGAGTAACAACGGGAAAAAGAAGGTGTCTGCCATGCAGAAGATACTCCTTTTGGAAGATGATGTCGCTCTGGGAAACGGGATCCGTCTTGCGCTGCAAGGTCCGCAGGTGCAGATCGTGCTGTGCCGAACGCTGGCCCAGGCACAGGATACAATTGCCCAGGGCAGCTTCGATTTGCTGATCCTGGATATCAATCTGCCCGACGGCAGCGGTCTGCAGCTTCTGGAGCAGGTTCGGAAAAGAAGCGATGTGCCCGTGATTTTGCTGACTGCCAACGACATGGAAATGGATGTTGTGACTGGGCTGGAATCCGGGGCAGATGATTACATCACGAAGCCCTTTTCCCTGGCAATTCTCCGGGCCAGAGTGAACGCCCAGCTGCGGCGGGGAACGTCCCCGAAAACATCCTGTATTGAGATTGACGGGTTCCGGTTTGACTTTGACCGGATGGAATTCCGCAGGGATGGTCAGATCATTGAGCTGAGCAAGACAGAGCAAAAGCTGCTGCGGATTCTGATCGAAAACCGAGGGCAGACGCTGCCCCGCGCCACACTGGTGGACCGGGTCTGGACGGATGGCTCGGAGTATGTGGATGAGAATGCCCTGTCTGTCACCGTCAAGCGGCTGCGGGGCAAGCTGGAGGACAACCCCTCCAACCCCAAATACTTAAAGACGGTGTACGGCATCGGCTATACCTGGGCGGTGAAGTGATATGAGCGTTTGTGGATACATCGTCATCGCCGTTGTGATTCTGGCTGCCGCCGGCATTGTGTTTTGGCACCGCCGCCGAACCCGGCGCGTGATGGAAAATCTGAACCGGATGCTGGACATTGCCATGCAGGGGGATTTTACGGAGGCCAGCTTTGACGAGAGCCTGCTCTCCGCACTGGAAAGCAAGCTGGCCCACTACCTTGCGGCCTCCACGGTTTCCGCCAGGAATGTAGCCGGGGAGAAGGACAAGCTGAAAGCGCTCATCGGGGATATTTCCCACCAGACCAAAACGCCCATTGCCAACATTGCGCTGTACACCCAGCTTTTATCAGAGCAGCCTCTGCCAGAGGAAAGCCGCTATTGCGTAGACGCGCTGGAGGGACAGACAAGGAAGCTGCAAAGCCTGATTGATGCCCTGGTGAAAACCTCCCGGCTGGAATCCGGGGTGATTGCCCTGCATCCGGTGCCCGGGAAGCTGCTTCCCATGCTGGAATCCGCAATCTCCCAGCTTGCGCCCAAGGCAGAGTCGAAGAAAATCCAAATCACCCTGGAACCTACGGAGGCCGATGCTGTCTTTGACCCGAAATGGACGGAGGAAGCTGTCTACAATCTGCTGGATAATGCCGTGAAATATACCCCCACCGGCGGAGCAATTCGCGTGACGGTGACGGCTTACCAGATGTTCTCCGCCATCCATGTCAGCGATACCGGCCCCGGAATCCCCGAGGAAGAACAGCCCAGGGTTTTCCAACGGTTCTACCGCGGTACGGAGCACGCAGAAGAGGAAGGCGTGGGCATCGGGCTGTACCTGGTGCGAAGAATCGCCGAAGGACAGGGCGGCTATGTGAAGGTCAGCTCTCAGATTGGCGGCGGCAGTACCTTTTCTCTGTACCTGCCTCGGCAAGAGCATTCGTAGGGTGATTCCCCCATTGGCCGGTGGCAATCGCCACCGGCTGAAAGCAGCAAATTGTAATTTGGCGTACCGGAACCGACGCACCCCTTGGCTTCCCCATAGGGGGAGCTGGTTGCCCCGCAAGGGGCAGACTGAGAGGGCAACACAGTGTGTAAGGATGCTGTGCCTTCTCTGCGGTTCCCTCTCAGTCAGCCTGTTCGGCTGACAGCTCTCCCAAAGGGAGAGCCAAGGGGTGCTGCCGTATCAGCCTGCCAAGCAACAATTTGGCGCGCCGTTCGCAGGGCGCAGTCTAACTCCGCCCTGCAACAGCCAAATTCTTTCAAAACTGTTAGATTCCTGACAGGACGTGGAAAGATTCCCATGGTAAAGTCTGTATTGTCGAAAGGCATACAGACTTTTTCCCTTTGGAGGCATTTTTATGAGTATTTTGGAAACCAAGGATTTGCACAAGATTTACGGCTCCGGCGACACGGAGGTCCGGGCGCTGGACGGTGTGAATCTAAGCGTGGAGAACGGAGAATTTGTGGCCATCGTGGGCACCTCCGGCTCCGGCAAGTCAACCCTTTTGCACATGCTGGGCGGACTGGACCGCCCCACCAGCGGCAGCGTCACTGTGGACGGAAAGGACATCTTTTCACTGAAAGATGAAGCGCTGACCATTTTCCGCAGAAGGAAAATCGGCTTTGTCTTTCAGAGCTACAACCTTGTCCCCGTGCTGAATGTGTATGAAAACATCGTTCTGCCCATCCAGCTGGACGGCCGGAAGGTGGAGGGCGCATTCATCGGGCAGATCGTAAAAACCCTGGGTTTGGACGGGCGGCTGGATGCCCTTCCCAGCCAGCTTTCCGGCGGCCAGCAGCAGCGGGTGGCCATTGCCCGGGCACTGGCAGCGGCTCCTGCCATTATCCTGGCTGACGAACCCACGGGCAATCTGGACTCCCGTACCAGTCAGGATGTGCTGAGCCTTTTGAAAGTCACCAGCCAGAAATTTTCCCAGACCATTGTCATGATCACCCACAATGAGGAAATCGCCCAGATGGCAGACCGGATCATCCGCATTGAGGACGGACGGATTGTGAAAGCGGGGTGAGCGGTATGAACGTGAAGAACCGCGGCTGCATCCGCCGCTTAAGCTTCAAAACCTTGCTTGCCTCTCGGAAACGGAATTTGATTGCCATTGCCGCCATCGTGCTGACAACGCTGCTGTTTACCTCCCTCTTTACCATCGTTCTTTCCATCAACGAAACCAACCAGAACTACCAGTTCCGCAGCGTGGGCACCTATGCCCACGGAGCCTTCAAGGATGTGGACGAGGACCAGGTCGTGACCCTCTCCGCCCACCCCAAGGTGAAGGCGGCAGGACGGCGGACCGTGATCGGTCTGTGCATCACCGGTGCCTTTGAAAAGGACTACGGCGAGGTCAGCTTCATGGACGACAATAACGCCAAATGGAGCTATGCCCAGCCGGAGGTGGGACGCACGCCGAAAAGCGGCAAGGAAATCGCCATGGACACCAAGGCCCTTGCCCTGCTGGGGGTTACCCCAGAGCTGGGTGCTGAGGTCACTCTGACCTACAGCCTCACCGACAAAGAGCAGGTAGGCAGGGATGTGACGGATACCTTTACCCTGGTGGGCTGGTGGGAATATGACGAACTGCTGGCGGTACATTTTTTGAATGTTTCCGAGGAATATGTCAAGCAGATTGAAGCCATGGCAGTGGCGGAGGGCATGAATCCCTTCCGCACGGATTTAAGCGTCATGTTGTCCAGCTCCCTTGACATTGAGAATACCCTGACAAAAATCAGGGAGGACTGCGGCTACAGCGTGGGGGACAAAGCAAACCAGCTGCGCATCGGCGTGAACTGGGGCTACACCGCCACCCAGCTGGCGGATTCCATGGACGCAGGCGGCATTCTTGCCGTAATCGCCGTGCTGGTGGTTGTCACCTTCACCGGATATCTGGTGATCTACAACATCTTCCAGATTTCCGTGGCCGGGGACATCCGCTACTACGGGCTGTTGAAAACCATCGGCGTAACCCCGAAGCAGCTGCGCCGGATCATCCGCCAGCAGGCCTTGATGCTCAGCGGCGTGGGGATTCCTGTGGGACTGCTGCTGGGCTACGGCGTGGGCGTTCTGGCCGTGCCCATCGCCCTGTCCTCCTCCATCATGGGCGGCAGGTACACCACCATCAGCATTTCCCCCTGGATTTTCCTGGGGGCGGCGGTATTTGCCCTGTTGACAGTGCTGCTGTCCTGCGCCCGCCCCGGCAGAATCGCGGGCAGCGTATCCCCGGTGGAAGCCGTGCGGTACACGGAAGTCCGGCAAACCGGCAAAAAAGCTCGGGCCTCCCGGCAGGTGACTCCCTTCTCCATGGCAAGGGCAAACCTGGGCCGGAGCAAAAAGAAAACCGCCCTGGTGGTGGTTTCCCTGGCACTGGCGGTGGTTCTGCTGAATCTGCTGGTCACCTTTGTGAGCGGCTTTGACATGGACAAATACTTAAGCCAGAGAAGCTGCGCCGATTTCCTGGTCAGCAACTCGGACTACTTCAATTATCGGGGCTTTACCCTGACCGAAGAGGATATTCTCCCGGTGCTGGAAAACACGGAGCAGGACCTGGGCGGCTTCGCCTACGGCACCGGGCTGGTGCAGATGTATCTGCCGGAGGATGTCTGGAAGGATGAGGCTTCCTACTACCTTGGAGATCAGCAGCTGGAAGAATTATGGAAAACCGCAGCACGAGACGGTGAAAAAATAGCTGCGAATTCTCAGGTAGAAGGGGTGGATCAAGCCCTGCTATCCAAGCTGAAGGTGGTGGACGGTGACTTGTCCCCCCTGACCCAGCCGGACAACTATGCCATTGCCATGGAGGTCAGTCTGGACGATTACGGCAATGTGGCTCACCCTGAAAATTATCCCGCCATTGGGGAGAAGATCAAGGTAACCTATGGGCACAATGAAACTGCCCACGATGTGTACTACACGGTCTGCGCCTGGGTGGAAACCCCCTATGACATGGGCAGCCGGTTCTACACCATGGGCTATCAGGCGGTGCTCAGCGTGGATACCCTGCGCCGGGATGCGGGAGCGGGCAACGTTCTTCCCATGCTCTACCTGTTCGATACCCCCAATTCCGAAGCGGAAGCGGCGGCGGAGCGCTATCTTGCGGAGCTGACCGCGATGGATGATTCCCCCCTGATGTACGAAAGTAAAGCCACCCACCGGGCCCACTTCCGGGAATTTCAGATGACCTTTGTGATGCTGGGTGGCCTGCTGTGCGCCATCATCGGCATCGTGGGCGTTCTCAATTTTTTCAACGCCATGATGACCTCCATCCTCTCCCGGCGGCGGGAATTTGCGGTGCTGCAGGCCGTAGGCATGACAAGTCCACAGCTAAAATCCATGCTGGTATGGGAGGGGCTGCTGTACACCCTGGGCGCGGGGCTGATCGCCGGGCTCCTGTCCGCCGCCGTCAATCCGCTGGCGGGCAGGCTGCTGGAACAGGGCTACTGGTTCTACCGATACCATTACACCATTACGCCTGTGCTGCTGATGATACCGGCCTTTGCCCTGCTGGGATACGCGATTCCTGCCATGATGTACAACCATGCCGCGAAACAAAGCATTGTGGAACGGCTCCGGGAAACGGAAGCCTGAGTGTCCCGCTGCCGACACCTTCCCAAAAAGCGCATCGACTCTCCCAAGAAGGGCCGTCTCATCAAGAGGCGGCCCCTTCAGAGCCTGAGGCATACAAAGTGCCGCCATCATTGAGATAAAGCGGACAGGGTTATTCAAATGATCCGAAGAATACAATTAAGCCGAACCTATCTCCCACAGGAGAAGAACTATTTTGGTTTGGAAAAGGTACGGTAAGATGATACAATGCACTGCTTCAGAGGAAGATACCCCCACCGACTCTCAGGTCTTCTGGAAGCTCGGTGATGAGCGTATCGCTTAGGTTGAGGTCCCCGCCCACGGACAGCCCCTCCGACAGTGCGGTGATGGATGTGAAACTCAGGTCGAGATTCCCACCTACGGTCAGTCCTTCTGGAAGCTCGGTAATCAATGAACAAATTGTTTCGGGGTTCATAAGTACGCCTCCTTGTAGTTTGGTGTGCCGGGACACACTTCTAACTACAAGGGCCATTTTGCTAACCGCAGTTAGCAAAATGGCCCCACGAAATGACACATTTGTCAAGTCCTTTTTTGAATTATTACGAAAAAATCCTCCTACCATCTCATTCCTGATGGCAGGAGGATTCGTCAGCTTAACTTACTGACATTGCCCTTCGCGGGTGCTTTTGTTTTATGGAATCCGTTGCCTGCCGGGACCGGAAAGGGCGTTCAGAAAACAGCCCGTGGGATCGTCTCGTGATCCCCACGA
The DNA here is from genome assembly GCA_945940335.1 of uncultured Clostridia bacterium. Classification (GTDB taxonomy): domain Bacteria; phylum Bacillota; class Clostridia; order Oscillospirales; family Oscillospiraceae; genus Faecousia. The sequence goes on along the minus strand of CAMEWH010000029.1, from coordinate 1,654 downwards.
AAACCATGGGGGGAATTTGGGCAAATCAACATCTTGTATTTACCGGATATCGGAGTTACAATAATAAAAACAATTAACAAATAAGGCGCGGTGGATCGTAATGACCGAAAAGGGAAGCAATCACCTTCTGCTCCGGCGGAATAATTACCACCTGATAAAAAAATACATCTATCAACACAGCCCCATTTCCCGGGTGGAAGTGGCAAAGGAGCTGGGGCTTACCACACCTACCATCACCGGTGCGGTGTCCCGGCTTATCAGCCGCGGGCTTCTGCAGGAAACCAACACCGCTGCCCCGGAGGAGGGCAAGGCCGCCGGGCGGCCCCGGGTGATGCTGGAGTTTGTGCCCACGGCTTACACCATCTGTGGGGTGGATGTGAGCCCCTACTGGATCAATCTGGTGCTCACCGATTTGCAGGGAACCGTCCTCTTCCGGCGGCACACGGAATATAAGCTGGATGAATACAGCAGGACGCTGGAGGTGCTCCACCGGGAGATTTCCGACTTTCTGGCTGTTTCCGGGATCGGCACGGACCATCTGTTGGGCATTGGCATCTGTCTGCCCGGGCTGATTGACGGCAGCGCCGGAAGGGTGTATACCACCTTCCAGCGGGGCTGGAACGACCACGATCTGTCCCGGGAGCTGGGGCAGCTGCTGGGGGTGAAGGTGGTGGTGGAAAATAACGTCCGGGCCAGAATGATCCACGCCGATCTGGTTTGCCGTTCGGTGACCACGGACCCCTTTGCCTACTTTTTTGTCTCCAACGGCGTTGCCTGTCAGATGATCATCGACGGAAAGGTGCTCTATGGCCAATCCGCCGCTGCCGGAGAAATCGGCCACACCGTGGTGCAGCGGGGCGGTCCGGTTTGCCCGACCTGCGGCAATCGGGGATGCCTGGAGGCCCTGGCCGGAGAGCGGGCGGTACTGCAGCGTTGCCGCCGGCTGATGACCGACGGGGAATCCGAATTTTTGCCCACGCTGTGCAGCGATCCGGACATGCTGAACATGGAGCAGGTTCTGAAAGCCCAGCAGCTTGGCGACCAAGGGGTGAAGCTGGTGATGGAGGATGCTTTGGACTATCTGGGAATCGCCCTGGCCAACACCATCAATACCGTCAGCCCCCGGACGGTGATGCTGGACGGACATATGCTGGAAACCCAGCAGAATCAATCTGCCTTACTCCGCTCCGTGCAGCGGAATATGTTCCGGGTACACGTTGGCCGGACAAAATTTGTGTTTCTTCCCTACAGTCCCGACCGGGGCGCGGAAGGCGCGGCAGCGGTTGTGGTGCGGGATTTCCTGCTGAACAGCGAGCTGTAGCCCCTGGGAACCGCTCAAAAAAATACCGGAATGCAGCTCCGAAACGCGGGTGTTCATAAGACAGTTAACAGACACAGTAGTTCGCATTACTGTGTCTGTTCTTGTGTTCTATTCCGTCATGTGATAATATGGGATAAAACAGATCTACAAATCGGAGTTTTTTAGCGATGTAAAGTCATGTTGCGGAAATGTAAAGTTGGTGTGGTAGCATTAAACGAAGCTTTCGGCTACAATGGAATCACCAAAGCAAAGGAGTTTTCGTTATGAAGTTATCAGAAAAGATTATTCAACTTAGAAAATCAAATGGCTGGTCGCAAGAGGACTTAGCCGAAA
>CAMEWH010000028.1:0-21865 GCA_945940335.1 uncultured Clostridia bacterium | reverse complement strand
AGTCTGCCCCTATGGGGCAGCCAGCTCCCCCATAGGGGGAGCCAAGAGGGGTGTCGGTTCCGGTACGCGAAACAACAATTTATCGGTCAAATCCATCAAAAGCAGGAGGCTGCCATGGCAAAGACGGACAATCAGAAGCTGAAAATTCTCTACATCCTGGATTACCTGCAAAAAAACTCCCACCAGGACAAGCCGGTGAAAGCCAACGAATTGATTTCCATGCTGGACAGGCTGGGCATCAGCTGTGACCGGAAAACCATTTATTCCGACATTGCCGCCCTTCAGGAGTTCGGGGTGGACATCGTGCACCTGCCCGGCCGGAACGGAGGCTATTACGTGGCCTCCCGGAATTTCCAGCTGCCGGAGCTGAAGCTGCTCATCGACGCGGTGCAGTCCAGCCGGTTCCTCACGGAGAAAAAGTCCCGGGAGCTGATCGAGAAGCTGTGCAGCCAGTGCAACGAGCAGGATGCCAGGCTGATGCGCCGGGATGTTTACGTCTCCGGCCGGGTCAAGAGCATGAACGAAACCATTTATTATAGTGTGGATGCCATTCAGGAGGCCATCGCCCAGAACAAACAGATCACCTTCCGCTATTTCGACTGGGGCCTGAACGGCGCCCGGGTCTACCGCCAGAAGAGCTACACCGCCAGTCCATACGGCCTGTGCCAGGACAACGAAAACTGCTACCTGCTGGCCCTGTCCCCCCGGCACGGCATCACCAGCTACCGGGTGGATCGGATGAGCGACATTGAACTGGCGCAGGAGCCCCGGGTCCCCTGCCCGGAGCTCGCCGGAAGGAATCTGACGGAATACGCAAATCGGATGTTTCAGATGTACTCCGGCGACCGGGTATCGGTAAAGCTCCGGTTCCGCCGGGAGCTTGCCAACGTGGTCATCGACCGGTTCGGCAAGGACACCATGCTGTTCCCCGATGGAGAGGAGCACTTCGTATTCACCGTGGAAGTGGCCGTGTCCCCCCTGTTCCTCAGCTGGGTCATGGGCTTCGGGGACAAGGCCCAGATCCTCTACCCCCAAAGCGTGGTGGAGGAATGCAAAAAAATGGCCCGCCAGGTACTGGAACAGTACGGCGGGTGAAAGAAATCAGGAAAGCTGGAAGGTGTTGAACACCTCGCTCCAGATGATCTGGCAGTCGTCATCGTCGGCGTCCTGCAGCACGGTCAGGCAGTAGTGGTAGTTTCCGTCATCCAGCACCACCCCACGGCCTACCCGTTCTCCGGCTTCTCCGGCGGCGGCCCAGGCAAATTCCCAGCGCTGGGGCGCTTCCGCCCGGGTCTGGATCAGGGTGATGTCCTCCCGGTCAAAGCCGGTGAGTTCCCGGATCGTGGAGTCCAGGTCACCGCCGGTGAGGGTCTGTACCATCACCTCATACCCATCCCCGAAGTAAAGCCGCCCGGTGTCACTTTCCATGGCACAGGCCACCGCCTCCCCAGGCAGCTCCAGCCGGACTTCTCTGGGCGCAGCCACCGCGACGGGCTCCTCCCACACATCTGCCACGGTTTCCGCCGCCTCCACCTGGCCGCACCCCGCCAGCAGCAGGGCGGCCAGAAGCATCAATCCAATTTTCTTCAAAAGAACACCTCCAGAAAGGATTGGCGACCTCAAAAAAACTACTTTTTGCGGTTTTGGGCAAGTGATCCACCCAAACCCAAAAAGGGGCGTTTTTAGAGGTGCCCGATTGCCATGAGAACCGTTTTCCTTTTCTATCTGCTTACAATCAATGCAGTAGGCTGCCTGATTATGCTTGTTGACAAGCAAAAGGCCCGAAAAAACCTTTGGCGCATCCCGGAAGCCACCCTGCTCACCGTCGCCATACTGGGCGGCAGCGTGGGATGCCTTGTCGGAATGCGCCTGTTTCGCCATAAAACCAGGAAGCCCAAATTCTATATTGGAATTCCGGTGATTCTGGCCATGCAGCTGATTTTGAGCGGTTACATTCTGACAAAAGCAATCACTCCGCCCATGTGATGATTCAAATACGCCCATTGCAAAGGAGGAACACCCTCCCTACGCTGGGAATGAACCATGCTTCATTCAGCCATGTGCCGGAAAAGGCTTGACATTCTTTGCATTTGCTGATACAATCCTAACTAATTTACCCCTGTAAAGGGGCATATCTGAACAGACCGGGGCATTCTGCCCGGAGTCGGGTCACATCCGTGACAGTGGTTTACCACGGGACAGTCAATTCATTTGCTGCTCCGGGGTATTTTTTTACCCTTGAGCGGCCCTCAACAACAAGGAGGCCTCCCATGACAAATCTGCTATTGCGCCTGTTCGTCCCCCATTTTAGCGAACACACCCCCGCCGTCCACGCTGCCATCGGCAAGCTGGCGGGCATCGTCGGCATCGTGTGTAACGTGCTGCTCTCGTGCATGAAAATTGTTGTCGGTTTACTCACCGGCTCCGTGGCCATCACCGGCGACGGCATCAATAACCTTACCGACTCCGCTTCCTCCCTGGTAACCCTGCTGGGCTTCCGCATGGCCCAGCGCCCGGCGGACGGGGAGCACCCCTTCGGTCACGGGCGTTACGAGTACATCTCCGGGGTGGTGGTGGCTGCCCTGGTGCTGCTGGCGGGAGCGGAACTGGCAAAATCCTCTTTTGAGAAAATTCTTCACCCTCAGTCCGTTCCCTTCACCGCTTCCACGCTGGTGGTCCTGCTGGTTTCCATCGGCGTGAAGCTGTGGATGGCCGGGTTCAACCGAAAGCTGGGCAGGCTCACCGGCTCCAAGACCCTGGAGGCCACCGCCCAGGACAGCCGCAACGACGTGATCGCCACCTCCACCGTGGTGGTGAGCTTCCTGGCAGATGCCATCTTTCACATCCGGCTGGACGGCTACGTGGGCATGGGCGTGGCCCTGTTCATCCTCTGGGCCGGCATTTCCCTGGCAAAAAGCACGGTGGACCCCCTGATCGGCATGCAGGCAGATGAGGAAATGGTGCACCAGCTGACGGACCTGATCCTGGCCCATGAGCGCATTATGGGTATCCACGATCTGCTGATCCACGACTACGGTCCCGGCCACTGCTTTGCCACGGTCCACGCGGAAATGAACGCCGGGGAAAGCCCCCTGGATGCCCACGACCAGTTGGATCACATTGAGCAGGAGGCCCTGCGCCGCCTGGGCATTCACCTGGTGATTCACTATGACCCCATTGCCGAAAACGAGGACTGGAACGCCTACCGCAACCTGGTGGAGCGCTGCGCCGCCGAACTCAGCCCCGATGCCTCCATCCACGACCTGCGCATCGTGGACTATCAGGAGCAGAAAAAGCTCACCTTCGACCTGGCAGTGCCCTATTCCCTGCCCCTGTCCGACGAAGCACTGGCCATGAAACTCACAGGCGCTCTGAAGGACAAAGGCTGTTCTCTGCCCGTGGAAATTCAGATTGACCGGCACGACTGATGGTTTCAAAAAGTGCCAAAATCCTCCAACACTAATGCACAAAGGTGCCCTGTCCATCTGACAGAGCACCTTTTTCCTTTGTATTATTCCTACTCTTCCTTCTTTGGCTGTTCCACCTGAGGGATGAAACGGTGGGCTACCTTGCCCTTGCCCTTTTCCTTCACATAGAAGAAGCCGATGACGGAGAACACCACCGCGCCAATGAAGTTCACGAACAAGTCCTTCATGGTGTCGATGATGCCAATGTCCAGATAGCCCCCCAGCCCCAGAACCTCCTGGGTGCCGTCGGAGTGAACCACAATGGTATCGGCAATATCCCGGATGTGGATCACGGTATTGGTGAGGGTGGGGTCCAGGTTCACGGAGTGAATGGCATTCACGATGGTATCCTTTTGCATATCCATGCCCAGGAAGTAATCCGCGCTGAACTCAAAAAACTCCCACAGCACGCCCACGGTCATGGAGAAGCAGAAGGACACAATGGCCAGATACAGCGGCGACAGCTGGAAGGAAAACCGGTCGTTCCGGTTCATCATATCCACCAGCGCAAAGCCAATGGCAGCGCAGAGGAAGCCATTGATGGTATGGAGCATGGTATCCCAGTGGGGTACCCGGACATAGAAGCTGTTTAGTTCCCCCAGAATTTCCGCCGCGAAAATGAACAGCAGAATGATAATCTCCAGGGTGCTTGGCAGCACGATTTTCAGCTTTTTGGAAACGATGCTGGGCAACACCAACAGGATGAGCGACAGTGCGCACAAAAACACGCTCTGATACTCCCGGCGCAGTACCGCACGCACCAGAATGAAGATGATCAGTCCACGCAGCACCAGGTAAACCGTAAGGGTTTCCTTGTTTTTGTAATAGGGATTTATTTTCTTTTCGTTTTTCTTCCTTCCCATTCGGATACCTCCTGACCATATGTTTTTAACGGATATTTTACATTATACCACCCTTTGTTTAAGGGTCAAGTTTTTTCGCAGAGATCCTCTTTGCGAAACAAACACATAAATTGTAATTTGGCGGGCAGATACGGCAGTTCCCCTTGGCTCTCCCTTTGGGAGAGCTGTCAGCCGAACAGGCTGACTGAGAGGGTACCGCAGTTAGATAATAGCAGCCGAAATCACGCCATGCTGGCCCTCTCAGTCTGCCCCATAGGGGCAGCCAGCTCCCCCATAGGGGGAGCCAAGGGATGCAGTCGGTTCCGGTGCGCTAAATTACAATTTTCCATCCGAAAAAATCGTCATTTCTCCCCCATGCTGACACATACGTCCACCCAGCCAAGGCTGCCGGAAAGCTGCTCCAGCTCCTCACAGGTGAGCTTTACGGCGCTGTTGTCGCTGCCGCAGGCGGGGTACACATACTGGAATCGCCTCAGGGATTCATCCAGAAAAATGCGGGTTTCCGGATTCACATCAAAGGGACACACGCCGCCCACATCGTAGCCGATCAGATTATGGACCTGGTCGAAGCACAGCATTTTGGCTTTTACGTCGAAAGCCCGCTTGAATTTGCCGCTGTTCACCTTCACATCCCCGGCGCACACCACCATAATGGCGCCCTCGCCGTCGGCAAAGGTCAAGGATTTGGCAATCCGGGCCGGCTCCGTGCCCAAAGCCTTAGCCGCCAGCTCCACCGTGGCGCTGGATACCGAAAAGGTCTGAATCCGGTCCCCAAAGCCCCGGTCGGACAAAAATTTTTCCGCTTTTTCAAATGCCATTTTGTTTTGCTCTTTCTCTTGGAACGGATGCGCTGCGGAACACCGCTTCATCGGTAAGATATTCCTGCACCAAATCTCTGATGAACCGTTTGTCAAACCGGGCCGCTTCATCCGGCACCGCCAGGCTGGGATACCCCGTGCCCCGCTGCAAATAGTCATCCGTCACCACGGTATAGGTTTTCCCCGGCTCCAGGCTTTTCCCGTCGATTTTCACGCGGAAGGGCTCCCGGCACACCGTCACATTGCAGCTGTAACCCAGGCAGCCCAACACCCGGCCCCGGAATCCGGAGCCCTGGCCGGATTGGCGAACGTGGTCTTCCTCCAAGGACAATCGCATTGCCGCCAGCAGCTTCTCTCCGGAAACAGCATAGATGGTGGGATTCAGTTTGGAGGGGAAATTTTCAATCAGACTTTTCCGGGACACCGGACGCTGCAGCGGCCCCTGGGATATTCCGCTGTGCATCAGAGCCAAATCGCCCCCGAATTCCTTTTTCAAGCAGTCACAGATGAAATTGGTCAGTTCACTCTCCCGGAAGGGATCGAACGCCAGTTCCCGCACCACCGGGAGCTCCTGCGACAGGATCTCCTCCGCCGCGGCCTGAGCCATTTCCAGCCGGGCGTCAAAAGCCAGACTCCCCTGCTTCGGCAATTCCAGCTGCACAGAGTCAACGATTCGAACGCCCTGTTCATCCAGCTCCAGGGTGATACGGCCCAGCCGCTCCCCCTTGCCGGACTGGGAGTACCGCTTTTCGGTAACAAAAGCGTGGGAGTGGCCCTCCAGCCACAAATCCACCGGAGGCAGGCGCTTTTCCAGCTCGCGGTCCACCAGATGGCCGCTGTGGGACAGGAGGATGGAGAAATCGAAGCTTCCCCTGTTCTCCTCCAGAATCCGCTCCACCGCCGGGATGGGGTCGGTGGTGTAGATGTTCCCCATTTCAAAAAACAGGTTGTATTTGTTGGGAAGCATCTGGGCGCTGTAGTAAGGCGCCAGGCCGATGACCAGAAAGCGCTTGCCAAAGCGCTCCAATATCACATATTTTTTCAGGCCCGGTATGGCCGTGCCGTCGTTATGCACGGCGTTGGCGCAGAGAAACGGAAACGCCGTCAGCTTTTCCAGGTCCTCGCTGCCCAGGTCAATTTCGTTATTTCCCAGGGCCATGGCATCCGGCCGGCACAGTTTCATCAGCTCCAGGGCCGATTTCCCCCGGTCAGCCTGGACGAGCACACTTTTCAGGTCCGTAAAGTCCCCGCTGTCGAAATAGAAGTCCTGCGCATCCCGATGTTCCCGGAGATACCCATGCACCCGGCTTAAAAAGGGAAAATCCGCATGAATGTCGTTGGTGTGATAAATTTGCAGAAGCATGATTTCCCCTTCGTTCAGTGCAGCATTCCAAACACCGCCGCGGCTGCCACGGTGAGGATGCCGGACACGGCGATGGAGAGGCCGCTCATGGCGCCCTCCACTTCCCCCATTTCCATGGCCTTGGCGGTGCCGATGGCGTGGGAAGCGGAGCCGATGCCAATGCCCCTGGCAATGGGGTTGGTGATGGAAAACAGGCGGCAGACGGGCTCTGCCAGGATGTTGCCTAGCACGCCGGTGACGATGATCACCACCACGGTGATGGACACATTGCCTCCCAGCTGCTCCGATACCCCCATGCCGATGGCGGTGGTGACGGATTTGGGCAGGAAGGTGACGTACTCGGCATGGCTGAAGTGAAACGCCAGGGCAAACAGCAGCACCAGGGTCACCGAGGTGAGCACCCCGGACACGATCCCCGCCAGAATGGCCATGGCGTTTTTCTTCAGCAACTGGAACTGCTCGTACAGCGGGATTGCCAGGCACACCGTGGCCGGCGTAAGCAAGAAGCTAATGTACTTTGCCCCGGAATAGTAAGTATCATAGGGAATCCGCAGCACCGCCAGCACCGCCACCACCAGGATCACGCCGATGAGCAGGGGGTTAAACAGCGCCCTTTTCCACCGTTTCTTGCAATACAGCCCCACTTCATACGCAGCCAGGCTGAGCACCGTCCCGAAAAAGACAGACTGAGTCAGAAAATCAAGCATCCTTCTTCTCCCCCTTTCCGGTGAACAGCTGGGTCACCCGTCCGGCCACTGCCATCACCGCTACGGTGGACACCACGGTCAGCAGGCCGTACTGCACCCAGGAGGATGCGATCAGATCCCAGGATTCCAGAATCCCCGCGGCAGCGGGAATGAACATGACGGGCATGATCTCCACCAGGAAATGAGCCGCATCCTTCACCGCCTCATAAGGGACAACCTTGGTCACCAGCCCCAAAAACAGCAGCACAATGCCGTAAATGCTCCCGGGAATAGGCGCCGGAATCCAAAAGGACAGCAGCTCCCCCAGACAGGAGATGGCCAGAATGATGGAGAATTGTTTGAGATATTTCATGTTTTTATGTCCTCTTCTTTTTGAATTGGCAAACGTAAATTGTAATCTGGCGGTGGGATGTGTGGGCATGTGTTGGCCGAATCCGTAGGGAACGGCCTATGTGCCGTTCCGCCCCGCCCCCATTTATTTCAAAGTTCGTTGAATGGCATCACGTCCGTCCAAACCGCATTCCATTCATCCGGGCGTTCCTGTCCGTTGGGCTGTGGCCGCTGCGCGGACGGAACGGCACGCAGGCCGTTCCCTACGAGATGGTCGAACCGTTTACAGTTCGTCTCACCGCTAAATACAGCTTTTGCTTGAGAATCCGGCGGTAACACAGCCCCAAAAACAGGGCCACGGGAATCCAGGCAGCAGCGTCCATCAGGTACAGTCCCTGCAGACCCAGCAGCCGGGGGAGGGTCAGAATAGCTGCTGTTTTCAGTCCCAACTCCAGGAAGCCGGAGATCATGGGAATCACCGCGTTGCCCATGCCGCTGATGGCGGCCCGCCAGGCACAAAACAGATACATACTTACCACAAAGGCCGACCGCACCCGCAGCGATGCCGCCCCCACCTGCACCGCCTCCGTCAGGCCGCCGCCCAGGAACAGGCCGATCATGGGCTCGGCGAAGATCACCGCCAGCAGATTGATGGCAACCGTGGCTCCGCCGCCCAGCAGCAGCGCCGCATTGGTGCCCCGGCGAATGCGACGGTAGTCCTTCGCCCCGGCGTTCTGGGCGGTGAAGGTGGCCACCGCCCCCTCCATGCCGTAACCCACCACATTCAGCAGGTCAAAATACCGGTAGGAAGCGCTCATGCCGGTGATCACCGCCACACCGAAGCCGTTGATCATCCGCTGGTACAGCCCGCCGCTGGCGGCGTTCACCCCGAAGCTCAGCATAGGCGGAACGCCCAACCGCAGAAGCTCCCGGATCTGCGCCCTGCCGGGCAGGTGCAAATGCCGGAGGGAAACCGCCCCGGCCCGGCTCAGCGCCCGGAGGAACAGCCCCGCCGCCGCCAGCTGGGACAGCACCGTTGCCAGCGCCGTGCCCATTACCCCCAGAGGAAGCACCGCCACCAGCAGCACATCCAGCAGGATGTTCAGGAAAGAGGACAGAAGCAGCCCAAACAAAGGCGTCCGGCTGTCCCCCATGGCCCGGAGCCCGGAGGCCGCCATGTTCATCACCGCCGTCACCGTCAGCCCCAACCACAGCACCGTCAGGTATCCGGTGCTGTCGGGAAGCAGCTGCTCCGGCGTTTTCATCAATCCCAGCAGGGGCTTCAGCAGTACCAGGCCCAAAATACTCAGTGCCAGGCCGAAGCTCAGGCTCAGCAGCAGCGCAGTGGAAAAAAACCGGTTTACGCCACCGTCGTCCTTCGCCCCGAAGCGCTGCCCCACAGCAACACCAAACCCCTGGGTACAGCCCAGGAGAATACTCAGAGGGATGCCATGGAGAAAGGCCGCCGCACCTACGGCAGCAAAGGCATTTTCTCCCAGCAGCCGTCCCACGATGGCGCTGTCGCACAGCGTGTAGAGCTGCTGCAGCATGGAAGATAAGATCAGCGGCAGGGCAAAGCGTGCCAGCAGCGAGGCCGGCTTCCCCCGGGTCATGTCAAAGCTCATGGTGTCCTTTTCTCCTTTCCAGGGTGGAAGGTACGCTTATGTTCATACATCAGCACACCAGACAGCCATTCTCCGCCTTGTTCCACGCCAATCATTCCCGGAAAGCTTAACATCAAGGGCCTGCATGAGAAGCCCGCTCTCCGGGTGATGGAAGCCTCAGCCGGGGATGGTTATGATATGGAGCCCTGCTTTTCCTCTTGACGATCCATGGGCAGCAGCTCCGCTTCCCAATTGACTCCCGTTTTCACAACTTTCCCCGGGACTCCGGCAATGACGGTGTTCTCCTGCTGATACTGCCCGCAAAGGGTGGTAGTGGCCGCCACGATGCAGTTATCCGGCACCCGCACACCCTTGAGGCAGGTGACCCGGGTGCCAATCCATACATGGTTGCCGATAACAATATCCCTGGAAGGATTGATCCGTTTTCCGTCCATGTCCACCACGCTGTGGGAATCCCCGGTGCGGAAATGGAGCTGCCCGGAAAGCATGCATCTGTCCCCAATGACGATTTTGGTACCCTCAACGGCAGCCAGCTCCGCCTTTCCGCACAGGCCGGTATGCTCCCCCACAACAAATTCGTTGTGATCGTCCATCATGCACAGCTCCACCTGGTTGAGTACGGAATAATCCGCCAGGGAAACGCGGTTGTGGCTCCCTTGGATGATGATGGTGCTGTTCCGGATCTGGACAAAATCCCCCAGAATGATCTGGTTGTCTGTACCATTGCTGTAGATTTTCAGCCCGTTGATCAGCACCACACCGCAGTTCAGAGTGACCCCCTTGGCATGCAGTTTATTTTTCGGCACCAGATGATTGTACACCTTGGTGGCAAACTGGAAAAATTTCCGATGGGACATGACCAACTGCTTGATTTTTTTGCTGTCCATCATCCCCGCCCCCTTCTATTTTGGCAATCCTGCCCCCGTGGTGGGGAAAAATGCCAATTTATCCGTTATTATAATACATGGGAAACAGATTGTAAATATCCTTTCCGCACAAGACACTGGAGGTGCCTGTAAGGAATCCAGGTACCCCGCGCTGTTTGAGCATCTGGCTGCCGGGACAAGCACAGCAGCAGACCGCCGCAGTTACTCACCCGGGAACGACTGCGGCGAAGATCAAATTGTCCATTCCCCAAAGCGAACCGGGGGCTGATTTTCCAGGTGGGCGCCGATGATTTTTTCCATCCAGATCATATCGTACCAGCTGTCGAACTTGCAGCCGCAGTGATGGAAGGTGCCAACCAGCTCATAGCCCAGCTTTCCGTGGAAGAGCATACTGTCGTTGGTCAGGTGCGCATCGGGATGGGCGGTATAGGCGATGCAGGCATTCAGATTGCAGATGCCCATTCCCTTCAGGGAGCGCTCCAGGGCCTCGTACAGTGCCCGGCCCACACCCTTGCCCCGGCATTCCCGGCGGACATAAATGGTAGTCTCCACCGCCCAGTCATAGGCCGCCCGGGATTTGAAGGCCCCGGCGTAGGCATAGCCCAGAATGGTGCCGTCTTCCGCCACTGCCTTGATGTAGGGATACCGGGCGGAAATGGAACGGATTCTTCCCCGGAATTCCTCCAGGGAAGGCACCTCATATTCAAAGGAAATGGCCGTTTGTTCCACATAGGGGGCATAGATTTCCAGAAGCGCAGCTGCGTCCTTTTCCGTGACTTGTTCAATTTTCATATGGAATCCTCCATCAAGCCGGGATGCCTGATCTCCATCTTGCAATACGGGCACTCCACGATTATAATAAATGCATGCGTATGCCGGTAAATTGTTGTTTGGCGGGCAGTGCATGGGACACGGTTCGTCAATTTGTAGGGAACGGCCTATGTGCCGTTCCGCCCAGCCCCCGAAATATGCACAGTACGTTGAATGGTATACCGTCCGTCCAAACTGTATCCCATTTAACCAGGTGCTCCGGTCCGTTGGGTTATGGCCGTTACGCAGACGGAACGGCATACAGGCTGTTCTCGGCACAAACGCACATGGTACCGTTTATCCAAGTGCGCAAAATCATTACCGGGCTTTACCCAGGAGTCCCGGATCATACACCAGCCCGGTGCGCCATTGTCCGCCGCGACTCGCGGCAATTTACCTGTTCACCGCGCCAATCCGGCAACGGATATTCCTATTATAATCCATTTTTCCCCATAGTCAATTCACGGTCACCTTAAAAAAGAAAGGAAGAGACAAGTCATGACAAAAGCGCCCTATCTTGGTTTTATGCTGGACGTCAGCCGCCACTTCATGAGCGTGGAAGATGTGCTGAAGCTGCTGGACGCCGCCGCGGTGTGCGGGGTGAACACCATGCACTGGCACCTGACGGATGATCAGGGCTGGCGGATCGAGATCAAAAAGTACCCCAGGCTGACCCAGGTGGGCAGTGTGCGGGGAGACTCCTTCTTCGGCGCCGTGTCCGAAACGGAACACAACTGCGGCTACTATACCCAGGAGGAGATTCGCCGGGTGGTGGCCTATGCCTTAGAGCGGGGCATTCAGATCATCCCGGAGATTGACATCCCGGGCCACGCCAGCGCCATGCTAGCCGCCTACCCTCAGTTCGGCTGTGGGCGGGAGGTAGTGAAAAACGGTGAATCGGTGGAAATCGAGCTGCCTTATGACCGCCATGTGGTGAACATCGGCGGCATCTTCCCCAATCTGATCTGCGCCGGCAAGGAGGAGGCCATCCGTTTTCTGAAGGACATTCTGGACGAAGTCACCGACCTCTTCCCCGCCCCCTATGTCCACATCGGTGGGGACGAGGCCCTCAAGCTCCACTGGCGGCGCTGCCCCCACTGTCAAAAGCGCATGAGGCGGGAGAGGCTGAAAAACGAAGAAGAATTGCAGCGTGCTCTGGTGCTGCAGGTTGGGGCATATCTGGCAGAAAAAGGAAAGCAGACCATCGTTTACAACGACTGCCTGGCCGGCGGCATCCTTCCAAAACATTTCATCGTCCAGCAGTGGCTGGGCAATCACCGGGCAACGGCGGAATTCATGAAAAGCGGCGGCAAGGTTATCCGCTCCGACACCCAGCATTTTTATTATGACTACGCCTACAGTACCACCAGCCCCTATGACATCTGGAACGCTCCGGCGGTGCCCGACTACGCGGAAGGGGCGGAGGATGGGCTTCTGGGCGTGGAGTGTATGCTGTGGGCCGAACGGATCACCAACCTGAACCGGGCGGGCACCCTGCTCTTCCCCCGGCTTCCCGCCGCCATCCTCAAGGCCACCCATCCGGAAGCTTATCCCACCTGGGAATCCTTCGCCGGGGAACTCCGCCGCATCCAGGGGAAGCTGGAGGATCTCGGCTTCTCCGGCGCGCCGGAAGCCCTGTGGAATCCCACCCCCGAGGCCAAAGAGGCGGACCGACGGGAGGACGAGGGACTGAAAACCTCCCCCGGGGCCAAGCTGGCAGAGCAGGAGGAGCACCGTCTGCTGCTCCAGGAAGAGCTGGAAAAACTCCTGGCGGCCATGGAAATGCCCAGACCCTTTGCCCTGCGGGTGATGGATGAAGCCTTTAAAGCCCTTCCCACCTACTGCGGGAAGGATTCCAGCGACAGCGGCGACGGAGTGGAAGAACTCGCCGACCAACTGCTCACTGCCCTGCACAACCGGGAGGACGGCCCCTGGAAAGACCTGCCGGAGGAAATCTGGCTGGACACCATGAAGTGCTTCACCCGTTTTGTGCAGGAGCACTACCGATCCTGCGGGTATTACGGCTTTGACCGTTTCTTCTGGACCACCCGGCAAATAAACGCCAGGCTGTTCCGCATCGGTCAGCTGGAATACGAGCTGAAGGAGGAAGCGGGCAAAAAAATCATCAGCCTGCACATTCCCTCCGATACCCGGATGGAAATGGCCCTGCTGGACGAATCCCTGGCCCAGGCCCGGCAGTTCCTGGGGATGTACTTCCCGGATTGGGCCCAGGCGCCCATGGAGTGCGAATCCTGGCTCCTGTCCCCGGTGCTGGGCTCCCTGCTGCCCGAGGGCTCCCACATTCTTGCCTTCCAGCGGGCGTTTACCGTGGATCTGGTGAATCCCAACCCCAACGACGTGCTGGAGTGGGTGTTCCAGCTCACGGATACGCAGCAGAAGGAAACCGCCCTGGAGGATTTGCCGGAAAACACCTCCCTGCAAAAGAACATGAAAGCCTTCCTGCTTTCCGGCGGAAAGGTGGGCGTGGCCAGAGGCTGGCTTTCCTCGGCGTTTTGTAAGAAATAAAGCTGACTGTCAGGCGTTTTGCAGCCTGGACTGACCGCAATGGCAAACCCCCGGTTGTTGGTAAAATGAACACCCGGGGGTCACTTCTTTCGTTTACAAAAGGGGCTTTTCATCCGGAAAGCATTTCCCGCCCTCACCTGGCCAGGTGCTGATTTCCACCTGATGGCCCAGGCGGCGGTAAAATTCCAGCTGATAGTCGATTTTCTCCTGCCACATCCGGGTGGCCGTGGCCGTGCCGCAGGGCATCTGACGGAGCTCGGCCAGCCGCTGCCGCACCCGCTCCACATGGGCCTTTTGTTCCCGGAGCGGCAAATTCATGTAGTCCACATTCTGGAGGCCCTCATAGAGCCGATAGGCATCGAAGCGGTCGATGTTGTCCGCGTCCCCCACGGTCAGTGCCAGGGGCGTCCGCTCCCCTTCGAAGTCTGCCATGTCATCCACATGGATGGCAATGCCATAGCACATTTCCTCCACTTCCGCCCCACTGTAACCCAGTTCCGTGAGGAAGGGTCTGGCGATGGCCGCACCATAACGCCCGTGATTTCGGTAGTCCTGCTTGTCCCGGTAATCCAGGGAATAGCCGATGTCATGGAGCAGGCAGGCAACAAAGGTACGCTCCCGGTCAAAGCCCTCGGCTGCCGCAATCTCCGCCCCGATGTGGGCCACCCGATAGGAGTGCTCGATGCGGTATTGGGCCATACGGGGGGTGTTGTCCTGGAAGGAGGCCAGCTTGGAAACTTCCGCCTGCATAAACCGCTCCGTCTTTTTGATGATCTCCTCTCTCATGTCCTTTCCTCTCCTTCCATCTCCCCCCTCTCGGGCGGTTGTCTCTCAGCAGCGTTCCTCCCTTGATCAATCCAGCAGCCCGTAGATTTTATACCGGGTGAGGATATTTTGCAGCATAAGCTTATCTCCCAGGAGTTGGCGGTAGGTGGCGGTTTTGGTTTTGTCCTGTGCCTTCAGCGTTTCCATTTTTCGGAGGGTGTCATCATACTCCCGCTGAACCGCCCGGAGCATGGCTTCAAATTTTTCTTCCCGCTCGCTCACAGTCCCATCACCTCACCCAATGGACGTTGCTTTCCTGATATTGATCCCTGGGTTCCGGTTCCTCGGCGGGATAACCCAGAAAGATGACGTTCAGCGGAATCTGCTTGGGCGTTAAGCCCAGGATTTCCGCCACCCGCTGCTCCGCCCGCTTCTGGGGGCAGATACCGCACCACACTGCTCCCAGTCCCAGGTCGGTTGCCTGGAGCAAAATATTCTCCGTGGCGGCGCTGCAATCCTGAATCCAGTATTCCGCCAGCTGCTGAGGCAGGGCTCTGCTCAGATTTCCCGCTACAATGATGGCAAGGGGTGCCTGGTAATTGGTAAAACGGCTGGCCTTGCGCAGCTTTTCCAGGATATCCGGCGCCGTCACCACAAAGAATTCCCAGGGTGTCCGGTTGCAGGCGCTGGGGCCGCTCATGGCCGCATGGAGCAGCTCATGAATGGCCTCCTCCGGCACCGGCTCCCGGGTGAATTTGCGCACGCTTCTGCGCTTTTGCAATACTTCCTTGACTTCCATACGCTCCTCCTATAATGCCATCAGTGCGTCAACGATCTGCGCGACGGTCTTTCCGTCGGTTTCCAATTTGATGGTATTCAGTTTGCTGTAGCAGGGAATGCGGGAAACGCTTCGCTCAATCACGTCTGCCGTTCTGATTCCGGCGGCAACGTCCTGTTCCAACCGACCGCGCAGCGCTCCCTCGCTGCAAACCAGGGATACCGCTTTCACCGTGCAGTCCGACTGATCCAATTTTTCCAGGATGGTATCAATGATCTCCTGCTCATGCATCACCCAGCAAAAGATGATCGTTTTATAGGCAGAGCAGCGGAGAAACTGATTCAGCAGGAAGCAGATATTTTCCATTACCATCCGCTTCGTCTCTTCCGTTACCTGAAACGGGTGGGCATCCCAGCACCAATCCCCGTCCAGGAAGACACTGTTCTCCAGCCGGTCCTTCAGCGCGCGGCACACCGTTGTTTTTCCCACACCCATGGTTCCGCCAATCAGATACAAGGTCTTCATGGTGTTTTCTCCTTCCAAGCCCCTTTCCCATCCAATGAGACTGCGGCTTCTCTTCCAGATAAATTTATCACACAGCGCCTTAAAATACAATAGGAACTCTCCGGATTCCGACAGCAGACAGGTCCAGCCGGCAAAGCACCGGTCGGCTGCCGAAGCTTTTGACCGAAAAACACCACAGCGGCACAAGTTCCCTGATACAATGGGTTTGCGTTTGGGCATTCCTGGGAATAATGGATTCCATAACAATTTCAAAGGAGCGCATTACCCATGAAAAAATGGTTTTCCCTGCTGCTGGCCGCAGTGACGCTGACGCTGGCCGCCTGCGCCACGGCTTCTCCCCAGCCCACCGCCCCCAGCGAAATAACTGCCCCGGCCGCCACCGTACCGACTACTCCGGTGGACCCCTCCCTGCGTCTGACCATAGCCTTCACCCAGGCAGAGGACTCCCTCCCCGGCCGGGGTGCCGCCGCCTTCTCAGAGAAGCTGGCGGAGCTCTCCGGTGAAAACCTGACCTGCACCCTGCTCCCCAGCGGGACAATGGGCACCGATGCCGAAGTGGCCGCCTTGCTGCAAAACGGAAAATGCGACCTGGGTCTCCTGCCGGTATCCTCCCTGGTGGAGCTGTGCCCGGAGCTGGGCGTGCTGGGGCTTCCCTTCCTGTTTGAAAGCTACCAGGAGGCCCAGGGCATTCTGAAAGGCGAAGCGGGAGCCTCTCTCACAGAAAGCCTGACCACCGCCGGGCTGCACTGCCTGGGCTGGATGACCACGGGCTTCCGCCAGGTCACCGCCAACCGGGCCGTCACCGCTCCGGCGGAGTTCCGGGGGCTGTCCATCCACACCCAGCAGGATGAACTGCATCAGGCCGTCTTTCAGGCGCTGGGGGCCATTCCAACGGCGGTAAACGCCGATGAACTGCTGGATGCCCTGGAACAAGGGGCAGTGGACGGCCAGGAGGACACCTATCTGAACATCAGCAGCCGGGATCTGAGCCGGGTGCAGAGCCACGTGATGGAGACAAACCATGTGCTGGAGCTGTCCATGCTGGTGATGTCCGATGCCGCCTACCGGAACCTGACGGACCGGCAGCGCACCTGGCTGGCCGAAGCCGCCGCCCACGCCTGCGATACGGAGTGGACCGCTGCCATGGAGGAAAACGAAGTGGCCAAGCAGGACTGCATCGAAAAGGGAATGACTTCCATTACCCTGGGCCGCCAGTCCCTGGTGGATGCCGCCGGCCCGGTGTACGACCAATACCGGGAGCAGTACGGCGAGCTGATGAAGGCATTCAACCGGTAAACCCACAAATCAAAGCGAAGGAGAGCCGAAACCATCGAAGGTCCAAAATTCGATGGTTTCGTTTGTTCGCTGCGCCTTCGCAGCGGGCGCGGTTGTTGGGGAAAACCGGTTTGAAAAATCGTGAGATTTGAGCCGTCGCATCGGTCTATTAGGGTGAGGACCCAAATTGAACTGTGAGGTGAACCGAATGGACGATCAGAAAATCATAGCGCTGTACTTTGCCAGAAACGAAGAAGCAATTGCTCAAACTGCGGCTTCCTATGGTACGCGCCTTTTTATTCTGGCGGACCACATTTTAGAAAGCAACCAGGATGCAGAAGAAAGCGTGAACGATACTTACTGGAGGGTTTGGAATTCGATTCCGCCCCAGCGGCCGAATCATTTTTCGCCTTTCTTTCATTTCGGTTTATTCGCACACATCAAAATGGTAATCAACCAAACAGCTTTTACAGAATCACGTTTTTTTGCGCACCGGCCATCCAGGCTGCCAGATTATCGAACACAATATCCGCACGCAGCTCCATGCTTTCTTTGGACGCAAACGCCACATGAGGCGTCACCAGGCAGTTTTTGCAGTTCAGCAGCGGCTCATCCAATGCAAGGGGCGGTTCCACGTCGAACACGTCCACGCCGGCAGCTGCAATGACGCCGCTGTTCAATGCTTCCTGCAAATCCCTGGACACAACCACCGGGCCCCGCGCCACATTGATCAGCATTGCCGTCGGCTTCATCATCGCCAGCTTTTCTTTATTGATCATTCCCCGGGTGGAGTCATTGAGCGGGCAATGCAGCAGGACAATATCGGAATCTCTCAGCAGGTTTTCCAGGCTGGTCTGCTGCACATACCCGGGGAAATCATGATGGGCAGAGCGGTTATGGGCCAGGATAGTACAGCCAATTGCATGGAACAGCTCGGCGCTTCTGCGCCCGATCTTTCCCATTCCAATAATGCCAACGGTCTTTCCCTTCAGTTCATAGCCCACCAGGCCATCCTTCGTCCCTCCGGCACGGCAGCGGCTCTCAACAGCAGTCATGTTCCTGCTCAAAGAAAGGGCCATGCCCAGGGCCAGCTCCGCCACGGCTTCATTGGAATAGCCCGACGCATTGCTGAGCTTCACTCCCATTTCCTTTGCCGCAGCCAGATCCACATGGTCAACGCCGGTGAATGCCACATCAATATACTTCAGATTTTTGCAAGCACGGATTACTTCACCGCGAAGGGGCATATTGGCGATCACCAGTGCATCCGCATCCTTCGCTTCCTCAATCAGAGTTGCAGGATCCGTGGATTGGGGGTATTCACAAAAGACGTGGCCCTGGGCCTCAAAAGGCCTTTTCAGCTCCTGCATTTTCTGTTCAGACACCGCAAGGGATTCCAAAATAACAATTTTACTCACGTTACTCTTCCTTTCTGATTCTGAATGATTTCCGTATCCATGAGCGCCAAAACGCCCCAGTCTTTCACCAAAACCATTTTGCACGAATTGCCGCAGTTTGTCAAGAATGCATCTTTATGATAGAATGGTTTTGGGTGGAAGTCAATCGTCTGACGTTGACATTTTGTCTATACCTGTCAAAAAACGACTGCCTGATTTTTCTACAATTCACCATTGTCACCGGCTTCCCTATTCTGTAGAATAGGGATAGAAAACGCAGCAGACGGCCGCAATTTGCGGCACGGATACCCTTTCGGTAGATGAGAGAAAAGGAGAGACGGAAATGATAAGTATGAAGGAGCTGTTTTCAGCAAAGGATATGACCCTGGGAGCGCCCTGGAAGCGGATTCTGGAGTTTTCGGTGCCCATGCTGCTGGGAAATCTGGCGCAGCAGCTGTACAATACAGCGGATTCGGTGATTGTGGGCAAGTATGTGGGAGACAACGCTCTGGCTGCGGTGGGCAGCGCAGGACCCATCCTCAATCTGCTGCTGGCCCTCTTTGTGGGCATCTCCACCGGTGCGGGCATCGTGGTTTCCCAGAGCTACGGCGCCAGGGACCGGGAGGGACTGACCAAGAACATCGGCAACTGCATCGCCCTGTCCGCCGCTGCCAGTGTAATCATCATGGTTCTGGGCCCAATGATTTCCATGCCCATGCTGGAGCTGCTGGGCACGCCGGAGTCCATCATCCTCTGGTGCAGGGATTACCTGAACATCTTCTTCATTGGAATTGTAGGTTTTTTCTTTTACAACATGCTCTCCGGCGTGCTCCGGGGATTGGGGGATTCGGTGTCTGCCCTGGGCTTTTTGCTGGTGGCGGCGGCGCTGAATGTGGTGCTGGATCTGCTGTTCGTGGCAAAGTTCCATATGGGCGTTCCCGGAGTGGCACTGGCAACAGTGATTGCCCAGGCGATTTCCGCGGTGCTTTGCTATATCAAGCTGGTTCGTATGCGGGATATCTTTGACCTGAACCTGAAAACCATGCGGCTGGTTCCTGCCGTAGCCATGCGGATTCTGCGCATCGGCATTCCCTCCGGGGTCACCCAGGCCATTATGGCCACCGCCGGCATGGTGGTGCTGAACCTGACCAACGCAATGGGCGAAACGGTCATCGCCTGCAATGTAATCATCATGCGGGTGGACGGCTTTGCCATGATGCCCAACTTCACCTTCGGCCAGGCCATGAGCGTCTACGCAGGGCAGAATGTGGGGGCTGGGCAATTTGACCGGGTTGATAAAGGCGTAAAGCAGGGCGGCTTGATCGCCCTGACCTTCTCCATGGTAATCACCCTGGTGCTGCTGTTCCTGGGAAAGTATCTCTTCGCCATGTTTACGGGAACTGCTTCCCTCATCGACCTGGCATCCCGGATGATCCGGCTGATGGCGGTGGGCTACATCTGCGTTTCCGTCAGCCAGGTGCTGGGCGGCGTCATGCGGGGAGCTGGAGACACAGTGAGTCCTATGTGGATCTCCATCATCTCCACCATCCTCATCCGGGTGCCTGTGGCCTACGTTCTTGCCTACCTCACCCGGTCGGAGGAGTTCCCCCACGGAAAGCCGGACGCGCTGTTTTTGTCGCTGATGATTTCCTGGACCTTGGGCATGGTGATGACCCTCATCGTATTCCGTGCAGGCAAGTGGAAAAAGAAAATGTACGCGTCCGCTGCCAAGGCGTGACAGGCGAAAACCCCGTATGGACCGGTTCCATACGGGGTTTGCTGCAAATAGGGGCCTTGCTCGTTTCTTCAACCGATGCACCCGGAGGCGGCAATTGACAGGCTGAAGGAGTCCTATCCGTGAACGATCGGTTGTAACTCACAATCGTGTTTTCATATGGGGACGGTTCTCATTGACGCCCTGATCCTTGAGCTGTCCGAACAGGAAAGCCAGGACCGATGTTCCCTGGTCAGACCAGCCTGTTTTCCAGGGTACCCAGCCCCTCAATCTCCACGGTGACCACATCCCCGGCTTTCAGCCAGACCTGCTGGCTCTTTTCCTTGCCCAGAATCACGCCGGAGGGGGTCCCGGTAAAGATCAGGTCTCCCTTCTTCAGGCAGATCAAGTCGGACAGGTAGCTGACGATTTCTCCGCAGGAGAAGATCATTTTAGACGTATTGGACTTCTGCACATATTCCCCGTTGACCTTGCAGCAGATTTCCAGTTTCTCCGGGTTCACTTCGTCCCGGGGCACAAAGAAGGGTCCCACAGGGGCGAACCCATCGCAAGCCTTGCCCAGCGTCCACTGGCTGGAGGCAAACTGCATATCTCTGGCGCTGAAATCATTGCCCGCAGCGAAGCCCGCGATATACCGGTATGCTTCCTGGGGTGTCACCTCTTTGCAGGTATCCCCCATGACAATGACCAGTTCCGCCTCGTAGTCAAACTGCTTTGCCTTTTTGGGAAGATGCAGTTCTTCCTTATGGCCCAGTAAAGCGTTTCCGAACTTGCAGAACACCGGCGGGAAACCGGGCTTGTCCGTCTTTCCAAGGCCGGTCTCATTGATATGCTCATGATAATTCAGGCCGATGCAGATGATCTTTTCAGGCCCCGTCACCACGGGAGCGAACCGGATCGTCTCCAGGTCCATGGGTACGCAGGGCATGGAAGCCACGGTTTTTTCCAGCTCCCCGCTGCTTTTTCCCAGAAGCGCTTCCATGGTGACTTCCCTGGGGAGCGCGGCATACGCACCCTTTACAACAGCCCCTACATGAACCTGCTGTTCTTCATCATAATACTGAAATAATTTCATGATCCTGCCCTTCCTTTTCTAAAAGATCAGCCGCGTACCGGCCATAACCGCAGATCGTACTGGTGAAACGGCGGCTTGCCCAACGCACTAATCACCAGTGCCCCTTTTGGCTACATTCTATTGACAATCCGGGTAGGTGTCAACTTCTATTTTGTCTGTTACAGGCAGAGCGCTAACTGACGCAGCAATCAGTTAGCTCCTTCAAAAATTGTGTCATGGGGTAAATCGAATTTTTCTCGTTATATTTGCTGGAAAAGCCTCCAAACTGGGGAATTTTCAAACTCGACTATACCAATAAAACTGCTATTTTATCGGCATAGTCGCCGCGAAATACAAGGGCAACACCGCATAATGGGGCAAGGAGATTCGGCGAGAAATTTTGACCCAAGCGAAAGTATGGAAAATGCGGGAATACTCTGTGTATTTCCCATTTTTCATACTGCACGATTGGGGCAAAAGATCCGCCGAAGCCCGCAGCTCCCATTATGCGGTGTTGCCCAAGGTTTTAGAAACTCTATGCACAAAAAATAGACCTCAAGGAATTTCTTCCTCAAGGCCTACTCAGAAAATTAACTTTGCCTTTTATGGGCTAAATTGCTTTGCCTCGCGACAATTCGGATTATTCCCACTCGTTGTTGGGCATCATATTTAACGGATTTTGCTTCATAAATTTGATACCTCATTTTTTTGATTATTTGATGTGTCCATATTATCCAGCCCTATACGATGGGCTGTTATCAAATTGTTATCGGTGGTGATAACGGGGGGTAGCAGGGTTGTTGTTTTCTCTGGTGGTTTACAACTACATTTTACCACGAAAGGCAGGGAAATGCAATAACCATCCTTGCTGTGGCGTATCAAGGAATCTTACTGAACATATGGCGCACCTTGTCCAGGCGGCTGTTTGGACGGCGGGGCT
>CAMEWH010000027.1:0-22695 GCA_945940335.1 uncultured Clostridia bacterium | reverse complement strand
CTGACAGCTCTCCCAAAGGGAGAGCCAAGGGGTGCTGCCGTATCTGCCCGCAAATGACTATTTGTCCGTTTGCGGCGGAATTTGTTTTCTTTCGGTTTAGAAATCCATGGTAATTTATTCCCGAATCACTTGACGAAGGAAAAGAATCCTTTTATTGTATTGAAAAAAGGGGGGACGGCTGTGATCAACATTCTGGTAGCCGACGACGACAAGAACACCCGCCTTCTGATGAAGGCGATTCTGGAGGCGGAGCATTATCACGTATTCACTGCCGTGGATGGGCAGGATGCCCTGGCGGTGCTGGACCGGGAGCATATCGACCTGGTGGTGCTGGACATTATGATGCCCAATATGGACGGGTACGAATTCACCGCCACCCTGCGCCAAAACGACAACACCCTTCCCATTTTAATGGTCTCCGCCCGGCAGCAGCCGGAGGACAAGCACCGTGGCTTCCTGGTGGGCACCGACGACTACATCACCAAGCCCATTGACGAGGAGGAAATGCTGCTTCGCATCAAAGCATTGCTCCGCCGGGCCAAAATCGTCAGCGACCGGCGGATCGTCATCGGCGAGGTGGTACTGGACTACGATTCCTTCACCGTCTCCCGCCCGGGACAGGTGCAGGAGCTGCCCCAGAAGGAATTTCTGCTGCTATACAAGCTCCTGTCCTACCCCGGCAAGATTTTCACCCGGATCCAGCTCATGGACGAAATCTGGGGCATGGACTGCGAAACCGGCTGGGAAACCGTGACGGTCCACGTGGGCAGACTGCGCAAGCGCTTCGAGGGCTGGAAGGAATTCAGCGTGGAATCCGTCCGGGGTCTGGGCTACAAGGCGGTGAAGAACGAATGAAGCATCCGAAACAGGGGTACTCCCTCACCATTCTGTTCATTCTGCTCACCTTCGGGATTCTGCTTGCCTCCCTGGCAGTGGCCACGGCCCTGAGCTATGTGCTCACCCTTCTGGACATTCTGCCCATCCAGACGGAGGATTTCCCGGAGAGTCTGCAGCTGCTGGTATTTACGTCCGCCGTCAGCCTGATTGTGGGCACGGGACTGTCCATGCTGGCGGTTCGCATCCCCACGAACTCCATCAACTGGCTGATTGACCAGATGAACCGGCTGGCGGACGGAGATTTTAATGCCAGGGTCCATTTCAAAAAGCCCATCAGCATGGTCCCCGCCTTTTTGCAGGTGGAGGAGAGCTTCAACAAAATGGCCCGGGAGCTGGGGGACACGGAGATGCTCCGCCAGGATTTCGTGAACAATTTCTCCCATGAATTCAAAACCCCCATCGTCTCCATTGCGGGATTTGCAAAGCTGCTGCAGCGGGCGAATCTAACCCAGGAGCAGCGCAGCGAGTATATAAGCGCCATTGTGGAGGAGTCCGAGCGGCTTTCCACCATGGCCACCAATGTGCTGAAGCTGACCAAGGTAGAAAACCAGACCATCCTCACCGGGGTGACGGAATATAACCTCTCCGAACAGCTGCGCAGCGCCGCCCTGCTGCTGGAGCACGACTGGACCGCCAAGCACATCGACCTGGACATGGAGTTCCCCGAGGTGAACATCCGGGCCAACGAGGAGCTGTTGAAAGAGGTCTGGATCAACCTGTTGCACAACGCAGTAAAATTCTCCCCGGAGTACGGTCCCCTCCAGGTGCGGATCTTCCGGGAGGAGAATACCGTCCGGGTGACCGTTGCCAACAGCGGCGAGATCCCGGAGGAGGAGCAGCCCCGGATTTTCCGGAAATTCTATCAGGCGGACCGCTCCCATTTTTCCGCCGGCAACGGCCTGGGGCTGGCCATTGCGAAAAAAATCGTGGAGCTGCATCAAGGCACCATCCAGGTGGAAAGCAGGAACGGTGCGGTTGTGTTCACGGTAACGCTTCCATATGAGGAGGAAAAGAAATGAGACGGGCTCTCTTTTTCACGGCCTTCGGATATCTGACGGGCAGCATTCTCTTTGCCCGGCTGCTTGCCGCGCTGACGGGAAAGGAAATCATCGCCCAGAGCAAGGACGAAAACCCCGGCACCGCCAATGCCTTCCAGTACGGCGGCTTCCTGTGCGGTATGGGCACCCTGCTGGGGGACCTTTGCAAGGGCTTTCTCCCGGTGTGGCTGTTCCTGCTGGAGCCGGAAGCGGCTCCTCCCCTGGCCCTGTCCCTGGTGACGGCGGCTCCGGTGCTGGGCCATGCCTTCCCGGTGTTCTACGGCTTCCGGGGCGGCAAGGGCATCGCCGTGACCTTCGGCTGCCTGCTGGGGCTGCTGCCAGTTTGGCCGCCCTTTGCCATTTTCGTCGGGGCGTTCCTGTTCTTCTCCCTGGTGGTGCGGATCACCCCCCACTTCCAGCGGACCATCGCCGCCTACCTGGTGGCTCTTCTGTGCCTTGCCCTCACCCGCCAGCCCCAGGGCATCACCTTGGGCTTTTGCCTCATCGCCTGCATCGTCTGCCTGCGGATGCACCTGAGCAAGGAACCGAGAGAAGCCATGCAGATACAATTGCTTTGACCTTTCCAAATATAAAGACAAATTGTTGTTTGGCGGTGGGTTGAATGGAACCAGGTTTCGATAATTGTCCAGCCAGCGTAGGGCGGGGTCTTGACCCCGCCGACCAGGTAACGAAACCTGCCAGGGAGGAAAAATGGAATCAAATGTCGGTATTATGACATTTCCCAAGCGTTGTTTCGAAAAATGATCCATTCAACGTACCGACCAAAAACCGGAACCGGGTCGGCGGGGTCAAGACCCCGCCCTACGAAACATCCCTACAAATGACTATTTGCCGGGAGCATTGGAACGTGAACTACATCAGAACAGAAAGAAGAGAATTCAGTTTGGAAGTATTGGTTTTATCCTGCGGCACCGGGGGCGGGCACAATTCCGCCGCGGCGGCCGTGAAGGAAGAATTTCTCCGCCGGGGCCACGGCGTCACGGCAATGAACCCCTTTGACCTGCGGGGCGGGAAGCTGTCCCAGCGGGTGGACAACGCCTACATCTCCGTGGCCCAATCCGCTCCCGGCGGATTCGGGGCCATCTACGCCGTGGGAAATGCCTATCGCCGTCTCCCCTGGCGTTCCCCCGTGTATTTCGCCAATGGCTATGCCGGCAGCGCCCTGGCAGATTTCCTGCACAGCCATCCGGTGGATGCCATCGTCATGACCCACCTGTTCCCGGCGGAAATGCTCACCTATCTGCGCAATCACGGGGAAAAGATCCCCAAAACCATCTATGTGGACACGGATTACACCTGCATCCCCTTCATGGAGGAGACCGACTGCGACGCCTACATCACCCCCACCCCCATGCTCACCCAGGAATTCACCGCCCGGGGCATCCATCAGGAGCGGATCTACCCCCTGGGTATCCCCGTGCGCAGCAGCTTCCACTGCGATCTGACCCAGGCCCAGGCCAGGGCTGCCCTGAACCTCCAGCCGGACAAGCGGTATCTGCTGGTGTCCGGCGGCAGCATTGGGGCGGGTAAGCTGGAAAAGGCCATCCGGCTGCTGTGCGGCATCACGGAGGGCACAGACTTCCGGCTGATCGTCATCTGCGGCAGCAACGCCTCCGTATGCCGTCATCTGGAAAAGCACTACGGCGACCGCCTGGAGCTCATCGGCCAGACGGACCGGATGGCGGAATACCTGCGCGCCTGCGATCTGTACTTCACCAAGCCCGGCGGCCTGTCCACTACGGAAGCGGCGGTGATGGAAGCCCCCCTGGCCCTGCTGCCTCCCATTCCCGGCTGCGAAACCCGCAACCGTGCCCTGTTCACACAGACCGGCATGGCCATCCAGGCAGACCCCCATCCCAGGGCGCTGGAAAACGTCCTGGACCTGCTGAACCGGCCGGAGAAGCTGCAGCACATGCGCGAGTGCCAGCGGAGCATCATCCCCAAAAACGCCGCCCAGCGCATCTGCGATCTGGCGGAAGCAATGGCCGCAGGAAAAGCGGAATGAAGCCGGAATGCCGGAAAATTGCAATTTATCGCACACGCCCCTACGATGGCTGGGTAATTGTCTCAGCCTGGCACGCAGAAATGTTACCGGGCACTGCCCAGGAGTCCCGGATTTCATGCCCCCCGGCGCGCCATTGGGGTGAAGCGCCCTGCGCTTCAAACTCCAATTTCTCAATACCATGAATCGATGAAAAAATGGGTGCCGGCGGGCACCCATTTTTTGGCTTTTGGTTATCGGCTTTCGTAAGCACATTGACTGTTGTATAACGTATCGGCGCGGCAGCGCTCATGGCTTCCCCCGGGGGTGGTGCTCCGCGCAGCGAATCAAAATCTATCGATTGCCAGTGGCAATCGCACCTTAATTCGTAAAGCTGTCGCCCAAATCGGCACTTCGGAACCGATTTGGGTGACTGATGAGGAACGGCGAAAAGTAAAATATTCCTATGCACTCCGTAAAAATGGTTGAAACCGAAACCTTTATCCGTTTTATTTGGGTGCATTCCCTGTCCTACTGCGTCGCCGTTCCTCATCCGACCCGGCTTACGCCGGGCCACCTTCCCCCCGGGGGAAGGTATTTCGCCGTTCCATTGATGCTTCAAACAACATTCTCACGGCCTGCTTATTAAAACCGATAGCCTAAATTACAATTTGTCAATGCACTTACGAAAACCAATCGCCTGAATGTCTATTATATGGTGTTTCCAGAAGATGTCAAGAACGGAGAAACGCGTATGCAGCACAGGAAAACCGCATTATTTTCCAGCCGGTGGGGCTTTATTCTTTCGGCGGTGGGCTCGGCAGTGGGTATGGCCAACGTCTGGGGCTTCTCCGCAAAAATGGGAGCCAACGGCGGCGGCGCCTTTCTGGTGGCGTATCTGCTCTTCGTGGCCCTGTTCAGTGTGGTGGGCCTGTCGGCGGAGTATGCCGTCGGCCGCCGGTCCCGCACCGGTACCCTGGGTTCCTACCGGATGGCCTGGGAATCCCGGAAGCTGGGAAAAGCCGGCGGTCTTCTGGGGTGGCTGCCCCTGGCAGGCTCCATGTGCATTGCCATCGGCTACGCGGTGATCATTGCCTATGTGCTGAAGGCGTTCTTCCAGTCCCTCACCGGCGAACTGATGCAGGTGGATACCGGGGTATGGTTCGCGGACCTTTCCTCCCGGGCGTATTCCGTAGTCCCCTTCCATATCCTTGTAGTGGTGGGCACCCTGCTGACGCTGATGCTGGGAGCCAAGAGCATCGAAAAGACCAACAAGGTCATGATGCCTGTATTCTTTCTCATTTTCCTGGTGCTGGCCCTCCGGGTGGCCTTTCTCCCCGGAGCCTGGGAAGGGTACAAATTCATGTTTTCCCCCGATTGGAGCAAGCTGGCAGACCCCATGGTGTGGATCTGGGCCATGGGCCAGGCGTTTTTCTCCCTGTCCGTTACCGGCAGCGGAATGATCGTGTACGGCGCCTATCTGGATGACCGGGAGGATGTGGTGCACGTGGCTGTGCGCACGGCCATCTGCGATACCGTTGCCGCTTTGGTTGCCTCCCTGGTGATCATCCCCGCCTGCTTTGCCTACGGTCTGGACGTGGGCGCAGGCCCTTCCCTTCTGTTCGTGACGCTGCCACGGATTTTGCAGGATGTGCCCTTCGGCAGACTTTTTGCCATTATTCTCTACACCGCAATGGTGTTCGCCGGCGTCAGCTCCCTGCAGAATATGTTTGAGGCGGTGGGGGAATCCATGCAGCATCGCTTCCCCAGGCTCAGCCGCGGTCTGGTGCTGGTGCTGCTGTGTGTGGTGTGCCTGGGCTTCGGGCTGCACATGGAGCCCATCGCCCAATGGGGACCGTGGATGGACATTGTATCCATCTACATCATTCCCATCGGCGCGACCCTGGGGGCCGTATCCTGGTTCTGGGTGATGAAAAAGGAGGCGCTTCTGGAGGAGATCAACAAGGGCGCGGCAAAGCCCCATGGCCGCCTTTGGTACCATGCCGGGCGCTACCTGTATGTTTTCTGCGCGCTGATCCTGTGCCTGGTGGCTCTTTTTATGAAAGTCGCGTTTTAGGATGCTCCCAATCATTCGGCCGTTGCCGAAAGGGACTGTTCTTTCCAATTCGTCGGATATTCCGTCGTGTTACATTTTCACCAGGGCCCTGAACCCCGTTGGGTTTCAGGGCCCTTTTTCTGTCCGTCCGGTTTCGGCCACCGGATCACCCCGCCCGCTTCAACCGGGTTATCCATAGAATAGACAAGAAAACGAGGAATCCGGCAGGCGGGGATGGGAAAATTGTACACAAATTGAGGAACCTTTTCCTTGAATCCCAAAGAAATGTGATAAAGCAAAGTGAATCGTGATATAAAGCGACGAGAGAACCTGATAGAATACAAATAACAAAAAACGAAGCGGAGGGATCGAATGAACCAAAACAATATCTCTATCGGCGGAGCGCTGATCCGAAGGGTATCCAACGTCACCACGAAGCTTTTCGCGATCAATTTTTTCACCGCTCTGTGCTGCATTCCGGTGATCACCGCAGGTGCAGCGCTGACCGCCATGCACAACTGCGCGCTCAGCGTCGCCCGGAAGGAAGATGTGGCAGTTTTCCACCGGTTCTTCCGGGTCTTTCGGGAGAATTTCAAGCAGGCAACCTTATTATGGCTGCCCTTTCTCATGATTTTTGCCGCGGCACTGGCAGACCTGTTTGTTCTGCTGGTGGCACCGGAGGTGCTGCCGACCTGGATTGCGGTGGCTGCCGTTTCCGCTGCCGTCGTCGCCTTTATGA
Source organism: uncultured Clostridia bacterium (assembly GCA_945940335.1). Taxonomy (GTDB): domain Bacteria; phylum Bacillota; class Clostridia; order Oscillospirales; family Oscillospiraceae; genus Faecousia. The sequence goes on along the minus strand of CAMEWH010000027.1, from coordinate 15,964 downwards.
TTTTCCAGTATGTCCTGCCCTTGCAGGCACATTTTGAAAACTCCGTCTCCGGCATCCTGCGTTCCGCCTGCATTCTCAGTGTCTCCTGTTTTCCGAAAACGGTGATCATGGTGCTGGTGTGGGCGGTGCCGGTGTACTGTTTCCTGAAGCTCACGGTGACCTGGCCGCTGGTGCTCATGTTTGGCCTTTCCTTGCCGGCTTTTGTGTGCGCAAAGCTGTACAGCGGCGTTTTCACCACCCTGGAAGAAAACGCCCGGGAATAATTTCTCTTTGTGCTTATCTTGATTCGGCAAGCGGGTAAATTGTTGTTTCGCGGGCTGATACGGCAGCGCCTCTTGGCTCTCCCTTTGGGAGAGCTGTCAGCCGAACAGGCTGACTGAGAGGGTACCGCAGTAAGGTAATGGCAAATGCATTGCCCTCTCAGGGGCGCCCCTTACGGGGCAGCCAGCTCCCCCAGAGGGGGAGCCAAGGGGGCGTCAGTTAAACTGTACGCCAAATTACAATTCAGCGAGTTGCTGCGTTATCCCGATAAGCACATGATCCGTTTAAAATCCATCATCCGAAATCATTCAAACCGAAAGGAGAAAGAAGATATGAAGATTTATGTTTCCGCCTCCGCTCCGAGAAGCGGCTCCGGCACAAAGCAGCGCCCCTTCAAGACCATCAGCGAGGCGGCGAAGATCGCTCTGCCCGGCGATGAGGTCATCGTCGCTCCGGGCCTGTACCGGGAATATGTGGACCCCCGGAACGCCGGTACGGAAGAGCAGCGCATCACCTACCGCTCCGAGGAGCCGGGAAAGGCCATCATCTCCGGCGCCGAACCCGTGAAGAACTGGGAGCATTATCAGGGCGATGTGTGGGTTTGCAGAATCGGCAACGGCCTTTTCGGCAGCTACAACCCCTACACCACCGTGGTGACCGGCGACTGGTACTTTGCCCCCGATCCCGTGCACACCGGCGAAGTGTACCTCAACGGCCGGGCCATGTACGAGGTGCTCAGCCTGGAGGAGGTTCTGAATCCCGTTATCTTCCCCCTGTCCTGGGAAAAGGAGTTGTCCCTTTACAAGTGGTATACCCTGCAGGACGGCGATGAGACCCTGATCTATGCCAACTTCCGGGGCGCCAACCCCAACGAGGAGAACGTGGAGATCAACGTCCGCCGGAACTGCTTCCTGCCCTCCAAAGAGGGTGTGTCCTACATCACCCTGTCCGGCTTTACCGTAAAGCAGGCCGCCACCCAGTGGGCTCCTCCCACGGCATACCAGGACGGCATGGTGGGCCCCCACTGGTCCAAGGGCTGGATCATCGAGGACTGCGAGATCTCCGATTCCAGATGCTCCGGCATCTCCCTGGGCAAATACCTCCAGCCGAACAACGACAACAAGTGGACCACCCGCTACACCAAGGACGGCACCCAGACCGAACGTGACAACATCATGCAGGCCCAGGCAGAGGGCTGGACCAAGGAGCGGATCGGCTCCCACATCGTCCGACGCTGCAACATCCACCACTGCGGCCAGACCGGCATCGTGGGCCATCTGGGCGGCGTGTTCTCCCTGATCGAAGACAACCACATCCACCACATCAACAACAAGCAGGATCTGGCCGGTGCCGAGATCGGCGGCATCAAGATGCACGCCGCCATCGACGTGGTGTTCCGCCGGAACCATTTCCACCACTGCACCAGAGGCATGTGGCTGGACTGGCAGGCCCAGGGCACCCGGGTAAGCCAGAACCTGTTCCACGACAACACGCCCCCGGAGGGTGTGGAGTGCCCTCCCATCCTGGGCATCGGCGAAGACATCTTCGTGGAAGTCTCCCACGGCCCCACTCTGCTGGACAATAACCTGCTGCTCTCCAAGTGCTCCGGCCGGATCAGCACCCAGGGCGTGGCCTTTGTCCACAACCTGATTGCCGGTTCCTTCACCTGGGTAGGCATGGGCACCGACAACAACGGCGACAAGCTGCCCACGCCCCGCTACACCCCCTATCACTTCCCCCACCGCACAGAGGTGGCAGGTTTCATGACCTTCCTCCACGGCGACATGCGCTTCTACAACAACATCTTCGTGCAGCAGCAGATCCCGGAAGCCTACCATGCCCATGCCAGAAAATACAACGAAGAGGCAGGCTACAACTTTGTCTGCGGCACCTGCCCCTACGAGGATTACCCTTGCGCTGAGGAGTATTTCAGCAAATTCGGTCCCTGGAACATCGCCGATGAGCACGACAAGGACAAGTACTACAGCCATATGCCTGTGTACACCGGCGGCAACGTCTACTTTAACGGTGCCAAGCCCATGAGCCGGGAGCAGGATGCCCGGGTGGATACAGAGCACGAAGTGACCATCTCCGTGGAACTGGGAGAGGACGGCGTGAAGCTCCACACCAATCTCTACGATTTCCTGCCCCAGGGCGGCTGCCGCACCATTTCCACCCAGGTGCTTGGAATGGCCTTCGAGCCGGAGCAGCTTTATGAGAATCCCGATGGAAGCGAGATCATCTTCAACGAGGATTATTTCGGCGACCACCGCGGTGTCAGCCCTGTGTGCGGTCCCTTTGAAGGAAAGGCCCAGAGCCAGCGGAATCTGTTCCCCTGATCAGTCGTTTGATGTGGGGAAGGCCAGGCTCTCCCGGACGAAATCGTCCTTGCTGTAAGCCAGGCGATATTCCCGGGCGGTCATTCCCGTGACCTTTTTGAACTCCTTGCCCATGTGGCTTTGGGAGGCAAAGCCCAGGTTGAAGGCAATCTCCGCCAGAGAAAGGCCGGAGAATTCCAGCATAACCTTTGCCCGGTTGATCTTTTCATACATGATGAATTGCTTCAGCGACACTTTCTCCTGCTTCCGGAACAGGGATGACAGGTAGTTGGCATCCAGGCCGATGGCCAGGGCAATGTCCTGCACGGTGAGCTTTTCGTGCAGGTGTACGTAAATATAGTCCTTGCAGTGGGAGATATGCCGATTCTCAATGGTCGTCGTATCTCCCACCTTTTTGATCGGCAGATCATGGACCAGCTCGGCGTACCGGAGCTGTGCATTTCTGTAGATACTGACAATTTCATTGATATTCGCCTCTCCCTCTGCCATCAGGCAGGCATCCATCTTCTGAACGCTGACGTCACTGAGGTGATAGCTGAGTTCATAATGCAGCCCGCCTTCAATGGCCGCCCGGCTGGCCAGGGTGATGGTGACAATGCCCAAATACACCTCCTGCCGGACGGAATCCAGGGACAAGGTGCCGTATCGGCCGGGAAAACGCTCCGCCAAAATGCGCCGCAACCCTTCCACATCCCCCCGGCGAATGCAGGCGCATTCCCGCTGCTCGTGGTTATAGGGGTTGTGGGCAAAGCCGGCTTCCACCTTTTCAAAGATGTTTTGGTACAGCTCCTTGGTGACCTGCTGGTCCAGTTGGGTCGTCCCGAAATTCGCCTCCATCAGCTGCCGCACATCCAGGCCGGCATCGTGGTCCGCGGCGCAGTGCTCCATCTGATACAGCAGGACCATGTCCTCCGCCAGCAAACTGACGGAACAGAGGGGCGCCTCTTTCTTCAGGTCCCGGAGTATCTTTTGATTCGGCTGCAATTCCGCCGGAAGCTCCATCCTGCAGCGGAAGGAAAGATCCTCCGAAAGCCGGAGGGGCCCCAGCAGGCAGAATTCCTCATCCATGGGGATCCAGCCGTAAACCAGCTGGCCATCCACCGAGAAAATCATAGGGGCATGGTTGGCCTGAATGTGCTCATCGATCAGCGGATGGGCGATCAGCGCCTGGCCAACAGGATCATCCGGAAAAGCGAAATCATCACAGATTTTCTCCTTCAGGTTCTTTTTGCTGTCAAAAAAAAGTGCATTGGTGTGGAGATGATTCATGACATGGGTCATCAAATAAGGATTTTTCATAGACTTGTCCTTCCATAGTTGTGCAAAAGCAACAAAAACGTCAACGCCAATTCGGCAGAAACAGGGAAACATTCAAATGTTCAAAGATTTATGATAATAGTAATAGAAATATTATATATTTGTCAAGCGATATTTTGTAGTATAACCGCATCAGGGCAATGAATCCATTGCCCATGACAGAAATCTTTAATTGGAGGAATTTGACATGAAGAAGCATCTCGCCCTGTTGCTGGCAGTTGCCATGCTGGCCACTGTGTTCCTGACTGCCTGCGGCAGCCAGAAGGCCACAGAGACTACCGAGGCTGCTACCGAGGCTGCTACCGAAGCTACCACCGAAGCTGCAACCCCTGCAACCAAGCAGACCATTACCTACTGGAACATCGCTACCGACGATCCCGACAAGACCATCTTCTCCTACGCAGTGGACAAGTACAACGCTGAGATCGCTCCCACCAGCGGCTACACCATCGAGCAGGTCGCCACGGTGAACGACCAGTACAAGACCAAGCTGGCTGTTGCCATGGGCGCCGGTCAGTGCCCCGATGTGTACACCAACTGGACCGGCGGCTCCCTGGTTGAGTACGCGAAGTCCGGCTATGCACAGGATCTGACCGAGCTGGTTGACAAGTACGGTCTGAGAGACAAGTACACCGAGGCCTCCCTGGCTCAGGCCACCATCGACGGCAAGATCTACGCCATCCCCGTGAAGGCCACCACCGCCGCTGCCTTCTTCTATGACAAGGCCATGTGGGCTGAAAAGGGCTACGAAGTCCCCACCACCCTGGATGAGCTGGAAGCTCTGTGCGACAAGATGGTCGCCGACGGCATCGTTCCCTTCGCTCTGGCCAACCAGCCCCAGTGGACCGGCTCCATGTACTATATGTATCTGGTCGCCCGCCACGGCGGTCCCGACATCATCACCAACGCTTACAACGGTACCGGTTCTCTGGTGAACGACTCCACCATCTTCGCCGGTGAGAAGATCCAGGAGTGGGTCTCCAAGGGCTACTTCCCCGAAGGCGTCAACTCCCTGTCTCCCGACAACGGTGACGACCGCGCTCTGCTGTACCAGGGTGCCGGCATGATGCTGCAGGGCTCCTGGCAGGTCGGTTCCATCAAGACCGAGAACCCCGACTTCTACAAGAACCTGGGCGCATTCGCATTCCCCATCATCCCCGACTCCACCGCTGACCAGACTGCCGTTGTCGGCACCATGGGCGACACCTTCGCATCCTTCAGCTGCACCGGCGAAAAGCTGGAAGAAGCTTTCAAGATGGTTACCTACTACTCCACCGACGAGTGGATGCAGCTGGACATCGATTCCGGCAACCTGCCTCCTCTGAAGGCCGCTACCTCCCCCGAGCCCGCATGGCAGGATCTGCTGGCCATCCTGAACGGCGCCTCCGCCGTGCAGCTGTGGTGGGACCAGTACCTGCCCCCCGCAGTGGCCGATGTGCATAAGACTGCTTCCCAGAAGTGCTTCGATGCCTCCGCAACTCCCGAGGCCATTGCCCAGGAGCAGCAGGCTGCCATGGATGAATTCCTGAAGTCTAACAGCTGATTCTTTTCTCTGCAAATCATAGGTTTTGTTCGCAAAGTTGGCCAGGGGATCCCGGATCCCCTGGCCGATTTGAAAGGAGTGTGATTTCGTGAGTATTAGAACAAAGAAAAAAATCTCGGACGGAATCTGCATTGCAGTGTTCCTGTTTCCGGTGCTGTTTTTCCTGGCGGTGTACCTGCTCTATCCCATTATCGCAACCTTTATCAATAGTTTACACCAGTGGAACGGCATCTCCGCCGAGAAGACTTTCCTTGGCCTGGCCAACTGGATCAAGCTGATCAGAGACAGCAACTTCTGGAAAGCTGCTCTGAACAACGTGAAGATCATGGTCCTCTCTCTGGTAATCCAGATGCCCATTGGCATTCTGCTGGCAACCTACCTGGACGCAGTGGGCAAGAAAGGCAATTTCTTCAAGGCCATCTGGTTCCTGCCCATGCTGATGAGCTCCGTTGCCATCGGCTACCTCTTCCGCTATGCTCTGGCCACCAACGGCGGCCTGATCACTTCCATCTCCCAGCTGTTCGGCGGCGGCAAGGTGGATCTGCTGGGCAATCAGAAAACAGCGCTTTACGCCGTGATCGGCGTTATCTGCTGGCAGTTTATCCCCTTCTACATGGTTTATTACATGGCCGGCTATTCCAGCATCTCCACCGATGTTTACGAGGCCTCTATTCTGGACGGCGCCACCCACGGTCAATACGTGCGCCACGTGGCCCTGCCCCTGCTGGTCCCCACCATCCGGAGTGCTGTTATTCTTTCCCTGATCGGCTCCCTGAAATACTTCGACCTGGTCTACGTGATGACCGGCGGCGGTCCCAGCAACGCCACGGAGCTGATGGCTACTTACATGTATAAGCAGTCCTTTGTGACCTTCAACATGGGTTACGGTTCCACCATTGCCGCGGGCATGTTCATTCTGATTACGCTGTTCGCCTCCATTGTGATGCGGCTGATGAACGGAAGAGGTGACACATAATGGCTTTGACCACAGAAGAACTGAAAAAATCCAAACGCAAGAGTAAGCAAGGCTGGATCGCGGCCACTGTGCTGGCCGTTCTGTGGATGCTGGTTGCCCTTGTTCCCTTTGTCTTCATGGTGCTCACCGGCTTCAAGCAGAAGCTGGAAACCATTCTATACGGCGCCTTCCACATGCCGGAAAAGCTGTACCTGCAGAACTACATCGACGTGATCACCGACCCCAATTTCTGGGTGTATTTCCGAAACAGCGTTGTGGTGCTGGTGGTCACCCTGGCAATCCTGCTGTTCATCTCGGCCTGCGCCGCCTATCCCCTGTCCCGGTTCCGGTTCAAGCTGCGTGGCCTCCTTTACACGCTGATCGTTGCAGCCATGTCCGTGCCCATCCACGTTACCATGATCCCCATCTTTCAGCTGACCATCAACGTGGGCCTGTATGACACCATCTGGGCTCTGGTGCCCACGGGTGTGGCCTTCGCCGCTCCCATCTCGGTGTTCATTCTTACCGGCTTTATGGAGGGCATCCCCCATGAGCTGGAGGAAGCCGCGGAAATTGACGGCTGCGGCCCCTACAAGCGCTTCTTCCAGGTGATTCTGCCCCTGGCCTCCCCCGGTCTTTCCACCCTGGCCATTTACAACGGCGTGAATATCTGGAATGAATTTATCTTCGCCTTCACCCTGACCCAGTCCAACGGCAACCGTACGCTGCCTCTGGCACTGTGGAACTATCAGGGCCAGTACTCCTCCAACACCGCCATGATCATGGCATGTCTGACCCTGTCCACCGTTCCCATGATCATCATGTTCGTGATCCTTCAGGACAAGCTGATCAAAGGCATGATGGCCGGCGCGGTCAAAGGTTAATTCCAAGCCCGCACAGCCTCCCATCAGCGCTGCGCGTACCTTTCCCCTGCTCCTCCCCACCGGAGAGAAACAAACAGCAGGCGCTTCCTTTTTCGGAAAGCGCCTGCTGTATTTTTATGTCCCTGACTAAAACAGATCCAGCATACTGTCCAGATAGATTGCCTCCCGGACATGGAGCTGATACTCCGGTTTGGTCAGATAATAAAGCAGGAATTCCAGAATCAGGGCACTGCCCAGGCCACGGCCTTCAATTTTGAAATTGGAAAAGCCCATGGGCAGGTACACCTCCCGGATATCGCGGGCGCCGATAAAGCCGGGGTTTTCCATGGCTTTGGAGAAGCGATAGCCCTCATTGCCCCCAGGTGCGGTGCAGCGGTGGTCCGGGCAGCTTTCTCCCAGGGTTTTCCGGCTGACATTCTCGTAGCAGGCCCTTCTGTCCCTGCAGCCGAACCAGCAGCACTCATTGCACAGGAATTCTACCTTGTCCTTCTGTTCTGGTTTCAGGGAAGCCAGCTCGTGAAAGGCCTTGTTCAGCCGGAAATCCGGAACTACATACCGAAACTCCTCCCGATTCACTTCCGCCAGAAGCTCCCGAAAGTCCGTCAGCACCTTCGTGGTGGAGGATACAAAATAGAGGCCTGGGTAGTTCCGCTTCAGATACTCCAGCAGCAGCTCCGAATGGATGATGGCGCCATTTCCTCCTCCCTCCTCCAGGAGCTTGCAGAGGTGATTGCATCGTTTGTCCCCAAGGTGCTCTTCTCTCAGCAGAGAGTTGCTGAAGGTCAGCCGGGCGGAAATCCCATATTCCTCCAGCAACGCCAGCACCTCCCGGGGATCATTGTCCCCAAAGCCCACCCGGCCCCCGCCCCAGAGGCAGTCCGCCGGCGCACCGTAGATGGAGCCAATGTCGCACCAGTCATAGAAATACTCCCTGTGCTCCCGGTACAGGGGCAGGAAAGCCCGATACAGCTCGTAAAACTCGAACAGGCCAGGAAGATGGTAATGGGCGATTGGGCCGGAAACAGTCTGCATTTGTTTTCATACTAATTCTTGATTAAAATCTTTAATCCTTTCCGGTCTGGATTGCGCCAGAATGCGTTATCTTCCTTGCTGGGCGTCAGCCCAGCTGCGTCATCTGCCTTTTCTGGCACAATCCATCCGCGGAAATGATTTAAATCATTGAATCAAGAATTAGTATCACCTCCTTTTCCACGTAGTCATTTCATAAAAAAAGAACTGCAAAAAGCAGTTCCGTTTAACACACCCAACAGAATAATCATACCACGTTCCAAAGGATTTTTCCATTCTCAGTTTCCCCAACTTTTTCCGAATTTTCTTGTATATCATCCCATCTTGCAAAATGGAGAAAATCGGCGTATGATGAAAGTACAAAAAAGGAGTGAGTCCAATGTACTAAGGAATCTCCCAAATCATAGAAAGAGAGGTTAACCACAGATGGAACCCACCACGCAAGAGGAATAACCCTTGATCATCGAAGTCAGAGCCGATGAATCAAGGGTTATTTCTTTTGTCCCTCCGTCCCGCCGGGGCGGTTTTGTTTTGGGAAAAAGACAACACCGCGTCATTTGGCACAAAATCTCCCGCTGAGCCGATATGCACTTATATTTTATTCTTTTATAAGCGCTTATGGCAAATTCATGTGCTATAATGAAATACTACACCAATCCTGCAAGGAGGAACAGCCATGCCGAAAAGCACACTGATCGCAGACACCACCATGGAGGAGCGAATCGAAATCATCCGCAAATGGATTCCGGAGGACGAGGGAATGGACGGATGCGACATCGACCTTTGGGAGTTCTACGATGACTATATCAAAGGCAAAAAGGAAATCTCAGAATGCAACGCCGCGTTTCATGGGTATATAGGCCAGTGAATCAGCAGGCCAGGTAGATATAATCAAAGGGATTCAGCTTGGCCCCCTCCAGCACGGCCACTCGCTCGTCCGGGTCCATCCTTCGCAGCTCATCCTCATTCAGCCCCGCCAGGCGAAGCTGCTTCCGGAAGGGCCTGACCTGGGCATCCAGCATCCGCTCCGGCGTTTTCCCGCAAAAAAAGCTTCTCAAGAATCTGATCTTCATGATGTTACCCCCGTTTCTTTTGATACCCTTATTGTAAAGCAATATCCGTCCAATAAAACGGACACAATCAAATTCATCCAAAAAACTGCGGAGCATTCCACCACTTTGGCGGGATGCTCCGCAGTTATACTTCTCCAACGATCAATCATTTACAGTTCAATCAATTTCCGGACGGTATTTGCCGTTCTGATGGTCAGTTGGCGGCTGATGTCGGCACTTGCTGTTTTGGACCACCAATTGGTTTTCTGATACTTCGCCCGGTCGAAGGACCAGAAGATCGCCCCATGGTATTCCTGAATCCGTTCCAGCCCCTCTTTGGGCGCTCCAATTTCGCTGTATACTTCCGCAAAGGTGGCAGGGGGCATCACAAAAATCAGATTGTCGTAGATTCTCTTGTCTTCCGTCCCCCACCAGTCAGGAGCACCCTCCAGAATCTCCTCCAGCGCCTCTTTTGCCAAGACAAAAACAGGAATGTCCAAGGCGAACCGCTCTTTGATCATTTCCGAAATCTGCCTTGTCAGCGTCCCCGGCTCCTCCAGGTGGGTGGAAAATACCACGTTACCGCTGTTCAGGTGCGTTTTCACCGCCTGGAACCCAATCCTTTCAAGCCCGGATTTCAATTCTGCCATCGGTATTTTGTTTTTTCCGCTGATATTGATCCCCCGCAGAAAGGCGATGTATCGATTCATATCCCGGCACCCCTCCATTGCTTTTTCATGACTCCTTTATGATACCACAAACCAGATCTTGGGAATAGATGTTTTTTCGCATATGTATTCCTTTCAGGTATGCAGCCGACAGGCAAAAAAGCCCTCTGAACGCAGTTGAAGCTGCCTTTCAGAGGGTTTTTCTGTTTACGGAAGGACCTGCCCCTGCATTTTTTGAAGGCGGTTAATTATCGTGAGGGAGGTTCCAGTCGTCATAGGCCCGTTCGATGTTTTCAAAACGGCAGTCCGCAATGCTCACGCTGTATGCTTCCTGATCCGAAATGGTACCAAGGATGCCGCCTTCCAAAGCGATGAAGTAATTCAGCGGGTTCTGCACGCCGGAAAGCCGCCATTTTTCAAGAAGGTCTTCCGACACATCGTCTGCAAATCGAGCATCCTTGTGAATGAACCGCCCGGTGGAGGCACAGTTTGTAATGCTGAGGTACGCGTCCTCCACATTGATGTTGTTCAGGGTGCGCTCACCGCTGTTGAGCGTGAAATAGGGTGCAGTGCCCACATAACCCACAATGCCGCCGGAGGTGCGGGACAGGGTGACCAGCGCGCCCGACAGGGTTTCAGCGTTCACCAGCACCTCACTGGTGTATTCCAGATCGCCCTCATTCGTGCAGCCGGTGATGTTCACCGGAACATACGCCAGTGTATCTACGCCGAGGATGCCTCCCATGTAGTTATTCGTGCCTTCGGAACGGAGATTGCCGCGGTTTGCGCAATTGGAAATGGTCAGCTCGCAGCCAGGCTCATTGCCCACACTATATGCAAAGCAGACAATGCCACCGGCATTGCGGGAAGCATGGATATCGCCTTCGTTCATGCACTGGTCTATTACGATGCTCCAGTTGCCGCCCCACTGCTGAATGTGGCACAGGATGCCGGCAGCATAGGTGCCTTCGCCGTAGATTGTACCCTTGTTGGTACACTTTTCGATACGGACATTGCCCGTGTTCTGCATGATCCGCCCCACGATGCCGCCGGGCATATGGGCATGAAGCGTGGTTTCGTTGATACAGTTTACAATACTTACCAGGCCATCCTGATTGGTATCGATATGCCCCACGATACCGCCCACAGCGCAGGTTTCGGTATCCAGAGACTTGACCTCACCGCGGTTGATGCAGCCATCCAACCGGATTTCACACAGGTCACGCGGGCGGAACGCAAGGCCCACAATGCCGCCTGCGTCTTCCATGGCGGTGATGCTGCCATTGTTGGTACAGTTACGGATGATCGTTTTGCCGCCTACATCCCGAAAGCTGCGTGCACCTGCAAGACCGACGATGCCGCCTGCATAGTCGCCGCTCATAATCTTGCCGTCAAATGTACAGTCCTCAATCACATTGTCCCTGCCGAAGGCCTGGCAGATGCCGGCAATACCGCCGATGGTTGCATGCGGGATCAGTTTATCATCATTTTCTTCGCAGATGATCTGCGCGGAAACGCTGCATCCCCGGATATTGCTGCCGGAGCCTGCAATGCCGCCGATGTAATTCACCTTGCCGCCGGCTTTTTCGATGATCTTCCCCTGGAAGCTGCAATCGATGATCTCGCTGCCGGAGCCCACAATGCCGCCGCAATCGCCTCCTTCGCAAATGACAACGCCCTCCACGCGGCAGTTGCGGATGACGCTGGAGGAGCTGCCCGCGAGAATGCCGACATTGAGCGATTCGCCTTTGTCCAGCTGGACATCCTTCGGATAAACATAGGCGTTTTGGATGGTCAGGTTTTTGACTTCACCGCCAACCGTTCCAAACAGACCGAATTTGTCCATCACCTGGCTGTATCCGTCGTATTCGATTTCGGTGATGGGTTGATCGATGTAAAGCCCGCTGACCGTATGGCCGTTACCGTCGAACACGCCCTTGAAGCCGTGGTAATATCCGATGGGCGTCCAGACATTCTCCGGGGGATTCTCGCTCCACCCATCGAAGTCGGAGCAGTCATTCAGGACGATATCCGCCGCCAGCCGGAAATGACAGTCATAGTAGTCGATGTACTGCTTTTCATCGTTCATGACCGATGCAAATTGCATCAGGTCCTCTGCTGAAGCAATCAGATACGGGTTTTCCGCGGTTCCCTCGCCCGCAAGGGTGAATTCAAAGCCTTCTGCGCAGGTTTCCACGCAGAGCGCAAAGCAGAGCAACAGCAGAATGGTCCAAATCTTCTTCATCCTATTCAGGCACCTCATCTCTTTGCCTTCACCACCATGTCCGGCAGGAACGTTTCATAGCTCTTGTTTTTCAGCACATAGGTCTGGTCTGCTTCGATGAAAAATTCCTTCTTGTTTTGCACGCCGCAGTGGGAAACCGCGGCCAGCGGGATTTCCAGCCATGGCCTGGGGCCTGATCCGGAGGCAGCCTTAACGCCTTCCGCGATGATCGAACCCACGAGTCCGCCGCCCATTCTGGCAACCATGCCCGCATTCTTCGAAGCGGCGCTCTCCCGGTAGAAAAGAATACGCTGGTTCGTCACTTCCATGTGATAGGCAAATTTCCCGCCGTTCGGCTGCAGCAATACGATTTCGTGCCTGCCGCGGACACTCTGTTCACCCGGGCGCATTTCCCATTTCTTCATGGATTCATCCGCATAGCGCACCTGAGAAACACCCGGGTTCGACGGCGCACGGGTTGGCGTGGCAGAGGCACGGGGCACATTCATCCGCTGACCGCAGTTTGAGCAAAACTGACTGCCCGCAGGGTTTGGCCGACCGCAATGGGGGCAATACATCTGTGCAGGCTTGGACTGTACCGAAGTCGGCGTGGACACAGGCGGAACAGGTGCAGCTTTGGGCTGCGCCGGCGCTGCAGGTTCACGCATAACGAAGCCGTCCCCCTTCACCGCTTCAGGGATTTCCGTTTTCTGGCTTTGCAATTCCTGTAATTTGCGCTGCAGCTCGGCAATCTCCTGCTGGCGCTTTTTCTCCCGCAGGATCATTTCCTGCCGCAGCCGCTCCTTTTCAAGCAGTTCCTGCTCCGCTTCTTCCTTGCGCTTTTTCTCCAGCAGAATGTTGGCACGCATGATCACTTTGTCCAATTCATCTGCCTTCAGCTCATTCAGCATTCTCAGAATCTCATTCATTGGACTTTATCCCCCATTGTATTCCCGCGTCAACTCCCGGATTTTCTGTTCATATTCCGCTTGCGTCAGCAGACCGCATTCCAGCAAATCCTTGCAGGCTTGAATCTGCTCCTCGATATTCTGCCCATTTGCCTTTGGAGCCGGCTCCGGCTGCTTCGGCGGTTCGGGAGCGGTATATCGGGGGGCGGGCTGAGGCTGCGCAGGCGGCGCATACGGCTGGTTTGGCTGGGCATACGTTTCCTGCCGGAAAACAACTGCAGGCCGGCAACTGATGCGCCGGAAGCAGAAGGCGGAGAAAAACACAGCGGCAATCACAAAAAGGTGGGCTGCGGCGTTCAAAACCTCCCGGGGAATATTCTTGAGTCCTATCCATTGCGGATTGAACACCCTCCTGCAGGCGATCAGAACGCCGCTGTCGGCGACCAACTTTGTATAGGCCAAAACCAAAATAATCCCGGGGATAATCCAGAGGTACCGAACGATGCCCCCAAGATGCTTTTTGATTTTCCGCATGGAAAACAGTGCGAAAAGAGACATCACGAAATAGCCGATCGCTCTGAACATCGGTTCCGAAGACCGTTGGAACAGCGTGTTGGGGTTATTCGAAGACCACGCGTAATCACGCCATTTGACCAGAAATACATCAACGCTGCCCAATGTCAATCCCAAAAATCCAAGCACAAACAGCACGGATACTTCCTGAATCTGCTTTGTTCTGAATGCCGCAATCAGCATCAGCAGCCCCATGGCGATCAGCATCACATATTCGCTGTTTAGCGAAGTATTTCCGCCCAGCGTGAAATAGCTGCGACTTTTACAGGCCCAGAATTCCGTCACAGCGCCCAGTAGGAAGAATACTCCTGCAAAGATAGCACTTTTGTTCACAGGCCTGCCCGACGCGGCGGGAACAGCAGGCGACCCATAGGCTGCGGAAGTGGGAGCAGAATACGCCCCACGGGCGGTCTGCTGTTGCGGCACATAGCCTGCCGCGGAAGCCGAGGCATTGGCGGCAGCAGTCTGCCGCGTCTTTTTCCGTTTCCGTTCCGCTTTTTTTGTGCTGATGAAATCACCCAGCCACATAAAGCCCAGACCCGCAGCGATCACGCCAATGCCGGGCAATATCCCAAGTTCTCCGCTGATCATCGACATCACCGCCATTGCAATGAACGCGGCGCCAAACATACTGCAAAACGTGGCCAGAACGGAATTTTTGTAAATGACGAAACGCATGGCGCTTTCTCCTTACTTTACGGTAATGCGGTTAAGGCCCATCGTTTGCGTATCGTCATACGTCAGCTTAAAGCTGGAGGAAACCTGCAGGCTGTCCAAAACAGGGTTGATATCGGAATCCGAACCGCCGCTGGCAATATCGGCAAACATGCATAACCGAATCGTTTCCTTCGTTGTCTCGCTGGGAAATACAATCAGGCCGCCCTCATACAGATATACATCGCTATCCGTGTATGCAACGATATATCGAATCACCGGGAACCCGTTGACCTCCGTTTTTCTGTAATCAATCATCTCGGCACTGCCATAGGTATTCCGGAACGATTCCAGCAGAGTAGCTTCGGTGCTTGCATTGTAGGAAACGCCCATAATTTCGTTCTGCTTGTAAGCTGCCAGCAAGCATGTGCTGTTTTCGGAAATCAGCCAGTCCCGCTCGTCGCCTTCCCCAGGCAAAAGAGAATACCCCGGCACAGTCAGCTTCGTCATGCCGTATTGCAGGGTGCCATTCTGATAGAGTCCGCCATACATGCAGGAGGACATGGCAGCGGACACGTCCCCGGTCACTTCAATGATCCCCTGGGATTGCTGGGGAGTACTGACAGGCTTATTCTTATTGGTGAGCACATTCTCAGTGATGGCTCTCACACCAAAATAAACAACCAGCGCAACAAGGATGGTCACAATGGTGCTGCCTGCTTTTCCCTTCTTCTTGGGCTTCTCCGGCGCCGCTTCGTAGGCCTTCGACGTGGTTTGCTGCCGTGCGGCGTTCACCGGTGCTCCGCAATAATTGCAGAATTTAGCCTGATCCGAAATTTCTTTACCACAATTCTGACAAAACATCTTCTTTCCTCCTATTGCTTTGGGGTTGCTTTTGGGTGAATACAAACGCGGGCAACTTTTCATGTCCACTCGTCTAAAGAAACGGCATTCGCGTCTTCAGAACAACTGATCCACCACGTATAAGACTCCGTAAAAATTATACAATAACTTGGAAAGAAAGTCCACAAAAAAATACGATTTTCGTCCCCGTTTCACAGGATCGAAACAGGAAATAGCCCGATAACGGATTCCGAATCATCGGCTGAAATCTTGACCGCGGCTTCGGATAGAAGGCTAAAAAAGTCTGCGGCGAATGAATAAAAATCATCCGCAGCAGCTGCAACGTGACATTTTGCCAAGCACCCATGATCGTGAACCGGAGGAAGGATACAGGAATCCTCAGCCCAAATGGAAAATTAGTAAAATAAAAAAGCCCCACCGATTGGTGAGACTTTTTGTATGTTGGCATTACCTATCTTCCCGGCAAGTCGCCCTGCAAGTATTGTCGGCGCGGATGAGCTTAACTTCTGTGTTCGGGATGGGAACAGGTGGACCCTCATCGCAATCAATACCAACTTGTGTGGATGGGTTTCCCCATCATCTATGTTAAAACCCTCGTTCAGGTTCTAACTGCATTTCTTTTCTCCTCTCTGCGAGGAGCTGGTGACCCGTACCGGATTCGAACCGATGTTAAAGGCGTGAGAGGCCTCTGTC
>CAMEWH010000026.1:0-22796 GCA_945940335.1 uncultured Clostridia bacterium | reverse complement strand
AGTCTGCCCCTATGGGGCAGCCAGCTCCCCCATAGGGGGAGCCAAGGGGTGCGGCAATTCTGCCCGCCAAATTACAATTTTTCTGCTTGCTGTGTTAACCCGGCAAGCACTTTTTTATAACGAATTTGTTGACTTGTCAACAAGTATATGATAGAATATGTTCCGCATTCCAAACGCCAAGGAGGAAAGGTTATGGACCGCTTTGAAACCTTTACCGGCTCCATCCTGGAGCTGAACCGTTATCTACAGAAGGTAAAGGAATTGGAAATGAAGCCCTTCGGCCTGAAGGCCAATCACGTCATGTGCCTTTACTACCTGGGCAAGAATCCCCAGGGGCTCACCGTCACCGAAATGGCGGAAACCTGCCGGGAGGACAAGGCTGCCGTATCCCGGTGCCTGTCCCAGCTCGTCAGCCGGGGATATGTCAGCGGCAATTTCCCGGAAAACAAGCGCTCCTACCGCACCAAGCTCACCCTCACCGATTCCGGTCGGGAACTGGTGCAGGTGATCTATCAGAAGGCGGATGCCGCCGTCACCGGCGGAAGCAACGGCCTGACGCAGGAGCAGCGGGACAATCTGTATGCCGCCATGGAAATTATCATCAAAAACCTGGCCCGGTACATTGCCGATCGGGAAGAATGAAAGGAACACCTATGGAAAAAATTCGTATCATCACCGACTCCGGGTCGGATATCATCGCACCCTATCCCCAAAACCTCACCGTCATTCCTCTGACCATTCACTTTGGCGCCGAGGAATACCTGGACGGTGTGACCATCGACCACAAGACCTTCTATGAAAAGCTGGTTGCCGGCAAGGACCTGCCCACCACCAGCCTGATCCCTCCCGGCGAATTTGAGCAGGCCTTCGACCGGGCGGAGCAGGCCGGTGAGACGGTCATTGCCATCATCCTTTCCAGCAAGCTCTCCGGAACCTACCAGAGCGCCGTTCTGGCCGCCGAGGGCCGGGACAATGTGTATGTGGTGGACAGCCTGAACGCCACCCTGGGCGAGCAGATCCTGGTGAAATACGCCCTGGAGCTGGTGGAGCGGGGCATGTCCGCATCCGGCATCGCATCAGAGCTGGAACGGGCCAAGGCCCATGCCACCGTCATGGGCGTGGTGGACACCCTGGAGTATCTGCACCGGGGCGGCCGGATCTCCAAAACCGTGGCCGTGTTGGGCGGCGCTCTTTCCATCAAGCCCGTGCTGCGGGTGACGGACGGCGAGGTGGCCATGATCGGCAAGGCCCGGGGCTCCAAGAACAGCAATAATTTCCTGATCCAGGAAACGTCCAAATGCGGCGTGAACTACGAAATGCCCATCTGCCTGGGCTACACCGGTCTGAGTGATGAACTGCTCCAGCGTTACATCGCCGACAGCAGGCAGCTGTGGGAGGGAAAGGTCAAGGAGCTTCCCATCTCCACCGTGGGCGCCACCATCGGCACCCATGTGGGCCCGGGCGCCGTGGTCGTGGCATTCTTCGATACCCAGGAATAACATCAGGAGGCGGCTCCCAAAGCCGCCTCCTTTCATTTGCGGAATGATTCAACGGAAACGTCATCGATTTTCCGGCGAGTCTCTCCCTCCGCAGTCCGGTAGCGTTCCATTTCAAAGTCGATGATTTCTTCCCCGGCTTCATTGAAGTACACCCGCTGATACCCCACCAGCAGGCCGTTCTGCGCGAAGGAATAGCGCCGTTCCATAAAGGGAATGCCATCGTAGAAGTCGCTGCTTTCCTTTACGTGAATGATGTCGGCCTGATCCTTCCAAACATCCGTGACATTCGTGGAACTGAACTTTGTCACATAGCTTGCCCAGAGAGTAAAATCAGCCCCGGTGAGTCCTGCCGCCGGAGTGATGCTTCCGTTGTCCATTTCATAGCCCATGCCGTCCCGGAGCAGCTTGCCGCGAATGGCTTTGGTGGTGCCGTCGGATTTGTAGCGGTAGGTGATTTCTTCGTAAAAATCGTCTCCGCTGCGCCAGATTTCATCAACCAGTTCGTGGCTGTCATCGTCAATCCGTCCATGGAACTCCTCATTGCGCAGATACTGCCAGACTTTGATGTAGTAGTCCGTGGAATGAAGAAGCTGTGAAACGCCCGCCTCACATTCTTTCAGAAGGACATCCATTTGCTGGTTCCGAATCTGGAATTTGCAGTAGCAGGGCTGTGTCTCGGTTCTGCCATCCTCCATGGTAACGGTGTAGTACCGCCCCAGGCGATAGAAGCCTTCCGGCAATGGGCCGTAGCTGTCCGACCAATCAATGTCAAGGGTGTCTTTTTGCTCCCAGGAAACGGAAATGGTTCTGCTTTCTGCAGGCGATAAAACCAAAGGCTCTTTCAGCAGTCGCCAAACACTGCCATCGAAGGTTTCCAGCCAGAAGCCTTCTTCCGCTGCAAAGGAAACATGCCCCTCTCCGGCTTCTTCAAAGGTCTGCCGCAAGCCGGTGGATTTCACATCCTCGCTGCCAATGCGGACATGCCAGGTTTTCTCCAGAAATTCCCACTGTTTTGAGATCATTCCCAGGGAAACCTCCCGGTCGTACTCTGTCTGATTACTGGGAATTTCCGGTGTAACCAGATCAATGGTGCAAGCCGTGCCGGATGAAAGCTGCAATTGGGTGTTTTCCTCCGGGAGAGGCTGGATTGCGGCGGGGTCGATTTGCACTTCCGTTTTTCCTCCACAGCCGGACAGAAGTCCCAGGCAGAGCACAGCCGGAAGCAAAATACGGCGAAAAGATATGTTCATGATGTTCCCTCTTTCTGATGATTGTGGATGATGTGCCTGTCGGTTTTGCGCACCACCAACCGTAGGGGCGGATATCATCCGCCCGCGCGGTGCAAACCACAAATCGCGAACCGGGTAGGGCGAATTCGTGCAATGTCGGACAGGTTGCCTTTTAACCGATCGCTCAGGCCCGTTAGCTGGCGGGCGGCTGGTAGCCGCCTCTACGGTGGGCTGGCTGGGTTACACCAGCGAATATTGGATGGAGGCCACCAGATTGTTTTCCAGCAGCAGGACCATTTTTTCCGAGGTAGTTTGGATGGTACAGGTGTTGCCCTGGATGGCGTTCTCGCCGAAGCACGAGCGCACCTGGGCGGCGCTGTCACCCACAGCGATGCCCTCCGGGGTGCGGAAGCCGCTGCCGGTAATGTTTACCCCCAAAATTCGCTCCCCGTCCTGGCTCTGGTAGGTGCGCACATCCAGGCCGGAGAACCGGTAGGTCTTTTCCACCCCCCGGTAATCGGCGCTTTTCCGCTCCCCATAACCAAAGGGGGCTCCCAACGCCGCCAGCACCGGCTCCGCCGGCGCATCCAGGGTGATCTCCGTCCGGGTACCCTGGACGGAAGAATAAACCGTGGGCTCCGGCGTTTTCCCGCAGCCGGACAGCAGCAGACAAAGCATCAGAATGAGACAAACTGTTTTCATCACGCATCCTCCTTTTTATGTACCTGGTTAGCCGATAAATTGTTGTTTGGCGTACCGGAATTGACGCCCCCCTTGGCTCTCCCTTTGGGAGAGCTGTCAGCCGAACAGGCTGACTGAGAGGGTACCGCAGTAAGATAATTGCACCTGGAACCACAAACCATGCTACTGTCTCAGGTGAGCCCCTTCCGGGGGAACCAAGAGGTGCGTCGGTTCCGGTACGCAAAATAAAAATTTTCCATTTTTGGGCTGAAGATGGCCCATTTTTGCTTTTTCCGTTGACAAATCACTGGCAGGGGTAGTATTTGTCAGATCCGGTAATCCATCCCCAATTTGCGATGTCAGAAATAACCATGCCCCAGTGTTTTCCGAAACGGACCGCAAGCACCCGGGCTTTCCGATGGTATAACACCTTAATTTTCCAAAATGAAAAACGCACCAATTCCGGCACCTCCCTGTTTTTTCTCCAGAATACCAGGGTGGTGCATCAGAGTTGATGCGTTTTTGTATCAAAGCTGTATCATTTTCCGCCGTTGTACACCGCCACGGTGGCCAGGTATTCGCTGCGCAGCACCCGCAGCTCCATCCAGGCGGAATCTCCGGAGGCCATGCGGGCCGTCCATTTGTCGGCGGTATTTTCGTCGTAGTATTGCCGGACGCTGCTGGAAGAGAGCTCCGAGTGCACCGCCGTGGGGGTGGTGGACAAGCCCAGATACTGGGAATAGCCCTGGAGCACATCGTACCAGCTGGTTTCCGGAGCGGCAATGCGGCCGGGAATCAGGCGGCTTCCGCCGTAATCCACCCTGGCCAGCTTGCCGCTCTCCACGTCCATGCAGGCGAAAATGCGCCAGTTGGTGGCGGAGGCAGTGAATTCCGCAATCCGGAAGCCGCTGACGGCCTGGCTGTCGAACAGATAATAGTAGCGGATGCGGTAGTCCGTGCTGCCGGCCAGCTGCTCCTGCACCGCTTCCGGGATCACTCCAAGCTGGGTCAGCTTGTCCAGCTCCGCCAGGAACTGTTCCCCGCTCTCCCCCTCCCCGGAGGTCTCCTCGCTGATGTAAGTGGACAGCAGCTGCTCCCCCTCGCCGAAGTAGTGCTCGGCCATCCGCTCCATGCGCCAGGTATAATCCGAGGAGCTCTGGGAGGTGATAGTCACCTGCTGGTAGGTCATATCCAGCTCCGGCTGGGAATTGCTTTTCAGCAGAAGCTCCGGCAGAAATGCCCCGGCAATCACCACGGCGGCGGCCAGCAAAATCACCATCCAGTTTTTCATTTGACCACCTCCCGCAGCAGGAAAGACACCACGGTGCCCCGGCCCACTCTGCTCTCATAATGGAGCTTCGTCCCATGGAGCTGGGCGATCCGCTGGGACAGCGCCAGGCCCAACCCCGCGCCGCCCTCCGCCCGGGAACGGGATTTGTCCACCATGTAAAACGGCTCTGTAATCCGGTCAATGGCCTCCGGAGGGATGCCCCGGCCCCGGTCCTTCACGGCGAAGCAGTAGCCATCGGGGGTACGAACCCCCAGGAGGGTGATCTTGCTTCCCGGCTGGGAGGCCTTCCGGGCGTTGTCCAGCAGGTTGTAGAGCAGTATTTCCAGGAGGCTCCTTTCCCCCACGAGGATCCGGTCCTCCACCCGCAGCTCCAGCACCAGCTGGCGCTGCTTCATGGGGTAGGCCATGCTCTCTTCCACGCTTTTGGCCAGGGCAAGAGCGGAAAAACGCTGCATCTGGGGCGTTTCGTTCTCCAGGGAGAACAGCCGCAGCAGACTGTGGGACATGGTTTCCAGCCGCCGCCCCTCGGAGAAGATGAAGCTGGCGGCTTCAAACTGCTGCTCCTCCGGCAGCTTGCGGCTGCGCAGGGTATCGGCGTAGCCGATGATGGAGGTCAGCGGGGTTTTCAGCTCATGGGCAAAGGAAGCGGTAAAATCCTTCTGCTGCTGGGTAGCCAGCTCCAGGGAGGCAATATGCTGCTCCAGCTCCTGGGTCATGTGGTTGAACTGGGAAGCCAGAATGCCGATCTCGTCGTTGGTGTACACGTTGGCCCGGACGCTGTAGTTGCCCCCGGCGATCTGCCGGGTGGATCGGGACAGGTTGCGGATGGGGGCCGTGAGCACGGCGCTGAGGCCGAAGCCCGCCACCAGGCTCACCGCCACGGCGATGAGGTACACCAGCTTGTAGGTGCCCAGGTACTGGCCGCGCAGCTGGTAGAGCTCCGTCACATTGTGGCGGCTTTCCAGGTAAAACGTCTGCTGGTCCACGGAAAAGCGGCAGGTGACCACCACATCATACTCCGTTTCCCCGCCGTCGGACACCCGGACAATCTGGTAGTCCACATTGTCCTGGGAGGCGGCGGTCTGGGTCAGCCGGAGGCTGTAGTCCCGGAAGGGCGCAATGGACAATGTGTCCTGGAGGGTTTGGGCTGTGACGGCGGCGGAGGTGCTGGAACGGCGCTCCACCGCCATGGTACCGAGAACCGAGCACAATAGCTGGGTCTCGTCCGCCGCGGCGATGATCTGATGCTGCAGCTGGGCATTGAACACCGAGGACACAATGGCATAGCCGCTGATGCTCACGGCCAGGGCCACGATGAGCACCACGGACAGGGTGATTTTGGCGGAAAGCTTCATCCGTCCCCCTCCAGTCGGTAACCCACCTTATGGATGGCACAGAGCCGGTGCTGCCAGTCCAGCTTTTTCCGCAGGCGCTGAACGTGCAGGTCCACCGTGCGGGTATCGCCCATATAGTCCGACTCCCACACCCGCTCGTAGATGGTCTCCCGGAACAGAGCCACATTCTGGTTCTGCATGAACAGCACCAGCAGGTCAAATTCCTTCCGGGTCAGTGTCACGGGAACCCCGGCCTTGGTGACCAGCATGGATTCCGTGTCCACGGTCACATCCCCCAGGGTATAGACGGCGCTGGCCTTCCCCGCCCGACGGAGTACGGATTCCACCCGGGCGATCAGCTCTACAATTTCAAAAGGCTTCACCAGATAGTCGTCCGCTCCTGCCCGCAGGCCCTGGACCCGGTCCTGGACGCTGCCCTTGGCGGTGATGAAAATCACCGGGGTGCCGGTGGGCTTGATCTGGCGCAGCAGCTCATAGCCGTCGATGCCGGGAAGCATGATGTCCAGCAGCACCAGATCGTAATTGTGCTCCGCAATCAAGTCCGCCGCCGTGTTGCCGTCGTAGGCCCGGGTGCAGCTGTAGCCGCTGGCGCTTAAATTCCAGTCGATCAGATTGGCGATGGGCTTCTCATCTTCCACAATCAGGATTTTTGTCATTTTTCAGTCCCCTCCATCCCAAAGGATAGGAAAATATTGTATCACATTTGCATCATTGTGGGAAGAGGGGGAAATATTGTAAATCATGCCCGCCGGCTCAATCACGGCAAATTGTTGTTTGAAGGTTTGCACCGCACCCACTGTAGGGGAGGCTCGTAGCCTCCCGCGCGGTACATACCCACGATCAAAAATAAGGTCGGGCGAATTCGTACTGCGCCCAACAAAAGTACCGTTTAATCGAACACTCAGTTCCGTTACGTTACGGGAGGCTGAGAGCCTCCCCTACATTGGCTGGGCAATCGTCGGAACCCGGTACCATTCATTTCCACGCACATAAAACTTCAAATTATGATTTCGCCGATTGCCGGGTGAAACCCATATCAATTGTTCCGGAACCGGGACAGGAAATCGATGGTTTCCTGTTTCTGGGGGGCGCCGAAAATCTGGGCAGGGGCGCCTTCCTCGCAGATGACACCCTGGTTCATGTACACCACATGGTTGCTCACGTCCCGGGCAAAGGCCATCTCGTGGGTGACCACCAGCATGGTCATGCCCTCCTGGGCCAGCGAGCGCATAACGCTGAGCACCTCGCCCACCATCTCCGGGTCCAGGGCGGAGGTTGGCTCATCGAACAGCAGCACCTCCGGGTCCATGGCCAGGGCCCGGGCGATGGCCACACGCTGCTTCTGGCCGCCGGAAATCTGCCGGGGCCGTGCATTGATGTAGGGGGTCATGCCCACCTTTTCCAGGTACTGCAGGGCGTGGGCTTTGGCCTCCTCCCGGCTGCGCTTCAATACCTTCACCTGGCCCACGATGCAGTTTTCCAGCACCGTCATGTTGTTGAACAGGTTGAAGGACTGGAACACCATGCCCACATGGGAGCGGTATTCCGGGGCCTTCACGCCCCGGGCTGCAACGTTCTGCCCGTGGTAGAGGATTTCTCCGGAGGTAGGAATCTCCAGCAGATTGATGCAGCGAAGCAGCGTGGACTTGCCGGAGCCGGAGGCGCCAATGATGGAGGTCACGTCGCCCTTTTTCACGGTGAAGTCAATATCCCGCAGAACCTCATGGCTGCCGAAGGACTTGGACAGGTGGTTTACCTGCAAAATCATATCTGCCATATCAGCGCCCTCCTTTCCCTTTGGTTTCCCGGGTGTACTCCTTGCTGCGCTCATCAAAGGGAGTACCCTTGTCCGGATGATTATAGGTACCGGCGGTCATGGTCAGCTGGTCCGTCTGTACCAGCTCGTAGTCGCTGCTGCCGTCCAGCTTTTTCTCCACCCACCGCAGCAGGAAGGAGGCGATGAGGGTCATGGTCAGGTAGCCCACCATCTCCACAGAGGCAGAGGGGAAATACAGATAGCTGGCACCCACCGCGGCCCGGTGGGCGGCGAAGAAGTCGGGGAAGCCGATGATGAACATGACGGAGGTGTCCTTCACGTTGATGATGAAGTTGTTGCCGATCTGGGGCATAATGTTCCGCAGAGCCTGGGGCAGGATCACATGAAGCATGGTCTGCACATGGGTCATGCCGATGGCCTTGGCGCCCTCGGTCTGGCCGGGATCGATGGAGATGATGCCGCCCCGGACGGATTCGGCCATGTATGCGCCGGTGTTGATGGACACCACGATCATGGCTGCCAGCCAGATATTGGTGAATTTTACGGCGTTATCCGTGAAGTAGGGCAGGCCATAGTAGATGAACACCGCCTGGAGCACCATGGGGGTGCCCCGGAACACTTCCACATACACCCGGACAATGATGCGCACCAGCTTCAGAACCACCCGCTTGGGCAGCGGGTCCCGGTCGGTATAGGGAATGGTGTTCAGCACACCGCACACGAAGCCGATGATGCAGCCGATGACCGTGCCCACCAGGGCCAGCACCAGGGTGTTGCGCATACCGGTGAGGTAGGAGCCGCCGTATTTTCCCCAGAGCTTGAGGATATCAGCAAAGAGCTTTGAAAATTTATCCATGAAGACGATTTCTCCTTATTCAATACTGCAAGGCGAGAGGAAAAACTCCTCTCGCCTTGGGCTTTCTTGGGGGTTACTCACTCAGGGGCTGAATTTCAATGGCCTTGGCCATGAGCTCGTTGAAGTCGTCGGCGGTCATCTCGGACAGAACCGCATCAATGGCTTCCTTCAGCACGGTGTTGCCCTTCATCAGGGAGATGCCGATGTTCACGTTCTCAGCCCGGACCTCCTCGGAGAACTGGAAGTCACCGTCGGTGCCGGAGAAGTCCAGAATCTTCATGTCGGGGTAGGCAGCCACGGCGCCCTGGGCGGTGGGCATATCGGTGCAGATGAAGTCCACCATGCCGGTCTCCAGCGCCATCAGCATGGCGGGAGCGGTTTCGGCGGCGGGCTGGACGTTGGCGCCCTCGATCTGGGGCAGGCACTGATCGTACCAGATGGTAGCAATCTGTGCAGTGCAGCTGCCGCCGGTCAGGTCGGCAATGGAGGCGGCATCAGCGAACTTGCTGTCGGCCTTTGTGACGCAGACGATGGAGGCGTAGAAGTAGGGGCCTGCGAAGTCCACCTGCTCGGCACGCTCGGCGGTCATGGACTGGCCGGCGATGACAGCGTCAAAGGTGCCGGTCTGAACGCCGGGCACCAGGGAGTCCCAGTCGGACTGGATGACCTCCAGCTGCCAGCCGTTGGCCTCGGCGATTTTCTTACCGATCATCACATCGTAGCCGTTGGCGTAGGAGCCGGGCACGTTGGCGATGGGCACCGCGCCGTTGGAGTCGTCGCTCTGGGTCCAGTTGTAGGGAGCGTAGGCACACTCCATGGCGATGGTCAGCACACCATCCTCCACACCGGAGGCAACACCGGCTTCCGCGATGCCGGGAACAGCCAGCGCCAAAACCATGGCCAGCACCATGGCGAGGGAAAGAATCTTCTTCATGACAATCAACCTTTCTTTTTTTCGGGCAATACCCGATTGTAATAAAAATGAACCGCTTTGGTAAGCGGTCCATGGAAAATCCGGCATGCCCCTGCAAAAGGAGTGCACCAATTAGCCAATGATAGCGCTTCACAAAGTTTTGTGACAGTCCGGCAGATATTCTCTGACGGCCCAGCAGGAAAGGGTCGGGCAACCGGTTCCCGCTTCGGCGGTGATCCCTTTCCCATCCGACGGCTGCACGACCTTGCCGGAGGTACTGATGAGTACCGCGCCTCTATCTAAGCGATTCAATTTGGGGCTATACTACCACGGGGAAAAACCAGTGTCAAGAGTCCTTGAGAAAAAGAGTGAAATTTGTATATCCTGCCGGAAATTTTTGTAAAAAGCAGAATAAAACTGGAGAATCTGAAAATGTACCCACTCGCTTTACCCAGCAAGCAGACCAATTGTAATTCGGCTGGCTGATACGGTCGCCCCCCTTGGCTCCCCCTATGGGGCAGCCTGAGAGGGCAACACAGTTTGATGATTTTGTCTGCTATAATCCTACTGCGGTACCCTCTCAGTCAGCCTGACGGCTGCCAGCTCTCCCAAAGGGAGAGCCAAGGGAGCCGCAGGCACTGCCCGCTAAATTACAATTTACCGCTCTGCTGCACGAAGTCCAGAAAGCAAAAAAGTGCGCAATCTGGCAGGAACAGGAATATTTTCAAATAATTTACAAGTTTAAGATTCTCTTAAACCGGTGCCAAATTCTTTGTCCGGACGGGAAAATTTTTGATGGGAGCAAAAAAGGAAAGAAGAAAAAATGGAACATTTTTATAACAGAAAATAACGAAATATTACAAAATATTGTCTCTTTCAAAAGAAATATCGTCTGTTGGATTTTTCATAAAAATCAGGAATTTTTTCCATTTCTGCCGGAACAGCCCGGGAAAGACCCCATTGCAAAGTTCAAAAAAATATGTATAATGTAGATACCAATGCCGCGAAACCGCGGCATGTGAAAGGAGTTGTGCTCTATGAGAGAGACTGTTTTTAAGAAAGCATTGTCCCTGCTGCTCTGCGCGGTCCTGATTCTGGGGGTTCTGCCTCTGGACAGCCACGCCGCCGAGTACCAGGCAAACGGGCAGCTCAGCTGCTATTTCCCGCTTCCGGAGGAATTCTTCGACGACATCGTGGACTTCGCCGGATGCCGGGGCGCCAATGACGACGCCCTGTATGGAACTCCGAACTACAATTGTGCCGACGAAGAGCACGCTGCCCTTCCCAACGGCAGCGCTGCGCTGTTGGTGAATGTCAGTTCCACCCAGCCGGTATACGCCCCGACAGACGGCATCCTGTACCGTTCCTCCCAGCCGGATTCCAAATGGGGAGATGCGGCTGTACTGGAGCTGCCGGTGGATTCCGGATTATCCTACTACATCCTGATGGGCAGCGTCAGCGCTGATGCCGCGGTTCCCTCCGGCACTTACGTGGAAGCCGGTACCACCATCGGCTACACCAGCGGAATTTTCCGGCTGGCAGCCGCGGTAACCTACAGCGGCATGGGTGCCCAGGCCGCCGGGAATCTGACTGATACCCTCGCGTTTGTGGAGAGCGCGGGCTGGCTCACCGAGAGCTCCGGCACCGGTCTGGTGTGCGTGAATCCCTCCGCCTCCACCGTTACCCAGTATCCCAATTCCCTGGTCTATGACCACAGTGGTCCCATCCTCTATGAGTTTGTCCCGGCTCAGACCATCACCGAGCCCCCCACGGAGGCACCCACGGAAGCGCCTACCGAGGCACCCACGGAAGCGCCTACCGAGGCTCCCACCGAAGCGCCCCACACGGAGCACAGCTGGGACGGCGGCACGGTGCTCCAGGCTGCCAGCCACACCGCCGAGGGCGTTGTGCGGTATACCTGCACCATCTGCAATGCCACTATGGACCAGACCATCCCCGCCGACGGAAACGCCCACGTGTTCGATCAGCAGGTGGTGAGCGATGCCTACCTGGCCGCTCCCGCCAACTGTGCCAGCGGCGCTCAGTACTACTACAGCTGCGTCTGCGGCGCGGTCGGTACCGAGACCTTCGTCTCCGGTGATGCCACGGGTGAGCACGTCTGGGACGGCGGCGTGGTCACCGTTCCCGCCACCCACACCACCCAGGGCAACACCCACTACACCTGCACCGTCTGCGGTACTGGCTACGATGAGCCCATCGCCGCGGATTTGAACGCCCATGTATTCGATCAGCAGGTGGTGAGCGATGCCTACCTGGCCGCTCCCGCCAACTGTGCCAGCGGCGCTCAGTACTACTACAGCTGCGTCTGCGGCGCGGTCGGTACCGAGACCTTCGTCTCCGGTGATGCCACGGGTGAGCACGTCTGGGACGGCGGCGTGGTCACTGTTCCCGCCACCCACACCACCCAGGGCAGCATCCACTATACCTGCACCATCTGCGGTACCGGCTATGACGAAGCCATTCCCGCCAGCGCTGACCATGTGTTCGACCAGGAGGTGGTGGACGACAAGTATCTGGCCTCTCCTGCTACCTGCTCCAGCGCAGCCACCTACTATAAGAGCTGCATCTGCGGCGAAAAGGGCTCCGAAACCTTCATCTATGGCAACCCCGCGCCCCACACCTATTCCGACCAGTGGAGCAGCAACGACACCGACCACTGGCGCGCCGCCACCTGCGGCCACAGCGGCGAGACCACGGACTTCGGCCCCCACAAGTGGGACGACGGCAAGATCATCAAGGATGCCGGACACAATGTGGACGGTGAGAAGCTGTACACCTGCACCACCTGCGGTGCCACCAAGACCGAGACCATCCCCGGCCAGCCCCACGAATACAACCAGATGGTGATTCTGGAGCAGTACCTGGCCAGCCCCGCCACCTGCACCAGTCCCGCCACCTATTACTTCGCCTGTGTCTGCGGTGAAAAGGGCAGCGAGGTCTTCTCCTACGGCGAAGCCAAGGGACACACCTACTCCGACCAGTGGAGCAGCAACGAGCTGCAGCACTGGCATGCCGCCACCTGCGAGCACACGGGAGAAAAGATTGACGTGGCTGACCATGTCTGGAATCCCGGACAGATCACCACTCAGCCCACCGCCACCACCAAGGGCGTGATGACCTACACCTGCAGCATCTGCGGCGCCACCAAGACCGAGGACGTGGAACCCTCCCAGCACGAGCACACCTTTGCCTCCACCTGGGCCGGCAACACCACCTACCACTGGCACCCCGCCACCTGCGAGCACACCAATGTGGTCAGCGGTCTGGGAGAGCACACCTGGAACGAGGGTGTGGTGACCTCTGTGGCTTCCCACAACACCGCCGGCCAGAAGCTGTACACCTGCACCGTCTGCGGCATCCAGAAGACGGAAACCGTGCCCCAGACCCATACCTACAACCAGCAGATCGCTTCCTCCGCCTACCTGGCCTCCAACGCTACCTGCACCAGCCCCGCCACCTATTACTACAGCTGCACCTGCGGCGCCAAGGACACCACCCGTACCTTTACCTCCGGCAGCGCCCTGGGCCACACCGCTTCCAACACCTGGGGCAAGGACGCGAATTACCACTGGTACGTCTGCTCCCGCTGCGGTGCCAGAGGCGAGCTGACCGCCCACACCTTCAACACCTCCGGCAGCTGCACCGTGTGCGGCTACTCCAAGGAAGAGTCCCACATCCACTCCAGCCACCTGTCCCGGGTTCCCGCCAAGGCTGCCACCTGCACCCAGGAGGGCAACACCGCCTACTACATCTGTGACTGCGGCAAATGGTTCAGTGATTCTTCCACCACCAGCGAAATCACCGATCAGCAGAGCGTGGTGATCCCCGCCCTGGGCCATGTGGACAAGGACAACAACGGCCGCTGCGACGTGTGCAAGGAGCGGTTGGATAACACCGTGGAATACCAGATCACCGAAGGCGGAGAGTCCACCTGGCTGAATACCTCCAACCAGGGTCTGGTGATCCGCTCCAACGCGGCCTACAGCCAGTTCGACCGGGTGGAGGTGGACGGTGCCACCGTGGCCGTCACCAACTACTCCGTCAGCGAGGGCTCCACCATTGTGGAACTGAACGCCAGCTACCTGAAGCGCCTGTCTTTGGGCTACCACACCATCTCCATCGTGGCCAAGGACGGCAAAGCCACCACCGGCTTCACCATCAAGCAGGGTGCTGCCTCCGGCGGCGGCAGCAGCAACGGCATCTGGGGCATGATCCTGTTCCTGACCGTGGTGATCGCCATTGCCATTCCCGTGACCTACGGCGTTTACTACTACCGCAAGAAAACCGGCAACGGCAGATACTCCTGATAACGCCTGAATAGCCCCCAAAAAACGGCTGCCTCACGAAAGTGGGGCAGCCATTTTTATGCCTGTTTGTCCTTTAAATTGTAATTTGACGGGCAGATACGGCAGCACCCCTTGGCTCTCCCTTTGGGAGAGCTGTCAGCCGAACAGGCTGACTGAGAGGGTACCGCAGTAAGATATTAGCACCCGAAATCAAACATGCCTGCCCTCTCAGTCTGCCCCTTACGGGGCAGCCAGCTCCCCCAGCGGGGGAGCCAAGAGGTGCGTCGGTTCCGGTCGCCAAATTACAATTTGTCTCCTTGTGAAGAATGCAGAACTTCAACATCATGAAAAGCCCTCCCGCATTGTTTGGACGCGGGAGGGCCTGTTTTCATTCCTTTGGCAAAGGCATTATTTCCGGTACAGAATCCGAATGGAGTTCAGCAGGCACAGCATGGACACGCCGGTGTCCGCAAAGACCGCCAGCCACATATTGGCATAGCCGCAAAGGCCCAGAACCATGATGATGAGCTTCACCGCCAGGGCAAAGTAAACGTTCTGCCAGCTAATGCGCCGGGTGGCCCGGGCGATCTCCACCGACTCCGGGATGGCGGAGACATCGGAATTCATAAACACCACGTCCGCCGCCTCAATGGCCGCGTCCGCGCCGCTGCCCATGGCGGCACCCACGTCCGCTCCGGCCAGCACCGGGGCATCGTTGATGCCGTCGCCCACGAACATCACCCGTCCGGCTTCCTTCCGAACCATCTGGAGCCGTTCCAGCTTCTCCTCCGGCAGCAGTCTGGCGTGCACCTGATCAATGCCCACGGTTTTGGCAACGGCCTTTGCCGCTTCCTCGGCATCGCCGGTGAGCATCACCGTTTTGATACCGCTGCTGCGCAGCTTCTCCACGGCCTGTTCCGCCCCGGGCTTAAGGGTGTCGGCAATCAGCAGATAGCCTTGGTAAACACCGTTTACCGCCACCAGCACCCGGGTGCCGTATTCATCGCACGTATCGAATTCCACGTCGTTTTCCTTCATCAACCGAGCATTGCCGCAGAGGATTTCCGACCCCTCTACCGTTGCCCGGATGCCCCGGCCGGGCAGCTCCTCCAGCTCCCGGGGCTGAGCCAGGGCCAGGCCCTGCGCTCCGGCTTCCGCCACGATGCTCACGGCAATGGGGTGGGTGGAGTGCTGCTCACAGCTTGCGCACAGCCACAGCAGCTCCCGCCGGGCATCCGGGATTTCCCCTTCAAACACGCTGCTGATCTTCTGCACCTTGAAATCGCCCTTGGTGATGGTGCCGGTTTTGTCCATGACCACGGCGCCTACCTGGGCCAGAGCCTCGATGGAATTGCCGCCCTTGAACAAAATGCCCTTTTTGGAGGCGGCACCGATGCCGGAGAAGAAGGCCAGGGGCACACTGAGCACCAGGGCGCAGGGGCAGGAGATGACCAGGAAGGTCAGAGCGGTAACGACAGAGGCGGTGCCTGTTTCACCGAAGAGGACGGTGTCCATTCCCGCGTATTTCACCCCGTCCACAAAGAAGTGCCAGCCCGGCAGGATGCAGGGCAGCACCAGGGCCACGATCAGCGCGGCCAGCACCACGGCGGGGGTATACACCCGGGCGAAGCGGGTGATGAATTTGTCAATGGAGGGCTTGTTGGCGGCGGCGTTTTCCACGGAGTCCAGGATTCTTGTCACCATGGACTCGGACAGGGGCTTTTCCACCTGCATTTTCAGCTGGCCGGAGGTGTTGACACAGCCGGAAATCACGCTGCTTCCCGGCCCCACCCCCACGGGCACCGGCTCGCCGGTGACGGGGGAGGTGTCGATCCGGCTTTCGCCTTCCACAATCACGCCGTCCAGAGGGATACGGTCCCCGGGACGCACCAGCAGAATGTCCCCCACCTGGGCTTCCTCCGCGGGAATGACCTGAATCTTCTCTCCCCGGGCCAGATTCACGGTCTCCGGCCGCAGGTCCACAGCGGACATAATCTGGCTCCGGCTGCGCTCCACCGCCCGTTCCTCAAAATACTCGCCCACCCGGTAGAAGAGCATCACGCCCACGGCCTCCGGGCAATCCCCAATGGCGAAGGCACCCAGGGTGGCCAGGGACATGAGGAAATTCTCGTCGAAAACCTGGCCCTTGACCATGTTCTTCAGGGCGGTCATCAGCACCTCGCCGCCCAGAATCAGGTAGGCGGGAATCAGCACCAGCAGCATGGCAGGCAGGGGCGCCCCCAGCAGCTCCATTGCCTCCCCGGCCAGGAACAGTGCCGCACCCAGCAAAATGGCGACCAGGTCTCTTTTCCCTTCCTTCCCCTCTTCCGGTGCATGGGTCTTGGAGGCCGGGCGATTGGTCTGCCGGGGCACCAGGGTCACCCCAACCTCCACGGCATCCACCAGCTCCTGCATTTTCTCCAGCAGTCCCTCGTGGCTCCTGGCGGATACCCGCAGCTGCTTAGCGGCAAATACCACCGTAGCGGACTCCACCTCCGGCATAGCCTGAATTCTGGCCTCGATTTTTGCTGCACAGTTTGCGCAGTCCAGTCCGTCCAGAAGGTACACCCGGGTCTCAAACCCATCCAGAGGGGCGACGATCTCTTCTTCCCGGCACGCTTCCTGTCCGGCGGTGGTCTGCTTGTGATAATGACGGCCCCGTCGGCCGTATCCATGGTCCCGGCCAACGATATCGGCATGGTCATGACGGTGTTCCTGCATGGCGCGTTCCTCCTTTTTCCCATTGACTTCTCAACGCAATTAGCATACAATGTATCCGTTACCGAACACTTTGTTCTGTAACTATTATAATTCCGTTTCGCCAAAATACAACAACCAGTTTTGTCCCAATGTAAGATACAGGACAAAAACCCAATTTTGTTCAGGAGGCAGCCATGGACAGACGACAGCAAAAAACCCGCACCGCCATTTTCCGGGCGTTCACCACTCTGCTGGACCGGCGCAGCTACGGCTCCATCACCGTTCAGGACATCATCGATGAAGCCAATATCGGCCGCAGTACCTTCTATGCCCATTTTGAAACCAAGGACGAGCTGCTGCGGCAGATGTGCCGGGAGCTGTTCGACCACATCATCGGCACCGCCCTGGACAAGCAGGACACCCACGGCCTCTACACCTGCACCAATGCCCCCCACTCCGTGATCTGCCACATTCTGCAGCATCTGCAGGAAAATGACAACAACATCCTCACCCTGCTCTCCTGCGAAAGCAGCCCTATTTTCCTGCGTTATTTCAAATCCGGCATGGAGGAGCTGGTGCGCACCCAGATGCTTCAGGAGAATGCACTCACCACCGGGGTGCCCCGGGAATTTCTCATCAACCACATTGCCGGCAGCTTTGTGGAAATGGTCCAGTGGTGGCTGGAGGGCGGCCGGGTGCAGACCCCCCAGGAGCTGGACGACTATTTCCGGGCGGTAACGGAGCCCATCATTTCCGGGCAGCGGGGGTAATAACAAAATTTCCCACCTCATTTTCAGAGGTGGGATTTTCATGATGATGCAGCTACCGGATAAATTGTTGTTTGGCGTAACGGAACCGACGCCCCCTTGGCTCCCCCTATGGGGGAGCTGGCTGCCCCCATAGGGGGCAGACTGAGAGGGCAACACAGTGTGTAAGGATGCTGTTGTCTTCTCTGCGGCACCCTCTCAGTCAGCCTGACGGCTGCCAGCTCTCCCAGAGGGAGAGCCAAGGGGTGCTGCTGTGTAAACCCCAGCGCATTGATTATTGCACCAAGGTCAGATGCTGCCAGCGGCCCTGGCGGTAGCGGCGGATGCACACCAGGCCCGTCACCATCCAGGTCAGGCCCTGGGTGAGCCACACGCCCCAATAGCCGATGGCGGCAATGCGGGTGAGCACGCCGGCAAAAATGATGCGGCACACCACTTCCGTCATGCCGTTAATCAGGCTGAACCGGGAATCGCCGCAGCCGTTGAGGATCCCCCGGGGGACATAGATCATGCCCAGGAAGAAATAAAAGAAGCAGTCGATTCTCAGCGCCGTGGCACCCATGGCGATGACCTCCGGCTCCTTGACAAAGCAGCCCACCGTCCAGCCGCCCAGCAGCCAGAAGAAGGGAATCATGAAAAGGCTCAGCACCAGAACCACCAGGCTGGAGGCCCAATAGCCCCGTTTCACCCGGTCGATCTTCCCCGCGCCCTTGTTCTGTCCGGCAAAGCTGGTCAGGGTGGTATTCAAAGAGGTGAAGGGCATCTGCACCAGCTGCTCGATTTTCACCACCACGGTGTAAGCCGCCATCACCGTCTGGCCGTAGGAGTTCACCACCCCCTGCAGCACCAGGCAGGAAACGGAGATCAGGGAGCTTTGCAGCGCCATGGGAATGCCCAGCCGCATGCAGCGGGAGATGATGTGCTTCCGGGGCTTCCACTCCGCCCGGGTGAGCTGGAAATAGGGGACCTTCCGCCAGGCATACACCGCGCTGACGAGGAAGGAGAAATACTGGGAGATCACCGTGGCCAGGGCAACGCCGAACACCCCCCAGTTCATTCCCAGCACGAACGCCAGGTCCAGGACGATATTCATCACGCAGCTGAGGATCAGAAAATACAGGGGCGATCTGGAATCCCCCAGGGCCCGCAGCAGGGCGGCCACACCGTTGTACAGCGCCACCGCCGCAACGCCCAGGCTGGTGACGCGCAGATAGGTCAGCGACAGGGGGAAGATTTCCGCCGGCACCTGCAAAAGCCCCAGCATCCAGGGGGCCAGGAAAAAGCCCAGCAAACTGACGGCACTGCCCGCCGCCAGAAGAATATACGTAGAGTTGGCAATGGTGGCGCGGATCAGGGCGTCATCCCTGGCCCCAAAATACTGGGAGGCCAGAATGCCGATGCCAATGGCAAGGCCCGAGCTCAACGAGAAGAACAGGAAGCCCAGCGACCCGCAGGTGCCCACGGCAGCCAGGGCGTCCGCGCCCACATAGTTGCCCACCACCACGGAGTCCACCACATTGTAGAATTGCTGAAACAGGTTCCCCACCAGCAGCGGCAGGGTAAACAGAAGAATATGCCGCAGGGGGCTGCCCTCGGTCATGTCGGTCACACGTTTTTTCTGTGCCATTTTTCATTCCCTCCAGGAAGAAAAAAAGAAGTTATTATCCCTTGAACCGCTGCATTATAGCACAGGCCCTTTCCAATGTAAATCCCGATTTGCAAGGGCGGGAAAAAATCTCCGCCGTTTCGGAACAGGAGGGCGGAAAGCCCTGGGAGCCTTCGCCGTATTCCACAATTTCGCCAGATTTTCCCGGGGCGGAATCGCATATTTGTCTAAATAATTTGGCGATATTGTCAACTGTAAAGCTATCGACTTTTTTCCCTTTTGGAGCTATAATGGAGAATGTGATTCAGGGCCTTTTTGCGTTGCCCGCTGCGGCAAGGCTGTTTCCCCGCCCGAACGCAATATACCGATATTACTGACGAAGGAGAGTACCGATCATGAACAACATTCCTGAAGTAAAGCTGGGCATCATTGCCGTGTCCCGTGACTGCTTCCCCATCGCCCTTTCCACCCAGCGCCGCAAGAACATCGTGGCCGCTTACGGTGAAGGCCTGTATGAGTGCCCCATCACCGTGGAGAATGAGAAGGACGCTTCCGCTGCCATCGCCGACGTGGAAGCCCACGGCGTCAACGCTCTGGTGGTGTTCCTGGGCAACTTCGGCCCCGAGACCCCCGAGACCCTGCTGGTGAAGAAGTTCCACGGCCCCGCCATGTGCATTGCCGCTGCCGAAGGTGACGGTGACATGATCAACGGCCGGGGCGACGCTTACTGCGGCATGCTGAACTGCTCCTACAATCTGGGCATGCGCCACCTGAAGGCCTACATCCCCGAGTATCCCGTGGGCACCGCTGCCGACTGCGTGAAGATGATTCAGGAGTTCGTTCCCATCGCCCGGGGCATCATCGGCCTGCAGAACCTGAAGGTCATCACCTTCGGCCCCCGTCCCCAGGACTTCTTCGCCTGCAACGCTCCCATCAAGGGCCTGTACGAGCTGGGCATCGAGGTGGAAGAGAACTCCGAGCTGGACCTGCTGGTGTCCTACAACGCCCACAAGGGTGATCCCCGGGTGGCGGACATCATGGCAGACATGCAGAAGGAAATGGGCACCAAGGTCTACTCCGACATGCTGGAGCGGATGGCACAGTTTGAGCTGACATTGCTTGACTGGGCAGAGGGCCACAAGGGCGACCGGCAGTACGTGGTGTTCGCCGACAAGTGCTGGCCCGCCTTCCCCGAGCAGTTCGGCTTTGAGCCCTGCTATGTCAACTCCCGCCTGGCCTCTCGCGGCATTCCCGTGGCCTGCGAGGTGGACATCTACGGTGCGGTTTCCGAGTACCTGGGCGCCTGCGTCACCGGCGACGCCGTGACCCTGCTGGACATCAACAACTCCGTGCCCCAGTACATCTACGACGAGGACATCAACGGCAAGTTCGACTACAAGCTGAACGACACCTTCATGGGCTTCCACTGCGGCAACACCCCCAGCTGCAAGATGTGCTCCGACTGCGCGGTGAAGTACCAGCTGATCCAGCACCGTCTGCTGGAGCCCGCAGGCAGCGAGCCGGACTTCACCCGTGGCACCCTGGAAGGCGACATTGCCGCCTCCGACATCACCTTCTACCGCCTGCAGTGCGACAGCGAGGGCAACCTCCGCTCCTATGTGGCCGAGGGTGAGATCCTGCCCGTGGCCACCCGCAGCTTTGGCGGCATCGCCGTGTTCGCCATTCCCGAGATGGGCCGGTTCTACCGCCATGTGCTGATCCAGAAGCGGTATCCCCACCACGGCGCCGTGGCCTTTGCCCACTGCGGCAAGGCTCTGTTCGAGGTGCTGAAGTACTTCGGCGTCCAGGACATCGCCTACAACCAGCCCAAGAGCCTCCCCTATCCCACCGAGAACCCCTGGGCATAAACGAATAAGGAGAACGATCAATGACTGAACAGGAAATCAGACAGCTTCAGATCACCGCCTGCAAGGTTCGCATGGGCGTGATCGAAGGCACCCACGGCGCCAAGGCCGGCCACCCCGGCGGCAGCCTGTCCGCTGCGGACATGTTTACTTACCTCTACTTCAAAGAACTGAATGTGGACCCCAAGGATCCCAAGAACGCCAACCGTGACCGCTTCGTTCTGAGTAAGGGCCACACCGCCCCCGGCCTTTATAGCACTCTGGCCAACCGGGGCTTCTTCCCCGTGGAAGACCTGCCCACCCTGCGCCACATTGACTCTTACCTCCAGGGCCACCCCAACATGAACACCGTCCCCGGCGTGGATATGTCCACCGGCAGTTTGGGCCAGGGCATCTCCGTGGCCGCCGGTATGGCGCTGGGCGCCAAGCACCAGGGCAAGACCTACCGGGTCTACACCCTGCTGGGTGACGGCGAGATTCAGGAGGGTCAGGTCTGGGAGGCCTGCATGCTGGCTGCTCACTACAAGCTGGATAACTTCGTTGCCATTGTGGACAACAACGGCCTGCAGATCGACGGTCCCGTGGACAAGGTCATGAGCCCCTACCCCATCGACGAGAAGCTGAAGGCCTTCGGCTTCCACGTGGAGGTCATCGACGGCCACGACTATAACCAGATCGAAGCCGCCCTGAACACCGCCAAGACCGTGAAGGGTCAGCCCACCGCCATCGTCATGAAGACCACCAAGGGCAAGGGCGTCTCCTTCATGGAGGGTCAGGCCTCCTGGCACGGCAAGGCACCCAACGACGAGGAATACGCCATCGCCATGAACGAGCTGAAGGCCGCTTTGGCAGAACTGGAGGGTAACTGATATGGCAGACGTAAAGAAAGTTGCTACCCGTGATGCCTACGGCAAGGCTCTGGCAGCCCTGGGCGCGGAGCATGAGAACCTGGTGGTTCTGGATGCCGACCTGGCCAATGCCACCAAAACCCAGACCTTCCAGAAGGCCTTCCCGGAGCGCCATTTCGACTGCGGCATCGCCGAGGCCAACATGATCTGTGTGGCCGCCGGTATGTCCACCACCGGTCTTGTTCCCTTCGCCTCCTCCTTTGCCATGTTCGCTTCCGGCCGTGCCTTCGAGCAGGTGCGCAACTCCATTGGCTATCCCCACCTGAACGTGAAGATCGGCGCCACCCACGGCGGCATCTCCGTGGGCGAGGACGGCGCTTCCCATCAGTGCTGCGAGGACTTCGCCCTGATGCGCTCCATCCCCGGCATGACCATCATCTGCCCCGCCGACGGCGTGGAAGCAGAGGCTGCCGTGAAGGCCGCTTACGAAATGGACGGTCCCGTGTACCTGCGCTTTGGCCGTCTGGCCATTCCCGTCTTCCATGAAGAGGGCTTCAACTTCCAGATCGGCAAGGGTGAAGTCCTGCGCGACGGCACCGATGTCGCCATCATCGCCAACGGCCTGCTGGTTTATGAAGCCATTCAGGCTGGCGAGGCTCTGGCAGAG
Source organism: uncultured Clostridia bacterium (assembly GCA_945940335.1). Classification (GTDB taxonomy): domain Bacteria; phylum Bacillota; class Clostridia; order Oscillospirales; family Oscillospiraceae; genus Faecousia. The sequence continues at coordinate 435 of CAMEWH010000026.1, read as the reverse complement.
ATGGGCATCAACGCCATGGTCATCAACATGGCCACCGTGAAGCCCCTGGACGAGGAGCTGGTGCTCTCCGCTGCCAAAAAGTGCGGCAAGGTCATCACCTGCGAAGAGCACTCCGTCATCGGCGGCCTGGGCGAGGCCGTGTGCTCCCTGCTCAGCGAGAAGCTGCCCACTCCCGTCCGGCGCATCGGCGTGAACGACGAATTCGGCCATTCCGGCCCCGCCGCCGCCCTGCTGAAGCAGTTCGGCCTGAGCGCGGAGCATATTGTGGAAGTCGCCAAGGACTTCTGCGGCAAATAAATCTTAATCCGATTTGGGGGATGCCTCGCATGGGGCATCCCCTTTTGTAAAAATAAGGTGAACAGGTAAATTGTTGTTTGGCAGGCAGAATTGCCGCACCCCTTGGCTCTCCCTTTGGGAGAGCTGTCAGCCGAACAG